>NZ_CP150203.1:140000-805625 GCF_037969725.1 Paenibacillus sp. FSL W8-0426 | reverse complement strand
GCTCCTTACCACAGCCTGTCCGAAATCATCGCTTCCGGTCAGTTCGATAAGTCCCAAGAGCAATCCATGAAAGCCAGAGATGCGCGAGCCACGCTCGATACGACCGAATACAAGGATATCGTGCTGAAACGTACGCAGCTGACTCGCGATTCCTTGTTGAAAGTGATGGCCGACCATCATCTGGATGCCATCATTTATCCTACATCCACGCAAGCTGCGGGCGTCATCGGCGAAGGACAAAATTCCGGCGGCAACAACCGGTTGAGTCCATTCTCCGGCTTCCCGGCGATCACCGTGCCTGCCGGATTCACCAGCGAAGGTTTGCCCGTAGGTATGGAATTCCTTGGCCGTGCCTTTGATGAAGGTACGCTGATCAAGCTGGCGTACAGCTACGAGCAAGGAACGCACCACCGCCAAGCACCCAAATTCACGCCATAAACTGTTATGACGGACTAATTACAAAATCATTCCATAAAAAAAGTACACCTCACTCTTAACACAGTGAAGTGTACTTTTTTAGTTGACCATTGTTTGATCATTAACACTCATTTTTCCTCGAATCAATGCAATCTTTAGCTTTGCTGAGCCGAATCAGGAACTCCCCATTCCACCACAAGGCCAGCATAAGTTAGTCCGCCTCCAAATCCAAATAAAGCAAGTCGCTGTCCTTGTTTTACTTTCCCTGCATCCACGGCAAGTTGGATGGCCAGCGGGATGGAAGCTGCCGACGTGTTGCCCCGATACTCTGCACTGGTCAACGTACGTTCCATGGGAATCGGGCCGCGCTCGCACATCGCTTCGATCATTCTCAGGTTAGCGCTGTGGGGCACGAACCAGTCGATTTGCTCTGCCTGCAATCCGGCTTTGGCAATCAATTTCGGCAATTGTTCCGGGATCAGACGCACAGCCCATTTATAGACCTCTCTGCCGTTTTGCACGAGACTGCCATTCTTCCCCTGAAGAGATACGCCGTCCATTTCGGAAGAGAGCCCGCTGCTATAAACGTGTATGCCGCCTTCTCCCTGCGTTCCGGACAACGCTGCAAGGGAATTTCCTTTCCCCTCGGTCCGTTCCAACAAAAATGCCCCCGCCCCATCGCCAAACAAAATGCACGTGGAACGATCCGTGTAATCCGTAATTTTCGATAACGTCTCCGTGCCGACCACAAGCACTTTGCGGTACATGCCGCTCGTAATCAGGCTGTCTGCCAGTTGCAGACCATATACAAAACCCGCGCATGCTGCGCTTAAATCCATCGCTCCTGTCTGCGGAATATTTAGTTTTGCCTGAATTCTGGAAGCCGTGTTGGGAAAAGGATACTCTGGCGTGCTCGTCGCCACCAGAATCATATCTACGTCTTGAACGTCTGCCCCGTAGCGTTGAATCATATCCTCCACCGCCTTGACGGCAAGGTCCGAAACAAATTGATCCTCAGCTGCGATGCGACGCTCTCTCATGCCCGTCCGCTGAACGATCCATTCATCGTTTGTGTCGACCATTTTTTCCAAATCCGCATTACTCAGAATGCGCTCTGGGACATACGTTCCAAATGCGGTGATTTTAGCTTTTGACTGCAACATACTAGCACCTCCGTTAGTGTGTTTTCACTATTATAGCACCAACTATTAGTATCTGGTACTAAAATTATCATCGATTAATTAGTCATGCCATATTGGCATTACAATACTGTTACCTATTCCAAGAAGCAACGATAAATTACGTTCTCTTTATAAATATTATATGTAATGTCTTAAAGAGCCTCTGATCATGCATTACCCGTTTGCAGAACAGGATCAACGACCGAGTCCTGCTCCATCAAAAACAAATGATGCACAAGATTCTTAATAAAAAAAGCAGCCCAATTAAGTTATTGGGCTGCTAGTTTAAACAAAAAAAACACCGCCGATGACATCGGCAGTGGTTCTTCGCTTGGCGGCTTCCTACTCTCCCAGGACCCTGCGGTCCAAGTACCATCGGCGCTAGAGGGCTTAACGGTCGTGTTCGGGATGGGAACGTGTGGAACCCCTCCGCCATCGCCACCAAACATGATTTTTCGAAGCCTACGCTTCTTGAAATCGCTGCTAGAAAATATCAGCCCTTAAAGGACAGCCTATTCTCAAGCCCAGAGATTGCTCTCTGAAAACTGGATTCGAAACGAAACTTGCGATCTTAGAACCTGCATTTTTTGGATAAGCCCTCGACCGATTAGTACTGGTCAGCTCCATGCATTGCTGCACTTCCACCCCCAGCCTATCTACCTCGTCGTCTTCAAGGGGTCTTACATACTGGGAAATCTCATCTTGAGGGGGGCTTCACGCTTAGATGCTTTCAGCGCTTATCCCGTCCGTACATAGCTACCCAGCGGTGCTCCTGGCGGAACAACTGGTACACCAGCGGTACGTCCATCCCGGTCCTCTCGTACTAAGGACAGCTCCTCTCAAATTTCCTACGCCCACGACAGATAGGGACCGAACTGTCTCACGACGTTCTGAACCCAGCTCGCGTACCGCTTTAATGGGCGAACAGCCCAACCCTTGGGACCTACTTCAGCCCCAGGATGCGATGAGCCGACATCGAGGTGCCAAACCTCCCCGTCGATGTGGACTCTTGGGGGAGATAAGCCTGTTATCCCCAGGGTAGCTTTTATCCGTTGAGCGATGGCCCTTCCATGCGGTACCACCGGATCACTAAGCCCGACTTTCGTCCCTGCTCGACTTGTAGGTCTCGCAGTCAAGCTCCCTTATGCCTTTGCACTCTTCGAATGATTTCCAACCATTCTGAGGGAACCTTTGGGCGCCTCCGTTACTCTTTAGGAGGCGACCGCCCCAGTCAAACTGCCCACCTGACACTGTCCCCGTACCCGATCAGGGCACCAGGTTAGAACCTAGATACGATCAGGGTGGTATCCCAACGGTGCCTCCACACAAGCTGGCGCTCATGCTTCTCAGGCTCCCACCTATCCTGTACAGATCGTACCCAAATTCAATATCAAGCTGCAGTAAAGCTCCATGGGGTCTTTCCGTCTTGTCGCGGGTAACCTGCATCTTCACAGGTATTAAAATTTCACCGGATCTCTCGTTGAGACAGCGCCCAAGTCGTTACGCCATTCGTGCGGGTCAGAATTTACCTGACAAGGAATTTCGCTACCTTAGGACCGTTATAGTTACGGCCGCCGTTTACTGGGGCTTCGGTTCACAGCTTCGGGATTACTCCCTAACCGCTCCCCTTAACCTTCCAGCACCGGGCAGGCGTCAGCCCGTATACTTCGCCTTACGGCTTCGCACAGACCTGTGTTTTTGCTAAACAGTCGCTTGGGCCTTTTCACTGCGGCCCCCTCGTGCTATTCACACTACCGGGGCACCCCTTCTCCCGAAGTTACGGGGTCATTTTGCCGAGTTCCTTAACGAGAGTTCTTCCGCGCGCCTTAGAATTCTCTTCTCGCCTACCTGTGTCGGTTTGCGGTACGGGCACCTTCATCTGGCTAGAGGCTTTTCTTGGCAGTGTGAGATCATGACCTTCGCTACTGTAATTTTCACTCCCCATCACAGCTCAGCCTTGCGGTTAGCGGATTTGCCTACTAACCAGCCTCACTGCTTGGACAGGCATCCATCAGCCTGCGTCACTACCCTACTGCGTCCCCCCATCGCTCGTAACGATTTACGGTGGTACAGGAATTTCGACCTGTTGTCCTTCGACTACGCCTTTCGGCCTCGCCTTAGGTCCCGACTTACCCTGAGCGGACGAGCCTTCCTCAGGAACCCTTAGGCTTTCGGCGGATCAGATTCTCACTGATCTTTTCGTTACTCATACCGGCATTCTCACTTGTATAATGTCCAGCGCTCCTTACGGTACACCTTCAACCCTTATACAACGCTCCCCTACCCCTGATCATAAGATCAAGCCATAGCTTCGGTGGTGTGTTTAGCCCCGTTACATTTTCGGCGCAGAGTCACTCGACCAGTGAGCTATTACGCACTCTTTCAATGGTGGCTGCTTCTAAGCCAACATCCTGGTTGTCTGTGCAACTCCACATCCTTTCCCACTTAACACACACTTGGGGACCTTAGCTGATGGTCTGGGCTGTTTCCCTTTTGACAATGGATCTTAGCACTCACTGTCTGACTCCCGGAAGTAAGTCTATGGCATTCGGAGTTTGACTGAGCTTGGTAACCCTTGCGGGCCCCGCACCCAATCAGTGCTCTACCTCCACGACTCTGTTTTCCGAGGCTAGCCCTAAAGCTATTTCGGGGAGAACCAGCTATCTCCGAGTTCGATTGGAATTTCTCCGCTACCCCCACCTCATCCCCGCACTTTTCAACGTGCGTGGGTTCGGGCCTCCAGTGCGTGTTACCGCACCTTCACCCTGGACAGGGGTAGATCACCCGGTTTCGGGTCTACGTCCACGTACTATGTCGCCCTATTCAGACTCGCTTTCGCTGCGGCTCCGGCTTCTCACCTTAACCTTGCACGGGAACGTAACTCGCCGGTTCATTCTACAAAAGGCACGCCATCACCCATAGATCGGGCTCTGACTTCTTGTAAGCACACGGTTTCAGGTTCTATTTCACTCCCCTTCCGGGGTGCTTTTCACCTTTCCCTCACGGTACTGCTTCACTATCGGTCGCTAGGAAGTATTTAGCCTTGGCAGATGGTCCTGCCGGATTCATACGGGGTTTCACGTGCCCCGCACTACTCGGGATCCGTCTCGGAGGGAGCAGACTTTCAATTACAGGGCTTTTACCTTCTATGGCGGGCCTTTCCAGACCTCTTCGTTTAACCGGCTCCTTTGTAACTCCATGTGAGACGTCCCACAACCCCAGAGAGCAAGCTCTCTGGTTTGGGCTGTTCCGCGTTCGCTCGCCGCTACTGACGGAATCACTATTGTTTTCTCTTCCTCAGGGTACTTAGATGTTTCAGTTCCCCTGGTATGCCTCTCCTGCCCTATGTATTCAGACAAGAGTAACTGGGTATTACGCCAGCTGGGTTTCCCCATTCGGACATCCCCGGATCAAAGCTTGCTTACAGCTCCCCGAGGCAGTATCGTTGTTCGCCACGTCCTTCATCGGCTCCTAGCGCCTAGGCATCCTCCGTGTGCTCTTAGTAGCTTAACCATGTTACTCATAAAGAGTAAGATGCAATCTACCGTTTTATTGAAACTTGTTTTGACACAAGTTCAGCTAAAAGGAATGTTCTAATTCGCATTTTTCGTTTCGATATCCAGTTTTCAAGGAACAATCTCGCTTGCTTTCGGGCCGTTCACGGAATGTGTCGGTCGAAAGTTACGAGCATGTGTTTGAGAGTTTGAACTCTCAAAACTGAGCAACGAGTGAATAAATGTGCAGCTGAGCTGCTTATTTGAATGTCTTCATCGCAGAAGACGATTCTCCATAGAAAGGAGGTGATCCAGCCGCACCTTCCGATACGGCTACCTTGTTACGACTTCACCCCAATCATCTACCCCACCTTCGGCGGCTGGCTCCTTGCGGTTACCCCACCGACTTCGGGTGTTGTAAACTCTCGTGGTGTGACGGGCGGTGTGTACAAGACCCGGGAACGTATTCACCGCGGCATGCTGATCCGCGATTACTAGCAATTCCGACTTCATGCAGGCGAGTTGCAGCCTGCAATCCGAACTGAGACCGGCTTTTTAGGATTAGCTCCACCTCGCGGCTTCGCGGCCCGTTGTACCGGCCATTGTAGTACGTGTGTAGCCCAGGTCATAAGGGGCATGATGATTTGACGTCATCCCCACCTTCCTCCGGTTTGTCACCGGCAGTCACCTTAGAGTGCCCACCCGAAGTGCTGGCAACTAAGATCAAGGGTTGCGCTCGTTGCGGGACTTAACCCAACATCTCACGACACGAGCTGACGACAACCATGCACCACCTGTCTCCTCTGTCCCGAAGGAAAGGTGTATCTCTACACCGGTCAGAGGGATGTCAAGACCTGGTAAGGTTCTTCGCGTTGCTTCGAATTAAACCACATACTCCACTGCTTGTGCGGGTCCCCGTCAATTCCTTTGAGTTTCAGTCTTGCGACCGTACTCCCCAGGCGGAATGCTTAATGTGTTAACTTCGGCACCAAGGGTATCGAAACCCCTAACACCTAGCATTCATCGTTTACGGCGTGGACTACCAGGGTATCTAATCCTGTTTGCTCCCCACGCTTTCGCGCCTCAGCGTCAGTTACAGCCCAGAGAGTCGCCTTCGCCACTGGTGTTCCTCCACATCTCTACGCATTTCACCGCTACACGTGGAATTCCACTCTCCTCTTCTGCACTCAAGTCATCCAGTTTCCAGTGCGATCCGGGGTTGAGCCCCGGGATTAAACACCAGACTTAAATGACCGCCTGCGCGCGCTTTACGCCCAATAATTCCGGACAACGCTTGCCCCCTACGTATTACCGCGGCTGCTGGCACGTAGTTAGCCGGGGCTTTCTTCTCAGGTACCGTCACTCCTTAAGCAGTTACTCTTAAGGACGTTCTTCCCTGGCAACAGAGCTTTACGATCCGAAAACCTTCATCACTCACGCGGCATTGCTCCGTCAGGCTTTCGCCCATTGCGGAAGATTCCCTACTGCTGCCTCCCGTAGGAGTCTGGGCCGTGTCTCAGTCCCAGTGTGGCCGATCACCCTCTCAGGTCGGCTACGCATCGTCGCCTTGGTGAGCCGTTACCTCACCAACTAGCTAATGCGCCGCAGGCCCATCCTCAAGTGACAGATTGCTCCGTCTTTCCAGTTCTCTTCAGGCGAAGAAAACAAGTATTCGGTATTAGCTACCGTTTCCGGTAGTTGTCCCAAGCTTGAGGGCAGGTTGCCTACGTGTTACTCACCCGTCCGCCGCTAAGCATCAAGGAAGCAAGCTTCCTATCAACTCCGCTCGACTTGCATGTATTAGGCATGCCGCCAGCGTTCGTCCTGAGCCAGGATCAAACTCTCCAATAAAGATGAATTTCGGTCACGAGGTTAATCGTGATGAAAATCATCTGAGGTATTGAAAAGAGCGATTAGCTCATTTGAATCTGACGAGATAAAATATCTCAATGTTGCTCCGGTTTTTATACAGTCATACGACATGCACCAAAAACCCTCGCATTACTCACTCGTTGTTCAGTTTTCAAAGATCAAACTTCGTTTTCGTTACTAGGTTGTTGTCCTTAGCAACTCTTATATCTTATCACATCCGAACCAACTTTGCAATCACTTTTTTTAAGTTTCTTTTTCGAAGCTTATTTGCTTTGCTTGCCGCACCGTGTGTTTCTCGGTGTTTTCTTGGCCGGAATTAGAATATACCATGTACATAAATATTATGCAAGTGTTTTTTTAAACTTTTTATCAGATGTCCCCTTAGCTCAAACCTAATTATCAAACCAATGCCGATTGTCCTGCCCCTTCTCTGTAATGAAAGTGACGCAAAAGTTCCCTTCTATCCAAACGCTCAAGAAACACAGCTTCTACGTACTGTTATGCCATTCCCCAAACTACAGCCTGATAATGCCCCCCTCCGAGCACTTACATCAAAAAAGCCGATTTGGTGTTTGGCTGCCAGCGCTCGCACTGTCTCATATGCCTCTTCTGCCTCGACCAGGCAAATGCCACATATATGATATGCCTGCCGATCGAGTATTCGGTTAAACGATTGTCCGTCCCTTCCTCCTCCATCGCTTCAAACGTTTCGTCATCCACATCCATGGACGGAAATACTTGAACCATATCTTCATAAAAACGCTGAAGTTGATCAGCACTTACAGCGATATCTTTGTATGTATGACCTTCGCTCCACTCTGTTTGTTTATCATACCATGCGAGAAATCCCTCTCTGCTCTGCGGGGCAGCTTTCGTATCAAATACCATCAAATCGTAACTCATACTTTGCCTCCTTACTGAAAATGTCTACTTATTATATAGAAGATACTATTTCATCATCACCTCCCAAAGTGTCTCTGGCTCTAACCCCGCGCTTAGTTCCTCGCTGCACATCCTGCACCAAGCTGCAAAGCAACAAAAAAAGCGAAAGCCCGGGTCACCCGCGCTTCCGCTTTCTTCAATTCATTATCTTTATTCCCCGCCCATAAATACAAAGCGACAAATCACAATGATCGCTAATATCCACATTAACCAGTGAATCTTCACCTTGCGTTCGGTAACCAGGTTACCGAACACTGCCAATACGACATAGGATACAATCCCCGCCGAGATCCCGTTCGCAATCCCGCCCGTGAAAGGCATGAGTACGATGGTCAGGAATGCCGGAAACGCCTGCAGAAAATCATTCCACTCAATTTCGCGCACTTGGCTCATCATCAGCACACCCACGATAATCAGGGCAGGAGCCGTCGCAGCGGACGGTACGACCAGCGCAAGAGGCGCAATGAACAAGGAAAGGATAAACAACAGACCTGTCGTTACCGAGGTAAGGCCTGTACGCCCACCAGCCTCTACGCCCGAAGCACTTTCCACGAACGCCGTAATCGTGCTCGTCCCCAGCGCAGCACCCGCGCTGACACCGACAGCATCAACGAGCATCGCTTTACCGATCGTTTTCTCGCCTTTTTTCTTGTCTTTCATGATGCCCATCCGTGTCGCGGTACCCACCATCGTCCCGAACGTGTCAAACAGTTCTACAAATGTAAAAATGAAAATGATCTCAAACAGTCCAAGGCTAATCGCGCCTTTCAGATCAAGCTGACCCACTGCCAGATCACTGAAGTTAGGCAACCAGCTGGCAGTGGACAAACCATCAAGGTTGGTCACCCCCATCGGGATACCGATCAGCGTAGTAGCCACGATACCGATGAGCAGCGCACCTTTGACCCGCATAACCATTAATACGGCAATCAGCAAAAGACCGATCAATGCCAGCAGCGCATCATGATGCGTGATGAAGTTACCCAGCGACAAATTGAAACTGCTGCCCGGAATAGGCTTGCTCAGGTCAGCATCCGGCGCAACGTTTACCGTCACTGCAACCAGGTTGGCCAATTTGAAACCAACAATTGTAATGAAAAGACCGATACCGACCGTGATGGCAATCTTCAACGTTTGCGGCACGGCAACAAGCAGCATCTGGCGAATGCGGGTCACAGTGAGAATAATGAATACGATACCCGAGATAAAGACGGCACCGAGTGCAGCCTGCCAAGTAATCGCTCCATTTGAACTGAGAACCACGGTCATGAAGTACGCATTCAGCCCCATACCCGGCGCAAGCGCGATCGGGATGTTAACGAACAACCCCATAATAATGGTCATCAAACCCGCCCCGACGGCAGTCGCAAAAAATACCGCATTGTCCGACATGCCGGCACCAGCTTGTCCAAGGAACAACGTATTGACGAACAGGATGTACGCCATCGTCATGAATGTGGTAAGTCCCGCAACAACCTCCGTTCTGACGGTCGTTCCGTTTTCTTTTAATTTAAAGAACCGATCCATGTTTTACTAACTCCTCCTTAGAGTAAATGAAGCCATTTCGAAAACGACAAATGACCCTGAGCATATGATTAAGCACCCAGGGTTCCGATTGGTCAGACCGGCACTCCTCTTCTAATGAAGAGACAAAAAAGAATTCCCATGTGCGCATGGTAACGCATTGCATGCAGAATTCATGGTGCCGCATCTTCTCCTCTTCGTAGCAGGATCATTAGGGTGATCTCGTAGAGACTCCCGAGCCCATTCCCGGGATTATACGAACAGTATGCGCGATTTGTTTGTTTTCCATCACTATTTTAGAAGCGGCGTCCCCTATTTGTCAATGACAAAAACGAATGTTAAAACTGAAACCGAAACCAAATGTTCGTGTTCAAGCAAAAAATATGAACAGAACACCAAAAAGGCTGCCGTAATTCACGACAGCCAAGCATGAATGTTATCGCTTCATTACCCTTTAATCCCGGAATTGAGGTTAATGGATTGAAGGAAATATTTTTGGGCAAAAATAAACAGAAGCAGTGTCGGAATGATGGCCAAAATCGCAGACCCCATCAATTGTCCGATCATCCGGTAGTTTCCGTAGATATCCTGCAGCAGCAGCAATCCTGCCGTGATCGGCATTTTTTCGACATCCGTGTACACGATAACAGGCCAGAGGAAGTCGTTCCAAGACCCGATAAACGAGAACAGACCACAGACGATCAGTACCGGTTTCACGAGCGGCAAAATAATGGAATAGTAAATTCTGAACTCACCTGCTCCATCCACTTTGGCGGATTCGTCCAATTCATGCGGAATGCCTTTCATGAACTGACGAACGAGGAAGATATTCCCCATACCCGCAAGCCCCGGGATGATCATCGCCCAGGCGGTATTAACCCAGCCCAGCGCTTCGATCACTTTATATGAAGGAATCAGATTGACGACACCAGGGAAAAACGAAATGCCGAGCAGCGTGAAGAAGAGGGCATCTCTTCCCTTAAACTTGAGACGCGTATAACCGTAACCCGTAAGGGAAATGATCAAAACGACCAGCGCCGTATGCGAAATGGCAATGACAAGCGAGTTCACCAGCCATCTTAATATCGGTGCGGTTGAAGTGTTCTGCAAGACGGCAAGATAGTTGCCGAAGTCCCACTCTTTAGGAAGCAGACTAAAACCTGCCGATACGACCTCTGACTGCGAACGAAATGATGTTGTGATGCCGAAAATGACGGGCACAGCCCATACGATGCAAATACTGATCAAAAAGAGATACGATATATATTTGGATATGCTTATTTTTTTCGCCATTGTATTGTACCTGCTCCTTCCCTATCCACGTTCGATTCCGCCAATCTAATTGGCATTCCGGTTCATCACGTAATACTGCAGCGCGGAGATCACCAGAATGACCAAACCAAGCAACACGGCCATCGCGGAAGCCATCCCGGCTACCGATTCGCCGGAGCCAAAGGCCAGCTGCCGAATGTACATCATCAGCACGTGAGTGCTCTGCTGCGGTCCACCTTTAGTCATCATCAAAGGCTGTCCGAAGACGTTAAACGCCCCTGCTGTCGTCATGACAAACGTGAAAATCAGCGGAAAACGAATGGAAGGGAGCGTAATGCTGAAAAATCTGCGCACAGGCCCTGCACCGTCCATCTCGGCGGCCTCGTACAAATCACCCGGAACGCCATTGATTGAGGCACGATAAATAATCATGTTTCCACCAACGGCACCCCAGACTGAAATCACGATAATAATAATCCATGCATAAGGCTGATTCGCCGCCCAGGATATTTCCGATCCGAACACATTCCCGGTAATACCCAACTGCTTGTTGAAAATAAGGGACCAGATCAGGGCCGCCGCCGAAATGGAGATCAGACCCGGAATGTAGATAATGGCCTGCATGAAACCTTTGAACTTGACCTTCTTATGCTCAAGGGCAACCGCAACCAGAAGCGGAATGATAATGAGAGGCGGCACACTTAACACCACAAAGATCAATGTGTTCTTCAAACCGTTGTAAAACTGGAAGTGGAAAGAGGACTCGGTATCGAATAAAATGGTTTTATAGTTATCCAATCCAACCCATACCGGATCGTTGATCAGGTTCCATTTCGTGAAAGAAGCATAAATACCGTAAATCGTCGGCAGCAAAATGAACATCAGGAACAGGATCAAGTGAGGGCCAACGAACAGGAACGGTGCAAAAGATCGTTTATTCATATCCTTTCATTTCTCCTTTGGGAAAAGCAATGCGCCAACCAGGTGGCACATTGCTTTTAATGCAATTAAATGGCGGGGTGCGCATCACACATCCATTTGTGTCGTTCCGGCATCATTGGGCTCCGCTGCTGCCTTGCGCGATCTTGTCTTCAACTTCCTTTTGCATCGTCTGCAGCGTTTCATCGAGGTCGACATTGCCTCGAACGATGTCTACGGAATATTTATCCACGACTTCTGCAATATATGGATAATACTCATACGTGTAAATGTAAAGGGATTCGATTTCTTTATCGTTAGATGTGAAGAACGATTGCATGTAGTTTTTGTATTCGGGATTCTCAATGACCTGTTTACTTGCTACGGTCTGTCCGGCTTTCGCCCACTCCATTGAATTCTGACGGATGAACTCCAGGAACTTGCCGATGCCTTGCTCCTTCTCATCGGTTCTTGCTTCATTCTTCATCATGGCGAACAAGTGGGAAGAAGAACGGTTCGTAAACTTATCGGCAGTCGTTGAGTACACATTCGTTACGCCAAAGTTCAAACCTTCAACGGCCGCATGCGCCGTGGAACTCCATGTGCCGTCCGTAGAGAACAGTACGTTGCCGGATTGGAACATCAAGTACCCATCTTCGCCGAATGGGGTCATCAGGCCGGCATCGGCAACTTTCTTGATGCTTTCGTAAACCTGTTTCATTTCCGGTGTATTGATCGAAGGTTTACCGTCTTTCTGTACGTCTCCGCCGACGTTCTGCAATTGGCCCAGAACAACCCAACCAAACAGGGCATCATTGACGACATAGTCCCCCTCATCCAGCTTCCCTTGCAGGGAAAGCATTTCGTCGATGGTCACAACGTTGTCGTCCAGGAAAGATTCGACGCCGTATTTCTTCAACAAGTCTTTGTTGTAATACATGACGTTGCTATGAATATCGAGAGGAACGGTATATTGCGTGCCATCGATGTTACCCGTGGACCAAGCTTGCGGCAAGTAATTTTCTTCCTTGATCTCCGGCTGTCCGGCAAGCACGTTCGTCATCGGTTCCAGTACGTTTTGCTTAACGTATCCAGGCACGCGGTCAGCGTGGATAATTGTCAGATCCGGAATACCTTTGCCGGAGTTGATTACAGTGGACAGTTTCGTATACATGTCAGAAGTGACTACATGTTTTACTTTGATTTCCGGTTCGGTGGCATTATATTCTTTGACCAGTTGATCCATGTACGCTCCATCTTCACCCGTCAATGGCGTCCAGAACGTAATCGTATTTTTGTCGTTCGAGCCGCAGCCTGCGAGCACAACAGCCATTAACAAGACAAATGCCATGGATACTAAACCTTTTTTACGTTTCACACAAGAACCCCCCTAGAATGATCAATCCCAAATGTTTAACTGTAAACGCATTCAAATATCATACGAATATGGCAGGGCGTGTATCCAATCGGAATCCCTTGAAACATAACCCTGCATTATCGTTGGAAACTGGATGGAGGAAGCTTGCCTAGGAGTGCTCCCTCCGACCACCCAAACATTAATCTTTAAATTAATGATTAACGTTTTTATGAATTTATCGTAATTCATAGCGCTTTCATTGTCAACCACTTTGTTCCACTTTGCTGGAATAAATCTTGCTGTGTTTTTCGTTACACTTCAAAAGAACGGCCGTCCGGCACAGGAATGCCGAATACGGGGAAACCCGCATCGTCCCACCCGAATACTTGAGCGCGGGCATGCCGATTCGGATCATACAGCGGATCGCCCTCGATCTCTTTGTAGTTGCGTGCATGATAAACGATAATATCCTGGCTTCCATCCGGGGATACGGTAAAACTGTTGTGCCCCGGTCCGTATTGCCCCACTTCCTCGTTCGTCTGGAACACGGGCTCCGGAAGCTTGACCCAGCTTTCCGCCGCCAGAAGATCGCTGTCCTCATCGGCATAAAGAAGTCCCATGCAATAATTGTGATCGGTCGCGCTCGCAGAGAACGCAATGAATATCTTTCCGTTGCGCTTCAATACCGCTGCTCCCTCATTCACCAGAAAGCCAATCTTTTCCCAATCATGCGTCGGCTCGGCAATCATCACTTGTTCCGAACCAAGGGTCCACGGGTTTTCCATGGAAGCGATGTACAGATTGGAATTCCCGACAATGTCAGGGTCCTTCTGTGCCCATACAAGATATTGCACGCCTTTATGCTCAAATGAAGTGGCATCAAGGGCAAAGCTTTCCCATTTGGTTTTGATCTGTCCCTTCTCGACCCATTCGCCTTCAAGCGGATTGGCCGATTCGTTTTCCAACACGAACATGCGATGGTCGAAGAGGCCTTCAACCGTTTCCGTGGTGCGGGCTGCAGCAAAATAGATATACCATTTGCCTTGCACGAAATGGATTTCCGGCGCCCAAATGTTGGCACTCATCGGCCCTTTGTCATACTTGCGCCATGCCACAACAGGCTCGGCCTCGCCCAATTCCTGAATCGTGCGGGCTCTCCTCACTTCAATCCGGTCGTATTCCGGCACGGAGCCGGTAAAATAATAATATCCGTCGGTATGTTTGTATACCCATGGATCGGCTCTCTGCGGTATAATCGGATTAATAAACGATGTTTCTGTCGGTGCGGTACTCATCGTGTCATCCCCTGTCCTGTGAATAGACCCATTCACATTTTTGTTTATTAATTCACATTTACATTGATTAATTCACTTAAATACTAAAATACAATCCTAAGATGTGTCAATTGCCTTAACGGTAAAATCTCTCCAATGATTTGAATTTGTTTACATTTTTCCGAATCATTCTGATTAATTTTTGTTTTTTTTCAACATATTTGGTATATTTCTTTAAAGAGACCGTTCAACTTTTCTTGTGATTGCTTTCGAAATCCGATATTATTAAATTCTACGTTTAACATTCACAATAATGTTAATAGTTCATTTCTGTTCGGAGGAATAACATTGAAAATCGACCTGAACGAAAAAAACCTGCATATTTTTGAAGCACTCTCCAGCAACGTGCGCATCCAAATCGTGCACCTGCTGTCCAAAAAATCGATGAATATAAAAGAACTGGCCGAAGCTCTCGGCCTTAGCAGCGCCATCATGACCATGCATATCAAGAAACTCGAAAAGGCCGGCGTCGTCGAGTCAGCGATGGCCCCCGGCAAAGGAGGAGCCGCGCAAAAGGTTTGCTCCCTTAACATGGATACTCTTGAAATCGCATTCCCGACCAAAGACGTCATTCCGCGGGAGATCCGCAAAACCGAAATTTCGGTCGGCCACTTCACCGATTTGCAGATCAAACCCACTTGCGGCATATGCACGCGGGATTCCATCATCGGCATCTTTGACGATCCGCGCTACTTCCTGGACCCGGATCGGCTCAAAGCCAAAATCCTGTGGTTCGGCCAAGGTTATATCGAATACAAGATCCCGAATTATTTGATGGGGGATGAAAATCCGGAGGAGCTTGAAATTTCGATGGAAATTTCCTCGGAGGCCCCGCTGACCAACAATAACTGGCCTTCGGACATCACGTTTATCGTGAACGGGGTCGAAGTGGGCATGTGGACTAGCCCTGGGGATTTCGGAGGCAAAGGCAAGCTGAACCCGCCATGGTGGTTCGAAAGCGTCAACCAGTACGGGCTGCTGAAACATCTGATCATCAAAAAAGAAGGCACCTTTATGGATGGCGTCAAATTATCCGACGTGAGCATCGACGATATCGGTATACGCAACAGCTATTGGTCCTTGCGCATCGCCGTTAAGGAAGATGCCGAGCATATCGGCGGCGTCACCCTCTTCGGACAAGGCTTCGGCAATCATAATCAGGACATCATTTTCCGCCTGTATTACACGCAGCAAGAGGAAAAACCGGAGTAATACTTCTTGGGAAATAGATGATATAGAAACCGCATTCATTAATCACACAAGGCCGCTGCGAGTGCAGTACCATCTTCCGATCGCTGTTATCCCCAGATTTTTTTGAATCCCCTTTTCTAAGGGGAAAATCATCACTTACTCTTTTTTCGCCATGCAGAAACAAGGCCCTGCCTCCGTCAAGAACGGTGGTCAGGGCCTTTGCTGGTTGATTAGGCTCAGTTAGTTAAACATAACATACCTAGGAAAAATCATGTTCCTTAAGTCTGGACTTCCTTCTTGCAGAGCAATATCTTCCATCAGGCACCCGGTGGCTGCATTCCCCCGCTGAATCCGCCGCCGACTCGAACCTCCAAAGCATTCCAGGTGTCTCCATCCAAGGTGACATTCACGATGTCCCCTTCCTTCAGATCGGCGGGGCTGATCTCACTTTCGGTTCCGCCCTCTTCTCCCTGTACCATCGAAACAAGCTTTGTCGAATCGGTCAAGGCAACTTCAACCGTCTCATCGGTGAACATACCCTCTGTGTTCATCTCACCCGGGGGTAGTCCTTGTCCCTCCCCACCTTCCGGCGCCGCTGGCGGTTCTTCGCCTTCTGCCGGAGCGTTTCCTGACTGTGCATCTTGAGGCGGTTGTTTTCCCTCATTCATCGTGCCGCCTTCGCCGGGCTGCTGGGAAGACTTGTACAACGTGATGGCTTGACCATCGATGGACTTGATTTTACCCATCAGCATGGTTCCTGGAACCTCCGTTGCCGCCTCTTGTCCGGTTTGTCCCTCGCTCGCTTCCGAGGTCTGCTCTGCTCCGTTGGAACTGTCCGCCGCAGTCGCCCCTGCCGCAGTCGCCGATATGTCCGTTGATGCCGTTTCTGTATTTTGTGCCGCCGTTCCGCAGCCTGCCAACATAACCACTAACATTGCGCTGCTTAAACCCATCGTCCATTTGTTCATTTTGTTTTTGTTCTTCATATGAGTCGTTCCCCTTTCAGCAACTTTCGTTGTTGATGTACTTAGTGTACATGCCCCACCTTAAATGGATCTGAAAGTAAAATAAAAAAACTCCCTTCGATCCTGCTGAAATTACGCAGATAAAAGAGAGTCTTTTTCGCTTTATTGTTGCCGTTATGGCTGAAATAACGATGTTAGTCCACGAAACAAGCCCTGGAGCACCAGGGCTTGTCCCGAACTTAACAACATGAATAGTTAATGACCTATTCCCACTCTATTGTTGCAGGTGGTTTGGACGTTACGTCATACACGATCCGGTTGACGTTGTCCACTTCGTTGACGATGCGCACGGAGATTTTCTCCAGCACGTCCCAAGGGATACGTGCCCAGTCCGCCGTCATGCCGTCGATGGAAGTCACCGCACGAATACCTACGGTGTAGGAATACGTACGCGCGTCACCCATAACGCCAACGCTCTTCATGTTAGGCAGCGCCGTAAAGTACTGCCAGATTTCGCGGCCCAGTCCGGCCTTAATGATTTCTTCACGCAGGATGTAATCGGAATCCCGTACGATTTTCAGCTTTTCTTCCGTAACTTCGCCAAGCACGCGGATCGCAAGACCCGGGCCCGGGAATGGCTGACGCCATACGATTTCGTCCGGCAGACCGCATTCTGTTCCCACTTTGCGAACTTCGTCCTTGAACAGAGCGCTCAATGGCTCAATCAATTTGAAGTTCATGTCTTCAGGCAAACCGCCCACGTTATGGTGAGACTTGATCGTTTGAGCCGTAGCCGTGCCGCTCTCTACGATATCCGTGTACAGCGTACCTTGAGCCAGGAATTCGAAATCATCGAATTTTTTGGACTCTTCGTCAAAGACGTAGATGAATTCGTTACCGATGATTTTGCGTTTTTGTTCCGGATCGTCAACGCCCGCCAATTTGGACAGGAAACGTTCCTGTGCGTCGATTTTGACCACTTTCATGTCAAACTTGCCAACAAAGGTCTCCATAACGCTTTCGGCTTCGCCTTTGCGCAGCAAACCGTGATCGATGAACATACATGTCAGTTGGTCGCCGATCGCTCTGTGGATCAACGCAGCTACAACGGAAGAATCCACGCCGCCGCTGAGCGCGCAGAGCACTTTGCCGTCGCCCACTTTTTCGCGAATATCGTTAACGGTATCCTCGATGAACGTTTCCATGCTCCAGTTGCCTTCGCAACCGCAAATTTCGTACAGGAAGTTGCGAATCATTTCATTACCGCGCACGGAGTGCTGTACTTCCGGGTGGAACTGGACTGCATACAATTTGCGCTCGTCATTGCTCATCGCCGCGATTGGCGCACTTTCCGTACCTGCATCCAGTTTGAATCCTGGAGGAAGCGTAACGACGTGGTCTCCATGGCTCATCCATACCGTGTGCTCGCCTTCGATGCCTTTAGCCAGGGCAGCGCCCGGAGCAAATGCCAGGTCTGCTTTACCATACTCGCGTTTCTCGGCGCGCTCCACTTTACCTTCGAGCTGCTGCGCCATAAGCTGCATGCCGTAGCAGATCCCGAAGATCGGAAGTCCCAGATCGTAAACGGCCGGATCGACGTGCGGCGCATTCTCTGCGTACACGCTGGATGGACCTCCGGAGAATACGATCCCTTTCGGCGACAATTCCGCAATTTTCTCAGCCGGTGTGTTGTACGGCAAAAGCTCGCTGTACACGCCCAGATCCCGGATTCTTCTGGCGATCAATTGGTTGTACTGGCCCCCGAAGTCAAGGACAACCACAATTTCATTTTGCTTGTTCATTACCGTGCCTCCCTCAATTAATGAAACTAATTATACGCAACGACAAAACATACCGTCAAGGAAAGGAGAAGCTCCTTTATTCGACATTTTTGCGTATGTATGCCGTGCAACGTCAGGACGGACAAACCTCCACTGGATAAGGACATTTTTGCGATGGACACGCTTGTCCTTCCTCTGTTCATCCTTGCGTGGAAAAACGCCCCATTCGCGCCAAAACGCGACACAAGGCGTCCAGAAACCTAATCTTCAACTGAACTCGGCAGCAAAGCGCAAATACCGCCTTAAGGCTGCGGCTTTACCACATATACGCTCACGACTGTGACAAACACCACGAACTCTCTTTCGCCCCTAAGGTGTTACGCATCCGACCCCACGTGTGCCTGAGATCGGCTTGGTCTATGTGAGCGGCCGGGGCGGGTTGGCGCCGCCTGCCCGTCAGGAGGCCCGGTGGTGCCGGGCCAGGCGCAGCGCCCGGCGCAGGAAATCGAGGCTGTCCGCGCGCAGCGGACGCTCAGGCCCGTACAGCAGCCGTTCCCAGTCGGCTGCGAACCGCGCGACGTCCGCGCTGTCCGCGCCCGCGGCCACGGGGGCAGACGCTGCATACTCCCGCAGCGTCATGCCCTCCGGCCGCGGGCCGTACCGGCGCGCGAGCGCGGCCCAGACCGGAGCGGCGGCGCGCAGCAGCCGCTCGCGGTCCGGAAAGCTGCTGCGCGGCCACGCCAGCAGCAGCCACAGCCGCAGCGCGGGGCGAAGCCGCCGCATGCGGAACGCGCCGGCGGCGAGCAGCAGCGCCGCTGCCGCAAGGGCTGCCGCGGGCCACGGGTCCGCGGCAAGCTCCCGGGCGCGTGCGTGCAGCCACGCGCCCGCACTGCCCATGCCGCCGCCATGCTCCTGCGGCGGCGGGGCAACTTCGCCGGGCTGCTGCCCGGCGGCCGCCGCAGCGCCCGCATCAGCGCCTGGCGCCGGCCCGAATCCCGGCGTTGCTTCAAACGGAATCCAGCCCGCGCCGGGAAAATACACCTCCACCCAGGAATGGGCATCCCCCTGGGTGATAACATAACGATCCGGAACCTGCGGATCCGGTTCTCCGGGGGCAAAACCTTTCACCCACCGCGCGGGAATGCCTTCCGCACGCAGCAGCACAACCATCGCCGTAGAGAAATGGTTGCAATACCCGGCATGGGTCACGAACAGGAAATCGTCTACGAAATCCGTTCCACGCGGAGGCATGCGGGTATCCAGCGTGTATGACGCATGCTGACCGAGATACGTTTTCACCGCCTGAACGGCATCATACCGGGTCTCGCTTTCCCGAACGATGTCGGATGCAAGGTCACGCACGCGCTGCGGAAGCGTGTCCGGCAGTTGAAGATACGTTCTGCGAACTGGCGCAGGATCGCCGCTCCCATGCATGGCGACAAGCGACCGAAGCTGTTCCGGTGCAGCGGATGGTATCATGACATCCACCGTATATGCCTGCACTCCGCCCGCACTTCCGGCAGCCCCTGCCAGCCATAACGTTCCTGTATCTTCATTAGAGAGCAATTCCCGGCCACTCGGTTCGTGCCCGCTGTTGCGATCCAGAAAGGTAAAACGAACCGGAACACCTCCCGTAAAAAGCGGGCTCGGACCCCGCCACTCCCGCTGCATGGTGATCGTTTGCCGGATACGGGTCCAGTAAGCCTGATTTTCCCAGCCATCAACCCGCAGCAGACCTGAGGGATCGGCATGCTTGAAGCGCTGCTCCGCATCGCTCCAGGAATTTCCGTTATAAAAGGAACGGGTCTCCCCCCGCCAATAGGTTGCCTTAGGGCTGCGAGCCGTGAACACAATCTCTTCTCCTTGGGTTAACGGCGCGCCCATCGGTGCATCCACCGTACCATATCCGGTGACGGACAAGGAGGCAGGAATGCTTCCCGATGGAGCATATCCTGCCCATTTGGCCAGGCTTTCGGCCATTCGGCTCAAGGAGATCCGTTCGGCCGGAGCCACCGTTCCCAACTGGATGGGAAGCGTTGATACCAGGATAAGAAACGCTGCGGACCCCATCGCTATGCCGCACCATGCACCGTATGTTCTGGCCCGCCAGCGGTATGCCCCCCCTCCGCCGGTAATGCGCAAAAATTGCAGCAAACCTTGAATGCTCAACAACCATAAGACGGACCGCACGATGGAACCAAAGGCATCGAACCCCACCAATGCTTCGAGCAATAGCAAATACAGCATCGTGCCCATGCCAAACAGCATGACGCTGCGTCGCATCAAAACGAGATACTGCACGGAAGCCAGCAGCATGCTCCATCCACAGAGCATGAGCAAACCTTTCGTTTCCGTGCTCATCGCGCTAAATCGGCCGCTTCCCATCCATGCGCCCAAATCCGCATTCAGCGTTGCCGGATATGACCATGCCCATTCTGCAGGGTGATTCCCTCCATACATCAGGGATAACGAGACCAGCACAACCGGGATTCGCAGCACGATGCCCGTCATCAAGCTCGTACGCAGCAAACCCATCATGAGAAGCACGGCCGACATGCCGAACATGACGCTCAAAAAACGCTCGCTCCCCTCCTGTCCGGAGGACGTGACCGGATGAATCCACTCCATGGAAAGGATCAGCACCAGAGCGGATATCGGCAGCCTGAACGCCCAGGGGATCGAGGCGACCATCGGAAGCTCCGGACGGGCCCCGGTCGTTTGCCAAGCGACCTCCCCAACCGGGAATGATGGCAGAACAGAGCTTTTTCGTTCACGCACCCACATCGACGACCACCGCCTTTCCCGGTAAAGACAAGCTGCCGCTGACGGCAGGCCCGGCAACAATACGAACGCCGCACAGCCTAAGCTGTTCCAGCCAGGTTTCGGTGGATTTCGCATTTTCTTTTAACGGGTCTGCATGGCCAGGTTTCACTTCCCGGATACCTTCATTCGGCCCAATAGAAACGTTTCCCGCCATGTGCTCGGTCAGATGCAGCTCCACGCGAAATCCGTCATCGGCCGCCCTATGAATCCATTCGACAAGAGCTTGGTCCGGTTTGCCGGCAAACACAACAATGTCCGAACCTTGAGGCAAGTCTTCCAGCATCCTTGTTTCCAGCCTGTCAGGGCCGGCAGGCGAACGACCCAGGCGAGCATGGGCCAATCTGTACAAAGCGCGTTCCAGACTGTCTTCAGCGCTCTCCGCGTGCCTTGGGAATGGCCGATCACCATCGTCTATGCCGGGCTCCTTCCCCTCCAGCCACAGCCTTAACGGGATATGGCCCATGTCGGCATCGTGGATTCGGCGCGCAGCCATTTGCACCGCCCGTTCGAACCCTGGATGATCGTGCTGATCACGGTTTTGGGCCTGATATCCCGTCCTTGCTTCATATAAAAGCACAGCTAGTGAAGCGCATGGCGAAGTTTCCGGCAGGAATGTATGCAGTTTGCCTGTTCTGGCCGAGCTTTTCCAATGAATCCGGCTGAGGGGATCGCCTTCCCGATACTCGCGGAGCTCGAAACCGCTGCTATCCGTAGTATGGGGATCGTGCGCCGTTCCATCTTCCGAACCGGCCCAGCCGCTGCCTGCTTCAATCTCCGTCCCGTCTCCAACCGCAGGCGTAACCACGATCGGTTCGCTTCCTTTCGTTACAGAAGAAGCGGTGTTCCAGCCGAACGCATCGCCCCAGTAAAGCCGTCCGGGGGACCATGAGTGAACCCCTCTGCGAAGCCCGTTTAGTTCATACTCGTATGAAAAATGTCTTTTCATACCAGGGAAGAACCATTTTCGATGCATGCCGGCAGGCGTATTGTCAGAAACAACGATCCATAACAGGGGGATGGGACAATCGAATGCCAATTCAACCCGCACCCTGACAACGTCCCCCACGGCAATCCGGTCGGAATGGAGATGCCTGCGAATACGGATGCGACGTGGCCCAAGCATGTGAAGCAGCAGTCCATATACCCACATGATGACCGCCATCGCAGCCAGAAAAAGAGTCGATCTCCCGCCATGCCATACATATAAGGCAACCAACGCAGTTGCCAGCATCGCATGAACCAGCCGCCCTCCAATCCCGGTCATGACCGCCGTCCCCTTCCTTGCGCCGCCATCTGAACGGGAACGGGAACCGTTGAAAGCACATCGCGAATGACCTGCTCTTGGGCGTTGCTTCCGTCGGTCCTGTTCTGCGATTTCAGTTGGATGCGATGCGAGAGGACGGGCACGGCCATTGCCTTCACGTCGTCCGGAACGACATAACTTCTTCCGTGCAAATAAGCATGTGCCTGTACCGCGGTCATCCACGCCAGCGTTCCTCGCGGACTGATTCCAAGCCTGACGGCGGCATGGCTTCGGGTAGCTACGGCCACGGCAACAAGATATTGCTTAATGACGGCATCCACGTGTACATGCCTTACCTCGCGCTGCATCGCAACCACCTCTTCGGCCAGCAGGACGGGCTTCATTCCCTCCACCCGTTCCCTGCTCCGCTCCCTGGACAAAAGTTCCACTTCCTGCTCCGGCTCCGGATAACCAAGACCGATCCTCATCATGAAACGGTCCAGCTGTGCTTCAGGTAATCGATATGTTCCTTCGAACTGAAGCGGATTCTGTGTCGCGAGCAGCAAAAAAGGTCGGGGAAGCGCATGAGTTGTACCATCGACGGTAACGCAGCGCTCCTCCATCGCCTCCAGCAGGGCGGACTGCGTTCGCGGTGCCGCGCGGTTAATTTCGTCGGCCAAAACGATGTGTGACATCACCGGGCCGGGACGAAAGCGGAACTCCCCGGTCGCAGAATGATAGATGGAAACTCCCGTAACGTCGGCAGGCATGACATCCGCGGTGAACTGTATGCGTCCCATGGAACAGCCCAACGAAGAGGCTACGGCACGCACAAGCATCGTTTTCCCCGTGCCGGGCACATCCTCCAGAAGAACATGGCCATCGCTAAGCATGGCGGTCAGAATGTACCCGATTTCCTTCCTTTTCCCAATAATGACTTGCTCAATCCGTTTCATCACCCTATTCAGCAGTTCCACCGCATGATCATGTTCCATCCGGATCGTTGACATGCCCTCTCCCACCTTTCTTGCCACTGGCATTTCTGAACCATAGTAATCTATGATTCATTGTTGCCCGGAAGTAGAAAGGATAAACCGGATTCTTCAGATCACGTCGTAGAACCGCCAATATGCTATGGAAGTGAGCGGCGGGCTCGCCTTGATCACCCACTCCGAAGCCGTTGATTGCGTGGAATGGATCGAGGCTCCCATCTGCTCCAGCAGTTCGCGCAGCGGCACCCAGATCGTGCCTCCATGGATTTCGACTTTAGCCTGGACGGCGCGCTCCTCCGAATCATGCCATCGTTTGGTCGTCATCCATCCGCCCGAGGGGTCCACTTGAACCATTCGATTCTTCCATAACACCGTTGCCGTTCTGGACTTCGCATCCCAACTCGCGGTGCCTCCGATCGTTTTCAAAAAGTGCCGCAGAGGAACCATAATCTGCCGATCGCTCATGCGGAATTCATCCTGGCCGAGCTCAGCGGTCAGTAATCCGATTTCTACCTTCAATTCCTTCTTCGCTGTCGTCCACAATTGGCGATTCGGATCAACATGCTGCGCAATCCAGGTTTTGCTCGGAGCTTGGCGAGACTTGTATTTTTCGCTAGGATGCACGCGAAATTGCACAGGCTCCTGATCGGAAGAACTCATGACGTCAAAACGATAGCCGTGATCCCTATAAAATTGGATGATGCCTGGCAGCGCCTTTACGGTCTCGGCATGCGCCCCACCGTCATGCATCAGCACAACCACCGAGTTTGTCCCGGCTGTGACATGGGTGGCATTGCGCAAAATTTCCTTGGCAGGTACGTTTTTGCGTTTGGAATCCCCGCTATCGACATTCCAGTCCATAACGGTATACCCGCCTCTTTTCAACAAATCGAAATAGTTCT
The DNA here is from genome assembly GCF_037969725.1 of Paenibacillus sp. FSL W8-0426. Classification (NCBI taxonomy): domain Bacteria; kingdom Bacillati; phylum Bacillota; class Bacilli; order Caryophanales; family Paenibacillaceae; genus Paenibacillus; species Paenibacillus sp. FSL W8-0426. Next base: position 781,417 of record NZ_CP150203.1, on the reverse strand, counting down.
GGTCAAAATGCCCGTAAGTACCGCCTGGTGCCCGAACCAGATCAGGACGGATTCCCGTGATGTCATGAATCACTTCCTCCGTACGCTTGATCTGTGCCCAGAACGTTTGAAAATCGCGGTACAGTTCGTTATATCGATGATTATACGTATGATTGCCCAAGGCATGTCCTTCTTTCAATATTCTGCGAATCTGTTTCGGATGGAGCTCCGCTTGTTCCCCCAATACAAAAAACGTGGCAGGCACGTTCTCCTTTCGTAAAATATCCAGCACTTCGGGAGTATGTTTGCCTGGGCCATCGTCAAAACTCAGATAGACGACTTTATCCCTATCGCTGTCTTTAGCCGCAGAAACGAATGATGCGCCCATCGTTCCGCCTAAGGCAACCATGCATATTGTCATGACTAACCGAAAGAACATTCGGCGCCACCCGGACCTTTCCGATTTATGTAGAAGTACTGCATTATAGAGAAATCGCGCTTCTTGAATCTTTGCCCCTTTTGATCTATGCGCCATTATCGAATCAACCTCCAGCATTCTATTGAAATTTTACTGCTAGACTTCAGCAGATTTGTTAGAATTATATGGAGGCTGCTTCTAAAAAAGACGTAAAAATGAAACTTATTTTCAGCAGCCTGGCAGCTGTATTTGATTCTCGCCGGCAGATTCGGTAGCATGAAATATAGTTATTGCTAACCATCGTTGCCTTATCGCCCCGCAGCATGATTCATATGAATCTCAGGAGAGTGAACTCTATTGGAATTGCTTGATAAGATCCAGCAATTATTTGGATCCTACGGATACAGCGTCTTGTTTTTCGGTCTGTTGCTCGAGTTCGTCGCCCTTCCCTTCCCGGGAGAAACAACGATGGCCTATGCCGGTTATTTGTCTTACAAAGGGCAGCTTGATTTCGGCATACTCGCCATCCTTGCGTTTCTCGGCACGACCATCGGTATGACAATCACGTATTTTATCGGGGCAAAGGCCGGATTGCCTTTTATAATGAAATACGGAAAATGGTTTTTCCTTAAACCCGACAAGTTGGATAAAACGCAAAAATGGTTTTCCAAATACGGCAACGGATTGATCTTTATCGGATATTTCATCCCGGGAGTCCGCCACTTTACCGGTTATTTCTCCGGCATAGCGGCCATCTCTTTCCGTAAGTTCGCTCTCTATGCATATACTGGTGCATTATTCTGGGTCGTCCTTTTCCTCGGCATCGGCAAATTGTTCGGACCTGGATGGAGTGCCGTATTCAAGCTGGCGCATCAGTACACCGCTTATATTGTCGCAGCCATCGGGCTTGTCCTGATCGCTGCCGTGCTTTACCGTTACCGCAAAGCTTTGGGGCAACGCTTCGCGCGGAAGTCCGTTCCCGTCCGCCAAAGACAAAAACAAAACGCGGAATAGGCATCGCTGTGTGCCCGTTCCGTAACGAAAAGGAGCCGCCAGATGCTGTGCAGGCTCCTTTTCGTTACGCTTCATTCCTGCCAAAAACCCGGCGATCCCGGATCCATGCATACGCACTCAAAAATAGCGCGAGCACGGCAAACCCGAGTCCCCCCGCAAAACCCAATTGGCGCGGGTCCATCCTTTCCAGCAAAACACCTGCACCGAACATGGAGAGCCCAAGCACACTGCCGCTCCATGCCGTCACCACACCGTAGATCACTCCCCTATGTTTCTCCGGAACTTTGATCATAAGCAATGTGTCCAGGCATATATTCCCAATTCCTGACATGAAAGCGAGCGATAGATAGATGATGACGGCGCTTATTGGACCCGGGGCCCCGCTCAGCACCATGAGCAGGCTTCCTTCAATGAGCAAACATATGACAACCCCTGCAAGCAACCTTCCTCTGACATATCGAGAACACAAACTGCTTAGTACAAGCCCCAAGCCAAGTGAAGAATAGAACATCCCCACTCCCCAATCACCAAGCCCAAACACTTGGATTGCATAAACCGAGATAAGGACGTTGTCTATGCCATTAATTACGGGAACCAGCAATTCAAACCCAATAATGACCTGCAGCGGAATCGACATACGAATCAACGGCCAGATCGCGGAAGTCGAGCCATTTCTTTTTTGAACATTCGTATCATCCAATACCCTGCCTTCATTTGGCTTTGATCCGGATGAATCATCCAGCCGGCGAACCAAACCTGATGCAAGCATGAATGCTGCTGCATTTCCCACAAAGGCGGATTGTGGGCCAAAAACAGTCGAGACAATACCGCCCAGAAGAGCGCCCACGATCAATACCACACCATTTAATACCTGCTCCAAAGCATTAACCCTTAGTAAATTTTCCGACCTAACAAACAGCGGAATTCCAGATTTGCGTACGGGTGCATATACAGCTTCTGCACAAGCCAACAGCGCCGTTGCGACATAGAGGATCCACAAATCCTCTGCTTGACGCACCAGCAGGTACCCTAAAGCAAGGGGAACCCTTATGCAATTGATGGTCAGCATGATATTTCTGCGGGAAAAATACTTCGTCAGCCAACCACCGACCGGAGCAAGCAATAAAAATGGCAGTACGCGCAGTGCCAATGCTACCCCGAGCATAACTCCTGAACCTGTGATCCGAATAATTATGGCAAGCATGGCCACTTGACAGAACCGGTCGCCTATTCCCGTCAACAATCCGGCCAAGAACAGACGCCGATACATTGGTTCATCCCGCAACAGACGAACTGCAGAAATGCGGAACAACATGTTTTTCACCTCAATAAATTAAATAGATAATCATCTAATTAGATATTATTCTAAATTAATAATAAAGGCAATCCTCTCCTCCACCAACGCCGTTCATCCTTTTTTTTGTCATAATTCGAAATATTCCCGGTCATACTACTTGCAAATATAGGATGTATGGGAGGAGGGACGGAATGGGGGCCACAAAGCAAAACCCTGAAAAAGAACCACACCCGATTTCCAGGAATTTGAGCGAAAATATGGAGTACTGCAAAACCATCATGGGACACAGCAACGACTTAATGATCCGACCATTGCAGAGTTTGCACAAATGGCCTTCCGTCTTGCTATACATCGATGGACTTGTGGATGTGCAGGTGCTTAACCTCGCCATCCTGGAATCACTGCTTCAAATGCGGGATCTGCCCTCATTTTCCAAGGATGACGAACATCTGACTTATCTTCAGAACGACGTGTTAACCGCAAGCACCGTCTTGTTCATCGATAGCATGGATGACGTTCTGAAAGCACTGCTGGCAGGCAGTGCCATCCTGCTGTTGGAAGGGTCCACACGCGGATTGAGAATCGCTGCCGCAGGCTGGGAAGACCGTTCTGTCGGCGAACCCATTTCCCAGTCCGTCGTACGTGGACCGATGGAGGGATTTACGGAAAATCTGCGTACCAACACGGCCTTGATCCGCAAACGAATCCGCGATCCGCAATTATGGATCGAGGAACGCGAGATTGGCCGGGTGACCAGAACACGTGTGGCCGTCCTCTACCTGGAGCATACCGTCGATCAGGAAGTCGTGAAAGAACTGCGCAGCAGGCTCGATCAAATCGATATTGACGGCATTCTGGAAGGCGGTTATATCGAAGAATTGGTTCAGGATAAAACGAGGACGCTATTTCCCACCTTATATAACAGTGAGCGTCCAGATACCGTATCGGCTGCTCTTCTCGAGGGCCGGGTTGCCATCATTGTCGACGGGACCCCCTTCGTTCTGCTTGTCCCTGCTTTGTTTGTGCACTTCTTTCAATCGGCAGAAGATTATTACCAGCGAGCGGACATCAGTACGCTCATTCGCATGATTCGTTATCTGGCTTTTTTTATCGCCTTGCTTGCACCGTCGTTTTACATTGCCATCTCGACCTTCCACCAGGAAATGCTGCCTACCAATCTGTTGATCAGCCTGGCTGCCCAACGTGAGGGGGTTCCCTTCCCTGCTTTCATCGAGGCTCTTTTGATGGAGCTGACCTACGAAATTTTGCGCGAGGCCGGCATTCGCATCCCCAAGACGGTCGGGCAAGCCGTATCCATCGTAGGTACGCTCGTAATCGGACAGGCTGCCGTAGACGCAGGGGTAGTTTCGGCAGCCATGGTCATCATCGTGTCCATCACGGCGATTTCAAGTTACGTTATTCCCGAGAACGGGTTATCGATCTCGGTTCGCATTTTGCGCTTCGTTCTGATGATGTTCGCGGCAGCTTTCGGATTCTACGGCATCCTGATCGTGCTGCTTATTACGGTTACCCATCTGTGCAGCCTGCGTTCATTTGGCGTTCCGTACATGTCCCCGTTTGCGCCGTTTGTCCAGAAAGACCTGAAGGATACCATTTTTCGTGTTCCCTGGTCCCGTATGAGAACCCGGCCTATTTCTACAGGCACGTCAAACGTGACACGAGAATCTTCTAAACCAACGAAGCGATAACTCAGTCAGGAGATCGGCGTATGAACAGATGCTTGCGTATGATTCTTTCCTTTGTGGTCCTGCTCCCTCTCCTCACGGGCTGCTGGGATCGGCAGGAGCTCAACGAACTCGGCATTATGCTGGGGCTGGGCGTCGACATGGAAGGCGAGCTCATCAAGGTCAGCGCTCAGGTTGTCGTACCGAACGAAATTTCCAACAAATCCGGCGGTGCCAAAGGTACCCCTGTGACTCAATATCAAGCCACTGCGAAAACGTTGTTCGAAGCGATACAGAAGCTTACGGAGATAAGTCCAAGGCAAACTTTCATGTCTCACATACGTGTACTCGTATTTGGAGAAGAGTACGCTCGAAAACAGGGGATCTACGATGTCACAGAGGCTTTGATGCGGGAACCGTCCGTGCGACCGGATTACTACGTTTTGATCGCAAGAAACACGACCGCAACCAAAGTTCTCGATCTGCTGACCCCTTTGGATAATATCCCGGCTGAAAAAATATTCAACTCGCTGGACGTGTCCGCCAAAACCTGGGCTCCTACCACGACGGTAACAGGGGATAAACTCATGGACTCCATGATTTCCCCGGGCATACAACCCGTCATTACGGGGATTGAGGTTATAGGCAATAGCGAAAATAGCGGCAGTAAGGATAATATTTCATTCATTCGATCACCCGCGCGGCTAAGTTCAACAGGACTAGGCATTTTCAAAAGGGATAAGCTGATTGGGTGGTTAACGGAAGAAGAATCCAAAGGGTACAATTACATCCGCGACAACGTTGTGGCAACGGTCGGCCATGTCGATTGCCCGTCGAGCCAGGGCGTCGTAACGTTGAAAACGCTGCGCTCCAAGACCAAACGCAAAGCTAAAATTGTCGGGGGTGAACCGGTTATCCATATCAAGGTCAAAACGATTTCGTCCATCGCTTCGGTCGATTGCGGCATGTCGATCGGTGCCATGGCGGCCATTCGGGAATTGGAGAAGCAATCCCAGGAGAGCCTCGTGGAGCTTATGCAAACCTCGGTCAATTCGGTTCGTCGAAAATACCACGTGGACATTTTTGGATTCGGCCAGGAAGTTTACCATGCCAATCCCAAATATTTTAAAAAAATCGAAAAGGATTGGGACAAATACTTCGAAAATCTTGAGGTGAAATTCGAATCGAATGTACAAATCAAACGCGTAGGTGCTTTGGATAACTCGTTCAAAAACGAAATAAAGGACTGAGAAAACATGCTCCTTTCATTATCTGCCATCCTTGCCGCAGGCATCATAGGATGGATTGACCTTCCCAAGCTGATCAAACAAAAACAATGGAAGGAAACAGCGGTCTACAGCGTTATGCTGCTGCTGGCGACCGTATTCACCGTCATTGCCGTCAACTTGTGGGAGTTTCCCAGCCCGCTAAATATCGTTATTTGGATCTACGAGCCTGTGAATCAGTTGTTGGCCCGCTTAACCGGGACCTAGCTAAGAGGGGGAGAAAAATGCTTGAACGGGGACGGCTTGGAACAAGACAATTGGCAACCCTTGTGTTCATGATGGTTGTGGGCGACATGATGATGATCTACCCTTCGGTCATGACCTCTTATGCTAAACAAGATGCCTGGATCTGTGCCTTGATTGGCGTCCCTGTCAGCATGGCTCTGATGGCCATGTTCCTCAAACTCGGCAGGGCCTATCCTGACCAGAACTTGGTTGGCATATGCCGCAGTGTGCTGGGATTCTGGCCGGGAACGCTCATTTCCTGTTTTTACATGTTCTTTTTTATCCTCGGCGCTTCCACCTACACCCGGGAGGTCGGCGACTTCATGACCACCCAGATTTTTCAATACACGCCGATTCGTGTCGTCATTCTTATGTTTGTCGTCGCCATCGGCTGGGGAGTGTATAACGGATTGGAGACGATGGGGCGCACCAGCGAGCTGCTGATTCCCATCGTCATCGTTTTTATATTGGTGCTCACCTTCTGCTTGCTGCCGAAATCCGATACCAGCAATTTAAAAGCGTTTCAGGATACGAATGCCGTATCTTTTGCCCAAGGGATCTTGGTAAGCATCATTTATCCGGTTGGCGAAACGATCCCGGTGTTGATGTTATTGCCGTACTCAGCCGCAGCACCGAACCGGACGAGGGATCTGATTGTGGCGGCAGGCATGGGCAATATCGTACTTGCTCTATTGGTTACCATCGCCATGCTTGTGCTGGGTGCATTCCTTACGCAGCATAACATTTATACTTCCTTTGTTTTGTCGCAAAAAATAAACATCGGCGACTTTTTTCAAAGAATAGAGGCACTTATGGCTTCATCTTGGTTAGTATCGACCTATTTCAAAACGATGGTCTACCTTTATGCCTTTACGGTAGGCATTGCGGAAATATTCAAAATGAAGCAGTACCGGTTTCTCATCCTTCCATCCTCCCTGCTGATCTTCGGCTTGGCGAATCTGATCGCCCCCGGCATTACGTATATTGTTATCAGCATCGTTCCCTACTGGGTAGACTGGGATACAACCATCGGCATCCTTTTGCCGGGCCTTCTTCTGCTGGTTCACCTGGGCAAATCGCGAAAAAATTCATAGACCCTATCATTGACCCTTGCTTAACGAAAGGAATGTACGGCCCATGCAAATGAAAGAGAAGCTGACCATTCGGCAGTTTGCCGTGCTTACCTTTATGGTCATGATCGGAGACATGATCCTGATCTATCCGACCTTGGTTACGTATCCAGGACAGCAAGACGGCTGGATCTGCTCGCTGCTGGCCCAGCCCGTCGGTTGTTGCATTCTATGGCTGATGTTCAAATTGTACAAGGCTTATCCCGGGAAGACGCTGATCGAAATTTGTTACATCGCACTCGGTCGCTGGTTCGGGTTCGCTTTGGCTGTCTGTTACCTGTTTTACTTTCTCGTCGGAGCAGCCATATGCATTCGGGAAGTCGGCGATTTCTTGACCACCCAGATTTATCTCAAGACCCCGATTCGGGCCATTATCATCCTGCTCATCGCTTCGCTGACCTGGGGGATGCTCAAGGGGCTTGGACCGATCGGCAAAAGCGCGGAACTGTTGGCGCCGTTTGTCGTTATGGGCATGCTGATTTTAATCCTGGCCTTGCTCCCTCAAGCCGATCCTTCCCATTTAAAGCCCTATTTCGGCATTCCCTGGCTCTCTTTCGTAGATGGAATTATTCGGGGGGCCTTTACTTCCTATGGCGAATTGATCGTACTATCCATGCTGTTTCCCTATATCTCGAAAGGGCCTCACCTTCAAAGGGACATGTTAACCTCCGCATTGTTCGGCGGCATTCTTCTAAGCATGCTGCTGCTGGTGTCCCTGCTGGTGCTTGGCCCCATGCTAACGCAGCATAACATCTACGTTTCCTACATCCTCGCCCAAAAGATTGACATAGGCCGTTTTTTCCAACGGATCGAAGCATTGATGGCAATCGCTTGGCTGATCTCCACGTATTTCAAAAGCATGCTGCATATCTTCGCATTCATCGTGGGAACCGCGCAGCTCTTCAAAATGCAGAATTACAAGCCGCTGATTCTTCCGTCCATGCTGCTTTTCTTTGCTATGGGCGTGCTGATTGCGCCAAACATCATATTTTACACGCTCACGATCATGCCTGCCTGGTTCGAATTGGACATTACCGTAAGCACGGTCATTCCTCTATTCCTGCTGCTCATTCATCGGTTCAGAAAAAAGATTTCTGGCAAACCACCGCGCTCTGAAGGAAGCTATGACAGATAAATACCATCTGCGGCTCCTAGAACACTTGGAAAGATGTGCATGCCAAAAAGGCCGCTTTTACGGAATGATCCGCAACCACGACCTTTGGATTCACTTAAGATATGTGACTACAGCGCCTTTACCGCCTCGAGCGCCTCTTCGATATGCCCTTTAACGCGCACCTTGGACCATTGCTTCAACAGCTTCCCCTCTTCGTCAATCAGAAAAGTAGAACGGACGATGCCCATGTACTCCCGGCCGTACATCTTTTTAAGCTGCCACACTCCGAATTGTTCGGCCACGCTGTGCTCCTCATCCGACAACAGGACAAATGGAAGCCCATATTTGGCGATGAATTTGTCATGCTGTTTCATCGGATCTGTGCTGATGCCCAGAATCACCGTGTTCATCCCCTGGAATTCCTCATGTCGATCGCGAAAATCGCAGGCCTGCTGCGAGCAGGCAGAGGTTAAGTCCTTGGGATAAAAATAGAGCAGCACGCGTTGTCCGCGATAATCGGATAACTTCACACGTTCGCCCGAGCTGGACGGCAGCTCGAAATCGGGAACCTGCATGCCTTCCGTTACTGTCATTCTGCATTCCTCCTTCAATCCGTTTATGCGGACAGTGTCATGTTACGAACCTGCGCCGCGATATCGTTTCACGCCAAAATTCCATAATGTCAGTCCGATGGCCCCAAAAACGATTCCCATGACAGGCGTAAGCAAGGCCATCCGATGCATTTCGGCCCGGTCCAGGAACAAGGCCGCCGGATAAATGCCCACGAACGCAAATGGAATGATCCAGGTGAGCAGCACCTGAATGGCGCGATTGTAGATGGTTACGGGATAACGCCCGTATCCCTGAATGTTGTACATCAATGGCAAAATGCCCGTAGGCGCATCCGAATAAAAGGACAGCGACGTCAGAGCCGTATAAATCCCGGCATAGATCAGCACCGAGCTGATCGCGAGGATGGCAAGCGCCGGAATATGCCACCACTCCAGCACCAGTCCCATTTCGGCTCCGCTGAGAACCATGATGACAAGTCCGATGAACGATCCCACCAGTGCGGGCGGGTCCACGTTCTCCAGCAGGATTTGAAACAAATTGTGAGTCGGCCTGGTCAAAATGCGGTCCATCTCGCCCTTGACGATATAACGCTCGCTGAACCCCCACATGTTGATGAAACAGCTGAAAATGCCGTAAGGCACCATGAAATAACCGTAGACGAACAGGACCTCGCTTTCGCTCCAGCCGCCAAGATTATCGGTGTGTCGGAACACCACAAAGATAAAAATCAGGTTCGTGGCCTGAAAGAGCAGATCGGATATGATTTCAACCCAGAAGTCGGCCCGATAAGTCAGCCTTGTTTTCATGTAATTTTTCAAATATTCCCATACAAGTCCCAAATAGTACATTCCGTCACCCTCCTTGCACGAACAGACGCTTGCGCGCCTGGCGCCAGATCAGCACCATCGGAATCAACAGCACGACGAACCATAATACTTGCAGGCCCAGTACGTTCCAGATTCCCGTGCCTTCCACCCGTCCGGTAAACACGGAGCCTGGCAAATAGGTAATAGCCTGGAAGGGCAGCACCTTCATCACGGCCGCCAGCCAGCCCGGATACAGGCTGATTGGCACGATCAGGCCGGAAAACAAATCGACGACTACGCGTTTCATGCGCATCATGCCTTCGTTGTTTTCGACGAAAAACGCGGCCAGCCCCGTAATGACGTTGATCTGGGAGTTGATCAGGAAGCTGAAGAACAGCATGACCAGAAATCCAATCCATGCCGACGGTGCGGTCGGAAGTTCAACCGGGAACAGCAGGATCGCAATCAGCATCCCCGGAATCATGAACAGCAGAAAACGGAATACGCCTTCGCCGAGCCCCTGCATCATTTTGACCATGACATAGTTGATCGGTCGTATGAATTGGATCGCAATCGTGCCGTCCCGGATGTCCGCAGCGATCTCGCGGTCCAGATTGTTGAAGTAAAACGCCCGGGCCATCCAGGATACGGCCACATAGGTCGTCATCTGAGCTGCCGTGAAACCGCCAAGCTCGCCGCTGCTTCCATAGATAGCTTGCCAGGTGAAGTAATACACGCCGATGTTAAGCGTATATATCAGAATACCGGAATAATAATTGACCCGGTAGGCCAGCATGGTCAGAAAACGAATGCGTATAAAATCAAGATAAGCGCCGTTCATTTCAGGATACACCTGCCGCTTCGTTCTCGGCGCCTGCGATTTCAGGGCGATCCGCAGAACCGGATTGGTAGATGCTGCGCACAATCTCATCCGTATTGGTTTCGATGATTTGAATATCCGTAATGTCCGCTTGTCCCACTACCCGGGCCAGCACGTCGGACACGTTGAGCTCCAGCGGAATCCAAACCGAAGCCGACAATTCATTCTCCGCCGTCCAGCGCACAGGCAGTTCGGCAGTCCATTCCTGCATGCGGCTTAGCGGATAGGCCTTTCCGAATTTGAAGCGAATTTCGCGCTCCGTCCCCCACTGAGACTTCAGATGATCAAGCCCGCCATCATAAATGATATTGCCCGCATCCAGCATGATCACTCTGGAGCACAATGCTTCAATATCCTGCAAGTCATGTGTCGTCAGCAGAATCGTTGTGCCATGTTCTCTGTTCATGTCTTTCAAAAACTCGCGGATTTCCGACTTGACGACGATATCGAGGCCGATGGTCGGTTCGTCCAAAAAGACGATCCCCGGGTTGTGCAGCAGGGCAGCCACCAGCTCGCAGCGCATCCGTTGGCCGAGGCTCAATTTGCGAACCGGACGGTTCAGCAGTTCCTGCAGCTGCAATCGCTCAACCAATTCGTCCAACCGTTTGCGGAAATCGGCTTCTCCGACTTTATACACCTTCCGCAGCAGATGGAACGACTCGATGACCCCGATATCCCACCACAACTGGCTTCGCTGTCCGAACACAACGCCGATGTTCTGCACGAATTTTTCGCGTTCCTGATAGGGAACGTATCCGCCCACCGAGATGTGTCCCGAAGTAGGCATCAAAATGCCGGTCAACATTTTGATCGTCGTTGATTTCCCGGCACCGTTCTCTCCGATATAACCGCAGATTTCGCCCTGCGGAATTTGAAACGAGATATCGTTTACAGCCAACACTTCCTGGTATTGACGTGCAAACAGATCCTGAAACGCGCCCTTGAGCCCGCCGCGGCTCTTCTGCACGCTGAATGACTTGCGCAAATCTTTGACATCAATCGCCAGCATGTTTATACCTCACTTGGATTTTGTTGAAATTGCTTGTAGCCCAAAAAGAAATTATAATGGTATCAGTCAAAATTCAGCAAGCTTTAATCATCTGCGAGGTTTTCACTCTTTTCGCATTTGTCGTGAAGGGGAACTGAACGGAAGACCTCGGTCTGATTCAGCGTTTGGACTTATTTTGTTCTTTCATTTTGAATACAAAGGAGAGCTAGCATGACCAGAAAGACGAAGAGAACCATATGGATTTCTCTTGCCGCCTTCATCCTGCTTGTTGGCGGAGCGGCGGCATTTTATTTCGGTTCTATTCTGAATCAATTGAATGGCTTGCAAAAGGAAGGCGACGAATCTCCGTTTGCCGGCATTGAAAATGTCGAAAAAGTAAATACGCCGGATCCGCCAAAATGGGAGGGTACGGATACCGTAAATATTCTCGTGATGGGCGTTGATGCGCGCGGACTAAAGAAAGGCGAAGTCCCCCGTTCCGACAGCATGATGGTTGTATCGCTTGACCCGCTTACGAAAAAGATCAATCTCTTTTCCATTTTGCGGGACACCTATGTAAATATTGAGGGGTACGGCAAAGAGCGAATCAATACCGCCATCACCCATGGTCCGAATGTGGCCATGAACGCGGTCAGCGACCTACTGGGCATCCCTGTCCAATATTATGTGTATACGGATTTCCAAGGATTCATCAAACTGGTGGATGCGGTTGGAGGCGTCGATTTCGATGTCGAGAAGGACATGCACTATACGAGTAAAGCCGACAACAACGAATATGATATCGACCTGAAGAAGGGCTATCAGCACCTGGACGGCGAAACGGCCCTGATGTATGTGCGTTTCCGTCATGACGCCATGTCCGACTTTGCGCGTTCGGAGCGCCAACGCGAATTTCTGAAAGCCGTTGCGGCGAAAATGCAATCGACCACAACGATTGCCAAGCTGCCTAGCATTTTGGAGGAGGTCAGCCCTTACGTCGATACGAACCTGACTCTTTCCGACATGTGGAAGCTCGGCGGACTCGGGTACCAGAGCAGCATGAACGGCAGCGAGCAAGTTCCGCCCATGGACTTGCTGAAAGAAGAGCGCACGCCAGGCGGCGCCCAGGTTCTGACCGTAACGAGCGAAGAGAAATTGAAGCAGCATGTGCAGGATATCATCCATCCGCCTGTGGAGCAGAACGACAGCCAGGATGCGGCCAATGACAAGACGGCCAGCGGTGATGATCAGGATACCGGGCAGCCTGCACAATAAAAGTTCACCATGCAAGATCACGCTTTGCCAAAGGCAGCCATCCGGCTGCCTTTTTTGCTGCTGTATTCCGCCTGGTTTCAGCATGTTTGTCGCGGGATCGGTGAATTCTAAGGAGGTGGAAACGACTTCTTAGGAGCGTTCTGCCTTCGCAGAGGCTGCTTCAACAAACGTTTTTGTCCGGTTTCGCCTGATTTTTGTGCAAATCTTCATTTGATCTTGCATGCCAAACTGGTATTGTTATATATGACTTTTATCAAAAGCAAACCGATATTTCTATATTACGAAAGGAAGTTATTCCATGAATCCATCACGTTCCCGCTCCGAGGTTTTATACAACGAAGCGCTTCAACATATCGTCGGAGGCGTCAACAGCCCTTCCCGCTCATTCAAAGCCGTGGGCGGCGGTTCGCCTGTGTTTATGAAAAAGGCTCAAGGCGCCCACTTCTGGGATGTGGACGACAACCGCTACATTGATTACCTGGCAGCCTACGGACCGATTATCACCGGGCATGCGCATCCGCATATTACCCAAGCGATTGCGGAAGCGGCCGCCAACGGCGTGCTGTACGGCACACCGACCGAACTAGAGATCAAGCTGGCCAAAATGCTGAAGGAAGCCATTCCTTCGATGGACAAGGTCCGCTTCGTCAACTCGGGCACGGAAGCGGTCATGACCACGATCCGCGTCGCTCGCGCTTACACCAAACGCAACAAAATCGTGAAGTTTGCCGGATGTTACCACGGCCACTCCGACCTGGTGCTCGTTGCTGCAGGCTCTGGCCCATCGACGCTGGGCATTCCGGACAGTGCCGGCATTCCGACGAGCATTGCGCACGAGGTCATTACGGTGCCTTACAATGACCTGGACGGACTGAAAGAAGCGTTGGAACGCTGGGGCGATGATGTAGCCGCCGTTATGGTTGAGCCGATCGTCGGCAACTTCGGCATGGTTATGCCGAAACCGGGCTTCCTCGAAGGCCTTTGCGCCATGGCCAGAGCCAATGGCTCGCTCGTCATTTACGATGAGGTTATCACGGCATTCCGTTTCCACTACGGCTCCACCCAGACGTATGCCGGATTGGAAAACCATGCGCAGATTGAACCGGATCTGACGGCCCTGGGCAAAATCATCGGCGGCGGCCTGCCGATCGGAGCCTATGGCGGCAAAAAACACGTGATGGAACAAGTCGCGCCGCTCGGCCCTGCGTATCAGGCAGGAACGATGGCTGGCAATCCGGCTTCCATCTCCGCAGGCATCGCCTGCCTGGAGGTTCTTCAGGGCGAGGGCGTGTATGACGAGATGGAACGTCTGGCGACCGAACTTACGGCCGGCCTGCAAGCTTCTGCGGACCGCCACGGCATTGCCCTGACGATCAACCGCATTCGCGGTGCGTTCTCCACCCATTTCTGCAGCCATCCGGTAACGAACTACGATGAAGCCCAAGACACGGACGGCGAGCAATTTGCCGCGTTCTTCCGCAACATGCTGGATCGCGGGATCAACCTCGCTCCATCCAAATACGAGGCTTGGTTCCTGACGACCGCGCATACGGATGCGGATGTGCAGCAAACGATCGAAGCCGCCGAAGCTTCGTTTAAAGCGATGGCACAGGCGTAGGGAACGGCGGACCCATTGAACGCAAACAAGGCGTATGAACACTGGCTTGTCCAGTTTGCTCATACGCCTTTGTTTTTGCGAGCGAAGCACATGTTGGAGCCGCTGTCCGCTGCCACCTTAACCTTTCGACGTTCTTTGTCCAGCAGCGTCCAGCTTCATGATCTCCTCGCGAATGATGTCCATGCCCTCGGCAACTCGCTGGCCAGGCACGTTGGAAATGTTGAGCCGCAGCATTTTATCCTGCTGCCGCAAAGCGTCCGGATAATACCGTTCCGTTGTATCCACTAATACGCCGCGTTTCTCCAAGCGCGATACCAGCACAGCCAAAGGCATCCTCTCAGGCAAAGGCAGCACCGTATGTTCTCCTCCGGTACGCGGCGCCTCCGCAAACGGAGCAAAATCGGGGAAGCGATCCAGCTGCTCATGCACCTTGCGCATGCGCGCGGCATACCTGCCACGAATCACTTTGCCATGATGGGCGAACATTCCGCTTCGAATATAGATTTCGAGCGCCGCCTGCGACAGCAGCGAAGTATCGATGTCCAGCATTCTCTTATGGGCCCCGAACAGCGGAACAAGTTCATGCGGCAGCACGGCGACGCCAAGGCGCAGCCCGGGAAACAGAATTTTGGAATAACTCTTTAAATAAATGACCCGCCCTTCCGTATCGGCAGACCACAACGGGTCTTGCTTCGAATCGCTCTCCAGATCGGCGAGAAAATCGTCCTCCACCAAATATACGTCATGCTTTTGCGCCAGGCGGATCAGCCTCTTTTTTTCATTGGCGTTCAAAGATGTCCCCAGCGGGTTATGAAAGCGAGGCATCACATAGAAAAACTTGATATCGTCTTCCTTGAAACTCCGCTCCAGGTCTTCCCAATCCAGACCGTCCACCGTTCTCTTGACCCCGGCAAAGGGTACGTTAAGCCCCTTCAGCAAGGGAGGCATGTTGTGATAGCCCGGAAGCTCGATCAGCACCCGCCTCTTCCCGTTCGGAAAATCCATGAGCGCAAGCACCGCAAGCGCTTGTTGTACCCCTGACGTGATAAACATCTGCCCGGCTTGCGCGAACACCTGATAATCGGCGAACTGTTTGGCCAACAATTCAATCAATGAGGGCAAACCGCGGTCGGTGCCGTAACGAAACAGCTCAGCTTGTTTCTTCTCCATCGCCTGGTCCACACAATGGCGAAAATCGGCATACGGAAATACGCGCGAATCCGGCGCGGCCGAAGCAAAATCGAGCGGCCCTTCCCATTTCCCTTCTTCCGGCCCTCCACCATTAGGCACCGCATAATATCCCGATTGTGGGACCGCATACACTAGATGGCGCCGCTCCAGCCATTCGTAGGCACGCAGCACGGTGCTGATGCTGCATTGATACTGCTTGGCCAGCGATCGAACGGGAGGCAGCTTGATGCCCCTCTCGTTCCAACTCCCCAGTCCCTGCCGTGCTGTTTGCTCTTGCATCCATCGTTCGAGCGATCGCGCAATGGTTTCATATTTTTTCACATAAATCCTCCTAAACTGTACCGGTACAATCGATGTTTTTCATCATTGTACCACGCCTTGTCAGGGCGTATATTGAAAACGATCATACAACAGATGCTCTTGCAGATGACGGAAGTTTGTTTGGCATTGCACTTCGCTGTCCGAGCTGCAATCACTCACGATTGGAGGAAATCACATGAAACATACGTCTGTCCGGGCTTACGCTTACGTTGCAGCCGTTTTATATGCCATGATTATCGGTTTATCCTTTATGTTTGCCAAAATGACGGTGGCCGTCGCTCATCCGCTCGACGTGTTAGCCCATCGCTTTGCTCTTTCCCTGATCGTTGTCAGCATGCCGATCGCGCTCGGCATGGTGCGCATCCGCTTGTCTGCCAAGGATTTATGGCGAATCATTCCGCTAGGTCTGCTGTCTCCCGTCCTGTTTTTTGCTTTCCAGACGTTCGGGCTCGTCACGTCCAATTCCTCTGAAGCGGGCATTATCCAAGCACTGGTCCCGGTGTTTACGCTTGTTCTCGCTTCGCTCTTTCTGAAAGAACGAACAACACTGGCGCAAAAACTGTTTCTGCTGCTGTCCGTATCCGGCGTCGTCTTTTTGTTTGCTATGAAGGGGGCATCAATGTCCATCGGCAATGTGAAAGGAATCCTGCTGCTCCTGCTCTCCACCGTCTCCTTCGCCGGGTATGGAGTGTTGGCCCGGCCTTTGACCCGAAAATACAAACCGCTGGAGCTCACTTGGGTCACCTTGATGATCGGCTGCCTTGCCTTTAACGCGGTTTCCCTTGTCCGTCATGCCTACTTAGGTACGATGGCCGAGTATGTCCAGCCTTTGGGAAATGGAACATACCTCATGGCACTGGCCTATTTGGCGATACTGTCTACCATGTTCTCGACGCTGCTGTCCAGCTTCGCGCTCACCCATCTTGAAGCGTCCAAAATGAGCGTATTCAGCAATCTGTCCACATTGGTGTCCATTGCGGGAGGAGCATGGATCTTGCATGAACCGGTCAGCGGGTACCATGTCATCGGAGCCTTGCTCATCATTGCGGGCGTGCTCGGCACCAATTTAAGCGGCAAAAAACAAGGGCGGTCAAACACGTCAAATCATCAATCTCCGCTCCATGCCGAACGAAGCGCACAGAGCTGAATAGACTTGAGCGTCAAGCCGGATGCTATATAAACCGCAAAAAAGATACACACGTTAACGGAGGGGCAGAACCAATCTGGAGAAGCGAAGCGGTCTAAAAGCTTTCTGAAAGAAAGCTGCTTCGGAAGCATAGGCTGTTCACCGGATTTCCCCTTAGCAAAAGGGCATTTGGATAAATCTGGGGATAACAGAGATCGGAAGATGGTACTGCACTCGGAGTGCCCTGTGTGATTGTTTAGTGTGGTTTATATAGCAAGAAATGCAACAGGGGTCCGGAGGCAATCGCCTCTCTTATTCGGTTTGACGGTATGAGATGGCTTCATCGCGTTAACAATGCTGAGAGCGGCATATCATTCATCCAGGAAAAGAGTGCTCTCCCATGAAACCGATGAAGCCTTCGTTTTTGCAAGCCATGATGCTCATCATGTTAAGTGTCGGCCTGATCAGCCACGTTCTGATCATCCCTGCCCTGCTGGCGGCAGCCAAGCGGGATGCATGGATATCAGTGCTTGTGTCTGCAGGCCCTTTTTTGCTATTCGTCCTTATGTTGGCCTACGTCTCCCGCCATCTTCAGCATCAGACGCTGCATGAATGGTTTACGGACCGGCTCGGGAGACCGGTCGGCCTGCTATTGAAGATCACCAATAGCCTGTTTTTCCTCTCGGTGATCTATTTCACGCTTCATGACACAACGACCTGGGCCAAAACCAACTATTTGCAGGACACTCCCGTAATCGCCACAAGCATCGCCTTGATGGCAGCATGCGGGTATACCGCTTATAAAGGCATGCGCGCGATGGCCTTTACGGCAGGCCTTCTGCTGCCGCTTGTTGTATTGCTCGGTTTTTATGTGTCCATCGTCAATATGCAATACAAAGACTATTCTCGTCTGCTCCCCTTGTTGGAGAACGGATGGCCCCCTATTTTGAAAGGATCCCTCTATAGTCTGGCGGGTCTGTTCGAACTGCTCTTCATTTGGTACATCCAGCCGCATCTGAAATCGCGGATTCGAGTGTGGCAATACCTCTTGCTGGCCTGCATCATGGTAGGTTTGACGCTGGGCCCCCTGATCGGGGCTATCGTCGAATTCGACCCCTTTGAGGCTGCGCGGATGCGGTACCCGGCATTTGAAGAATGGAGAATCGCGTCATTAGGAAAGTACATTGCCCAAACCGATTTTTTCTCCATCTACCAATGGCTCGCAGGAGCTTTTACCCGAATCTCCCTCGCCATGTATATCGTGGTGGAGATATGGCATATTAATAGCGTTCGAAAAAAGGTGGCCTTGATCAGCACGTTAACGATCCTGATGTTTATGAGCATGCTGATTCCCTTTAATGACATCACGTTTGAGTCCTGGCTCGTTCATTATATTTTCCCTGCCAATATGCTGTATCTCGGAACCCTCGCCATTCTTGCCACAATCACTGCCTGGTTCAGCTCACGTTCCCAAAGGAGGAAACATCATGGAGCAGAAACAGAAAACGATAAAAGCTGAATCGCATGAATCCCTGCTCAGTTCCCTGAAAGAAACGTTCCGTGCCTGCGCGGACGTCGTGGTTCAAGGGTATCCTTCGGGAGAACTCCATCCTGAATGGCCCGTGATCCTCGTGTATTGCGAAGGGCTGACGGACCTCAAACAGATCAATCAGTATGTGGTTCCACGAATCGAGCATGTTTCACAGGAAAGCGGCAAGGCGCTGCCCACTGAATTGGGACTTGCTCTAACCCCTATTGCCCATATCGGGAATATTCCGGACATGAACCGGCTCATCTTCAGCGGACAGTTACTGCTGATCTTTGGTTCCGGCCAACCGGCATACAGTCTCGATATCGCTTCCGTGCCGGGGCGCTCACCCGAAGAATCGGCCATTGAATCCTCCGTGAAAGGTCCCCGGGACGGTTTTACGGAGGAACTCAGCACAAATATCGCGCTCATCCGCAAACGGTTAAAAAGCGACTCCATGTGTTACGAAAAATTCGTTCAAGGGGATCGTACCCAGACCTCCGTGGCCCTGCTGTACATTAAGGACGTCATCAATCCGGATATTTTGGAAGAGGCCCGGCGAAACGTAAACCATATCAAGATTGACGGCCTCATGGGCACGTCTGTCATCGAGAGGGGGGTGATGGGAGGCGTGAAAACCATCTTTCCGCTGACGGACAGCACGGAGCGGCCCGATTACGTGGTCAGCTCGCTGCTCAACGGCCGGTTTGCTGTAATGTTCGATGGCTCCCCGGTCGCCACCATTGCACCGACCACTCTCTTTAACCAGCTTAAATCCCCTGAGGATGAGAGCACTCCTTTTTTTATCGTGACGTTTGAGCGGATTTTGCGGATCGCCGGACTGCTGATTGCCTGTTTTTTTCCGTCGTTTTATATCGGGCTGACCAGCTTTAATCTGGAGCAGGTTCCCCTGCCGCTGCTGGCAACCATCGCGGGTACGCGGATGGGCCTGCCCTTGCCCGTCACGCTGGAGGCATTTTTGATGATATTTATGTTCGAACTGTTCAATGAAGCCGGCCGAAGGCTCCCCAGAGCCCTTGGGCAAACGGTCAGCGTCGTCGGGGGGCTGATTATCGGGGATGCCGCGATCCGCGCCGGAATTACTTCCCCCACCATTATCGTCACGGTGGCGATATCGGTCATCTCCAGTTACATTCTGGTGAATACGGTGCTGAGCGGGGTAACGTCCCAAGTTCGCATTTTCTTGCTCCTCTTTTCCACCACTCTTGGCCTGTACGGTTTCATGATCGGATTATTTGTGCTGCTCGTCCATCTCGCTTCGTTGGAATGTTACGGCGTTGCCTATCTATCCCCGGTCTCTCCTTACATCCCGGGAGATTTCACGCAATCGGTGTCGATGCTGCCTTCCAAAGACCGGGTTAACCGCCCGGCTGCCCTGCGTACGCAGGACTCGACGCGTACAGGAGAGGATTCTTCATGATGCAGCCGCAGCTCCGTTTCATAAACCGCTTCGAACCTTTGAAATCTAAAGTGCTTGTTCTGGTACTTCTATGTGCAGCAGTCCTTCCATTATCTGGATGCTGGGATTCCAAGGAAGTGCAGAGCATCAATTTCATTACGGCCCTCGGTATCGATTATGCAGAGGATCACTATATCGCATATGCACAAGTCATAGATTTTTCGAGCATAGCCAAGCAGGAGGGACCAAGCCAGCGGGAGGATAGCGAAATCTGGATCGGGCAAGGCAAAGGAACAACGTTGAATATGGCTATCAACGATCTCTATCGCAGTTCGCAGCAGCAAACATTATGGACGCATGTCAAAGCAATCGTGCTGAGCGAGAACGCACTGAACAGCAAACTGACCGATATTTTCGACACGCTGCTGCATTCGGGCCAGTTACGGTATACACCATGGATTTATGGAACAAAGGAAGAGATCAACAAAGTGTTATCGCCCTCTGCTCTCTTGAACCAGTCCATGCAGACCATCGAATTGTTTGAGCCGATGAAGCTGTACAAGCAGTACTCTTCCTTTGAGCCTATACGATTGCACCAGCTTTTGGACGGATTCCGCGAGCCTGCCTCAACGATTCTCGTTCCCTCGATCACCTCCGTGAATACGACATGGGTCCAAGGGGAACGAAAACCTCCGCTGATTCAGACGGATGGATTCTATGTCGTTTCAGGCGGACATAATCAGGGAAGGATCGAGGAACAGCACGCTTTCGGTGCCCGATACGTCAAATACGGGAAAGTCTACCAGTACCCTTTATACGTATATGCCGAGGACAAAAAAGTACCGCTCCTCTCGCTTTCGCTTCGCGATCCGCGCACGATCGTCAAAGCAGTACCGGAAGGGAACGGTATTCGTTTTGACCTTACCACTTTGGTGAACGGATCGATCATCGAAGATCACGGGAAACCAAGTTCCGTTCGGGAAATGGAACGGCTCGCTGCGCAGCAAATTCAAAAGGATATCCGCCATACATTCAAGATCGCCCAATCCCGCCGCGTAGACGCTTACGGCCTAGCCGAGCATCTATACCGCCACAATCCGGAATTGTGGAAGAAGCATGCCCGAAACCGGGCAAATCCCGTTACCGATTTTAAATTGGGAAAGGTTGAAGTGCAGGTAAACATTATGAATGCGAGCACGTACAAGTACAACTCCTCCTGAAAGCAAAAGAAGGTTCCTGTCCGGAAATCCGGAATGGGAACCTTCTTCGTACATCAGGGATAATCTGCTTATGCGATCGGAAAGGCAACAACGCTCATCAATGCCAATTCGGATTGCGTTGTATCCAACCGGCTGTACTGCACGATAATCGGCACGTTGCTGGATACCGTAATGGCATAGGGCACGCCTGCCGGAATGGTTTGGTCGTTCGCTTGAAGGGAAGCCGTGCGAATATGTTTGGTTCGTCGTCCCGGGACGACGGCTTTGATGTGTTCCAGAGGCTCGCGATCTTCAAAAAAAATGGTGATCTCCAGCTCTGCATCCTGGATTCCCGTATTCAGCACGCAAATGCTCTCGTGGCTTTCGAGCGAGCCGCTGCTCTCCGGCGGAATATAACCATCGGGGATGACCCAAAACACATGCCCCTTCGCGTCATGAACTGCCGTTTCTGCATGATCTGTCATGATTTGGTCTGCCTCCTTTGGGCTGGTTAAGCTAACGTTTGTTTACCGCAAATACATCTGCAGCGGCTGCAAACGGAGCTCGCGAATGGCTTCCGCCACCTGCTGCGCAAGACGGTGCGCCCCGCGTTCCTGAAAATGCGTGTTATCCTCTACGCCTCCAGGGAAATTCAAATACTCACCGGGCAGCACCCACATAAAGTCCTCTTTGCTGCCCTCCACGCCCGCCTGCTCGAACAATATCCGGCTTCGCTCAGCGAGATCGATCAGGGGCACGTTTTCCTCCGCCGCCAGTTCCCGCACGGCCACGATATAATCGCCATGCGTATCGGTGAGCTTCCCGTCTTCCCCGAAGTAGCGCCGATGAACAGGCGTAATGAGTACGGGGATGGCATGAGCCTCGTGTGCGGCATCGATGTACTTTTTCAAATACTGCTTATACGTCGTGAAAGGTTCAGTTCCCCGCGCGGGGTCCGGCTTTTCATCGTTATGTCCGAATTGGATGAACAGAAAATCGCTGGGTTTGATCTTTTCAAGGATGGCGTCCAAACGCCCTTCGTCGATAAAGCTGCGCGAGCTGCGCCCCGAATGGGCATGGTTGTCGACGGCTACGTCATGCTTGAACTGCGCGGGCAGCAATTGGCCCCATCCGCAATACGGATACCCGCTCTCCTGCTGGTCCGTGACGGTGGAATCCCCCGCCAGAAATACCGTCATCGTCTGATCGGCCCGCGTAATTTCCAATGCATTGAGACGCGGAGCCGGACCTGAAAATGAAAGCCTTAGCTGCCCGCCGCGTACAACGACGGAGAAGCGCAGCTCCTGGCACTGTCCAGGCAATGTGCGAACAGTCGGCAGCATCAATCGGCCTTCTCCTGCTTTCACCCTCGTCATCGTCTCCGTGGCAGCATCCCCGGTTAACAATAGCACCTGATAAGTACCATCCGGCACATCCACCAGAAACGAGGCTTTGAGCGGGATGCAGAAGCTTGAACGAAGCTCGGCCTGTTGGCCTGCCGTGCCTTGTCCTCCACCGGTCCCTATCCCGTTCTCCAGCACTCGCCGCTTCTCGTAAACGAGCGAACCCGGTTCGAAGCCATACCCTACCTTTTCCGAATACAGGGCGTCGGCGCGAACGTTGACATACCCGTTAACGCCGGCACCCGGGCCGAAGTTGAACTTCCAGCTGGCAGACCTTCCGCTGTCGCCTTCTGCCGCTGTCGCCACAGCAGCGTTCTGGCCACTTCCGGTTTGATTCAATGGCAACAACCTCCCCTGATCAAATTGGTTGCGTTTTCACCATTATCCTTTCAACCCGCTGGTGCTCATTCCCTGCACAATCTGTTTCTGGAAAATGAAAAATACGGCAACGACCGGAACCAGACTGACGATCGACATGGCGAACATCGCTCCCCAGTTAGAGGCGGATTCGCTGTCCAGGAACATTTTGAGCGCCATCGACACCGTGTATTTATCCGGCGAATTCAGGTACAGCACCGGTCCGAGCAGGTCTTCCCATCTCCAGTAGAAGGAGAAGATCGCCGCGGTTGCCAGCGAGGATTTGATCAATGGCATGATGATCTGCAAATACAGCCTGAACTTGCCGCAACCGTCAATCGTGGCTGCTTCGTCCAATTCCTTCGGAATGGTGCGAATGAACTGTACCATGAGGAAGATGAAGAACGGCATCCCGAAAAAGGTAGGGACAACGATCGGCAAAATCGTGTTCAGCCAACCGAGTTTCGTGAAAATGATGTATTGCGGCACGAGCACGACGTCATGCGGCAGCATCAAGGTCAACATCATGATTCCGAACCAGAAGCCCCGGCCTCTGAAGTTCAGCCTTGCGAATCCGAAAGCGATAAGTGATGACGACAACACCGCACCGATGGTGGAGATCACCACGATAACGAGCGAGTTCGTAATATAGTGCATGAATGGTCTGCCTGCCGTTCCCTTCCAGCCGTCCGCGTAGTTGCTCCAGATCCATTCGGTCGGGAACAATGATTCGGCGGTCACGAAGATCGTGCGGCTTTCCTTGAAGGAGCTGAACAGCATCCACAGCACCGGGTACAGCATCAACAGGGCGAGGGCAGCAACGAATACGTGATATACCGGCCACTTTACTTTTCTCCATACCATCGTTACTTCTTCCCTCCCTCGGTCTCATAGAAGACCCAATACTTGGATGTGATGAACAGGATTGCCGTCAATACACCGATCATGAGCAGCATCATCCAGGCCATGGCCGAAGCGTATCCCATATTGTTGAACATGAACGCCTGGCGGAACAGATACAGCGAGTACAGCATCGTGCCGTCCATCGGGCCGCCTTCGCCTTTGGAAATGATATATGCAGGCACAAACGTCATAAACGCGCTGATCGTTTGCATGATCATGTTGAACAGGATGATGGGGCTCAGAAGCGGAAGCGTAATCCGGAAAAACTTTCTGACTGGGTTAGCCCCATCCACGCTTGCTGCTTCGTACATCTCCGGCGAGATATTTTTCAATCCAGCCAGGAAGATCAGCATCGAGGAACCAAACTGCCAAACGGACAGGGAGATCAGCATCACAAGCGCCGCATTCGGATCGCCAAACCAACTGATCGGTCCGATCCCGATTGCCGTCAATGCGCTGTTAATGACACCCTCGTTGCTGTAAATGTTGCGCCACATGATGGACACGGCCACGCTTCCCCCGATAATGGAAGGAAGATAATACAACGTTCGGTATGTGCCGACCATGCGGGAACCCGTATTCAGGATCATCGCCACGAAGAGGGCGAATATCAACCTCAGCGGCACGCCGATGAACACGTACAGGAAGGTGACCTTCACTGAGTTCCAGTATTTCGGGTCATCGAAAAACATCTTAGTGAAATTGTCCATGCCGATCCAGCGCGGAGAGGTAAACAGGTTGTAACTCGTAAACGACATGTACAGGGATACGAACATCGGAATCAGCGTAAAGCCCAAAAAGCCGATAATGAACGGGCTGATGAACGCGTATCCGGTCAAGTTATTGCGCAACGACGTATACCGCTTCAACGTAACAAACCTCCTTTATGGATTGCCTGCCGTCCCCACCTGCATCTCAATCTCGACTGGGACGGGACGGGCAAAGGCCCCCGCGGTTCGCGGGCAGCCTTCGATTCCATCCTCCCCGCGATGGGTGCGGGCAAAACATCGTTCAACTACTTCTTGTTGTTGGCCAAAATGGACTCTGCGTTGCTGCGGAACGTCTGCGCTGCCTGCTCCGGCGTAATTCTGCCGAAGTTCAGTTCCTCGACAACGTCAGCAAGGGAAGCAATCACTTCAGGCGATCCGACCGGCGGCGGCGGACTCATCGGAGAAGCCTTCGGTTCCATCGCGGCCACGAAGTCGAATACTTGTTTCGTCGGCTCGCTCAGCTCGGAAGCAATGGCTTCCTTGATGTTGCCGGAAATCGGCACACCGCGTTCCCCTTTGATCAGCTTGTTGGCCTCAACGTCGTTCACCCAGAAATCAATGAATTTCGCTGCTTCTTCCTTCACTTTGGAGTTGGACGTTACTGCCCAGTACATACTTGGCTGCATGTAAAGCCCTTTCTCCATGTCCGGCCCCGGCATAGGCGCGAATTCCAGCGGACGGTTGGCGACCTGCTGCACCGCCACGAACTGGTTGGACCACTGCCAAATACCGATGCCTGTACCTTTAACCAGGTCGGATTCCTCGATAATGCCTTTCGTTTGGTTCGCGATGTCCGGCGAAGGCGCAGCCTTTTGCTCGATCATGCGGCGCATCAATCCGAAAAATTCCACGAACAGTTTGTCGTCATCGTAACCAAGGCCGGTTCCTTCGGCATTATAGAGGGACAGCCCTTTGGTACGCAGGAAGTAGTGGAAGAAAATGTCCGGCGCCACGCCGCCGTCCAGATACATGCCTTTGGCCGCAACTTGTTTACCAAGCTCTTCATACGACTGCCACGTCATGTTTTCAGGCAGGGCATCTACGCCCGCTTTTTTCAACAAGGCCGGGTCGTATTGGAAGCCCAATACGTTTACCCCTGCAGGCACGCCGTATTGCTTGCCGTTGATGACTCCCGTACTGATTACGTTTTCGGAAACGTCATCGACTTTGATCTGGTTGCCCAGGTATGGGGCCAGATCTTCGAGCTGTCCGTTCTGCGCGTACTGGCTGATGTAGGAAATGTCCATCTGTACGATGTCAGGCAGCTGATTCGCGGCAGCCTGTGGAGCGAGCTTTTTCCAATAGTCGTCGAACGAGGCGTATTCCACGTCGATTTTGACGTTCGGATTTTTTTCTTTGTACAGGTCAATGACCTTCTGCGTATATTCGTGACGCGCATCCGAGCCCCACCAAGCGATTCGAAGGTTCACCGAGCCGTCCGAAGACGCGCCGCCCGATGAGCTTCCCCCTTCGGAGCTGCATGCAGCCGTAAATACAAGCAGCGCAGCCATCATCAGGAATATTGCCTTTTTCACCATGCCAATCTCCCCTTTTGTGTTGAATTGTATGAGGTGAATCGGTTACCCCGCTCAATCTGATAACGCTTTCACCAACTTGATAAGGTCATTTTCCCAAAAGTACGAACAGAGTTGAATACACAAAACCGTCTTGTTGGTTCAAAAAACAGAGGAGGACGTCCGGCTCCCTCCGGAGCTGTCCGTCCTCCCACAAATGGCCTACATTCGTTTGTTGGCCTCGTGTTAGATGCAAGTTCTCCGAAATTCCGTCGGAGTCATGCCGGTCCATTTTTTGAAGACTTGACTGAAATATTGCGAGTTGCCGCCAAAGCCGAACAGTTCGGCCAGCTCGAATACTTTCACATCTCCGCCCCGGCGGATATGGTCGCATGCCCGTTCAATCCGCAGACGGTTCACATAGTTGGAGAAATTCTCTCCGGTCACTTTTTTGAAAATTTTGCCCAAATAATCCGGGTTCATGTAGAGCATCTGATGCGCCACCCCGTTCAGGGACAGATCAGCTTCGCCGAAGTGGCGGTCTACGATATCCATCATTTTTTCCACAGCAGAGGATTGGCGGCAGATATGGTTTTTGTAATAACCGTTCGTCAGCCTGGCCGCGCTTTCGGCTACAAACCCTTTCAGGCCGGACAATGTATCCACTTCGGGCAAGGATGCCATCCGCTGGGTAAACTCTGCAGCTTCCTCCGGCGGGCACACATGGATCATGGCCGAGTACAGCTGCAGCACGTAAGATCGGGTGACGCCGATTTCGAGCTGGCGACCGGCCAGCAGTTCAAACAGACGCTCCACCTCGGCCTGGACTTCCTCGGTATGGCCCGACTTGATCAGTTGACACAATCGGTCCGCATCCTGTTCGACGTGCAGACCGTCGCCTTCACCGGCCAAATGCAGGTCATCCGTCGTAATCAGCTTGCCTTCCCCCAGAAAAAAGCGATGATTCAGGCATTGCAGCGCTTCGCGGAACAGGCGGCGGGACTCGATCATGCGATCGGCCCCGCTGAGCGCGGCTGTCACTTCCAATTTGTATAACCTTTTGAAGGCGGCACGCACTTCTTCGATGCTGTCCTTCAATGCCTCCAGTCCCTCGGAGTCTTTCAGCAGCAGAAGCAGCTTGCCTTCAATCGTTGTGCTGAGCTGTGCGTGAGGCAGCAGGTCGCTGGCGATGTTTTTAATCGCGAACAGATGGCTATAATCATGCTCATCCACAATCCGGAACAGCAGCAGCCTTACTTGCTGGTCTTCCAGCTTCAGATTGAACAGCTCCTGATAATATTCCAGATCCACAGGGCCATAAGTGCGGTTGGTCATGAATTCCAGCAGAAACTGCTCTTTCACATGCGGCAGCACGCGCTGCAGACGCTGCTCCATCTGGCCGGCCACATGCTCCTTGGCCCGGGCGTCTTGATGCTCCTGGAGAAGCTCCGTCAATGCATCATGGATTTGATTTTCGTTGCAGGGCTTTAGCAGGTAGTGCTTCACCCCGAACTGCATCGCTTTGCGCGCATATTCAAATTCTTTGTATCCTGACAGCATAATGAATCTGACCCCTGGATACTCCTCTGCTGCCTTCTCAATCAGTCCAAGACCGTCCAGTCCCGGCATCGAAATGTCCGTAATGACGATATCCGGTTGGGATCGACCGATTTTGTCCAATGCCTCCACTCCGTTCCTGGCGGTACCCACCAGCTCCGTACCGGCCGCAGCCCAGTCCACGACCTGGGAAATGCCTTCCAGAATTACGCGTTCATCATCTACGAGCATCACTTTGTACATCGTCATCGTCCTCCCTGATCCAAGGTATTCTGATCGATACTACGGTTCCCGAGCCGGGTCTGCTGCTCACGATCATCTCGCCTTCGTCCCCGAAGGTCAGCCTGATCCGTTCCTGAATGTTGGATAATCCGATGCCCTGCCCTCTCGTTTTGATTCGTCCTTCCTGCAGCCGTTCCATGAATTCCGGCGTCATGCCTGGTCCGTCATCCTGCACCTCGATCACGACCTTATCCCCTTCAGCCCTGGCCCTGATCCGGATTTGGCATGGATCAATGCTCGGCTCAAGCGCATAATGGATCGCGTTTTCCACCAGTGGCTGCAGCGTCAGCTTCGGGATCCGGGCCGTGGTCACCTCCGGTGCAATATCCATGTCGAAATCGAGTCTTTCCTCAAATCGCGTTTGCTGGATCGTCACGTAGCTGCGAACGATGTCCAGCTCCTTCTCCAGGGCAATCCACTTCTCCGACATGTTGACCGAGCTGCGCAGCAAAAAGCCGAGCGCTTCGACCATTTCGGAAATTTGCGTCTGTTTCTGCACCTTTGCCATCCAGTTGATGGACTCCAGCGTGTTGTACAAAAAATGGGGATTGATCTGCGCCTGAAGCGCTTTCAATTCCGTTTCGCGAATGACCAGCTGCTTCGCATAATTCTCCTCGATCAGTTCCCGGATGCGCTGCAGCATCATTTTGAACGTTCGGTGCAGAAGCCCGACCTCGTTCTGAGGCGACAAGGGGACGTTTCCCAGAGCGGCTTCCTCCAGTTTATCCAGATCGCCTTTTTCGATGTTCCGCATTTTTTTAATCAGCTGGGCGATCGGTTGGGTAATGCTTCGGGAAAATTTCGCGCCGACCAACAATGCAGTCAGCATAATCACGATAAAAATGACGGTAACCAGCTGTTTAATAAATTGGATCTGCTTGAACATCTGATCGTACGGGGTCATGTACAAATACACCCAGTTCGTATAGGAAGAGTTCGCGCGGGCCACAAAATGCCTTCCCTGCTCGAACGTCGCGATGCCGTAGGGCTGCGTGCGGTTAAGCTCGGCGGCAATTTCTTCCTCGCTCACCGTGGATTCCGTCGGATATATGGCCTCTTTGCCGTCCGTGATCATGAGCTGCGAGTCTTCGGCCGGGTGCTGCATCTGGTCCTGCACGATCCGGTCCAACCGCACGCGAATGATCAGGGTGCCCAGCTTCTCCAGCGTAAACCCGCCGGTGAATGACTTCACCTGTCGTACGGACAGCAGTCTCGCCTGGCGATCTCCCCCCGTGTACCAGGCATTGGAGCCGGCGTGTTTGTCCCCAAGGCTGACAAGCTCTGTTTGCATATCTTTGGAGATGCCCTCCCGGTTTCCTGCCGCCATGATATTGTTGTCGTTATCGATAAACAGCATGGAATAGACGTATTTCTCCGAACCCGCATACGCGACGAGCCGGTTCGTAATTTTTTTGCGCAGCGTATTTCGGGCATACACGGTATCCGCCTTGTCCAGTTGCAGAAGGTACTGCTGCAGTTGTTCATCCGACATCACTTTGAAGGACAGATTGGCGATTTCGCGCAGCTGGTTTTCGATCCCCACCGAAGACATGTTCAGGACCTGGGACGATTTCTCGTAGATCTGGCGGTCATAAATGTTGAATACGTAACTCAGGACGGATACATAGAAGGTGAAGCTGACCAGCATCAAACATCCGATGAGAAGAATCGTTTTGTGGTGAATGGGCAGTGCCGTGAAAGCGTTCTTCATTTGTCTCATTCAAAGCGCTCCTTTGATTGGAGAAGGGTGCAGTGATCTGGCATGTTTTCCGCTTTACTGTAATTTATTTTCATATTTACACATCCATGAGCGAATGACAAGACATAAATAATCAACTTTTTGAGTCTGGCGTACAAAAACGCGTTATTCTCTGTGTGGTCGAAAAATAGACCAACAGCAAAAAATCCATGCCGATTCTAAGATCAACATGGATTTTCCTGCTCTGAGGCCGATTATGGATTCACAAATACCGTTTTCAACTTCGCTACGTATTGCACGTCAAAACCAAGACCTTCGGCAACCATCGCCAGCGGCACGTACGTTTTGGACTCCTTGCCTACCTTGTTCAGGAATGCAGGCGTATCCACCGCAACGGCTGCTCCGTTAACCTGAACGGTGCTCGCGCCGATTTTTACGGCCACCTTACGTTCGCCATATGTAATCGTTGCGGTTGACGTTTTGTTGTCCCACACGGTAGCGGCTCCCACGGCATTCACAATATCCTGGATCGCCACATAGTTTTTGCCGTCGCGATTGATCGGTTTGTACGGGGTATCCAGCAGTTTGCCGCTCACGATAATGTTCATCGGTTGACCCGACGTCGGGGCGGTCAGCTTGGTGTAATCGCCCCAGATCGTTTCGGCGAACACTTTGGCAATGGCTTCATAGCCAAACTGGTTCGGATGGAAATCGCGATCTTTGATCATATGTGTCATCGTGCCTTCACCGCCGACGAATTCCTTGGCAACGTGTGCCACCTTCACATCGATGCCATCGCTGACGGATTGGGCCGCAATCCCATCAATGGTCGTCGTAAAACCGGCAGCCGCCTCCATCAGTTTGGCATACAACGCTTTGCCCCCGATTTCGGGCATCGGCTGATACTGGTCCGCGATCACGATGCGAACATCCGGGTTAAGCGCATGGATATCCTGAATTACCGCATTCACATTGCTGGTATACGCGGCAAGCAGTTCCTTTACTTTGGCCTCCAATTCCTCGTTGTCCAGCTTATCCGCCGTTCCAAGCAGCTCGGAAACGTCGTTGCCGCCAATCGTAATGGCCACGAGATCCGCTTGTGCCAGACTCTCGCGAATGGCAGAAACGTTGGCTCCGATCTGTCCTGCGCGCGGATCAGCCAAGCTCGGTTGAATCGCCTCCGAAGAGATCGTTTGGCCAGCGCGAATCGCGGCAACGAAGTTTTTCAGTCCAGTGCTCTTCAGTCCGGCAATGCCGAAATTGTCGGTCTGCGTACGTCCGTGAAGCAACCCTTGCTCTTGCAGACGTTCCACGTAACCGTATGGAAGGTCTTTCAAATTAGGTTCGTACCCTACCGTAATGGAATCCCCTAATGTGACGATGCGGAAAGGTTCTGCGACCGCAGCAGTGCTGCTTTTTGCGCTTACTGCCTGCCCGGATGCATTCCCGTTCCCATTGGCAGCGGCAGCGTATGCCGGTGCGGAAGAAGAGGAGAAGAGCAGCACCCCTGCCAGCATGCTCGCTGTAATACCGGCGGCCGTGTATCTCCATGTACGTGTATGTTTCATTCTCGGATCCCACTCCTTTTCAGAATAAAGACGTGCCAGGTTGAGGCCATCATGGCCCCATTTTCCAATATATCGATTCTATCATTATTTAATAGTCCTGTCGCCAAAAGCTTAACACGCCAAAGAACAGACTTTCCCATAAGAGAAAGTCTGTCCTTCATGTTGCTTCATTTGAACCAGGCTCAAGAACCCTTCTTGGGCTCCCCCGATGTAGTTCCATGATCGGAATTTCGTTTGCTGCCATCCGCACGTTCCAGGTAACGATCGTAGCGGTCATCCACTTCGCGTGCGATGCTCCGATATTTCAACGTTTCTTCCACGATCGGATCATGTTCCAACTGAATGCGAACCTCATATTTGGGAGGAAGCACCTGACGCTCGCGCTCACGCGTATCGTCGGAATCCTCCATCTCCCCTTCGGTTAACATCTCGCGCAATCGCTGCTCCAGCTCCTTGGATTCATCCATGGCTCTTCGCTCCTTTCTCTTATTCGGTCTAATTATTCCAAACCGGTGGCGCGTGCTTTCTTCAGCACGTCGGTCAATGCATCGTGAATGGCGCCATTGCTGGCCACGACATGACTCACGGACAACTGGTACGGCGTTCCGATCGTATCGCTCACACGGCCGCCGGACTCTTCCACGAGCAGTGCCCCCGCCGCGATGTCCCACGGTTTCAGCCCCACTTCGGTGTACGCGCTGAGACGACCTGCAGCAACGTATGCCAAATGCAGGGCGGCCGATCCGCCGGCGCGCAGGTTGCGTACCTGAGGCGCAAGAGCCTGCACTGCCGCCATGTTCAGCGGCAGCGCAAATGTAGGATCTGCCGGGAAGCCGACGGCAATCAGACTTTGGGCCAGGTTCTGCTCATTCGACACTTTCATGCGGTTACCGTGAACGTAGGCTCCTTTTCCTTTTTCCGCCACGAACATTTCGTCACGGGAGGGATCATAGATCACTCCCACGATCACTTCTCCGCGATGGGCCAAGGCGATGGATACCGAATAGAACGGGAAACCATGCACGAAATTGGTCGTGCCGTCCACCGGATCGACGATCCACAGGTATTCTTCCTCCTGCGCTTCTTTCAATGCTTTGGCCGAAGCCTCCGGTCCCGGTTCAACACCTTCCTCGCCCAAGATGGCATGATCGGGAAAGTGCGTCAGGATCAGCCGGCGAATCATCTGCTCTGCGCCTTTATCCACCTCTGTCACCAAGTCCTGCGGTGAATATTTGGTGCCAGGCTCGGCAACCGTGCCAAGACGGCTCTTGATCCATTCTCCGGCCTTGGATGCGGCGTTGATCGCCACGGCAGTATAGCTCTTGCTTGTCACGACATAAGGCGTTTTTTCCTTCTCATTCAAAGCGTTCACTCTACTTTCTATATCAATCTGCAAACCTATAATAGTCTTGTTAAAAGTATACGCCCCGCAGTTCGCAAAGTTTCTTGCCGCCCAGGCCCCTTTTGGCGTTATGGACGTATGATGACGGTAGACTCGTCCACCCACTCGATCCCCTCTTCCTGAAGGGCTGCCAGCTTCTGCATCAGTTGAAGCAGCGCTTCGTCCTTGCGTTTGGCTTCAATCATGACGTCAAGGGCAGGGGTACGTGCGGCAATATGGCGCAAAAACGTCAGCAAAGGCTCCAACTCCACGCCATCGGCATGGCCGCGCGGGTCCCTCTCGCTCTTGGGACTCGACACGTGGATTTTGGGAGGCAAAGGCCGGTCCGCCGGGGCATCTGCTTGAGCCAGCGGCGTCTGCCACGTCTCCAACACGCCTGGCCACAGCTCCCAAGGCTTCTCGCCCTGGTTGTTCACCCATTGATGATGAATGTCGAGCACCATAGGTACGCCCAGCGTTTGGCAAACGGCAAGTGTCTCGGGAGCATTGAACGTTTTATCGTCGTTCTCAAGCGTGATCCTCTGCCGGATGTCCGGGTCCAACTCCATGAAATGCTGCTTAAAGCGCTCGGCCGACGCAAGTTTGTCCCCGTAAGCGCCGCCGATATGAATGTTGTTTTTGGCGGTTGCATCCAATCCCATGGCCTCAAACATCCGAACATGATGGCGCAGATCGCGAACGGAGTTGCGAAGCACTTCCTTGCGCGGCGTGCTCAGCACCGTAAAATGATCCGGATGAAAGGATACGCGCATGCCGTTCTCCTTCACAAACTCTCCAATGGCAGAGAACTCATGCGTCAGCGCCGGAAACGGGTCCCAGTCGCTCAAATCCTCATGGGTGGCCAGCGGGATCAGCTTGGAGGAGAAACGGTAAACATGAATACGGCTTGCCTTGTTGTGTCTGAGCAAACGCAGCGTATTGTGAAGGTTCTCGGCCGCAATGCGCTCCAGTTTGCGAATCGCTGCTTCCCGGTCCCCGATTTTGTTGAAGCTGGCCATCGTCATCGTGCGGGAAGGGGACGCATTCTCGACGATGACGGACATGGCCACATATCCAAAACGTACAAGCATGCAGCGTCCTTCCTCTCGTTCAGGGGTAAATAACTCAATGGTATGGAAGGCCGTCAATGCCTCCTCTGTATACCTCCAAGTTTTACCCTAAAACGAGGACGCTAATCTCTCCCTTTTCCGGTGATGAAAAAACGGAGTTCATCTACGGCTAGTCCTGAGCGTGCTCCCCGAAAAACATCTCGTCGGCAAGGGCCGTCTGGATACGCGATTCCTCTTCGGTCAGTTTGCGGATCAGCTGCATTTCGACTTCCGTCACTTCCTGGCCCTGAAAGTTGATTTCGGCAATGGAAGCCAAAATTTTGACGATGGCTACGGCCACGTTATCGGGGGTATAGGCGATGACCTTCTGTCCGGTGGGAAATACCCGGAAGCCCTGCTTCACCATTTTGCCGCGGCCGTATTCCAGCAGCTCGAACAGCTCCTGCTCGCTTTTGAATTTGCATACGGAATTGAATTCTGTCTGGAAGCCCATCCCACATTTCTCCTTTTCGGTTGAGGTTATGCGTTCACGCCGCTCTCGAATTGGAGCGCCTGTCTGTTCTTGTAACGTTCAAGGGCAAGCTCGATCATGCGGTCCAGCAGCTCGGCATAGGAAACGCCGGTCTCCCGCCATAACAGTGGATACATGCTATACGGCGTGAATCCGGGCATGGTGTTGACTTCATTGATCAGCAGCGCCCCGTCCGATCGGCGGATGAAAAAGTCCGCGCGGGTGATGCCGCTGCCTTCGATGGCGCGGAACGCCTGCAGTGCCGCTTCGCGGACACGATCGGCAGCTTCCGGATCCAGCGGAGCCGGGATCAGCATCTGCGATTGTCCGTCGATGTATTTGGCGGCATAGTCATAATATTCGCCGGAAGAGACGATTTCCCCTGGCACGGATGCCATCGGTTCGTCATTTCCGAGCACGCTGACTTCTACCTCGCGCGCATCGACGAACTCTTCGATCACCACTTTGGTATCATAACGCAGCGCAAGTTCGACCGCCTTTTTCAGCTCATCGCGGCTGCGCGCTTTGGAGATGCCCACGCTGGAACCCAGGTTCGCCGGTTTGACGAAGCACGGATAACCCAGCTGGTCTTCGACCTGCAGCATCATCTCATGCTCGGACTGTTTCCATTGCGTTGCATTAAAATAGGTAAAGGCACATTGGTCAATGCCGGCTTGCGCAAACAGCTTTTTCATGACCACTTTGTCCATGCCGCCCGCCGAAGCGAGCACGCCAGCCCCCACATAAGGCATATCTGCCATTTCGAACATGCCCTGGATCGTGCCGTCTTCGCCATACGTTCCGTGAAGCAGCGGGAACATGACGTCTATAGTCTCATCTCCTCCGTAAAGGCGTCCGAACAGCGCGTTCAGCGCTTCTTTCGTTCCTCCCGCAGCCTCCTCCAGCTTCAGATCCTCGATTTGTTTGAAAGGCGCGTGCATCACCGGTCCTTTTTTCCATGATCCCTGCTTCGAAATATAGAAAGGAACCAACTCGTATTTTTCATAATCAAACGCGTTCGTTACAGCAAACGCCGTCTGCAGCGAAACCTCGTGCTCTCCCGATTTTCCTCCGTAAACGACGCCAACTGTCAATTTATCCATGCTCATGCGTAACCTCCGATTGTCTGTGCGCGATGCGTTAAGTTTGCATTCCCTGCATCGTTGTTATTCTAATAGATATTTTAAACGGACCTGGATGTTTCCGTCACCGCACCCGCAGCATCTTTTCCCTGCTTAAAATACGCTGTCAATATGGAAAAGCCGATACGTCGTGCGTTCGGTCCAGGCGTAGGAATCCCGGTAATCCCAGAAACGGTGGCGGCTGGCAACCGTATGCGCATTGACCAGCGGCATGCCGCCCGCGTCAAATGCGGTGACGATGGTGCTGTGCTGGTAACGGCCGTCGCCGTCCCAATCATAAAGGACGACGTCCCCGAGCTGCAGCTGTTCGGGACGTTCGACCACCGTTGCGGTCAACCCCCGCGTGCTATGGGTCAAATATCGTTCCAAAGCGTTCGATACCGCCCAACTGTAGCTCCACATTTCCGAGCCGTTGACATAGCCCTTATACCACCAGCCCGATTCCCTTTTACCAGTATAGTTGATGGGTGCTCCCCCTGCAAAGAGACATTGGGACACATAATTGGTGCAATCCACCTCGAACTCTTCATAAGCCGGATTGATTGAATTCCACCATTGGTCGGCATAGGCTACGGCCAGATCCCTCCGATACTCCCGCTGTTTGGTTACGCCCCCTCTGCCTTGTCCCAGCACCTCCCGATTCAATAAGGGGAGATTGAGCGACTGCAAATCGGCATGATGGTAGGGTACCTTATCCCCGACAGGATGGCGTTCCGAAACTTCCCGTTCGACGCGGGCAATTACCCACTTGCCGTTATGCCGCTGAAAGGTCAGCCTCTCCCTTTCGATCCGTTCATCCCGATGGGTAATGCCTTCTTTGGCATAAAACAGCCTGACGTACAGCTGCACATCCACCACGGACTCCTCCGGGCTCTCGGACACCGTGCGCACCAGTTTGGCGCTGGTTTCGCCGCGAAGAGGAACGGCACGGCGCATCCGATACCAATCTTCCAGCCTGGCCATGCGTTCTTCGCGTTCCGCCCTAAATATCGCGTCAATCACGACCTGCTCGCCTTTCAAGGCACGGTGATCGATCTCGCAGCGGTTGTATTCGTTCACGTAAGCATATAAAGCACTCTTCCATTCGCGTTCCAAGCCTAGCCCCCCTTTGGCTGTTCTGCTCCGGGATATGCACCGCCCGGCTTGCACACATACTTTCTTCCATCTATATGAAAGGACGTGTCGTTGTATGTTTGGATCAATGCGAATTCATCGATGGGCAAAGCTCCCAGCCTCCATGCGGAAAACGCATACATTCTTTTTGCGGACCTGATGCTGCGGGCAAAAAGCCCTTTACGTGGAGAGGTGAAAACGGTATACTTAGAACTAAAGTTACGATTTTGAAATTGTGTTTCATCTAATGAAACTACCAACCGGAAACATGGATGGATGAAGGCCTGTTTCCGCTGAATGAACGTTCAACTTCATCGCACCGCACATTTGAAGGAGGTACATGTATGTCAGCCAAGAATCATTTCTCCGCCGCCCGCAGTCTTGAGGTCGGAGGCAAATCTTACCGCTACTACAGTCTCGATGCTCTTCAGGAAAATGGCCACGGCGATCTTTCCAAGCTGCCTTTCTCCATTAAAGTGCTGCTCGAAGCAGCCGTTCGCCAATTCGATGGACGTGCCATTACCGAAGACCATGTCAAACAATTGACCGGCTGGGCAGAAGGCCGTGACAATAATAAGGAAATCCCTTTCATCCCTGCACGGATCGTCCTGCAGGACTTCACCGGCGTGCCGGTGGTCGTGGATCTTGCAGCCATGCGCGACACCGTGAAAAAAGCAGGCGGAGACCCTAAACAAATCAACCCGC
The DNA here is from genome assembly GCF_037969725.1 of Paenibacillus sp. FSL W8-0426. Lineage (NCBI taxonomy): Bacteria > Bacillati > Bacillota > Bacilli > Caryophanales > Paenibacillaceae > Paenibacillus > Paenibacillus sp. FSL W8-0426. The sequence goes on along the minus strand of NZ_CP150203.1, from coordinate 744,369 downwards.
TCGTTCCGGTTGACCTCGTCATCGACCACTCCGTCATGGTTGACGCTTTCGGTACGAACGACGCGCTGGACTACAACATTAAAGTCGAGTTCGAGCGCAACGAAGAGCGTTACCGTTTCCTGCGTTGGGCGCAAACGGCATTCAACAACTTCCGTGCCGTTCCACCATCCACAGGGATCGTTCACCAGGTCAACCTGGAGTATCTCGCATCCGTAGCTGCAACGAAAACGGTTGATGGCGAAACGCTTGTATTCCCTGACTCCCTCGTAGGTACGGATTCCCACACCACCATGATCAACGGGCTTGGCGTTGTTGGTTGGGGTGTCGGCGGAATCGAGGCCGAGGCAGGCATGCTGGGCCAACCGCTCTACTTTGTAACACCTGACGTTATCGGGTTCAAACTGACAGGCAGCCTGAGCGAAGGCGCAACGGCAACGGATCTGGCACTGACCGTAACGCAAATGCTGCGTAAAAAAGGCGTTGTCGGCAAATTCGTCGAGTTCTACGGACCTGGTCTTGCCAACATCAGTCTTGCAGACCGTGCAACGGTAGCCAACATGGCACCGGAATACGGCGCAACGATCGGTTTCTTCCCGGTTGACAGCGAAACGCTGAACTACCTGCGCAGCACGGGCCGTTCCGACGAACAGGTTGAACTCGTGGAAGCATACTACAAAGCTCAAGGCATGTTCCGCACGGACAGCACGGCTGATCCTGTGTTTACCGATGTCATCGAGCTCGACCTTGCCTCCGTCGTGCCGAGCCTTGCCGGACCTAAGCGTCCGCAAGACCGCATTGAGCTGACTCAAATGAAGGAAGGCTTCAACAGCATCATCCGCACGCCGATCGACAAAGGCGGATATGGCCTGACCGAAGAGAAGATCGCGCAAAAGGTACCTGTGAAACATCCGGACGGTTCTTCCAGCGAGCTGACTACAGGTGCGGTGGTTATCGCGGCGATCACAAGCTGCACGAACACATCCAACCCTAGCGTTATGCTCGGTGCAGGATTGCTGGCGAAAAAAGCGGTTGAACGCGGCCTGACCAAACCAGGTTACGTAAAAAGCAGCTTGACGCCAGGTTCCCTCGTCGTAACGGAGTATCTGGAAAAAGCGGGCCTGATCGAATACCTCGATAAGCTCGGATTCAACGTTGCCGGATACGGCTGCGCAACTTGCATCGGGAACTCCGGTCCGCTTCCGGACGAAGTCAGCGAAGCGATCGCCGAGAACGACATGACGGTAGCGGCGGTATTGTCCGGCAACCGTAACTTCGAAGGACGCGTTCACGCTCAAGTCAAAGCCAACTATCTGGCTTCGCCGCCGCTTGTTGTAGCTTACGCATTGGCCGGAACGGTGAACATCGACTTCGAAACCGATCCGATCGGTTATGACACAAACAACGAGCCGGTCTTCCTGAAAGATCTGTGGCCTAGCTCCCAGGAAATCAAGGATGCGATCGCAAGCTCCCTGAACGCCGATATGTTCCGCAGCAAATACGAGAACGTATTTACGGCAAACGAGCGCTGGAACCGGATCTCCGTACCGGAAGGCGAATTGTACGAGTGGGACCCGAACTCCACGTACATCCAGAACCCGCCGTTCTTCCAAAATCTTGGCGATACGCTGACCGACATTTCGGATATCCGTTCCGCACGCGTTATGGCATTGCTCGGTGACTCCGTAACGACGGACCACATCTCCCCTGCGGGGAATATCGCTCCATCCAGCCCGGCCGGACTGTATCTGAAAGATCATGGCGTGGAACGCAAAGACTTCAACTCCTACGGCTCTCGCCGTGGTAACCATGAAGTCATGATGCGCGGTACGTTCGCCAACATCCGAATCCGCAACCAGGTTGCTCCTGGAACAGAAGGCGGTATTACGAAATACTTGCCTACGGATGAGGAAATGTCCATCTACGATGCTTCCATGAAGTATCAGGACGAAGGACAGAACCTGATCGTTATCGCAGGTAAAGAGTACGGTACGGGAAGTTCACGCGACTGGGCGGCGAAAGGCACCTTCTTGCTCGGCGTCAAAGCCGTCATCGCTGAGAGCTTTGAGCGTATCCACCGCAGCAACCTGGTGGGCATGGGCGTAATGCCGCTGCAATTCCAAGAAGGCCAAAGCTGGTCCAGCCTCGGTCTGAACGGACGCGAGACATATGACATCACAGGTCTCAGCAATGACGTGAAACCGGGTGAAGAACTGACGGTTAACGTTACCCGCGAAGACGGAACCCAGTTCCACTTCACCGTAATTGCCCGTCTCGACAGCATGGTTGACGTGGATTACTACCATAACGGCGGCATCCTGCAAACAGTGCTGCGTCAAATGATGAAAAAAGGTTAATGCTGTAAAACATTAAGACCTATAAATTTAAGCGCCCCGCTTCGTACAACCATACGAAGCGGGGCGTTTGTTTATGATACTTTGGTGTATCAAAAATGAAAGGTCCAATCGACATGCTCATCATTTGGTGGAGCCTCTATGGAATATAAACCTCTTTGATTGATCTTCTCGACGTTTGCCCAGTCCACAAAATCTTCGGCACCATATACTCGGACGAATCCTGCAAAAGAAATGCTACCATCCCTGCTAACAGCCGCCACGTATTCTAACGAAACCCAGACACCTTATATACACGAATTTTGCTTCCATCCACGTCTAATGAACCTCAGACACCCTATTTCACGTCAAAGCAGCCTTCTGCAAACCACTTCAAGGAAATAACGTGTCTACGATTCGTTAGGTCTGATTTGCTTGCCAATTCACCCCAATAAGCAATCTTCAGGTTCGTTACGTAATCGGCGTTCATACCTGACGTTAGTATGTGGCGTCCATGCGGTGCATCTACCATTTCGCCATATAAGCTGCTCTCTCCTGGAAAAAACAACCACCCCCCCCCTCGCGCAGCCCGACCTTACGGACCTATGCAGAAGGCCAACCATATCAGCTCTAATGTAGTATGACGATGCAGTAGCAGGAAATCCGTCCCCCTGCACCAAAAAGAAGCTCACGCAACACAAGCATGGGCTTCTTTTTGGTATTTAAATATCGTTCAAACATGCGCAAGAGTTCACTTATCCGAAAACAGGTTCAAACTCCTGCACCCAATGTTTTTATGTGTCTGACTTGGCTGTATCGACAAGTCCAATCGCGCCCTATGTTTCCTTGTATTTCTTCGCACCGGCATCAACCTTGCTTAACGAAAGCACAACAGACCCCATTGCCGCAAGCGTTCCGGCAATCATATAACCTGCCGCCCCGCCGAAGCTGTTCAGGATCAGGTCGTCTACGTCGAAAACACCCATGCCTGTCAGCAACTGCGTTACCTCGAACGCCAAACTCAGCAGCAGCGGCAACGTGCAAGCGAGCAGTGCCGTGAACAGCCTTTTCGCGCCCGGCATAAAAGAAAGGAAAATCCCCAGCGGCACAAAAGCCAGGACATTGCCGATCAGATTCAGGGCGGAAGCCGGATGATGCAATGACAGTTGGTGCCATTCCTGCGCGATTTGCCGAAACGGTACCAGATTCATGGACCGGGTGTGCAGCAAATCCGGCCGCCTGACCGTCTCCATAACCTGAACCGCAACATGCTTCAAATCGATCGCCCCTCCTTTGAACAAGATCAGTTTCAGCAATACGACCAGGTACAGAAACAGAGCCGCTCCCCATATGATCTTGATGTGCCATCCTTTTGCGTTCATCTCTGCAACCTCCTTACCTTGCGTTCATGTTAGCTCTACTGCTCTTCGTTGCTGGTCGTCACAATGACGCCATCCATGTTATCCCCCGATATCTCATATTCGCCCTTCTCGGGAATAAATACATTGGCATTTGGCGTGGCAGGATAATACGTTACGCTGTAATGTATGCCATCCAATTCGACCCCAATCCGTTTCTCTTCCCGAAGCAGCTCCAGATACTGCTCCAGCACAAGGTCTTTGTGGTGCATGATCGCGCTATGCGGAAGCCCTACATACCGAAAGTGCCATGGTTCGTATTGAATGCCCGTGATGTTCACCTTATCTTTGGGGTACCGCAGAATGAAGCCGTATTTCCACGCGTTTTCCTGCAGCCAGGCACCCTCCGGCGCTTCACTCATCGCACCCAGCGACGAGCCGATATCCAGCGAAAGGCCCAGGTTATGCTCGCTGTGACCGGCGGGAAGCGCGTAATCGGAACCCTTTTCCGCATAGAGTTGCTGTTGTTTATCGAAATCCCGGTAGCCGCTGCTGATCAGGAAATACCTTACACCCTCTTCTGCGGCTGCTTCAACCATTTGCCGGAACGCCTCTGCCACCTTGCGCGACAGCTGAATGTCCCGATCAAGAATCACGTATCCTCGATCCAAGTCACGCTCGTCCGCCAAACGGACAATATCCTTACGCACGCCTTCGGCATGTACCGGATATTCCTTGTTCACGAGCAGCAAGTCCCCTTGATAAACGTCGTTCCGCAAATCCAGGGTTATCTCCCGTCCAGGAGCACTCCAGCCGTCCACGGCTTCTCCCAGCTCCATGACGGGCACTCCCGTTTGATCCTGGTCGGGCATCGCCACGGAAGAGCGCAGAAAAATATACCCCAGCGCAATCAGGACGATCAAAAAGCCCCACTTTTTCATTACGTTGTTCCCCCTTCTCTCGTAATACCAAGAATAGTGGAAACAATTTAAGAAAAAGTGCGGCAAAAATAAAGTTTTTCTTAAATCGCCGATCTTACTTTAAAACAGGCAAGCGAATTTCGAATGCCGTGTGAATCACATCGCTATGCACGGAGATGACTCCGTCATGCTGTTCCACGATATTTCTGGCGATAAACAGCCCCAGCCCCGTACTGCCCTCCTGCAGCGTTCTCGCCCGATCCCCCCTGTAATACATATCGAAAATATGAGGCAAATCTTCGGGGTGGATGCTGTCCCCATAGTTAACGACCTGAATGACCACCTGCTCGCCTTCCGTACGGCCGCGAATATCTACGTATAATCCGTCCCTGCCGTGGCGGGCAGCATTCATGAGCAAATTTTCGAATACGCGGGCCAGCACTTCTCCGTCCCCATGCACGATCAGATCGGGTTCGATGTCCAGCCTGGAGGTCAGATGATTTTTCTCGAAAACGGGATACATCTCTTCGTTCATTTGACGCAGCAGCTCGCTCAGATCCAGTCTCTGCTTGTTGATCGGCAGCATGCCGTAGTTCATTCGGGTGATCTCGAACAGCCCGTCGATGAGCTTTTCCAAGCGCCGCGATTTGGTGAAAGCAATGGAGGTATAATGTTTGGCCTGCTCCTCCGTCAATTGATCATCCTTCATCAACAGATCCAGATAACCGAGAATGGAAGTCAGCGGAGTCCGCAGGTCATGCGCCAGATTGACCACGAGCTGGTCTTTGCTGCTTTCGGCAAAATCGCCGCGTTCCACGGCATCGCGCAGCTTTTGGCTGGCCAAGTTCACGTCCTCCGCGATTGCCCCGAGCTCGTCTTTGGACGAAATCCGGACGCGATGCTGAAAATCGCCATTGGCCAGATGACGTATTCCCTCCGAAATCTCCTTGAAATGGGAGACGTAAGACCTTGTGAACCAGAAGAAAAACAGAATCGCCAGCGGGATAAACAAAATCATGAAAAAATAAATATCCCCCACGCTTTTCATGAAACGCCGGTAATCGGCCAATGTATCCTCTGCACGGACGCCGGAATAATACCACTGAAGCAGCTTGTACACCCCGTAGGTAATCGCGCCCGAAACAAGCATGCTCCGGCCAAGCAGCATAATCATCGTGGTGCGAAAGCTTCTTTGTTTTTTTTGATTATTCATTAAAGGTGTACCCCACGCCCCAGATCGTTTTGATAAACTTGTTTTTGTCCATCTCTTCGCCGAGTTTTTTGCGCAATGTCCGTATATGCACCATCACCGTGTTGCCGCTCTCGTAATAGGCTTCGCCCCAAACTTGCTCAAAGATGCTTTCCGCGCTGAACACCTGTTTCGGATGGCTGGCGAGCAGATACAGGATGTCGAATTCCTTCGGCGTCAAATCAACCTCTTTGCCATACAGCGTGACGCGGTGCTGATCAGGCATGATGACCAGCCCGCCCATCTCCAATACCGAACGGTTGACGGGTGCAGCCTGGCTGAATTGCAGAAAACGGCGCAGCTGTGAATTCACGCGCGCAACCAATTCCATTGGATTGAAAGGTTTGGTCATATAGTCATCCCCGCCCATGACAAGTCCCGTAATTTTATCCATATCCGATGTTTTGGCGCTTAAAAAAATGATCGGCAAATGATGCTGCTCGCGGATTTTGCGAGTTACCTCATAACCGTCCATGCCGGGCATCATGATATCCAAAATGGCCAAATCGACCGTTTGCGTCTGAATCGCTTGAATGGCACTTTTTCCGTCGAACGCCTTGATCGTGTGGTATCCTTCTTTTTGGAGGTGCAGGGACACCAGGTCCGCAATCTCCACTTCGTCGTCGGCAACCAATATCGTAATCCGCTTCATTGCTTACTCCACTCCATGTATGTGATGCTCAACAATATAACACAACTGGCTGGATCATTGAATCTTCGGAAAGGAAAAGATGTATGAAACTGGATCGACTGTTAGCCATCGTAGTATTGTTAATCAATCGGGGCCGGGTGCAGGCCAAAGACTTGGCCGACACGTTCGAGGTGTCCGTTCGTACGATTTACCGCGACATTGATACGCTGGGCCAGGCAGGCATTCCGGTAGTAACCTATCAGGGAGCGAGCGGGGGCATCGGGCTGGCCGAAGGTTATCGTTTGGACCGGAACGTGCTCACCGATCAGGATCTGGCTTCGATCGTAACCGCGCTGCGGAGCGTCTCGACGGCCCATGCCAGTACGGCACGCGATCTGTTGATGGAGAAGCTGAGCAGCATCGTGCCGGCATCCCGAAACGGGGATTTTCAGGCCAATACGAGCCGGTTCATCGTGGATTATTCCACATGGACTTACTCCGAGGCGCTGCAGCAGAAATTGCGGCATATCGAGCAAGGCATCGACCAGCTGCGTTCCATCACGTTTACATATTGCAGCGCAGAGGGCGTCCATTCGCACAGGACGGTCGATCCCCACACGCTGGTGCTCAAAAGGCATTCCTGGTACCTGTATGCCTTCTGCCATGAACGCGACGATTTTCGCATGTTTAAGCTGGTCCGCATGCGGGATGTCGCGCTGACTGAAGGCCGCTTCGAACGCAGGCCCGTTCAGCCGCAGGACAAACCCTGGCAGCAGGAATGGACCGCTCCGGATAACCAGACGGGGCTCACGCTCCGCTTCCATGCACGGGCACGGCATACCGCCGAAGAATGGTTCGGCATCGAAAACGTCGTTCCGGATGGCCAAGGATACTATATCAGCCAGGTCGCGTTCCCGGAAGACAACTGGTTATATGGCTTCATCCTGAGCTTCGGAGCTGACGTCGAAGTGTTGGAGCCGCCTCACATTCGCGAGCACATACGCCGGATCGCCGTGCAGATCGCCCAAAATTATGCCACCCCCCCGCAAACTTGACAGATAGCTGTCCAGTTCCTCCGTTTATACTTCGGTTATGACTGATCGATAGAAGAAAAACAAGGAGGAACTACAATGAACATGACTGTATGTCAAAGCTGCGGAATGCCGCTCGGCAATGCTGCCCAGTGGGGCACCGAAATGGATGGGAAAAGCACCAGCGAGTATTGCATCTATTGTTATAAGGAGGGGCGTTTCGAGCAGCCGGACATATCGCTGGACGGCATGATTGAGATGTGCACCGCAATTCTCGTTCAGGAAGGCATGGACGAGCCGTCCGCGCGATCGATGCTTCGCCATCAGCTTCCCTTCCTAAAACGATGGAGTGCATCCGCGCAAGCCGGGATGACGTCTGCCGAATTGAAGCAGGAGCATAACGCATCTCCCTCGGCACAGCCTGTCACGTATGTCACCCTGCCAGCGAAACGGTTAGCCGGCGTCACCGCCAGAACCAGCAATGGCGCGGAGATGAGCGGCAAAGGCAGCATACAAGCGCTGTGGGAGCGTTACTGGAGCTTGCCTGACCTTCCTGCTGCCACGACGCCTCGTTATGGCTGCTACACGGATTATGCGGATGGAGTTCTCGGAGAATACACGATTCTGGTTGGACATGAACTGGCACCGGGCGATGCACTGCCGCCCCATCTGGAAGTCATTGAAATCCCGCCCGCGACATACGCTGTATTTGCAACCAGAACAGGCCCCATGGCCGAAGTGGTCAGCGAAGCCTGGGGGGCTGTATGGGCTTGGAACAACCGGGACGAACGCACGTTTACCGGGGACTTCGAGCTGTACGATGAACGCAGTCTCGATCCCCTGAACATGCAGGCGGAACTGTACATCGCCGTCCGGCCACGCTCATAACTTGGCTGCAATATGTTGAACATGCTTGCTGTCGGGAAGGGTCCCGGCAGCTTTTTTTATGTTTGCCCGCCCACCTTGCGTGCGCCTTCCTGCACATCGATGATGCGATTCGGTTTCATTTCCCCTATTCCCTGCCGCCCACTTCTTCCGTTCTTCTGTTATCCGTACTTACAGACCATTGAACCAATTTCGTTCGCTTATCCCCTTCTATGCAACCAGACAAAACGACTTATTTTCGACCCATTTTGGTCTTGCTTGATCGGGACTATCCGCACACCCCCCCGCCCCATGCTCCCATATACCGCCCCTAATATACGGTCCTTTACTCCTGAATATCGCTAAAAATGTTTACAATTTCGAAAATCGGGTTAAAATCACTACATTCCGATTTGGAAAGGTTCATTACACACCCTTGTTTCATCTAACAAGTCATATATGCCTATTTTGCAAACAACAATCAACATGCTCTGAAATCATCATATTTATATTACATATAACCTGTTCTCAAAAAGGAGGAACCCGAATGATCCGCATGCCTATTCAGCAAATGATCCCATACCATCACCAGTATCCGCGAAATGCAGCGGTCAACGCTCCGAAAAAAGAAAACCGGGATACCCAAGAGTTGACCTTCCACGACATTTTGCAGCAAAAAATGGCCAAAAAGAATGCCTCCCCATCCATGCGATAATGCTGTACATTCCCCCTTCCTGTTTCTATAATGGGCTAAAACGTTCGCGGCACCTTCACACGGTTCCCGCAACAATCCTAAAGGGGAATGCCTCATGATGACCATCGCTTGCTTTCATGCCCATTATTCCAATATTGCACTCATCGAGGAGGCGCTGTCTGCCTATGACGTCGAACTGGTGCACTACGTCGATCCGGGACTAGACCGGATCAAAAGCGACGCAGACTTCACCGAAAACACCGTCCGCGACAAAGTAGCCCGCACGATGGAATGGATCGCCCGATGCCATGCCGATGCCATTCTCGTCACCTGCACGCTCTTCACGGCCGTTCTGGACCAGGAGACCCTGCCCGCTTCCATTCCCGTGATCGGCATCGACGATCCCTTGTTATCGATGATGCAGCGCCAGCCGAAGCCCTATTTGCTCGCCTTCACCAACCCATCCACCGTCCAAGGAACGATGGACCGCTTTTTGCGCCATTTACAGCCGGAGGAGGAACATCAAGCGTCAAATCATGCCCTTCAAGCCAAGAGCGTATTGCTGCCAGGCACGTTCGAGCTGATTATGCGCGGAGACCGCGAAGGTTACGCGGCAGCCGTTCAGGCGGGATTGATGCGGCATGCCGAACGATATTCGGGTTGGACGCCGATTGCCGCCCAGTTGTCCATGGCTCCGGCGGCAGCACGGGTAACGATGGCTAGCGGCATAACCGTGCACAGTCCCCTTTCCGTTCTGGCACCGTATTTGCAACGGGAATTGAATATGCAGCTAAAGTCTGGCTTGTGATACATGACATGCAAAAAAGCAGTTCATTCCCCAAGATAGGGAGATGAACTGCTTTTTGCTGTTTTGCTTCTCCTCCTGTCCGTTTTGTTGCGGACAGACAAATAACGCCAATTTAACGGATTCGCGGACAACCGCGCAAGAAGGCCGGCATTATGAGCGCATCCGGTATTCTTCGGCCTTTTCCTGCATGCCTGCGGCAACCGCCTCTTGTTCCGACAATCCCTTCTCCGCGGCAAATGCACGGATATCCTGCGTAATGCGCATGCTGCAGAACTTCGGTCCGCACATCGAGCAGAAATGCGCCTGCTTCGCTCCTTCGGCAGGCAGTGTTTCGTCGTGATAGGACATGGCGCGTTCCGGGTCGAGCGACAGGTTGAACTGGTCGCGCCAGCGGAATTCGAAGCGAGCTTTGGAAAGCGCGTCGTCCCGGCGCTGCGCACGCGGATGGCCTTTGGCCAGATCGGCGGCATGGGCCGCGATTTTGTAGGCGATGACGCCTTCGCGCACATCGTCCTTGTTCGGCAAGCCGAGATGTTCCTTCGGCGTAACGTAACAGAGCATGGATGTGCCGAACCAGCCGATCATGGCCGCCCCGATGGCCGACGTAATATGGTCGTACCCCGGCGCAATGTCCGTGGTCAGCGGGCCGAGCGTGTAGAACGGCGCTTCCTGGCAAATCTCCATTTGCAAGTCCACGTTTTCCTTGATTTTGTGCATCGGCACGTGTCCAGGACCCTCAATCATCACCTGCACGTCATGCTTCCAGGCGATCTGGGTCAATTCCCCCAGCGTCGCGAGTTCCGCCATCTGCGCTTCGTCATTGGCATCATAAATGCTGCCCGGGCGAAGGCCGTCTCCCAGCGAAAAGGCGACGTCATACCGCTTCATGATCTCGCAGATTTCTTCGAAATGGGTGTACAGGAAATTTTCCTGATGATGCGCCAGACACCAGGCCGCCATGATCGATCCGCCCCGTGACACGATGCCCGTCATCCGTTTGGCAGTCATCGGAATATAGCGGAGCAGCACGCCCGCATGAATCGTAAAGTAGTCCACGCCCTGCTCGGCCTGCTCGATCAGCGTGTCGCGGTACAGCTCCCACGTCAGCGCCTCCGCCTCCCCTCCGACCTTTTCCAATGCCTGATAGAGCGGCACCGTGCCGATCGGTACCGGCGAATTGCGGATGATCCATTCGCGGGTGGTGTGAATGTCTTTGCCCGTGGACAGATCCATCACCGTATCCGCTCCCCAACGGACGGCCCAGGTCATCTTCTCGACCTCTTCCTCAATGGAAGACGATACGGCCGAATTGCCGATGTTGGCATTGATTTTGACGTGAAAATGGCGTCCGATCATCATCGGTTCGCTCTCCGGATGATTGATATTGGAAGGCAAAATGGCTCGGCCGCTGGCCAGCTCCTGCCGTACGAATTCAGGCTCCACACCTTCGCGGATGGCCGCGAATTCCATCTCGGGCGTAATGATGCCTCTCCGCGCATAGTGCATCTGCGTCACGCATCGCCCTTCCCGTGCCCGCAGCGGTTTCCCGGTAACGCCGGGATACGTCTCGGCTCCAGCTCTTGTGCTGCCCGGCTTCAAGCCGTTGTCCTCCGGCTTAATCGACCGGCCTTCGTACGACTCAACGTCCTCGCGCTCCGTAATCCACTTCCTGCGCAGCGCGGGCAGGCCCGTCCGGATGTCCACCTCATAATCCGGATCGGTCATCGGACCGCTCGTATCGTACACGCGGAGCGGTTCGTTATGCTCCACCCCTTGGGGAGTGCTTGTGTCATGAAGGGCAATTTCGCGTTCGGGGACCAACAGGTCCGGTCGCGAGCCCTGAATGTATACCTTGCGGCTGCCCGGAAAAGGCCGCAGCCGCCCCATGCTTTCTTTTTCCGTATCCCGATGGTTTTCCTGTCCCGCTGTTTCGTGTCCTGTACTCATCGCTCGTTCTCCTCCTCATGGTATGGTCCGGCATTGCTCATTCTGCGCACCTGTTCATCAGGCCAAGCATGAAGGAAGTACAGCACGGGCGAATTCAAAAACACGGATACAGCTCCAGGGCGGGCGGGAACATGGCAACCATGGCCGCCGCATCACACATCTCCACCTTGTCGGAATGCCACGGAGATGCGGTGATGTCTCGGATACTGCATTAAAAAAGCCGGTTCCCCAAGGGAACCGGCTTTATCCTTCATCGCCAAACGTGCCACGGCAAGTCTACCCACAGGGGAGCTTCACTCAAGGCATATTGACGATGCTCGTCGTTGTTTCGCCGATTACTTCCCTACGCTGGCATGATCCAGATCAGGTGCTAAGGGTCCGGAATCTCATGCGATTCCGTCTCAGTCCGGACAATTCGGACTCCCCCAGTAACGTTTGACGGCTAGCGGCAACTTTGCCGCTGCGTCCTATTCAGTTCAGTCAGCCCATGTCTTGGGCTGTCCATTACAGATTAGCCTAAACATGGCGGAAAAACAACCTTATTTTCCAAAATGCCGTTTCGGATCAGGCCAGCATAAGTCCCATCTGCGCCGCAGCTTCTTTCAGGACCGGAGCATACTCATGGAGCGTCTCCTGGGAAAGGCGGCTGACAGGCCCCGATACGGACAACGCGGCGGCGATCCGGCCATCCCGGCCCATAATGGGCACGGACACCGCCGCAGCCCCCGGTTCGCGCTCTTCGTAACTTGTGGCGTAGCCGGCGTTCCGAATATCCGCCATCTGCGCCAAATACGCCTGCGGATCGATGAATACGGGCCATTCCGGGCCGTTCATCAGTTCTTCCCGGTCTTCCTCGCTTGCAAAAGCCATCAGCACCTTGCTGGAAGCCCCTACGGACAACGGCAGCCTTGCGCCAACGGGAGCCACCCGGCGGATCGCCTGATCGCTCTGTACGGCCTGTATCCGAATCCGTTCGGCACCGTCGCGCAGATACAAGCTCACCGTCTCCCCGAGCCGATCTCTCAGCCGTTCCATCGCCGGCAGCAGCAAAATGGCGGGATCGTCGCTCCGGGACATATGCGCGGATAGTTCCCAAATGCGAATGCCGAGTCTGTATTTCTCGGTCGCCGCATCGCGGATCACAAATCCCCGGTCTTCCAGGGTAGCCATGAGACGATGCACGGTGCTCTTATGCAATCCGATCTGGCTGGCAATTTCGGTCAATCCCAGATCGCTGCGGGTCGTAAAACACAATAATATATCCAGCGCCCGTTCTACAGCCCGGACGGTTAACTTTCGGTCCTCCATGGCAGAATGCCCTCCTCATGTTTCATCACATGAAACTCGGTTACATAAATTATATGAGAAACGATTCCATCTGTAAACCGATGCCCGTTAAATTCGAACCGGAAGAAGTATCGTGGGGTCTAGGTTATCAGACTTCATCCCCTGTATTTTGCACTCAAAGGAAATAATAACCATGCATCTAAAGAACTATATAACAATTAGGTAACAAATACGCCTGAAGAATTGACATTGGCTATGGTGGAACATACGATAATAAAAAAGTCTATTCGCCATCACAAAGAGGAAAAGAACGAGCGTTTCCACATTTTCTCGTTCCTATTGGAATAACTTTCCGAAAGCGAATTCATATTTTCGCTTATGCCTGAATGGTATAAGTATAACCGTCCAACTCTGTTTTTTTCACGGAACCGAACTTGTCATGTCGACATAATCTGACTCTTTCCTCCTCTTCGCCCCAGTAATCCGGCGGCGGGCAGTTTTGGAGAAAATGATCGTCAGTGAGAATTCGTCGTCATCTTTAGCCGATTCAACAAAGGAGGGGCATGTATGTTTCCGACATCCCAGAGCGAGGCCCCGCTGCAAACGAAAGTTTCCGATCTGCCCTCTTCGCTGTCTCCGAGGCTGATCCGGCTTAAACATATTATCGTGGCGTTGCTGCTCTCCGTTGTATTTTTTCTGTTATTTTGCTTCATCGCGCTTCACGGCTACATCGCTTGGGTGCTGTCCAACCCTACGGTAGCCCCCGTCTTTTCCAATCCGATGCAGGCCAAAAACATGAAATACGAAGACATCACGTTCCCGGCCGTCGACGGAAGCCGCATCATGCAAGGCTGGTACATTCCTGCCGACGCCGACGTAAACAAAACGATCATCTTCAGCCATGGATACGGAGCCAACCGGGAGGAAACCTGGGTGCCCATGTACGATTTGGCGCATTATGCCCATCAGCTTGGGTTCAACGTGGTGATGTTCGATTATGGTTTTGCCTCCCAGGTCAACAAAGCCGTCGCTACGGGCGGCAAGGCGGAATCCAAGCAATTGCTCGGAGCGATCCAATTCGCCAAACAGCGCGGCGCCCAGGAAATCGTCGTATGGGGATTTTCGATGGGAGCGGGTACGGCATTGCAGGCAGGGCTGTTAACCCAGGACGTCGACGCCATGATATTGGACAGCACGTTTCTGCTGGAACCGGATACGCTATACCATAATATCCATAATCAAATTGACCTGCCGCGCCAGCCGACGCTGGAAATTTTGAACCTGTTGTTCCCTGTCCTGAATGGCACAGGCTTGCAGCAAATTCCGTACCAAGAAGTCAAAAAGAAGGATTATCCCTTCCCGATCTTCTTCGTTCACGGAACGGAAGACGAGAAGGCGCCTTACCCGATCGCGGAGCTGCTCGCCGCCAACCAGTCGAATGCCAATTCGGAGGAATGGATTGTTGACGGAGCGCACCATGAGCTGATTTTCCGCGAGCATCCAAAAGAATATTTGCGACGCGTCTCCACATTCCTCAGTCATGTCACAAACACCGACGACGATGATGTGCAGAATACCGGCGGCAGCCATTGACGATCAGCGCAACTGAAGCCTATGCATCAGAAACATGGAATTGCATGAAAATTCGAGTCCTCTTGGGTTCCTCTTGAGGGCTCTTTTTTTTCGTATACATAAGACAGCCTGTTATCCGAATATATTTTTGGGACGAAATTCGGTGATTAGGAGGTTTAATCCGTTATGAACTGGTATGAATATGGAAAGCTGCTTCCACTGCGGATCCTGGAGGAAATTCGTTTCTGGAAAGAACAAGAGAAGGAGCATACAATCATCATTCTGGCGCTTGTTCCCGATCTTGAGCCCGCCTATGTCAAGCTGCTCGGGGAATGGCAGGCCGCTTTTGCCAGCACGGGGGCTGCCGCCAACCGGCTTTTGAAACAGCTGTTGCCGGGCACGCACCCGCCAGATCCTTATATCCTGCGAGCCTTTGAGGATTTGGTAAACACGGCCAGCACGCAATCCCGGGAGTTTATTCGGCAACTGTATGCCCTGCTCGAGCAAAGCGCCGCTATACTGGCCGCTCCGCCTGCCAAAACCGCCATTCTGCACTTTATTCGCGAATCGGAATACTTTCTCGGCGTTCTGGATACGCTCGGCAAGTCCGGCATCATGCGCGATGCCGAAGGAGAGTCGCTTTCCTCGCTGATCCAGGCGGAAATCGCAAATGCAGGAGGCGCAGCGGGGAAATTACGCAGCAGTGAAAATTCGGGCATTGCCGGGGCCAAAGGCAGCTCCTCTCCCCCGCCCGGTCAGCCGGCAGGCTCTACGCCATCCATCCCGCCCGGCATGGACGCGGATTCGACTTCCCCGGGCTCCGCATCCGACGTTACTGCGCATACGCCCGTGCAAGCCAGGCCGGTCCCCATTGGAGGCCATACCTTGCCGCCGCTTCCTTATGCGTATAATGCGCTGGAGCCGTACATCGACGAAAAGACGATGCGCATCCATCATGACAAACATCACCAATCCTATGTGGACGGCCTGAATACCGCCGAGAAAAAGCTGGCTGAATCGCGAAAAAGGAACAATTTCGAATTAGTCAAGCACTGGGAGCGCGAGCTGGCGTTTAACGGGGCCGGGCATTACCTGCACACCATCTTCTGGACGATTATGAACCCTCATGGCGGAGGCAAACCATCCGGCAATCTTGCGGAACAGATCAAAAGGGATTTCGGCAGCTACGAAGCATTCAAAAACCACTTTACGGAAGCCGCAAACAAAGTCGAAGGCGGCGGATGGGCCATGCTTGTCTGGAGCCCGAGGGCCCACAGACTCGAAATACTGCAAGCCGAAAAACACCAGAACCTTTCGCAGATGGATATCGTTCCCCTGCTCCCTCTCGATGTATGGGAACACGCTTATTACTTGAAACATCAGAACGAGCGCAAAAAATATATCGAAGACTGGTGGAACGTCGTGTATTGGCCTGCCGTTGCCGAACGCTATGAGGCGGCGCGCAAGCTGTTATGGCCGCCATATTAAGCCAAAGGCAAAGAGAGGTATCTCGGGCAGGTGCCTGCCGAGATACCTCTCTTTTTCATTCTCCCTTTTGTTTCTATACGCGTAACTTCCATTTCGTTCTTCGCGTTTATATCCCTAAGGGAGGATGAGAGATTTGTTGAAATTTTTTAAGCGAAGCATATGGTTTGCATGGATTGCAGGAGCCTTGCTTGTATCCGCATGTGCAAATGATGAAAATACCGAGGCCCTCTCCAATGCAGAAGAAGCTGCCAACCCAACAAGCCAGGCAGCTTCTGCGAACAAGACTTTTACGGGCCAAGCCAAAGAAGCGGACCATCCTACAGAAGCTACCGAGACGTTGATCGACGCTGCAACAAGAACGATCAATGATGTGACTGAGGCTGACTTCGAGGCCGGGGTACTTATCGATTTTGATTCGTTCAAAAAGAGCTTTTTCAATGACGATATCATTACCAAGCTGAAAAGTAATCTTGAAGCGGTTGTCGCGCAAGATCAAGAGAAGTTCGCTGAACACTTGCATGAAAGCTACAGCCGTCATTCGGTATTCTTTGATAAACAAAACGTTCAATATATGTTTTATGATTTGGATACCATCAAGAAAGTCACTATGGACGGCAGAGTACAAATTCAGGTTGGCGTCCGGTTTGCCCTCCAAGACTCAGAGGGGAATGTGGAGAACAGCGGATTAACCTATTTCTTTGTGAAAAACAAAGAAGATCAATGGAAAATCGTCAATATCGATTAATGCATGTTCCCTTAACGAAGGAAGCTCATGATTTGGTCGATATGCAAAAAAGGCAAGCCGTTTCCTGAAGGAACGCTTGCCTTTAGATCATCGATGGATGGCCTTGCTTTCTTAGGAAGCACAGCCCTCGCACGCCACATAGTTATCGCCGACTTGTTTGCTGATCGCAATCAGGTCGCCCAGCTTGATATCGTCTTCACTCGTGAATTCCAAATCGGCAATGCGCGCCACGATCAACGATGCCGCTTCTTCCTTGCTGGTCGCCATCTGACTGAACTCGGATTTCTCACCGGTCGACACGACTTCGTATTCGTACGTATATCTCAATGTTTCCATATTGGCACTCTCCTCTCGAAAACACATCATATCATCTCCTAGCCTCGATTCCAAGGCAAACGAAGGATACTAATCGTAACGCTTTTTCATCTGCTCTGCCATCCGCTTCACGTCCATGCGATCCACGCTTGGAACAGGAAAGGATTCCGCTGCGGCATAACGGCTCCGCAACGTCCTTACCAATGCAGCCGTGTACATGGCGGCCGAAGGGACTCCGGCCAGTTCCTGCAGGCTCGCCATCGTACCTGGCCGAACCTCAGGGTAACCCTCCTTGGCACCTCCCGAGGCCTCCCGGTAAAACCGGCTTACTTGTTGCACCAAAGCATCACCCTGCCCTTCGACGATAATGAAAGCCGTAATAATGTAAGCCTTGGCCTGCCTGCGCTGGGCAATGCCGCAGAACTTCATGCCTTCTACGCTCACGTCGTATTCACCAGGACAAAATGCCCCTTCAATCTCACCCGTACGGGCATTTCGTGTCCACGGATGCAGCGACTCGGCAATGATGGAGGCCATCTCCCGGAAGTCGTCGTGAATGTTAATATCGCGCCCCGGATTGGGCAGCATAAGCGAAATATTCACAACCCCCGGATTCAATGGAACCGCAGCTCCTCCGGATGGCCGAACGCACACCGAGGTTCCCCCGCTCCTGATGCGCTCCATCGCTTCCACGGCCAGCGGCAGCCGGCGGTCGCGCAAGCCTGCTACGAACGCATCGGGATGACGCCATATATGGGCAAGTGGAGCGTGTCCTTCACCCACGCGTCGGCACATCAGCTCCTCCCAGGCAAACGCTTCGAGCACGTCGCTCCCGGCACGCAGCAGCGGCGTTTCCCAAATGCGCAAACGAGAAGCGTAATCCCGCTTGGACTGAACGTCCGGCTTGGTCGCAAGATTCGAAAGCTGCGAAATTTCCATATCTACATTCCCCCAACGGTGGATGAAGGAGGACCTCCCTCAACCAAGGATATCGATGCCATATTGGATTCATTTGTAACGGAGCCCGTGCAGCGACTTTCCGGATATTTCATGTAAACACGTCCGATCAAACGATTCCTGACGACCTGTTTATTGTATTTCACTTTCTGTGATTAATCCAGCAGGGATGAGCGGTCAGCCCATCGTTGTCTACCGGACCCGGCAATCGGGAGGCAAAAAGAACAGAACGGGTCCTGTATGCAAAAACAAGACCGCATTCCATGAAAGGAATGCGGTCTTGTGCACGATATACCCTCTGTACAAGGACAGCTTGTCCGGCACGGCTTAGGCTTATTCTTTCACCAAAGAAAGAAACTCGGCACGCTGGGCCTGATTGCTGCGGAACGAACCCCGTACCGCCGACGTCACCGTCTTGCTGCCAGGTTTCTTGACACCGCGGGAACACATGCACAGATGCTCGCCTTCCACGACGACCATCACGCCGTGCGGTTCCACGACTTCGTTCAGGATGTCGGCAATCTGGGACGTGATGCGCTCTTGAACCTGCAGGCGGCGCGTAACCGCCTCCACAAGGCGGGCGAGCTTGCTCAAGCCAACGATTTTGCCGCTCGGCACATATCCGATATGGACCTTACCGAAGAATGGAGCCATATGATGCTCGCACTGGCTGTAATAAACGATATCCTTCACGATGACGAGTTCCTCGTGATTCTCGTCAAACGTTACGCCCAGCACTTCGCGCGGATCAACGTCATAGCCCGCAAAAATTTCTTCATACATCCGGGTTACGCGCGCAGGCGTTTCAAGCAGCCCTTCACGCGTTGTATCCTCACCGATCAAGCTCAGAATCTGCTGTATATGATACTCGATCTTCTCCCGGTTATCGATAACTTTGGAATTCACATAATCTTTAACGCCAGCCACTGCCAAACGCCTCCTTTCAAACGACATCGGGTGGGCAGCCCTTTTTCTTGCTATTATTTGCGGCGACCTGACGTTTTACGCGCAGGATGCTGCGGAGCCTGCGGCTGTTTCATGCCAGGCTTTTGGTTTTTCATCATTTGCTGGGCACGCTGCATCTGTTTGCCGTTCAGATTGTAGCCCATCTGCTTGGCCATCTTCTGAAGCATGTCCGGATCGCTTTGCATTTTCTCGAGCTGTTTGCGCAAATAAAACACCCCGATGAAAAATCCGCCGACCAGACCGACAATCAGAGTAATAATCGGTATAACAATTTCCATCCTTAGACACCTCTGTATGTGCAATCTGAAAGCCCCGTGATCCGTGCGGCACCATGATGTTTCAAGCCATTTCAAGCCATTCCTGCTGCATGCACGGTCCGGATTTTCCTGAAAGTATCATAGCATTTCCGCACGCATGGAGCAAACGGATTTTCCAGCTGCATTTCAGTGCGCGAATTCGCGTCCGCCTTAGGCCAGCACCGCTTCGATGAACACGGTCGTGTGCACGGCGAGGTCCACCTCGACCACATCCAGATCGTATCGCGAGCTTCCGCGCGCAATGCGGACGACCGGCCTGCCCGGCAGCCCGCGATGCTGCTTGACGATCACGCCCGTTTCCTTGGTGGACAGGCGCACCGCCGTTCCGTTCGGATAGATGGACACATTCCGGTTAAACTCGATCAGCACGTCCCGGTCCAAGCTGCGCCCCGACATGGCCATCATTTCTTCGCAAGCCTCGTGCGGCAGCAGCATCCGTCCGGACGAACCGTTGATGGCATTGTCGTACACGTCCGCCACCGCGACGATTTTCGCGAAAGTGTGGATGTCCTTGCCCTTGATGCCCCTGGGCATTCCCGAACCGTCAACGCACTCATGATGCTGCAATGCCACATGGGCCGTGTGAAGGCTGAACTCGCGCTTGGCTTTGATCAATTCAAACCCCCGCCATGTATGATGCAAAGAGGAGTTGGCGGCGGGCTTGCCGCCCGGGTCGTCGGCTACCTTGCCGATGTCGTGCAGCAAAGCGCCCACGGCAAGGTCCTTGAGCTGGTTATAGTTGAGTCCCATATTCAGCCCAATGACCGAAGACAGCAAACACACGTTCATCGCATGAATGTACAGTGCATTGTCCTTGGAGCGAATGTCGGTCAGCTGTACCAACAGCTCGCGGCCGCTCAACACGTCGTTCAGCAGCTTGTCGATGCTGACGGCGATCTTTTTCGGGCTCCATTCCTTTCCCGAACGCACCGCTTCAAGCGTTACGCTCATCTCTTGAATGATGGCCCGTTTCGTGGCTTCATCCAGTATGTCTTCCGTATCCACATCTTGGTATGCTTCATCCTGGATGTACAGCATGGTCGCGCCGATACGCTTGAGCGTACTGACCATGAATACGGTGAGCTGGACACCGGCCGACAACAGCACCATGCCGTTGCCTGAATATACCGTTTTGCCCAAAATCTCGCCCGCTTCCACGCTCTCCACGTTTACATATTTCATGCATGTCCCCCGCTCTTACGATTGCGTCTCCAATGCGAGCAATTGCTCCTTGGTTTGCAGACCGCCTACATAACCGAGCAGGGTGCCGTCCTTGCCGCTAATGCGGTGACATGGAATGATGATCGGCACCGGATTTTTGCTGATCGCGTCCAGTACGGCGCGAACAGCCTTCGGCCTGCCGATCGCTTCAGCAACCTGTTCGTGTGATAAGGCTTCTCTATAAGATATATCGGACAGGACTTGCCATACTTGTAGCTGGAACGGGGTTCCGAGCAAATCGAGCGGCAGATCGAACGTTTGTCGTTCGCCCGCAAAATATTCGCCAACCTGCCTTACAGCCTCCCGCAGCTTGTCATCGTTCTTCTCGTAACGGTACTCACCGATCCAGGTGCGCGCCCATTGTTGAAGATGCGCCTCTCTCACATGAAAGGCTCCAAAATCGACATGGCACAGCCCCTTCTCGGTAGCACACAACGTCAACGTGCCTATCGGGGTAACGACCTCGTCGTAATAAATAGGTTTGCCGTGCAAACCGGTTACTGCGGAAGGCTTCCACGCTGCTGCTTCAGTTTTGGCCTTCGGCGCGGCATTTCCATTTGCAGAATTACTATCCGCGGTCGGACCTGTCACACCTTCCTCTTGTTTATGGTCGCTCACTTGCTTGGCATGTGGCTTCTCGGGTAAGGACGCGGACGACGTCAATCGTTCCTTGGCCTTCTGCAGCATGTCCAGCACGTTCCCATCTTGTTCGTAAGCAGCAGCTTCCCCAATCGCTCTCATGGCTTCTTCTCCTCCTATTCTTCCCAGCGCCCAGGCAGCGGTTCCCCGCAGCTCCGGACGCGGATCGCGCTTCAACACCTCGGTGAGTTTGGGTACGGCGCTTTGGTCCTTGAAATTCCCCAGTGCGATGACCGCATTGCGCTGAATCGGCTTTCTCCCCCGCCAGGCGGCGGAAGTATGCCCGAATCGCTCTTTGAATTCGCGGTTGCCCATATCCAGCAGCGGCAGCAGCAAAGGTTTCACAATCTCCGGATCGGGCTGCAGGTCGGGATGGTGATCCCAGTTTTTGCCCCGATTCTTCGGACAGACGATCTGGCATGTATCGCATCCGTACAGACGGTTGCCTATTTTTAGCATGAACTCTTCATCCACAAAACCTTTGGTCTGCGTCACAAAAGAAATGCAGCGCTGCGCATTCAGTTGGCCAGGGCCGACCAACGCGCCTGTCGGGCAGGCGTCGATGCATTTCGTGCATTCTCCGCAATCTTCGGTAACCGGTGTATCGGGCTGAAACGGAATGTTCGTCACCAGCTCGCCCAAGTAGATCCAGGAGCCGTATTTCGGCGATATGATCGAGCAGTTTTTGCCGCTGAAGCCGATGCCGGCCCGCTGGGATACCGCGCGATCAACAAGCACGCCCGTATCCACCATACTCTCGATGATCGCTTCCGGTACCCGCTCGCGGATGAAATTTACCAGCTTGTCCATCGCCTCGCGCAATACGTGATGGTAATCCCTGCCCCATGCGGAGCGGGCCAGAATGCCGCGATATGCGCCCGGTTCCGACTTGGGCGGATTGACCATCTTTGACGGATAAGCGACCGCAATTGCGATGAGCGAGGCCGGCTCGCTGCCCTCGAGCGCGGGACGTACTCTTTTTTCAATATCCTTCTCCTCGAACCCCGACTCATAACCCTTGGCCCGGTGCTGCTCCAGAATCGCCTTCAGCGACACAAACGGCTCCGCCGATGCAAAACCGATATCGTCAATGCCCAGCCCGGGTCCGGCCGCCTTGATCTCCTGTTTCAACTGCTCCCAATAGGAGGCTGTCTGCGGCATCCCGGTCTGTACATTTGTCATAAACCTTCCCTCTTTTCTTCCCGATCCACTCCATTGGCGCAAACGGTAAACGCCCGCCTCGTGATGGGAGACAGGCGCTTCTTGTTCATGGATATGCCTAAAAGCTCGGATGAACCCGGTTATATGGTTTAACGCACAAAATGATGAATAGTTCCCTTCCAATTGTTTACAGCTTTTTGATTTCCGAAAACGGCCAGAAAATGAACTCCGCCTTGCCTACGATTTCATCCGACGTAATGCTGCCGAAAATGCGGCTGTCTTTGCTCTTCCCTTCATGGCGGTTGTCGCCCATGACAAAGTAGTGGTCCTTCTCCAACGTCAACGGTCCAAAATCCGGATCTTGCACCTCGGTATCGGTGTAGCTCTCCGACTGCCGTTCTCCGTTCACGTACAAATAATGGTCCTTCACCTCGATCGTGTCGCCAGGGATGCCGACGATCCGCTTGACCAAAAAGTCCTTCTTGCCGATGCCATCGCTCGGATCGCGCAATACAACAACGTCAAAACGCGAAGGCGCGCCGAAATCATAAACGATTTTGTTGACGAACAGTCGATCCCGCTCCACCAGCGTAGGCTGCATGGACTGCCCTTGAACCATCGACAGGTTGAAAACGAACAGGTTCAGCACCATCATGATCGCAAAGGAGACAACGATGGTTTTGGTCCAATCCCATAGCTCGGCCAACCATGATACGGAGGTTTTCCCCGGCTTGGCGGCCCCGGCAGGATGCTCCGGGGGAGATGGATGGTTGGAATTCACAAAAGGTCACCTCATTCATGAATTTTTGTGTTGAAATAACAAGCGCTCTGTCGGTTCGCAAATAGGCGGTGAACGGATCAGGTACTGGCAGCTTATAGCAGTTATATTGGCACATCGGTATTTTGGAATGATAAACCTTAATTACAAGGAACGTTAATGTATCGCATATTTGAAATGTTGTCGTTACGTTTGTACAACGAGTCACTTTGGCGGCGGCATATCAGGCGCTAACGAATCTCACACACCTTATTGAGGGGCTTCCCCCCTCACAGAAAATGTAACGAACCTCAAACACGCTATTAGCGTCAAGAACACGATATTCGCCCCATCCTCGGGGAAATAAAGTGTCTAAAGTTCGTAAGACTCGAAGAGTCCAATTTCACTGCAAATAAGACGCGTCAGGTTCGTTAGATTTGGAAGTGATCCTCTACTCCGAGCAACCATGACGAGATCGTACGATCACCACATTTTTTTTCGGTTACTCCGTCCGCCCACCATGCATCCCACGATCCTTACAATACATGTACCCTTAATTCAGAACGTCGGCTCACCGGGTAACACCGAGCACTTCACCATTGAGCCAGACTTCAAAAATCAGACATTCCATCCATGTTGATATGCGCATCAATCAGGGAACATCGGTTCCAACAACGGATATACGCAAACGCACAGGAGTTGTTCTATTAGTTTATCCAATTTGATAGGTTTATTTGCAATTGCATACTCTATTTCAGTCTACTTCATTTGCTTGCACGAGACAATTGGTGATGAGAACCAATAAGGAGATGAAAAAATAGAAAGACATACCCTTTACGCCAATGCGCCCAAAGGATATGCCCGATATTTAAGTGAATCTGCTATGTTATCTGTAATAATCATTCAAACTACGCCTTGGACAAGATGCTGAGCTTCTGGAATGCACTCAAAATCTGATTGGCTCCATAGCCCATCGCTTCGTAAAGAGGCATCGCCGCTTTGTTATGCTCGTCTCCCGCAACCCAAATCTGGCTGACTTTACGCTGTTGGAACCGTTGTTCCATGGACGCGACTAGTTTTTTGCCAACTCCTTGGCGACGATAGTCCGGATGAACCGCGATCCGATAGAGACATCCTTGGTTATGATCGATTGTGCCGATCAGCGCCCCAACGAGTTCCCCTTCTTCCTCGGCAACCATAATCAGTTCGGAATCCCATGACAATTGACGGGCAAACGGGCCCATCGTGTTCTCATAACAATCTTCCGAAAGCGCAATCTTGAGCAGCTCCGTCATACGACTTGCATCACTCAACTGAAAGGAACGAACGTGCATGTCTTAAATCTCCCTTTTCGTTAGCTTGATTGATGAGGTTTTACAAAAAGGGGTTCCCCTTTTACCAAAAACCCGATGTTTGTATTATGACAAAAAACGAGAAAAAAACGCTTCTTCGTCAATTAAAGCATACTTTTCGCCATAAA
The DNA here is from genome assembly GCF_037969725.1 of Paenibacillus sp. FSL W8-0426. Lineage (NCBI taxonomy): Bacteria > Bacillati > Bacillota > Bacilli > Caryophanales > Paenibacillaceae > Paenibacillus > Paenibacillus sp. FSL W8-0426. The sequence continues at coordinate 719,632 of NZ_CP150203.1, read as the reverse complement.
ACACGCATTTTCTTTTGAAAGCGCTTAATTGTAACCGTTTACATCAAAATTCGTTTCTATTTCTATTTCATTTTAATCAATATCACATAAAATTCTGCATATAGGGAAAAATATGTTTGTTATCGCGGATTATGCATTTGATCAACTTCCCGAGGGACTTAATAAACAAAAATGTTGATTAATTGGCTCGGATGCGGTTTAATAATAATGGCAAGGGTATTGTTACATATGCACCTTAAAACTTAAAACTCAGGAGGTATTACACTATGGCTTTTCAATTACCGGCTCTTCCTTACGCTAACGATGCACTGGAACCACATATCGATGCACAAACGATGGAAATCCACCACGATCGCCATCACAACACTTACGTAACCAACCTGAATGCAGCTCTGGAAAACGCTCCTGAACTGCAAGGAAAATCCCTCGAGGACCTGCTCGCCAACCTGGACAGCGTACCTGAAAGCATCCGCACAGCGGTTCGCAACAACGGTGGCGGTCACCACAACCACAGCCTGTTCTGGGAAATCATCGGACCAAACGGCGGCGGCGCTCCAACTGGCGACATCGCTGCTGCAATTGACAGCGAGCTGGGCGGTTTCGACAAATTCAAAGAAGATTTCGCGAAAGCAGCTACAACGCGTTTCGGTTCCGGCTGGGCATGGCTGGTTGTCGGCAAAGACGGCAAACTGTCCATCACTAGCACGCCTAACCAAGACAGCCCGATCTTCGAAGGTCTGACTCCGATTCTGGGCTTGGACGTATGGGAGCATGCTTACTACCTGAAATACCAAAACAAACGCCCTGATTACATCTCCGCGTTCTGGAACGTAATCAACTGGGATGAAGTTAACAAACGCTACGCAGCTGCAAAATAAGCACTGTGATTGCACAAAGAGCCTGATCCGGTCGCATGGCCGGTCAGGCTCTTTTTTTATAACCATCCGAGCGGACACTTTACGCACGCACGCCTCTTTCCTATTCGAGCACGGTGTAGGCACCCGCGAAATAATTACCGAGCAGCTTGAGGAACACGTTCGGAAAAGCCAGCTTGTCCATATCTTCCGGACCGATCCAGCGGTACGTCTGGCCGTCCCCTTTACCGACGAACGCCAGCGGCGATTCTTCGCGGGCAAGGCCGCCAGCATCTTGTCCGCTTGCCGCCTGAGCAGCCGCTGCCTGCTCGCCATAGGCGGCCACGGCTTCCGCGGCAATCAGCGGAAGCTCGCTGCCCGGGTCCTGCTGCGTACATTTGTACACCTGCAGGCTCCAAACGATATGGCTGAACACATGCTCCGCGTGTGTAGCCAAGCCTTCGGGGCGGGCGGCAATGCCCTCCGCCCACAGGCTGCCGGCCAGCAATGCCATGGCCGGCTCATCGGCGAGCGGCTTGGCCGCCTTGCCGGCAGCGGCGGGCGCCGCCAGCACATGCGGCAGCTCCCACATGCGGGCCAGAAGGCCCGTATCCGGGCGCTGCCGCACGAGCACTTTGCCGCGATGGGCACCGCGGCCTTCCACCAAGGCGACGAGCCGCTGCTCGGGGCGCGGCGGCTTCGCCTTCGTTTTGACCGGCAGGGTCAGCTCCCTGCCGGCAATGCGGCCCGAGCACTGCTCCATGACCGGACAGGTCAGGCAGTGCGGGGCCTTGGGAGTGCACACCAGCGCGCCCAGTTCCATCAGCGCCTGGTTGAAATCCCGAGCTCGCCCTTCCGGGATGAGCTCGGTCGCCAGCTCTTCCATCAACACCCGGGTACCCGTCTTCATGATGTCCTCTTCAATGAGGAAATAGCGGGACAGCACCCGCATGACGTTGCCATCCACCGCAGGCTGGGGCTGGTTGAAGGCGATGCTGAGAATCGCGCCGGCCGTATACGGCCCTACGCCCTTGAGCGCGAACACCGAAGCTTTGTCGCTCGGCATCTCTCCGCCGTGCAGCTCCATGACCTGCTGCGCCGCTTTTTGCAAGTTGCGCGCCCTCGAATAGTACCCTAGACCTTCCCAGTTTTTCAGCACGTCTTCTTCGGGCGCTTCGGCAAGCGCCCGCACGGTCGGGAAATTCGAAATAAAACGATTGAAATACGGAATGACCGTATCCACCCGGGTTTGTTGCAGCATGATTTCGGATACCCAAGTAAAATACGGATTGTTGTGACGCCGCCATGGCAGATCCCGCTTGTTCGCCATATACCAATCCAGCAGATTGATGCTGAAATGTCTTTTCTGTTCCATTAAACCCATAAGTCCTTCCTTTCATTTGCACGCCTGTCCATAAACATGCCCTTCATGATCACCTAAATATCCTTCGGTCTCTGCTCTTGTCCGTGCAGCTGCTCCACGACGGCAAACGCCGCAGCCAACTCCGTCTGGTGTGTAATGCTCAGGTGAATGGCATAAAGTCGGTCTTTCGGCAATTGCAGCCGTTCCCAGGCTTCGGCAGATAACGTCGCTTCCGGCTTTCCTAGCGCACCCGGCAGCACTTCGATGTCCGTAAAAGCCATAACTCGTCCGATGCCGCAGCCAAATGCTTTGGATACCGCTTCCTTGGCCGCAAACCTTCCGGAAACGAACTCCGTGCGGCGTTTGCCCCGTTCTGCGGCCATCCTCCGCTCCGCCGGCGTCAGAATGCGGTTCAGGAAAGCTTCGCCCCGCGCGCCTTCCAGCAGCCTTTGCATGCGTCCGATCTCCAGCACATCGTTCCCGATTCCGTGTATCATCCGTGCTTCACCTGCTTAATCATTTATACTGTGGTGCAATAACCAACATGTTCTCGCTAGTCCCTACGTTCGATATCCGAACACGTATTCCATTGTAGCAGGTGGCAGGCCCAGATGCGAGTACCCGGGGCCATCGGCGAAAACTTCCATCTTGGGGGGGCTGTTCGGGCAAGATTCACAGCATCCGTTCAGCCGTCGATCATAAAAACAACAAACTCCAGCAACGCTGCTCGGCTGTCGGAAGCGGAAAATCTTCGTCCACAGCGGCAGTAACGTGTCTGGAGTTCATTGGTCGTTCATGTAAGTACGATGATCAAGCCGGTTTGCCCAAGTCGAGCGGAAAAAACTTAAATGCCGGGAATGGCATTCCGTTTATGGTGCGTGCGCTTATAGAATGCTTCCAGGCGTTCCTGCGCAGCAGGATCGATCTGTTTGCCTTCCAGATAGTCGCTGTTTGCCTCATAGGAAATACCCAGTTCCTTCTCATCCGTTTGGCCTTCCCACAATCCTGCGGACGGGGCCTTGTCCAAAATCGGCTGAGGCACGCCCAGATGGGCCGCAAGCTGGCGAACCTGGCGTTTGTTCAGGCTGCTCAGCGGCGTGATATCCACGGCGCCATCGCCCCATTTGGTATAAAAGCCCGTGATGGCCTCAGACGCATGGTCTGTACCGACGACCAACAGGTTCTCTTCAAAAGCAAGGGCATACTGCATAACCATGCGCGTTCTTGCTTTTACGTTTCCTTTGCCTTGATGCGTCATGTGGCGCGGGCTGCCCATGGACTTGAAGCCCTGCTCCACTTCCAGCGCAATCTCGTTCACCGCATCTTCAATGTTCGTTTCGACCACATGCTTCAAATCAAAAGCCTTCGCGACAGAATAGCTGTCCTGAATATCCTGTTGATCGCCGTAAGGCTGAAATACGCCCAGCGTTTTGTACTCCTGGTTGCTTTCCGCGGTAAGTTCATCGGTAGCTAGTTTGCACAGTCCTGCTGCCACGGCGCTATCGATCCCGCCGCTGATGGCGATCAGCAGCCCTTTCGTGCCCGAATTTTTGACGTAGGTTTTCAGGAAATCCACCCGTTTGCGGACTTCCTCCTCCACATTAATGCTTGGTTTAACCTTCAATTCAGCGATGATCTGTTGTTGCAAACTCATCGTGCACTACACCCCGTTTCCAGAATAGTCAAATCGGATTCCTTCATAAGAATCACATGGTTCAATAACTCCATTTACCCAAAACGAAACGCCCCGGCATCGGTATTCCGAAGAGCGGGGCGTTGCTGGAGCGTTTTAACGGCAATAACGATCGAACGCACTGGTGAGCTCAGCCGCGATTTCCCCTGCAGATCGATCTTCCACCTGATGGCGCTCGATGAAGTGCACGAGCTCCCCGTCCTTCATCAGAGCGATGGAGGGCGAAGATGGAGGATACGGCGCAAAGTACTCACGCGCCTTGGCTGTGGCTTCCTTGTCCTGTCCGGCGAATACCGTATACAGATGATCCGGCGTAATGTCATGCTGCAATGCCTCGGCTACGCCCGGGCGGCATTGTCCTGCGGCACAACCGCAAACGGAATTAATAACGACAAGGGTAGTACCTTTGGCATCCGGAAGGCTCGCTTCCACTTCTTCCGGGGTGCGCAGTTCTTGAATTCCCAAACGAGTCAGCTCATCCCGCATCGGCTGAACCATATCTTTCATGTATTGATCGAATGACATCGACATTGGTTTCACTCCTTAATAGTCATCATAAGCTCCATTGTCCATCGTCATTGTTCGTTAAATGGATACAATGATGTTATCCTTATTATACATCCCCAAGCAATGAAAGCAAGATTGCACAGCGCCCGCGAAAAGGCATCTCTTCGATAATATGGCTTGTTCGCTGCCGCATTATGCCCCAAATCTATCGCTTAAAGGTAACTTTAAACACCGTGCCTTTCCCCTCTTCCGATTCGACCGTAATAGTGCCGTGATGGCGTTCCACGATGCTGTGGCACATGGATAACCCCAGTCCGGTCCCTTTCGGCTTGGTCGTATAAAAAGGTTCAAACAGCTTATCCCGGCTGCTGCGAGGTATGCCAGGTCCCGTATCCCTCACAAAAAGTTCTACCTGCTTTTCATCGTACGTCGTTTCCAAGGTGAGCACACCCTTTTCCTCCATCGCTTCCATTCCGTTGCGCGCCAGGTTAAGAACAACTTGTTTGATTTCCTTGGTATTCAGATAGAGATTAGGTACATTATGAGCAAGCATAAGCTCGATGCTTTGTCCGCGCAAGTTGGCATCTGCCCAAAGCAATGGGATGAGTTCGTGAATGATATCGTGCAGCTGTGCTTCTTCTTTTTCCGCGATCCGGTTCTGTGCAAGCGACAGAAAGTCATTAATAATGCTGTTGGCGCGATCCAATTCTTCCATGACGATGCGATAATAATAATGCAAGCTCTCCGGACTCTTTTCCTGCATTAATTGGAGAAAACCGCGCACGACAGCCATCGGATTCCGGACCTCGTGCGTAATGCTTGCCGCCATCTGCCCTACCAGGCTTAAACGGTCCACATTATCAAGTTCGCTGCGCAGCATTTCCAATTCGGTAATGTCCTGGATGACCAACATCGCCCCGGTAGTCTCGCCTGGCGCCCCCGCCGCGTATCCATAGAGCGGCACCGTCTGCGACCGAAAGACATGTGAGCCGTAGCGCACGGTCAACCCGTTCGCTTCTCCATGGGTAACCGCTTCGCGGATGTTATGCTCCATTTTTTCAGCATGAGTCTGTTCGACGAATTGGCTGACCGGGTTGCCGATCAGATCGTTCGATGTTGAACAAGGAAGCTGTTCCCTCGCCGTTTGTTTCATCATGTCGTTGACGAACTGGACTGTTCCATTCCTGTCGACCGTAGCGATGGAGAGCGGAACAGCGTTCAACATCTGATGAAGTCTTTCCGTCTCCGATATGTACTTCTGATGCACTTCGGACAAGCGCTGTTCCAGACCATCATGGTGCTGAATATGTTCAAGCCAGAGTAAACCAAGGCCGCCCGCGATTGCTGCCCCGCCTGTGTAAGCCAATGCGATCCACACCCACTCTGCTATCATGCCGTCGCCATTGGAGCCGATCAGCGGGATGCTTAGCATGCTGGCGAGCGCAATCTCCGCCATGGCGAGTGTCAGCACCAGCAGCAATTTGCGGAAAAACGCATAATTCTTGAATCGTTTGGCGGACAACCATACAATAGGATAGAAAAGAATACCCGTTTGAAGGAGAAACTCGTTCAAATGATAGGGATAAGCGAATAGGAAATAGAAGAGCATATGGAGAAAGGACAAGATCAGACCCGTTCTTGGCCCGCCATACAGCATGGCGAGCGTGAAAGGAACTACGCCGAGCGAAATCGGAATGGCTGCCTGGCTTGCGTCATGGGCAAACAGCATGCAGAGCAGCATGCTAACGGCCGTCGCAGCGGCAAGACTCGCACTTGTCCGTCCCATCTTCGCACCGGCTTGCCTGGCGAGCACAAGATGGAATAAGGGAATCAGGAATACGGCCGACCCGGCCAGCAGCACCTGTAAAAGAATGTCCTTCAATACAAACACAATGCCATCTCCCTCCTCGCCTGCACGTTCCCCCATGTATTTCTGATTAAAGCATAGGCGACAGTATATTACAATATATCCCTTCTATTAGCTTGTTAGAACTGCAGAAACAATAATATTGTTGCATAAAAAGCCAGGAGAGGACAGCATTTTGCAATATGCATGCGAATGATCAGATCAAAGTGGATTTCCTTCCGGATATCTCGTTTACGTTATGTTGGAAGCGAGCAATCCCGCGTCCTTTCTTACTAAAACCATTATTTTTCGAAAAAGAGGAGAATCGAACATGTATGATGTCATTGTGATCGGCGGCGGTTCGGCCGGACTTATGGCCTGCGTTTCTGCTGCCGAGCATGGAGCCTCGGTGCTTCTGCTGGACAAAGGCGACCAGCTTGGCCGCAAACTCGGCATTTCCGGCGGCGGACGCTGCAATGTAACCAATGCCAAGGAAACCGACGAATTGATTCGGCATATTCCCGGCAACGGCCGATTTTTGTATAGTTCCTTCCAGAACCTGGACAACCAGGGGATCATGCGTTTCTTCGAAGGCCTGGGCATCGCCCTGAAAGAAGAAGACAATGGCCGGATGTTTCCCGTATCCGATAAAGCCAAAACGGTCGTGGATGCCCTGGTCGGAAAAATCGTCTCCCTCGGCGTCGAAATCCGGACCCGGGAACCGGTAAAGGAACTGATTTTGGATGGCGGGAGATTGTCGGGCGTAAAGCTGGCATCCGGCAAAAGGATATCGTCGCGCACGGTCATTGTGGCTACCGGCGGCAAATCCGTCCCTCAAACCGGCTCCACCGGAGACGGTTATCCTTGGGCTGAGGCTGCAGGACATACGATCACCGAGCTCTACCCCACGGAGGTTCCTATCGTTTCCGGGGAGAGCTGGATCCAGTCCAAAGAGCTGCAAGGCTTATCGTTGCGGGATGTCGCGCTGTCCGTTCTAGACGCCAAAGGCAAAACGGTCATCTCCCATCGGGGGGACATGATTTTTACCCATTTCGGCGTATCCGGACCGATCGCGCTGCGCTGCAGCCAGTTCATCCGCAAGGTGCAGCTTAAATCGGGCAAGCCACAAGTCGAGATGAGCATCGACTTCTTCCCCGACTTGTCTGCTGGAGCCTTGGAAGCGCAGGTGCAGCAGGTGTTGGAGCAGGAGGCGCGTAAATCCGTGAAAAATATTTTGAAGACATGGATTCCCGAACGCATGATTCCGCTCATGATGAAACGAGCCAATATCGATGACGAACTCACGGTTCATCATTTTCCAAAAGGCATGTTGTCCGCATTATGCGGGCTCATGAAAAACTTCACGTTTCGTGTGGACGGGACGCGCTCCCTCAAGGAAGCCTTCGTTACCGGCGGGGGTGTCAATCTCAAGGAAATCCAGCCGAAAACGATGGAATCCAAACTGCTGCCTGGCTTGTTTTTTTGCGGCGAAATTTTGGATATTCACGGTTATACAGGCGGCTACAACATCACGGCTGCCTTCTCGACCGGTTATACGGCAGGTATGAATGCCGCCGCTTATCGTCATGCCGGCACTCACTGACATTGACTTCGGCAAACCGGACACGCCAAAAAAACCTCGAATGTTCACGCTCGTGAACTTCGAGGTTTTTTTCGTATGTGGGCCGAATGAATGCCCTTTATTCCACCATAAGCCGCTCCACTACGCTTTGACGCTCCCCGAGAAACCGTCGACCGCATCATCGAACGGCGGATCTTCGTCCCTGTTCTGCAGTGCATCTCCAGTGTAGTGATTATTCTGGCCTGTAGCATATGCCTCTTCCCAGTCCTCATTCACGAGATGGGCGGGAATCGAAATTTCCTGAAACATGCTCGGCCCTTCCGTCGTGTCGGCAAAAGCCGCGCTGCCTCCATAGGCTTGTACGATCTCTACGGCAGACTGTTCATCCTGCCGGTCCGTCGGGACGCATAACTGAAACGGTCCCGTCTTCGACTGGTACGGTTCGTAACCCAACTCCTTTAATATGGCATGTGCCTGTTCCATGGAAGAACGATCCGCAAAATGCGCTTGAAGCTCGCGATCAACCATTCCTGATATCCTCCTGGCCTGATGGTCCCACGCCCATCGTCAGCCCTCCAGAAATTCGGAAACCTTCTCATTGAAGAGTTCCGGTTGTTCGATGAAGGGAAGGTGTCCGCAGCCCTCCATCCTCACTTTCGAAGAGTTGTCCAATGCGGCGTGAAACCTATCAGTTGATTTTATATTATAAGGATGGTCTTGATCCCCGATAATCATACAGGTCGGCGCTTGGATCGAATGTAATCTTCTTATTGCAGGCGGATGGACGGGCATCGCCAACCGGGGTTCGAAGCGACAAAAGACATCAGAGTTCCTCAGCTGAAATAATACGGCCTCTCTGGCAGCTTTGTTGGACTCTGACGGGATAAAGTACTGCCAAAAATCGCTCTTGATGAATGATTCAATGGCTGCATGCCTCCCTTTTAAACGAACGGCAAAGTAGTTTTTCATTCCATGCCACATCATCCCGACAGGCATTCGTTGACCACTGATAAAGGGTGCCGACAAGACAAGGGCCTTTACACGTTCCGGATGTTTCAAGGCAAAATCCAGGGCAATGCCTCCTCCGGACGACGATCCGATCAGAACCGCCCGGGTTACGTTCATAGAGTTCATCACCGTGTCCAGATCGTCCACATTGGAGAACCTTGAAGCAGGGGTGCTTGAGCGGCCATAACCCCTGAGGTCATAGCGAATCACCCGATATTTTGCCGAGAAAAATTCGGCTTGGCCGCTCCAAATATCATGTGTATTGAAATTGCCATGGAGAAAAATTAGAGGTTCGCCTTTACCCGACATGCTGGAAAACAAACGCCCATCATTCACTTGAATGAATCGCTCTTCACGCATAGGGCCTGCCTCTCCCCTCAAAGTAAATCCGCCTGCTGGAGATGGTCTTCAATGATGGACCGTAAAACCTCGGATATCGTATAGTCTCCGCGTCCGCAACAACGATCAATTTCATCCCAGCATTCTTCAGGCAAGGTTAAGGAAATTTTTCGCGTTTCACCGATCCGTTTTCGCCCGGCCCCTGCTCTTGCTCCTCCCCTCGCCTTCTCTGCATCCATATCGGACCTCCTCCCATCAGAAACGGTATATTCCGAATTATTTCATGAACACGATTGCGGTTCAATTATTGCTACCTTTTTCAAATAACGTGCTGCCTGAATCAACTTCTCGTACGGCGCACCCATCCTCCCACCTCCAGGGTAAGAAAACCGAACCCGATGGCAGCAGCAGCCGTCAGCAAACCTTGCCACCATCCCAGCCAGGCGGCCCCCAAAGCATATCCGACCAGTAAGCCTACCGGAATAAACAACATGCGTACCATGATGTCCCCCGCTCTGTTCAACACGTAGGGGTCATAGGATAACAACTGAATATAGTCCGATGTTTCAAACATATTCCAGGATCGGTGGAACAGCACCGTCAGCATCATGATCAACAGTCCGCAAACGATGACGTTGGCGGGAAAAGGCGGAATGGCCACCGCAGCGACGGATAAACTCGCGAGCTGCACGTACAGCCTCGTGTTTGCCGTGTTTCGAAAATACGCCTTAAACGCCGTTTCCGCGGTTCTGCTGGACAGGCTGCGGCTGCGCAGCAGTTTGCGGGGTTTGCGAAAAATGAACGTTTTGGTTCGCGTTGCCTTCGGCGCAGTCACAGCCTGGCTAAGCAGCACTCCCGCCAGCTTCATCCGCCGCCTCAGGTCCTCGCGTACATCTCCTTCAAACGTGTTTTTCAGCTCAAGCCTGATTCGGCATAACATCGTGAGTACGGCCATTGCGCCAAGGATTCCCAGGAGGATCGCCCACATCCGATCATGCATCCGCAGCGTGGCCGTCACATAGACGAATCCCATCGCCGCACCTAAGGGCAGTACTCTAATCCATCGACGCCAAGACTCGTATTTTACCAGGATCAGATGTAAGGAAAGCGCCTGAACGAAGGCCGCAATGCCGGTCCACAAGGCAAGCAGTATGATATGGCCCATGGGCATCACATAGGCTCGCGACCATAGAGGCGCCGTCATAAGAAATAGCACAGCTATTTTGATCATGTGAAGCACACCCGAACGGCATAACCCTCGACGAATTAACGTTTTCATCCACGTTCTCCGGGATTTCAGGAACAGCATGTCGGCTTCCTCCATAAAAAGCAGCACGCCGCCCGTCAGCATGACCACTTCCAGCCCCATCGCCATTAAAGGTAATGGCAGCGATTCGGCCCACGAGGGAAGCGGCTTCGTCCACATGCTCCAATACCAGCCGCCGAAATAGAGCAAGCCTGGCACCAGCAGGTACAGCCACACCGTCCAATCCACGACCAGCTTCAAGTTGTTCCATTGTTCCTTGACATGCTCCGAGCGCCGGCGTTTATACAAACGAAGGGGCGTATATCTATCGATACCTTCCATAAACCTTCTCCTCTCCGGTCAAGACGTCAGCACATCGAAGCAATCCAATAACGAGGCATCCGGCAATCCGGCCGCAGCCCGTATCTCGCTCAATGTGCCCTGCGCCGCGCATTTTCCGTCATGAATGAGCACGATTCGGTCACAGATGCGTTCGGCCGTATCGAGCACGTGAGTGGACATCAACACGCCCGCTCCGCGGTTTCGTTCGTCATCCAGCAGTTTCAGGAAATCCTTCGTTGCCCGAGGGTCCAATCCGATGAATGGCTCGTCCACAATATAGACATCCGGCGAAGCAAGAAAACCGAGCATCAGCATCATTTTTTGGCGCATGCCCTTGGAGAAGCTGCCGGGAAGATCATCCCTGACCTTTTCCATGCCAAACCGAACAAGCAAATCCTGCGCCCGGGCGGTAAACACTTCCTCCTCCATCTCGTAAGCTGCGGCAGCCAAATCGAGGTGTTCCCATAACGTCATGTATTCATAAAAAACGGGCTGCTCGGGAATATAAGCATACCTTCCGTTCCCGCCAATAGTTACCTCATAGTCGGCATACTCCAGCAAGCCAAGCATCGTTTTGATGGTCGTGCTTTTGCCTGCCCCGTTGGGCCCGATGATTCCCACGAGTTCGCCGGGCATCACGTTGAGCCGGATGTTACGGATCGTCGTTTTTCCTTCCGCGTAACCGGCCTCCTCAATATGTACGTCCAGTACTGACGCTGTCGTTGTATCTTCCAGTGGTTGTTCCAATTCTCCTCACTCCTGTCTGATCAATCCAGTTTGAAGATCATACGTTGTTAATTGTACCTGAGTTGCAGCAGGAATTTTTGATCATTTTGATCTTTTTCAGTCCTTTGTTGAAAACGGGAGAAACCGTCTGCGTCACCAACACAACGAAAAAGCAGGAGCTCTGGAACCCCTGCCTGAATGAATCTGTCGTGATTGCATATGTGCATCTAAATGCTATCCGGCATCTCCTGCTGCAAGTCGTTCACACCAGGCTGCTCCATGGCCCCGGCACCCTTGATTCGCCGGATCAACAAATATAACACGCCCACCGCGGTAAGCAGAATCCCCGAGCACACAAACGCCAGCACGACACCAAACGAAGTCACCAGAAGCCCGCCAACGACGGGACCCATAATATTGCTTGCCGTCATGACGCTGCCGACGGTTCCGAATACGCGGCCAGTCATCGCTTCGGGCGTTTGCTCCTGCAGCAGGATCTGAAACGGCACGACGGCAAATCCAACGCCGATGCCCGCAATCCAAAATAATAAAGTCAATAGCAGGTTGGTTTCCCAACCTGCATGCGACCATACGCCGACGATCAGGCCGGCCATGCCGATCACACCCCCGAGCACCGATGTGCCCATGCCCATCTTAAACACATGGCCTGCGCTTTTCCACTTCAGTACAACCATGGCGGCCAGCAGCATGCCGATGCCGTTGGCAGCGACGCACCACCCCAACAAATCTCCGGTAATGCCCGGGATTTGCCGGAACAGTACTACCGTCTGCGAATCGGCGAATTGCAGAAACAGAATGGCCGATGCCAACAATTTCAGGATGTTCATTTAACGAAGCTAACAATAAGCCGCTTTTCCTCCTGGATGTAGATGCACCAACTGAGGTCAAAATTAATGAACCGTTTACTGTAGAGGCCGTCTTACGGAATAAAGGTACAGGTACGATCCAATTGGAGCATGGAGTAAATATGTTTACCTATACTCTTTTTGATGAAAAAGGGAAGGCTAAAGATCATGGAACAGAAAATTCGATAGTAAATGGTATTGGAATTAGCACATCCATCCAATCGGGGGGCAGTTATAGTTATGACGGTGGTGAGTATGTACCCTCGCCACAAAATGTACTAGAGTTAAAGACTCCCGGGACGTATACTTTGGTAGTTCGTGCAAAGTTTAGGGCACAAATTGACGGTCAATGGCAAGATATCGAATTAACCTCCGCCCCTGCTTCATTAACTGCAAGGTAAAAAAACTGACAAAAAGCGAAATTCCGATTTTACAGAATTCCGCTTTTGCATGTATGCTACGCGAATAACTTTACAGTAAGGCTATTTAAGAATGGGGTGGTACCGCCAACAATTTAACGGATTTATACGCTAAGCATTAGCGGATAAGCATTCACACTATTCCTAACGACCTTAGCGCACGTATCGGCCCACTTTCCGGCCTGATTGATGACCGCTAATGAGGTTTAGCCGTCATCGGGCTTAGAGTAGGAAAAATCGGCTATTCATGCTCCTACACGCCCTTAGCGTATATTTTCGTTAAAATGTTGACCGGTCCCCAAACTAATCCTCTCCTTCTATGCCTTCATACAGCTCCGTCAAATATTGCTGTGCAGCAAGAACAGTAAAGTCTATATTACGTTCAGTGGGGAACCCGGACCGCTCCAACGCCTATTTAAGACGTCTGAGTTGAAACTTACGGGCCTCGATGTACTTGTGTTTGACCTCCATCAAAGCCCATTTTTTCGGGAAGACAATAATTCCATTTAGTGTTTGAACAGCAATGAATTCGTCATGATCGGCAGTAATGCGGACGTCTGGATATTGCTCCTTATGAGTTTGGTCATACTGGTAAACGTCCGCTACCGATTCTAATGGATCAGATGAAAGATACTTTCCACCACGCCTTATAAATCTATATGCCTTGAACATGCATTCTCCCCCTTTTAAACATTAATTCTAAAAAATGGATCGTCCGTTTTGAAAATATAGAGTCCGTTTCTATGGGGCTGATCCGGCCCTAACCTCAGATATCTTACTAATACCCTTAATCATCTCATATACCTGATCGATTCGCCTAACATTCGCCGGTTCATTTTCTTTAAGCTCCCCGGCCTTACGACATAGGAACCGATTAAATAGCATTAGATCATTGCAATGGCTCTCGACCCTGCTTTTCCATCACAGACCAATATAGTTCAACATCTGCTCCCTCCTCCCACCAAAAGGCCTCCAGAATGGGCATAAATCGATCAGAAAGTCCGTTTAGGTATTCCTTCTTGTTCAATCCACTGACGCTCTGTAGAGCGCTTGAACGGCTCTTAAAGTCACTTCTGCCCAGCTTATAGCATGTCAGATATTCAGCATCGCTCAAATGACCTATCGGATTCCGAAAAATAAAAATATCACCTTGTCGGGCAACTCCCAAGATCTTACCCTCATATCCAGGTACGTGTTCCCTTACCCATACAGTGATCTTTTCATTTAGCATGTTTCTTATCCCCCTACAAACAGAGAAGGATTTACTTTTCTGCCATTGATAATGATTTCAAAATGTAGATGGTGCTGCTACTCGTTGACCTGCGTGGGCCAAATCCGAACGTAACCTGGCCGTTGATCTCCCAGATTGGAGATCGCCTGAGCTGCCATCAACGTAATAATGACAGATTTATTTTTAGGGGCGAATGCCCCTGCAGAACCGTGTCTGCATCATGTGTTTCCCTCCCACTCCCCGCCCGAATTCTAAATCTGGTTTCATTATAAGAATCGAAAATGAGGAGCACCCCGTTCCCGAGAATGAGATGCTCAGGACGAAGGGATGATTTACTTGCCGAAGACCACAAGCAAATGGAGAAAGAATGACCGAATCTTCGGTCACTTGCCCTCCATAAAATATTCAAATTTGAATTGCTCAAAATGCAAATCTTGTGACATATCGCATGTTTTTGTTCGAATCCAACCCTTAAAATAAAATCATGGCTCCATCGTTTAACGTAAAGACAATCAAAGTTGGGATTATATTTTACATCCATAAGGTACTCGTCCCAACGGATCAATCATTTTAGAAAAGGCGGGATCAGTATGCTGGAATTACAAGAAATCGGAACCGAACGTTCTCTTCATCTGTACCGCACCTTGGCCAAAACGTTCAAAAGCATGAATGAACATACGGTAGCCACAAGCAAAGTGCATGGTTTCAATCCCACCGCGTACGGCGTGCTTGAGGTATTGTACATGAAGGGGGCTCAGCCCATTCAACAAGTAGGTGCACAGCTTCTGCTGCAGAGCGGGAACGTTACCTATGTGATCGACAAACTGGAACAAAAAGGGCTTTTGCATCGCAAACACTGTCCTCAGGACAGACGGATCATCTTCGTGGAACTGACAGAAGAAGGCCAGCGGATCATGGACGATATTTTTCCGGGTTATGCCCATAAAATCAACCGAGCAGTCAGCGGACTGAGCGAAGAAGACAAGGTGGTGCTCTCGGAGCTGTTGGAAAGACTGACAATAAGTTCGGAACGGACCATGGGCAACGATTTGAAATAAACAAAACAACCGGCTCCCTGTTTCTAAGAGCCGGTTGTTTTGCATTTAATATTGGCCGCAGCCTACCATATAAGGTGGATCTCACCCGAAAATCAAAGCGCCTTTCGGAACACGTCAAGCCCACAGCGTCGGCGCAGTTCCAAAAGGCGTTTAACTTTTTGCTTAAGCACGTTGGCCGGAAGCTGCGTTTGACGAAGACTCTCCTTCTTCCGGAACGACCAGCCGTTTGCGCAAGGCAAACGCGGTCAGCCACGAGATCAGCGCAATGACAAACATGATGACAAATAACGAATGCAAGCTTCCTTCCAGCACACCTCGCAGCAAAGCCCACTTCTCGTCGGACAATGCTCCTTCCGCATGCGGGGCAAGCAGTTGGTTAATATCGCTATCCGATATACCTGCATCGGCGAGATGCTGTTCGGCGGATAACGCGGAAATGCGGTAGTTCAACCATGTGCCGAAGGCCGCCGCCCCGATCGTTTGTCCCAACGTCCGCATGAACGTATGCAGTGCCGTGGACGATCCGCGCTCCTGGTACCCTACCGAGGATTGCGCAATGATCGTAAAGATCGTGAACGCAAATCCGAAACCAAGCCCATAGATGAACGTCAGCACGAACAACACATAGTCCGGGGAAGTCCCTCCTACCAGAAACAACCCGCCGGAGCCGATCGCAATGCCTGCAAGTCCGATCAACGCGGTCATCCGGGAACCGATTTTCAACAGCATGCGACCAGCCATCACGCTTCCGATCAGCCAGCCCACCGACATCGGGGCGAGCAGCAGGCCGGATTCGGTCGCATTGCCCCCCCTGACGCCTTGAACCCAGAGCGGCAAATAACTCGTCAGGCCAATCATGAGCGTGCTGGCCAGAAGGCCGCTAACATTGGCTACGCGAATGTCCCGAATGCGGAACAGATGCAAAGGGACCATCGGGGCCGCAGCCCTCTTTTCCACGACGAAGAACATGATCAAGAAAATGACGGCGACTGCGCTCAAACCAACAATAACGGGAGATTCCCATGCATAGTATTGCCCCCCTGCCGATAGCACGAAAAGCAAAGCCGTGATGCCAACGGTAAACGTAACCGCTCCGGCATAGTCAATTTTGGCGGAACGAGGGGTTACCTCTTCCTTCAAATAGCGGAACACGAACCACATCGCGAGCAAGCCGAACGGCACGTTGAAGCCAAAGATCCACTGCCAGCCCAGATTATCGACAAAGTATCCTCCCAGAAGCGGACCTACCAGGGACGATATTCCCCAGACGGAACTGATCCAGCCTTGAATTTTGCCCCGCTCCTCAATCCGGTAAATGTCACCAATGATCGTGAACGTTACGGGAACGACCGCACCTGCCCCCAGACCCTGGATGGCTCGAAAAGCGATCAGTTGTTCCATGTTCTGCGATAAGCAGCAAAGCAACGATCCCAGCAAAAACAAGGTACAGCCAATCAGAAATACAAGCTTGCGCCCGTACAGATCACTGATCTTGCCAAAGATCGGCGTACTGACGGCCATGGTCAGCAAATAGGCGGTAAAGATCCAGCTGAGCAGCTGCACGCTTCCAAGATCGCTAACGATCGTCGGTCCCGCCGGACCGATCACCGTGCCTTCAATGGCCGACAAAAACGTGGCCAGCAGCAACCCCGCCAGAATGAAGCTTCGTTTCAACTCTCCGGTTCTCACTTAAACCCTTCTCTCTCGTAACATTTGGTTTTTCTTATTTTGTCGTTCCGGTCCGAAGCCATTCATCGTATAAAAGGGAATACATATCCATGTCCTTGTAACCGGTAGACGTATGCTGATACTGCCGCAGCAGTCCTTCCCGCGTGAATCCCTGATGTGAAAGGAAGCGGCCGGAAGCCACGTTCCGCGGATCTACCAGCGCTTCGATCCGGTTAAGGCCCATCGTCTCGTATCCATAGGGCAGCAGCACGGAAAACGCCTCCGTCATATAACCCTGCCGCCAATGTTCGCGCCCCAGCTCGTACCCGATCTCGCCGCGGAACGCGCCTCCAAGCTGCCACGTATTATACCCGCAGCTGCCGATCAGGCGCCCTGTCGCTTTGAGTTCGATCCCCCAGCGAATGGCCTCCTCCTCGCCTGCCATCTGATTGAGGAGCGCAATCATGTCCGCAGCCTCGCTTGTCCCAAGCATGGGGGAAAGATTCATGTAACGGGTAACCTCGCGGTCCGACCACCATTCAAACATCTGGGCCGCATCCCGGCGGCGCATCTTGCGCAGAAGGAGCCGCCTGGTCTCCAGCTCCGGAATTCTGCCTTTGCATCTGTACATATAAGCCACTCCGATCCCTCTCTGCAAACCATGAGATTCTTAAGTCATCTAATCATAACCTGGGCCGAATGGCAACCATCCATACAGAAAGAAGCGTCCAAGCCAAAAAACCGGCCCGCCTTCGGTCCGGTCTTGTTGCTGTTACGGTTACAATGAGGGCCTGTCTGCTTCTCCCGCATAAACATCAGGTCGCGGACGCTTTGCTGCCGCTCGCCAGAACTTCATCGTTAACCCGGTGAAGCATCGCCGAGATTTCCTTGAATTCCTCGATGCCTGCTCCCGTCAAGCTCCATTGTTCCCCATGAGACGTCAGGAAGTTCTCCTGCGTCAAATAATCCAACTGCTGCCGGATCTCTCTCTCCGCAATGCGATAACCCCGCTTTTCCAGCATAGGCAGCGTATCGCTGACGGTCAGATTCTGATCCTGGGCCAGATGTAATAGTTGGATGCGAACGAACAAATTCTGTACTTCTGCGTGCATCAATCCAGCTCCTTCCCGGGTTGCAGCCCTTCGTGATTACAAATTCATTACCCTGCTCCGATGACAAAGAAACAAACACGCACCTTAAGCCGCCTGGCTGACATCCCGTAATCCTCCGCTTGACTAACGGCAGGCACTGCACTATCTTTGAGTTAAAGTCCATTCATGTTTGCTCGGGAGGGTGATTCATCATGTTTCAAGCCGTTTCTTATGAAGGAACGCGAAGCGAGCAGCACACCGCCGTCCTAGGGCAGTTAAGCGCACTGATCCGCGATGAACCTAGCGCCATTGCCAATCTGGCAAACGCTGCGGCGCTGCTCAATGTATTTTTGACCGACATCAACTGGGTCGGCTTCTATCTGTATGATGGAAAAGAACTTGTACTCGGTCCATTCCAGGGACTTCCGGCATGCATCCGCATCCCGCTTGGACGCGGCGTATGCGGCACGGCCGCTTCGGAACGACGGACCGTTGTCGTGGAGGATGTCCATGCCTTCCCCGGGCACATCGCCTGTGATGCGGCCTCAAACAGCGAGATCGTGATTCCGATCTTCAAAAACGGGGAGCTGTACGGCGTGCTCGATATCGATAGCCCGCTCAAAAACCGGTTCGACGACGAAGACCGAGCCTTTCTGGAGGAAGCCGTCAAGCTTCTCTCGGAACAGTTGCAGTAATTCGGCTGCAAACGGCCTGACCGAAGATTCCTTGCAATAACGCCATGATCATGTTTATTGCCGAACCACAGCAAAGAGCACGGACCCGCCAAGGTCCGTGCTCTTTGCTGTGCACATCCATGTTTTGCTCGCCCAATCTTACTCTATGCAGCACGGGAAGATCCCGTTCCGGCTGGCGCTTCATCAGGGAGACCGCGTTATTGTTTGTTAAACACCACAAATTTCAGCTCGGTCATTTCCTCCGTCGCGTATTTGACGCCTTCGCGGCCAATGCCGCTCTGCTTCACGCCGCCGTAGGGCATGTGGTCTACGCGGAATGTCGGAATATCGTTGATGATCACGCCGCCGGCTTCGATATGATCGGCAGCATGCAGCGCCGTATGAATGTCATTCGTGAACACCCCGGCTTGAAGCCCGTAAACGGAATCGTTCACATGGGCAATGCCTTCCTCCACCGTATCGATCGTATTGATGATCACGATCGGCGCAAAAACCTCTTGGCAGGACACCTTGGCATCGCGCGGAACATTGACCAGCACGGTTGGCCGCAAAACGCCGCCTTCGGCCGTTCCGCCCGCAACCAGCTCCGCTCCAGCCTGCTTCGCTTCATCGATCCACCCCAGCGCCCGCCGCACGTCTTTGGACGTAATCAGCGCGGACACGATGGTATCCGGGTTCAACGGATCGCCAACAATCACCTGACTAGCCGCTTCTGCAAAGCGTTTGATAAATTCCTCCGCGATGCCACGGTGCACATAAATGCGCTGCAACGAGATGCAGACCTGGCCCTGATTGGTGAAGGCACCGGTTACGCAGCGCGGGATGACTTTATCCAGATCGGCATCCCGGTCCACGATTACCGCCGCATTGGAGCCCAGTTCGAGCGTCACGCGCTTCAGCCCCGCCTGGCTGCGGATGCTCTTGCCGACGGCCGGGCTGCCCGTAAACGTAATATGGGCCACCCTTGGATCGGACACAAGCACGTCGCCGATCGTTTTGCCGTCGCCGCTGATGACGTTGAGCACACCGTCAGGCAGTCCGGCTTCTTTCAGCAGATCGGCAATGAAGTACGCGGATAACGGCGTCTGTTCCGCCGGTTTGAGCACGATGGCATTGCCTGCCGCAATGGCCGGGCCCACCTTGTGAGCCACCAGGTTCATCGGAAAGTTAAACGGCGTGATCGCGCCGATGACGCCCAGCGGATGGCGCACCGTGTAACCGATGCGCCCTTCCCCGCCGGCAGCTGCATCCATCGGCACCGTTTCTCCCGTTAAGCGCTTCGCTTCCTCGGCGGCAAAACGGTACGTCTCCACGGTCCGGTCCACCTCGGCCCGCGCGGCCGTGATCGGCTTCGCCGCTTCCAGCGCAATGATGCGCGCTGCTTCTTCTTTCCGCTGCGCAAGCAGGACGGAAAGCTGGTACAGAATGGCGGAGCGCTGATGCGCAGGCATCCGCCTCATCCCGGCGCTGGCTTGCGCAGCAGCCGCAATGGCCTTCTCGGCTTCCTCTGCCGTGGCGGAAGCCACCTCCGCAAGCTGCTCGCCCGAATATGGCGCGTGCAGCGGTTCATACGTTGCGGCCTCTACGGACTGGCCGCCAATATAAAGGTGTTGCTTTTTCATGGCTGCTCCCTCCCACTGCATTCACATCTCGATTCTCATCCATTTATACACTACATGATCGATATAGACTCAGTCCACCTTATTTGACGGTAAGCACCGGGCAAACCGCCTGCTTCAACACGCCATGGCTTACGCTGCCCATAATCATTTCCGAAAGCCGCTTTTTGCCGCCGGTTCCCATCACGATCAAGTCATATGCTTGTTCGCCGGCAACACGGCAAATCTCAGCCACGGGGTCTCCGCCTGTCAAAAGCGTTTCATATGCCACCGACCGTTTTGATAACCGTTCTTGAAGTGCATCCACCACCTGCCGCCCTTCGTCCGCAATCCGGGCATCCAGGTCGACGCCTAGCGCCGGCTCGTTCAAGGATACCGATGGATTGACGTGAAGAAGCGTGAGCCGTGCAGGCTCTTTCAGGCTTTCCGCCAGATCGGCCGCTGCCTCCAGCGCCCGCCGTGCATGTTCTGATCCGTCCACTGCAACCAATATCCGTTTCAGCATAATGTTCGCTCCTCCCGATTAATGATGCGTAATGGCATCATCGATGCCGCTCAGATGCCGACGACGAACAAGCAATACGACCACGCCCACCAGAACCATCAATGCCCCGAAATAGAACGGCGTTTCCGGCAGGAACCACTCGGACAGTTTGCCCGCCAGCCAAGGAGCGAGCGCACCGCCCATGAAACGAACGAAGCTGTATGCCGCAGAAGCTACGGACCGTTCGACCGGTGCAGCTTCCATAACGGCCGTGGTGATCAGCGTATTATTGATACCCAGGAAAATACCCGCAACGATAACCGCAACAATGACGGTAGTGGGAGATCCCATAACCGTACCGATCGCCATAACCAGCAAATCAAGGGCAAACAGGGTGAGCATTACGCTCATCGACGGTACGGAACCGAAACGTCGCTGCACCCGCGGTGCGACGAATACGGATGTTATGGCCAGCGCCAGTCCCCAACCAAAGAACACATAACCAAGACCATGCTCATCCAAATTCATGACATAAGGTGAATAAGCCATCAATGTAAAGAACCCGAAGTTATACAAAAACGCGGTGATCGCCAACGTTTTGAGCGACGGATAACCGAGCGCCTTGAACGGATCGGACAAGGAGCTGCGCGTTTTGGGCTTCGCCATTTTAGGCAGCATGAACATAATGCTGATAAACGCAATCGTCATCAGGACGGCCACGCCAAAGAACGGCCCGCGCCACGAAATCGATCCAAGCTCGCCGCCCAGCAGCGGACCGACCGCAATACCGAGACCGAGCGCTGCTTCATATAAAATGATGGCCTTGGCCGTGCCCGATGTGGACAATCCTACGATGGCCGACAATGCGGTCGCGATGAACAGCGCATTGCCAAGACCCCAGCCGCCGCGATACCCAACCAGCGTAGCGACCGTATCCGACGTGCCGCCAAGTGCCGAGAACGCAACGATGAGCAGAATGCCGCCCAGCAGCGTCCATTTGACGCCGATCCGGCTGGATACTACGCCCGTAATTAACATCGCGATACCGGTCACCGCGTTATAACTTGTAAACAACAGCGATACCTGGCTTTTGGACGCATGCAGCTGGTTGGCGATGGCCGGCAAAATCGGGTCCACCAAACCAAGTCCCATAAAGGAAATGACACAGGCAAAAGCAACGGCCCAGACCGCTCTCGGCTGGGACAGCAAGCCTCCGCGCGATGACGGCAGCTCGTCCGGCAGTGAAGATTCTCTTTTCATAAAATTACCCCTCCTGAGTGATAAAGATTGGTTTGAAAACAAACGAAAAATTTCACGCTATTTTCAGAAACAGTCAACCCGAAAACAACACCGGATCATCCGGTGCTTTGAAAAAAACTATGAATCCGACATTGCAGCTTCTTCATCTCGCAGTCGATGCAGCCCGTTTCGGACCCGTTCGCGCAATTCCTGAAGCTCGCCTTGCACGGCATGAATGCTGATCAGCTTCTGCTCAATCAACTGCAGCTGGTCGTTCAACGTATTCTCGATGCGTTCCAGCTTGTCAATGCGCTCCCGCACCTCCGTCGATTGCCGATATTCAGAACGCTGTTCATTCAGCACGTCCGCCGTGGCCACATAAGCATGCAGCTCTTGAAGCGAGAAGCCAAGCACCTCTTTGGCACGTACGACTTTTTTGAGATAATCGATATCCTGCCTGCTGTATAACCGCGTACCACCTTCGGTCCGCTGAGGTGAAGGCATGACGCCGATCTCTTCGTAATATCGGATCGTACGCTTGGTCAGGCCGCATTCCTTCGCAACCTCATCAATCTTATACAAATCCATTTCCTTCACCTCACCTTGCCATTTCATATGTCATTAATGTTATGTATGTAATTATATATAAAACTAACGTTAACGTCAACGTAAGATTTTGGTTTGAAATCTGCATACGTTGAATGAGCAACCTTTACGCAGATCCACTGCACAGTTAGAATCCTCTTCCGATCGCTGTTGTCCTCAGATTTTTTTATGGTTCATCTTTTACATCCGTATTTTACCCGAGCCACTCCACACTATCCGATAAAAATCAATGTGGTCTGTGGAAAAATAATCCATAAAGATATATAATGATTCCATGAAATGAAACTTTGTTTCATCCAATAAAACAAGGAGGCGTACGATGTCATTTCTATTTTCAGGAATCGATCATGTTCAATTAGCCGCTCCCGCAGGCTGCGAGCCCGAAGTACGCCATTTTTTCACAGGAATATTGGGCTGGGATGAAATCCCGAAACCCGAGATTTTAAAGAAGCGCGGCGGCGTATGGTTCCAATGCGGCGTTCAGCAGGTGCACATCGGTGTTCAGAATGACTTTGTTCCTGCAAAGAAGGCACATCCGGCCTTTTATGTGAAGGGTTTGCGTGCCTTGCGTGATCATCTCATCCAGCAAAATGTTCACATCCTTGATGACGATGCTCGTTCCGATGAAGGTGTAGCCCGGTTCTACGTGAATGATCCTTTCGGCAATCGGCTCGAATTTATGGAGCATTCATCTTGATCGGCAGCAAAAAAAGACCCGCTATGTGCGGATCTTTTCCTGATTTGGCGAGGCTGGCGCCGGGCGTTATTTCTTATTCGATTGCTGCATTTCTTTCAGGCGGCCTTCGACCTTCATGAACATTCTCACCGTGTAAAAAATAATCGCACCCAAGCTCAGCACCAAAGCCTGCATGTCGGTAAACCAAAATCCGAGCACGCCAAATGCAGCCATGATTACGCCGAACTGCATCATCAAATTGGAGCTGTATCGCTGCGCCTCATGCCACAGCTCCAGATCGCTCATGGAACGAGGCGTACGGTAACCGTATATGCCGTTGATTTGTTTCGGCGGTTTTTTGTACAACATAAGCCCCATCACAAAAAAACAAACGCCAACGATGATTCCAATAATTCCTCCCACACTGCTCCCCCTTATGACTTGTTGCTCCCGTCAAGCATGCATGTTCTGCAGCCGCAATCAACGAAAAAGCGGCCCTACGTATATACGAAGAACCGCCTGGTATGTTTCATCATTTCAAATGTCTTTCACCCGCAGCACACGCATGGCGTTTAACACGGCCAGCACGGTCACGCCTACATCAGAGAATACCGCCTCCCACATCGTGGCAATGCCGAATACGCCGAGCAGCAGGAAAATCAATTTTACCCCGAGCGCAAAAGCAATGTTCTGCCACACGATCATCCGCGTGCGCTTGGCGATGCGGATGGCACTCGCCAGTCGGGACGGCTCATCCGTCATAATGACCACATCCGCCGCTTCGATGGCTGCATCCGATCCGAGGCCGCCCATCGCTACGCCGACGTCAGCCCGGGCCAGAACGGGCGTATCGTTGATGCCGTCGCCAACAAAGATCATTTTCTCTTTGGCGTGTTTCTCCGCCTCAAGTTGCTCCAGCCGCTCAACCTTATGCTGGGGCAGCAGCTCGGCATGAACTTCATCCACGCCCAGCTCACGTCCCACCGCTTCGCCTACGGCTTTGGCGTCACCGGTCAGCATGACGGTTTTGCGAATGCCCAGCTGCTTCAGGGAACGGATCGCTTCAGCCGCATCGTCCTTCACTTCATCCGCAATCACCAGATGTCCGGCATACTGCCCCTCTTCGGCAATATGCACAATGGTGCCGACGGATTGGGGTTCCTTATACGGAATGCCCGCCTGCTTCATTAGCTTGGCGTTGCCGGCCAGAATCTCGCGGCCATCGACCTGAACGCGGATGCCATGTCCGGCAATCTCGTCGTATCCGTCTACGCCGTGAGTGCGAATCTCCTGCCCCCATGCAGCGCGGATCGATTCCGCAATCGGATGATTGGAATGAGCTTCGGCAATGGCAGCCAGTTCCATCAAGGCATCCTTCGTGCGCTCTCCTTCCGGACGAATGTCCGTAACTTTGAAGACACCTTTGGTCAATGTGCCCGTCTTGTCGAACACCACCAGCTTCACGTCGTTCAGGGCTTCCAAATAGTTGCTGCCCTTCACCAGAATGCCGTTGCGCGAAGCCGCCCCGATGCCGCCGAAAAATCCGAGCGGAATGGAAACGACGAGGGCGCACGGACAGGATATAACCAGGAAGACCAGAGCGCGGTACACCCAGTCCGCGAACGTCGCTCCGCTAATGAGCAGCGGCGGGACCAATGCAATCAGGGCAGCGAGTATGACGACAGCCGGTGTATAATACCGGGCGAATTTGCTGATAAAATGCTCCGTTTTCGCCTTCCGGCTGCTTGCGTTCTGCACCAGATCCAATATTTTCGATACCGTCGATTCGCCAAACGTCTTTGTAACCTCAATGGTCAGCATGCCGTTTTTGTTCACGAAACCGCTGAGCACGTCGCTGCCGGGCTCTAACTCGCGGGGAACGGACTCCCCCGTAAGCGCCGACGTATCCACCATGGAGCTTCCTGCTTTGACGACGCCGTCCAGCGGCACCTTCTCTCCGGCTTTGACGACGATCCGGTCTCCGATGCGTACGTCTTCCGGAGAGACGCGTTTGGTTTCATCGCCCGATCCGATCAACACGTTGGCATAATCGGGCCGGATGTCCATCAGCGATTGGATGGATTTGCGGGAACGATTGACCGCCATTCCTTGGAACAGCTCGCCAAGCTGATAAAACAGCATGACGGCAACGCCTTCCGGGTATTCCCCGATGGCGAATGCGCCCAGCGTCGCAACGGTCATCAGGAAGTATTCGTCAAACACTTGCCCCCGCACCATGTTTTTGAATGCCTGAAGCACGATATCTCCGCCGGCGATCAGGTAGGCCGCAATATACAAAACCAGCTGTGCCCACCCCTCCAGCGGAGACCAAACGGCGGCGGCAACCAGCGCGGAACCAGCTGCTAGGCGAGCCAGCAGCACCTTGGTCTGCCCTGCACCATGCTCGTGAGAATGCCCCGCATGGCCATGGCCTGCATGAGCATGAGCGTGTCCGGCGGAATCATCATGCTGATGTGCTTGGCCTTGCCCATGGTCATGCGCGTGCCCTTGGTGATGGTCGTGATCATGTCCCTCGCAGCTCCCGTGCTCATGCCCATGAGCATGCTGATTCGACAGCGAATAGCCGGCAAGGTCAGAGTTCACTCCGCCCGCCGTCGGTCCGGCAGCTTTCCCTTTCTCCGAGATGCGGATGTGCGGCTCCAGTCTCAGCACTTTGCGTTTCGCTTCTTCAACCACCTGCTCATCCATGTCGGACGTCGTGTGCATTGATAGGGTTTTCGTGACAAAATTGACGGAGCATTCGCTGACGCCCTGAATTTTTTTGACTCCATTCTCAATTTTGAGCGCACAATTCGCGCAATCCAAACCGTCCAGCAACAGTTCCCTTTTGACAAGCCTTTGTTCGGTCGACATTTCCATCTCCCCTTTGCTGTACAAAAAACAATCGTTATTGTATACCGGTTTATATATGAGCAATCATTCATATGTTTTAATTAACCCCATTATATGCACGCGTGCTCATATGTGTCAACCAAAGAGAGCTGATTTTCCAACCAAATTATGCTAATAGTAATGATTTCGCTTTAGGCGTTTTTTGGATATAATGAATGTATAGTTGTTAACATAGGCGGTGATAGAAATGGAACAACCAGTCAAAGCCCCGGCTGAATGCGACGCAACCTGCTTCGGCACAGAAGCGGATATGCAAGGCATTCGTGCCTCGCTGATTGATCGGGAAACGTCTTCCGAAATGGCAGATTGGTTCAAGGCGTTCAGCGATCCGACGCGCCTACGTATTATTGATGCACTGCTGCAGAAGGAATTATGTGTGCACGATCTGACGGTACTGCTCGATATGGGACAATCGGCCATCTCGCACCAGCTGCGATCCCTCCGCAACATGCGGATTGTCAAACGGCGTAAAGAAGGCAAAACCGTGTTTTATTCTCTGGACGATACACATATCGAGCAGATTTTCCTGCAGACGCTTCAGCATATCAAGCACGGCTAGGCTCTGCCGGCCTGCGAAACAAACAAAAGCCCTCGCCCTTCGGCTATCAGCCGATTGGCGGGGGCTTTTGTTTCATAAGGGCACCGTTGTTCGAATAAAATTAAACAGGGTTGCCGTCTTTCGGATCATACAGTCCGGATCTATCCTTGAACCAGTTAAATACGTGCGATACGCAGACTTTCAGCACCGCATACCCCGGAACAGCAAGCAGTACGCCGACGACGCCGAACAGGTTGCCCGAAGTCAGGATCACGAAAATGATGGTGATCGGGTGAATTTTGAGCGTTTTGCCCATGATTTGCGGCGAGATGAATTTGCCTTCGATCAACTGCACGATCGTCCATACCGCCACCATCTTCAGCAGCATCACCGGCGAAGTCACCAAGGCGACGATCAACGCAGGCGTAATCGCGATGGCCGGTCCGAGATAAGGCACCACGCTCGTAAACGAAGCGATGATGGCCAGAATGAGTGCATAATCCAGTCCAATGATCATATAACCGATGTACAGCAGAACGCCGATGCAGAAGCTGACGATGATCTGTCCGCGAATGAACGAGCTGATCTGATGGTTAATGTCATGAAGTACGTGCATCGCGCCGGGGCGGCTTTGGACAGGCAGGAAGGACAAAATTTTGCCGGGCAGCTTTTTGCCGTCCTTCAGCAGATAAAACAGGATGAACGGAACCGTGACGATGGACAGCACCACTTCGGTAAACGCACCCAGGAACCCGCCAATACGCGTCCAGGTATGGTTCAGAATCTCGGTTGCCTTCTTCGTTACGGTGCTCCACCAGTCCGTCGAATTCCAATTGACGGCATCCTGCAGCTGGTAAAAGAGCTGGCTGCCCGTCAATTCCTCGAATTGTACGCGCACGTTCTCGCTGTACGTCGGAAAGTTGGCGATCAACCCCATGATTTGATTGCGCAGCACCGGAATGACGGCCAAAATGATGACCGTGAGCACGCCCGCAATGGCCAGATAAAGAATCAGGATACTCCACCCCCGACCGATCTTCCAGCGTTCCATCAGATCCACGATCGGGTTCAGCAGATAATACAGAATTCCCGACAAAATAATGGGCAGCACGATCGTTTTGAGAAGTACCGCAAACGGATGAAGGACGAAGGATACTTTGTTCAGCACCATCACATTCAGTCCGATCAGCAACAAAACCAGCAGAAACAGGACAAACTTGTTATTCAGAAAAAATCGCTTGAATCGGTCAGGCCACACGCGTGGTTGCTCCATAGGCAAGTCTTCCTTTCTTATGTATCCTCCCATAATTCAGGCCGAAAAAGGCTTCTTCACATCGTTCCCGCAAAGAAGACGTTGTCCGAACCAACATATGCAAAAAACCTTTCTGTATATACGAAGGCAGCCGTTCGATCGTTTCAAAAAGAAACGTCCCTTACCAGTTTACCCCATAATGCGTCTTGTGCCCATTCTCCTCTTTTGAAAAAAATACCTCCCGGGCAGCTGCCCGCCGGACATAAAGAAGCATCAAAAAGACCCGCCTCCAAAGAGACGGGCCGCGTAATGCAGAGTTCATCAGATTTTGCCTGCCAGCCCGGCCAGCAGTTCGTAAGAACGAAGTCGTGCCTGATGATCATAGATCATCGACGTCACGATCAGTTCGTCCGCCTGTGTCTGGGCGATGAACTGTTCCAATTGGCCGCGCGCGGTGTCCGGCGCTCCTTTGACCGCGGCTTTCAGCGTTTGCGCTACCGCCGCTTGCTCGCGATCCGTCCATTTGCCCTCCATGTCGGCTGGCGGTTTGACCAGACCCGTGGTGCCGCGGATGATGTTCAGGAACTGCTGCAGCAGCGTGGTGCTGAGCCATTCCGCCTCTTCGTCCGTATCGGCCAGCACGGCATTTACGCCGGCGATGACGTAAGGCTTCGACAAGACGTCCGAAGGCTGGAAGCTGCTGCGGTATGCTTCAATCGCTACCCGGGTATAATCCGGGGAGAAGTGGCTCGCAAACGCAAACGGCAATCCGAGTCTTCCGGCCAGGCGTGCGCTGAAATCGCTGGAACCCAGCAAATAAATCGGAATGTTCAGCCCTTCGCCAGGAACGGCACGTACCGGGGCATGATAGGAAGTGGCCGATGCATCGAAATAAGCTCTAAGTTCAGCGAGCAGTTCCGGGAAATCTTCTCCGCTGTTCAGCTCTCTGCGCAGCGCCAGCGTTGTGCGGCGGTCGCTTCCCGGGGCGCGTCCCAGGCCAAGGTCAATCCGGCCCGGATACAACGATTCCAGCGTGCCGAATTGCTCGGCGATGACGAGCGGAGCATGGTTCGGCAGCATGATGCCGCCTGATCCGAGACGGATGCTCTTGGTGCCGCCGGCGAGGTAACCGATGACGACCGAAGTCGCGGAAGAGGCAATGCCCGGCATGTTGTGATGCTCTGCCACCCAATAGCGGTGATAACCCCAGCGTTCGGCGTGCTGCGCCAGATCAAGGCTGTTCCGCAGCGCATCTGCGGGCGTCGCTCCCTCGGTAACCGGGGCAAGGTCCAGAATGGACAGTTTAACGTCATGAATCGTTTTTCTATTGAACGAACCGTTGGTTTCGGTAGTCATTATATCGAATCTCCTTTTCCGAATTGTTATTTCGTATATTCAGATATATAGATATATTGGTGCAAAAAAACAACTTTCCAGTGCAGTTGATATTCCTCACGCTGCCGTCTGCATCCGGACGGAAATCCCTTACGCACCAGCATGGGTGCTTCCGTTCCGGCGTACGGCTTACAGCTTGTGCTGCACATATTCGGCAAATTCGCGGATGGTCTCCTCGTTGCGGCGATAGTAGGTCCATTGGCCTCTTCGCTCCGACAACAGCAACCCAGCCTTGAGCATGGTAAGCAGATAGCTGGATATGACGGACTGGGCCAAACCGGCCTTCATCTGAATGGTCCCCACGCAGATTCCGTTCTTCCCTCCATCGGGATGCGTAGACAGCTCCGCTGGCGAGAAGTGCTCCTCCGGTTGCTTGAGCCACTCCAAAATTTGTCTGCGCGTTTCGTTCGACAATGCTTTGTAAATGAGTATTGGTTCCATGGGTACGATTATACCCCCTTTCGATTAATTTGCAAACTTTTATGGCAAACAGGCTACCCTCCGCAGGATAGCCCCAATGTTTTGATCTCTTTATTGTACAGGTATTGCTCCTCGATTAGAAGGCAGCCTGAATGGTTTGTTTTACCTCTTCCAGCATGGCTGCATGAGCCGCTTCGTCCACGTTGCCGACCCCGCCCAAAAGGATATGCCCAACAGGTTCGATACCGACAAAGTCGTAGATGCCTGTATCGGAAGTCATTTTCAAGGCGTCTGTCATGCCGATCTGGTCATAAATTTCCTTCGGTGTACCGTGCGTGTTGATGATGAACCCTTTTTTGCCTGTCAACAGTTTGACGATGCCCGTCTCATTTGCTCCATACGCGAAACCAAAAGCAAACACGCGGTCAATGTACCCTTTGATGATAGCCGGAAGCCCTGTCCACCATATAGGATAGATCATTGTGATGACGTCTGCATCCGTGATGTATTTTTGCTCGGCAGCGATATCCTCGGGTGTCTGTCCCGCACGCATGGCTAGGGTATCTTCGGCTTTCAATACAGGTTGGAAGTTCAGCGCGTACAGATCGCGCACGACGACCTCGTGCCCCTTGGATTCCAATACATCTACCGTAGTATTCAGAATGGCTTTATTGAAGCTGTCCGTGTGCGGGTGTGCATATACGATCAGATGTTTCATGAGTATTCCCTCCATTAGTTCAAATGATTTATCATATAGCGTGCGCATCTTCTTCGGGATGAATCCCCGCAAAGCATGCCTTTGTTTCAAATCTGCACCTACAAAACATAGACATCTATGTTTATAACCAAAAAAAATTACATCTCTCGAAGGATGCTGCCGAGCAAGTTTTCCAGCTGTTCCGCTTGCTCTTCCGTCAAACCGCCGTATACCATCTCTTTAATCTGTTCGGAAATTTGCACGAAGATCGGCTCCAGCCTTCTTCCTTGTTCAGTCAGTCGGATCATCGTCACCCGGCTGTCCTCGGCACTCTTGCTGCGCTCCACGAAACCCAGCTTCTCCAACTTGTTGACAAGCACGGTCACGGTGGGCTGCGTACGATGAACCCGCTCGGCCAGCATTTTGATGGACAGGGCCTCTTCCCGATAAAGGAAGATCAGGATATCCCCATGGGATGGCACTATGCCATTCACGCCCTGCTGCTCCAGTTCTTGCACGATGCGTTTGTTCACGTGGTCCCTGATCCGGGATATCATTGAGATTGCATTATATTTTGGCATGCCCTCATTATACATAGATATCTATTCATTTTCAAGCAGCTTATTCATATAAATCTCCCAACCATCTTGATGCGGACGATTGGGAGGTATTGTTATCTTCCATAAACATAAAGAATGCTGGTGCTTATTCGATCCAGTGCGTAACCTGCTCCAGCGACTGTCTCGTTTTGCCGTATTTCGGTTCCTCTGCACGATACCCGAAGGCCGCCATGACGGAAACGTCCCATACGCCGTCTTCCAGCAAACCTTCCTCGGCAAAGATGCGGCGGGTCTCCTCCTGATTGAATCCTTCGATGGGGCAGGAATCGATGCCGATGAGGGCTGCTGCGGTCATCATGTTGCCCAGCGCAATATACGTCTGTTTGGACGCCCAGTCGAACAATGTCCGCTCGCTGTCCAGAATGCCTTTGTTTTGCTGGAACGTGCGGTATGCTGCCGGAATGCGCTCATAGGTTTCCTGGTCCATGCCTTTGATTTCCTTGCAAATGTATTCCAGATGCGCCGAGTCATAACGCACGTCCGTACGCGCCAGGAAAACGACGAGATGGCTCGCAGTCGGGAATTGCCCTTTGCCGCCGCTCGAAAACTCGACCATGCGCTCGCGCAGCGCCGGATTTTGCACGATGACGAATTTCCAAGGCTCGGAGCCGACGGAGCTTGGGGATAACCTCCCCGTTTCCAAAATGAATTCGAAATCTTCTTTCGAAATTTTGCGATTCGGGTCAAAACGTTTGGTCGCGTGCCGGAAATGGTACGCCTTCAAAATTTCTTCTTTTCTATTTAATGGTGTCGTCGATTCCACTTTCTCCACATCCTTTAATCTATTGGGGTACAGTTTCATTGGGATACAGTATCATTCTAAAATGAATCATGCCTTATTGAAAGTACGCACATTGATGTTACCAGGTATATGTTTTGATACTTTACGGCCTTTGAAACCGACTGGCTCATAGGTCAGCCATAAATTCATTTTCGGAAATGACAGTATACCCTTCCTGACGAAGCAAAGCAGCTGTCACGCCTTCGCCCGGAATCTTTTCGTTGCCGAACGTGCCGTCATAGATTATCTGCGAGCCGCAAGACGGACTGAACTCTTTCAGAACCACGCAGGTCACGCCGAGCTTCCGGGCCCAGTCCAACGTTTCGTAAGCGCCTTTGACGTAAAGCTCCGTGACGTCGGTGCCGCTCTTCTCGATCACCTTGGCCGTGCCTGCCAGCACGTCCCTGCCGTTCCCGCCGATAATTTCAGCCGGTTCCCGCGGGGTCGAAAAACCGCCAAGCAATTCAGGACACAGCATCTTAGCCTCTTCCCGTTCCACCAGTTCTTGAATTTTCTCGTCCAGACTCGCCGTACCATTGTAACGACAAGCAACGCCCGCGAGACAAGAGCTCACTAAATATTTCATCGATCCAATCTCTCCTTATTGCACTCACTTCCAACCTGTTAAGAAAATTGTACCACAAGATCAGGTTCATTCGCGGTTTCGTGAGAGTGAAGTGATTCGGCCTTCGGCATCGTAACTTATGCGAAGCACATCCACAACTTGGTTTCCCTGCTCTAGTTTAAAGGTGCCTTGTCCCGGATGGTCCGCATCCTGAGAAAAGCTGTATTCTTCCAAAGGCGCATGAAACATGTTTTTAATGATCGGCTCGGCGGCTTCCCTGATCGTAGATTCAGGGACATCCCTAAGTCGTTGTTTACCTTGGTCGGTCTTTGCTTCTTCCCTTGCATCGCTATTGAACGCAGGATGCAATGCCATATCATAGATGGAGACCTCAGCATCTTTACCATACTTTCCGTCAAACAAGGTTACAAGATAGCGTTCCCCAAAGGTTAGATCCCATTTGCTCCAATGGTCCTGCATATTTTTATTGTACGCAATACTTGTTAATGGCAACGCCGAGTAACCACAGTACGCCTCAACGGCTTGCTCGGCACGAACCACGGCTTCTTTGGGTGCTCTCTCAAGATCAATGGACCCGGAAACATATATCACCTCATCCTGCTGCCAGATGATGCTCCCCTCGACTTTACCATTTTCATTTCCGAGTTTTACGAGAGTCATCACTTCCGGCTGCCCATCATCCTCGCTTGGGGACATATGCGCCGAGCGGTCCACCTGCAAAGGCTTCATCGTTCCGTCACTGCCTATGCCTTGGAGAAGGGCTGGAATCTGGCTCAAATAACGGGGTTCGAGCTGGCTGACATCCATTTGCCCCCTTAGGGTCCAGCTTTGCATTTCCCCGGTAGCCGCATCAATTGAGAACTCCGCATAATTGTGATCTGTTTTTTGCCCGGCCTGCACGTAAATGGTATGCGAGTCATTCGGAAATGCCGTATCGTCCCTTACCATAGTCACTTCCAATTGTTTGCCCAAATAATCCCTCATTGTAACGGCAATCGTTCTTTTCATCGGTTCGGTCAGGAGCTCCTTATTCACGTCATCTGCCAATAAAAGGGCTGAAGCGGGATAAAGGCGTTCAACGACAGACTCCATGTACTGTCCGTTCCATAATAAAATCCCTGCCGCCGCGGCAGCTGCGGTTATGGCTGCGACCCACCCTTTTTTGCGACTTTTGCGTGGACCAGGCAAATTCAGCTTCTCCATGCTTTTGGTAAACGGTGAATCGACATCGCTTTGTCCCTGAATTGCTTTCGTTCCCGCTACCCGCTGCAGCACGCTCTGCTTGTGGCGTTCCGTAAACGCTGATCCTGCAAATGGCTCACCCTTCAGCACCTCTTCCCATTCTTCACGCTTCCCTGTCTTCATTCGTCTCGTTCCTCCCATCGTTTCCGTACTTTCGCTTTTGCGCGCGACAGTCTTGATTTGGCCGTCCCGATGCTGATGTCCAGCATCTCCGCAATTTCGGCCAGCGTCAGTTCATACTTCAGATGGAGCAGCAGCAGCTCCCTGAATTTGTCCGGCAAAGACATGACCACATCCCAGATTTCATGCACATGCTCCCGCCGAATGGCTTCAGCTTCTGCGGAGGGATGCGCCTGCATTTCGGGAATAGACATTAATCCGCCCCTTTCCGCTTCTCCGTTTTCCATCGGCAAAATGCCTCCCCACTGGCTGCTGCGAAAAAACTTCGATTTTCGGTATGTAAAGGTCGTGTTTCTGGTTATGGTCAGCAGCCATGTCTTCAACGAGCATTGCCCGCGAAATTGGGAGATGCCCAAGTAAGCCCGAATAAACACTTCCTGCGAAAGCTCATCTGCCTGTTCGGCACTCCTCGTCAGAAAGTAGGCATAGTTCCACACGTCGTTCCCGTACTCGTCCATGATCTGGCTGAGCGTGTGATTGTCGATCTCTCTGGCCTGCTCCAAAAATTGAACATCCAACTGGCATTCACCTCATTCAATAAGACTGCAGCGCAGCTCTTTCGGTTCCCGTTGAGAAAAAAAAGAGACCAGCCATCCGAAATACGGAACATGCTGGCCTATAAGGTCGGCAAACAGCCGACATAAATACAAACTACACAATTCATGATTTGGTCGCAGCAATCATCAGAAACATCGGACGACGATTCTCGTCTCGCATGCCCGGCACACGCTCCATCATTTCAGGTGAAGGTTTGGACTCTTCTACCCGACGAATCTCAAAGCCAGCCTGGATCAGTTCATTCAACTGTGTCGCTAGCGTACGGTGATATTTCAGGACCGGTTCGCTCAAAAAATGAGTTTCACGCACCCCTTCATCCTGATAGTGATCGACAGGCCAATGCTGCAGTTCTCCTTGTGGACCGTAATGCCAATCCTGCTCCGCGCGAGCAGTGAAGATTGGATGTTCGGTAGATAACACCAACCACCCGCCGGGATGAAGGCACTCCCGAATGCGAGCATACACGGGGGCCAGGTGCTGTACATAATGCAAGGCAAGAGAACTGATCACTACATCAAACGTCCCCAGTTCTGGACCTACGTCTTCAATAGCCATCCGTCGGTATTCAATCCCAGAATCACCGCTTAATTCGCGTGCACGCCGCAGCATGTTTTCAGACAAATCAATGCCGACCACCGAGGCTGCCCCTTGCTCTCGCGCATAGCGACAGTGCCAGCCAAAACCGCAGCCGAGGTCCAGCACTTTTTTCCCGGCCAGCACGGGCAGCATGGTGCGCAACTCATGCCATTCACCCGCTGCCTCCAATCCTTCCTTGGAACGAGGCATTTCACTATAACTCGCGAAGAAGGAAGGTTCATCATACTTGTTTTCTTTCATAATCATTTCGTTCCTTTCCAACCATTTGGACTCTATCCTGACTCTACCACAAAAAATGCAGACATTTCGAACAATTGCACTTCAAATTTGAATATGCTAAAATACAGAACGAACGTTCAGTATAAATATAAACAGAATGAACATTCAGTTTAATAATGGAGGTCATCATGAACACGACATGGACGCATCCCTTGGAAAAACAATCGGTACAGAAAGCTTTCCTGAGCTACCTCGTGCCTTCCATCCTGGGCATGCTGGTCATCGCATTCAACTTTATTATCGACGGCATCATGGTTGGGCACAAACTCGGCTCCACCGCGCTTGCAGGCATCGGCATCGCCTCGCCCGTCTATACGCTGTTCGTAGCCATGTCGCTATGGATCGGGATGGGCGGCGCAACGCTGTACTCCAACTATATGGGAGAGAAAGAGCTTCTCTCCGCCAGACGGATTTTCACGAAATCCATTCTGATCATTCTGATCGCCACTGCAGCGATCGGGCTGACCGCCTTCTCGTTGAGGGAGCAGCTGGTCTACGCGCTTGGCGCCAATGCGGAAACGTTCCCGTATGCGGCCGATTACATGAACGTCATCCTGTTGTTCGGATTCGTGTTCACCATCGAAAACGCATTGACCATTTTCGTGCGCAACGACGGAGGTCCGCGAACATCGATGTACGCGCAGATAACCTTTGCCGCGGCAAACATCGCCATCAATTACCTCATGCTGTACGTATTGGAATGGGGTGTACGCGGCGTTGCGCTGGGTACGATCATTTCCGCGTCCTTGGCGCTGCTCGTGTTGTTGACCCATTTTCTCAGAAAAAACAATCATCTCAAGTTCACTCGCTTCAAATGGAGCAAAAAATGGCTGATGGCCATCGTGCTGATCGGGTTCCCGAGCTTTTTGGCAGAATTGGGCATGTCCGTCTTTTCCGTCGCCCATAACGTTTCGCTCGATCGGCTGGCAGGCACGGACGGCGTCGCCTCTTTTACGGTGCTGAACTACATCCATGGCGTCGTGCTCCTGGCCTTCCTCGGCTTGGCTTCGGCGGCGCAGCCGCTGGTCAGTTATTATTATGGTGCCAAACAGTTGGACCGGGTCAAGCTGACGCTGCGGATCGCGTCCGGCACGGCGCTGGGGTTCGGCGTATTGCTGCTCGTCGTCGTACAGATCGGCGCATCCTTTTTTGTGCAGATCTTCGGCAGTTTCAGCGCGAACGTGATGGACAACGCGGTTTATGGACTGCGTATCTTTACCTTTGCTTACCTGTTCATGGGCATTAACTTCGTCATGAGCACATACTTCCAGTCCGTCGGCAACGCCAAAATGGCCATCTGGATTACGGCCGCGCGCGAAATGATCATTATGGTTACGCTGATCGCGATCCTGCCCGCATTTTCCGGGGTTACCGGCGTATGGCTGGCAGTGCCGCTGTCCGAAATGCTTGTCCTGCTGACCATCGGCATCTATTACCGCAAACGTTCAACTCATGAAAGGTTAACGGGCTTAACGATGAGCGATTAAGAGGTTTATCCCCTGCCTGGGACAAAGTCCCCAAAACCGTGACAATGACCATCGCGTCCGTCACGGTTCTTTGAGATGTCTATTTCAGACTAGATCAGGCCATATTTCGCAAAACTGTTGTACAGCCCGTCATTATCCAACGTGTCCGTAATATCGTCGGCAATTTCCTTGAGCCCCGGCTTGGCATTGCCCATGGCGATGCCCACGCTGCAAAATTCGAGCATCTCGGCATCGTTCATGCCGTCTCCGATCGCCATTGTGTCCTCCACGGACCAACCATGGTGCTCCAGCAAATCGGCGATGGCCACCGCCTTGTGAATGCCGGGAATCATCATCTCCCCGCTGTCTTTGCCAAAGATCGGCACCGTGCATTGGATGACCTCGAATTGACCTGCAAATTGTTTC
Organism: Paenibacillus sp. FSL W8-0426; assembly: GCF_037969725.1. Taxonomy (NCBI): domain Bacteria; kingdom Bacillati; phylum Bacillota; class Bacilli; order Caryophanales; family Paenibacillaceae; genus Paenibacillus; species Paenibacillus sp. FSL W8-0426. The sequence goes on along the minus strand of NZ_CP150203.1, from coordinate 682,524 downwards.
TTAATCTGCTCGAAAGGTACCCGGCTTTCCAAAAAAGACACCTTGTTGACGTCATCCTTGTACAAGTCGCTTTCGCCATACGTCAAGCCCGCGATGAACGGGTGCGGCGTTTTTTCCATTTTTTCGCGGGCCGCCGGATCGTTCCCGACATCGCCGTAGATCAGCTTTTCCAGCCGGGCCTTGAGGTTGCGGCTCGCATATAAGGCCGAGTTGGATTCCAAATAAAAGTCCACATCGTGTTCGTTGAAAAAATCGACCATCCGGCGTACGTCTTCCGGCTGCACTTTTTTATGATACAGCGGCGTGCCGGCGATCTCGACATATCCCCCGCCTGCGCCGATCAGTCCATCGAACCCGATGTCCCATATGGCGTCGTAAATTTCGGCTTTGGAACGCCCTGTGCACAAATATAATAAATGTCCATTCTCCCGCGCGGCACGGCAAGCCTGCTGTGCCGACTCCGGCACGATACCGTCATCCCCGACCAAGGTGCCGTCGATATCGATAAATACGATTTTGCGCTTGTCCTGACTCATGAATGCACTTCCCCCTTCTGAGACGCGATATGGCAGCATAGTGTCTCCATGATCCAAAAGACGACCAGACGATTACGCTCCATAAGGCCAGTGTACAGGCTGGAACGCGTTCCAAGTCAAGCCGTTTGTCCACGGATTGTCAAGGTTAGTCTTGTTAGCCCTGTGCCCTTCTTTGCCGTCACTCCCATTTCCGCATCAAGAGCTCCAGCGGACCGCGACTATGGCGTTTGTTCCAATACACCGAAAAGGCGACAGCGGCAGCGTAAAAGAGGCAAGCATGAATGGTCGACAATATGACGCTGCCATTCTCCAATATGCCCAGCAGTTGAAACGGGGCAAGTCCGATCACGACGTGGGCCACATAATGTGTAAGGGAGAGCTGCCCCGTGCTGGCCAATACTTGGAGCGACTTCCTGTCCTTCCATTGCTCGGCCAATTGAATGCATAATGCAAGCACAGTCAGTGCCCATGCGGCCGCGGCAAAGACATAGATCAGGTTTGGCGGCATTGGTTTGCTGCCGAACAGCGCCTGAGCCGCTTCAGCTCCCAAACCAGACGACAATTTCCGAACGAGAAAGCCGGAGCAGAACTCAGTCACTACCGCAGTACTCGCGGCAATTGTGAGCAAGCGGCCTCTTGGCTCTTTCCTTATAAGCCAGTCCTTCCGGCCGAGCCACAACCCGAGCAGAAAAAACGCCAACCACGGAAATAACGGATGGAATCCGTTAAACAGCAGGTTGCGAACGAATCCAGGCCATGTCCACAGCCCGGCATATTCATGGTAATCCGCTGACCAGCCGTAACTGTAATCGAAATATAATAATTGAAAACACGTTGTTATAAGAACAAAAACCATCCATCCAAGCAGCTTTTTGTCCGATAATCGGAGAAAGTGCGCCGACAGGGCAATAAATAAGGCGTAGTAGTGCAGAATGTCCGCGCTCCAGCCGATTCCCAGCAGGCTGATTCCAGCAACGAAAAGAAAGGATGCCCTGCGGTATAACGTCTTCCGGCTTGCCTTCAACAGCTCCTCATTTCCGGAAGTCCTCGCCCGGGCCGTCATAAGCGACACCCCGATTCCGGCGAGGATCACGAACAGCGCGGAAGCCCTGCCCTCAAATAGCCCTGTTGATATCCTCAACCAATTCGGGCCTGCATCCTGTGCTCCCATGGCCAGTTTATAATTGACGATGATCATGCCGATGATGGCAATGGCTCTCGCCAAATCCAGACCGACAATCCTTCCGTTCGGCGGCTTCGGTTTCAAATCCTATCCCTCCCCGTATCAAAAGTTCCCGGAACATCCGGTTTCACGGCTGCACTTTCTGGTGTGGATGAAGGTTTTGCAGGAAATCTGCGATTTCATCCATGTACCCCTTTGGCGTGATGTTCCTTGGCGCAAATAAGCTGTTCAACAACGCGATTCCCCATTTCTTTTTCATGTGTCTTTGCATTCCTTTCTTGCGAGTAATCCAGACCTTCATGTATCATCTCATTCCATTCTCGTTCGCCGAACAACCACGCCATGAATGTGCTGTGCCGGGCTCCATAACGTCACCGCCGCTGCGATCAACTCGCGCTAGCAGCTCGTAATGTATGCTTTCTTGGGTGAACAGTGACAGATACGACCTCTCCACAAGGATTTGCGGCCCGGTTAGAACAAGGGAGCTGCGGTCAGCGAAGTCCTGAAATTGGTCAAAATGTTGCTGCAGGCCTTCTTCGTCATGAATCGAGAACCTGTAGGACAAATATTCGCCAGCCGGGAGAACCACGTCCCCGTCCGTGTCTTGCACTTCCGTGCACAGCCGTACGCGATGGCCTCCCTCATATACGTAATGAATGTCCGTTTCAAACAGCTCTGGCAGCGGATTGGCCCGCTGGGCTAACATGCGCGCATCGACATCCGCCTCGATGTCTGTTTCGAACCACGAGGACAGAACAGATGGATCACGCTGAACAACTTCGAAGAAAGAAGCCTCCTGCCCATAACGCTCGTTCTCGTCCAACAATTTGTGGATAAAACCGCTTAATGTTCGCAATCGCTCCATCTCGGCTTCCATCCTGGAAAGAGACTGCCGAAGCAACCGCCGCATATCGTCCGGGGTTCCTTCTTCGCTCCAATCCCGGATCGCTTGCACGGACAAACCCGTTTTGCGCAGCAGCAAAATATGTGCGAGCCGATAAATTTCGTCCATGCCATACATGCGATATTGATTGTCGTCCATGTAAGCCGGAAACAACACGCCCTTTTCCTCGAAATAACGAATCTGATGGACGGACACGCGCATCAGTTTTGCAAGCTCGCTAATGGTAATCTCCTTTTTCACCGTTTGCTCCTCCTAATGTTTTCCTTGGATTCGAATCAAGCATATACCTTAGGTCTGACCTAAGGTCAAGTTATGAACCACAAAAAAACGAAACCGGACATTCACAAGCCAGAGTCCGGTTTCGTTGGTATGATCTTTAATTACCCCTGTTCTGCCTATTCATTAGACGCCAGTGCCTGCTGAAGTCTTGGAAACACGCGCAGTGCATTGTTATAAAATACATCTTCCCAGTGCTGCTCGGGAATCAGGTTCTGTACGAACCGAATATATGGTTCAAGCGGAACCAGCGGCCAGTCCGTGCCAAACACGAGACGGTCATACTTCTCGGCAAAGACGATGGCGCGTTTGAAATGGTCCACGTACGTCTGCTCGCGCTGCAATCGTTCCACCTTTGCCGCATCTCCGACAATCCAGCCGGACAGATCGGCATAAAGATTCGGATTTTTCTCGAGCAAAGCCGCCGTATCCATCACCCACGGATCACCGAGATGGCATATCATAAAGGTCAGGTTGCGGTGTTTCATGAACGTCTCTTCCATCGAGAGCGGATGGGAGTATTTCAACAACCCGTGATCCGAATACGTCAGCCCTCCATGAATGACGATGGGAAGCTCATAAGCGGAAGCCAAGCGATATACCGGGTCGTAAATCTCGTCGCCGACGTTAAAATGGTAATATCCCGCATATAACTTGATCCCCACCACGCGTTCGGAACGCAGGGATTGCTCCAGCGCTTCGATTTGACCATCCTGATGCAAGGTTAGCGGATTGATGCCGACGCATGTGTATATGTTATCCGGCAACAACGGCTCCAGATCAAGAAGCATCGGATTGCGGGCTGCTGCGTCTGGAAACAAGCCTTCTTCCGTTTCCGTCACGCCCATGCCTACCCCGGCAATCACGCCGGCGTTCCTGAACTCCTCCAGCAGGCCTTTCGAAGTATATTCGATGGATGCCTGCAGCTGTGCAGTTTCTTTGAACGCCGCAATGTTGGAGTAGTGAATATGCGCATCAATGATTTTCATTCCATGCAATCCTTTCTATTTCAGGTTGGCGTCGTCGAAACGAAGGGCCTGCAAATCCGCGTAGGCGTCCTGCATTGCGGGCAGATCCGAGATGATGCAAAAATGGGGTTTGCCCATTTTTCCTTGACGATCCGGAACGAACAATTTTTCGATATTCACGGAAAAGGATAACTCATTATTGATTACGGTTTCCACCGATTCCAATCCGGGATGGGAAACGGTCATCAAGCGCTGCTCCCTTTCCCGTGATCCATATTGAATGATGCCGCTGGCGCTATTCACTTCCATTTGAACCCGGCCAGCCTTGTATACGACCCCTTCCCCGGACTGATCCTGAACGTATACGCGGCAATCCTTAATATCCCGGCTTGCCTGGCAGGAGGTATAATGAATCAGGTGCAGCGGATGCAGCGGAGCCCCCGTATGCTGAACGATGCCAACGACCGATGCCAGCACAGGCGCGCCGGGAAGCATAAGGAAGTAATGGTGCATCGTGATCCCCTTATATTTGGCATGATGAGTAACCTTCACCGTCATTCGGATACCTGACCAAGCATTGCCCGCCGAATCCTTCATTTCCGCAAACGAAACCTCGCGAGGTTCCTTCATCAGGCTCGATTCGGACATGCCGATGATTCCGGCCGTAATTCCCCCGGTCCATGGATTCCACCACGACTTCGGCCCGGCCTGCGGGTAGGAAGACTCCAGCCATTCTTGCCCGTGATATTGCAGAGAGAAGAGCGCCGGTGCATACACGGAACTGGCTTTAATCCGCAGAACGCCATTGTCGGCCATGCATAGATCGCCATGCTCCGATGGCTCTGTCTGGAGGATTACGCCGTCTCCCGTGACCGGAAATACCGCACGATGCCGTTTCACTTCGTAATCTTCCATATCAAGCCGGACGGATACGATATCGGCCTCCAGTGCAGGCTTCGCGTTTAACGGCAAAGCCACAACGGTGCGTTGTTCCTCCTCATACACGAGTTGCGATACCGGGACAATGCCTTCCTTTACAGACGAAACGTGAATTTCGCCAGCCAACAGTGTATTTTTCCGTTCCACAATACGGGCGGCAGCCTCTCCATGAATAAATGGATTGCGATCGTTGACGATCAGCTCCAGATGTGCCGTTGTATGCAGATCGGTGTCCTTCTCGCCTTTCAACGCAAATGCACGGAAATCGCGCCAATCTTGCCATGTCCCCACGGCGATCCGAATCGGTTCGGTCTGAGCAACGTTCTCCGCAGGGAGCAGCCCCAGTTCATGTTCAAGTCCGTAAAGCCAATTTTCTCTGGTGAGCTGTCTGCCTTCAGGCCATGTGATGCCTCTTGTATGGTCTCCTTGTTTAGCATATAGCCAATTCTCGGTGAATTGGGTCAGTTCCCAATAATCTTTGTCGGCGGCATCCGGGCTTTGACCTGCATCCACATATTGTCCCTGATACGGAATAATCGCGCCTTCCAAGCCAAAATGAAATTTTTCCTTCATATATATGGGTTCCGTACGCTCAGGTGCAGCATCGCTGTTACGAACGATAAAATGACGGCTGATCACGCCGTTATTATGCAGCTGCACAACGAGGGTGAGATTCAGATGAAATGAAGCAATCTCATAATCGGCTTCCATGATCATGGCACCTTCATGCCGCCAAGCAACGCGCGCTGCCCGTTTCTTCTCAAAAGCATCGCTATACGGCAAACCAAAGCTTGGGAAACCAAGTGAAATGACATCTTTGTTCCCCCCATAAATCGAGATCATCGGCTGGGATTTTCCTAACCGGACCGAATAAAGGCCATTGGAAATCATCCATTCCTGTTCCGTTTCTCCGCCAAAGGCCGCATGGATCCCCTGAAAAACGATGCTTGTTTTTTGCTGATGAACCCGTTTCTTTTCGCTGTCCGTTATACTGTAAATGCCTACCTTATGATGCCAGATACCATATTCGAGCAGCTCGGCCTTCACCGCGATCGACTGTCTGCCTTTGGCCGGAACTGCGATCCGAACGGTCGGCTGCACGAAGGCGAGAATACCATCCGAAGGCAGCTCGAATTCAAACACGCCATCTGCCGCGTATTCGTTCTCCACGGTCAGGTCAAGGTTGTACGTTTGGCCTGCATGCAGGGGCAGTTGTGGGGCATGAAACTTGATTTTTACCGGATACTTGGGCTCAATTCCGATTTTGAACGTCGCTTGTTTGCCATTGATCCGAAGTTCGGCTTCCACCACCGGATGCGTTTCGAAGGGATTCTGGTCTTCCTCCACAGGCTGCACGAAATAAGTACCCTCAATGGTTCCGGTTTGCTCAACGTTCATGCTCTCCTGCAAGTCAAAGCTGATCCCGGCATTGCTAACGCTCTGCACATCTACAGTGAGCGGTTTGCCGCTTTTGTTTACGGCTTTGTACATGATGGGATAATGGGCGCCAAACGGAAGCTCATGCTGCTCGGGAATGCTTGCTTCAATTAAATAGTCCTCGGTTTCAATGAGGCGCAATCCGCGCCCCGTGCGCTCGTACTCCATTTTGAGGTAAGTGGAGCCTTTGCTCCATTCGTAAGTGAAGTAATCGAATCCGCGTTCTTGGCGGCCATCCGGGCTGATGACGATCTCCCGCAGGCTATCGGCATACCAATCCAGTTCATCGAAATAATGCTTCACGGCCTCGGTCTGGAGCACCGAAGGGATCAGGTTCATGAGATGCGTCGTGTCATCCCGCCGTTCCCAGAAAAATCCGCATTTTTTGTACGCAGGCACGGCTTTGGTGTTTCCAGCCCAAGTATATAAATCCAATCGCGGCCAACCTCGTTTGATCGTTTCGTCCAACGCGCGCAATATAAGCCGTTTTCCGACTTTGCGGCCGTGATAATCCGGGCGCACGTTCAACAATGGAATATAAAGCGCTCCTTGATCTTCTTTATAATGGGAGAAACTGCAGTATCCGACGACCTCGTCGTCAACCATGGCCAAAAAAACGTGGAGGTACGGGCTATTTTGGTGTTCTTTGATGATTTGTTCCTCCGTCCGGACCGTGCTGTCGCCTCCCCAGCTGTCCTGGCTCATATTCCACATTTTTGCGACGGAAGCAGCGAAGGCAGGCTCATATTCAACGATTTCCACTTCTTTTGCACTGATCATTCAAACGTTCACCTCCAGAAAAATGGCTTTTGCTTAAATACGGACTGAAAGTTCGGTATGTAAAAAAATCAAACCATCCTTCTAAAGCTTGTCCCCGTATATATGGAGCAGCTTCGAATGGAAGCTTGATTCCTTTATCATACAAAATTATACAGGAGCCATGTGTCTTCTATGTGAACTTTTTGTTAATTCTGGAAAAAATGGACCTGCAACAAAAAACCGGACCCCTATATAGGAATCCGGTTGGTATGCGATCGCGCTCAAGCAGGCTGTCGGAGATCATTGATCCACCGTTCTGCCTGAGCAGCGCTGAGTCGTATAATGAAAAAAATAAATCAGGCCAATCTCGTTTTGAAATCTTCATAGCCAAATTGGCGAACCACTTCGCAATCGCCGTCTTTTCGGCGAACAGCGATAGCTGGCAGCGGCATGCCGTTGAACGTATTCGTTTTGACCATGGAATAGATCGCCATGTCTTCGAATACCAGACGGTCGCCTTCTTTCAGCGGCTGATCGAACGAATAATCGCCGATCACGTCGCCAGACAGGCAAGTTTGCCCGCCCAAACGGTACAGGTACGGCTTCTCGCCTGCTTCTCCCGAACCGACAAGCGGTGGGCGGTACGGCATTTCCAGTACGTCCGGCATATGACATGTCGCCGATGTGTCGAGAATGGCGATGTCCATGCCGTTTCTGTGGAAATCCAATACGGAAGTGACCAGGAAACCCGCGTTCAGTGCAACAGCTTCACCCGGCTCCAGATATACTTCCAGGTTGTATTTCTCCTGCATACGTTTGATGCAGGCTTCCAATCTCGGAATGTCGTAATCTTCGCGCGTGATGTGATGCCCTCCGCCGAAGTTGATCCATTCCATTTGCGGCAGCCATTGTCCGAACTTCTCTTCCACCGCGTTCAGCGTCGTCTCCAGATCGTCGGAATTTTGCTGGCACAAGGTGTGGAAGTGCAGTCCGGAGACACCGTCCAGCAGCTCGGCGCGGAAATCTTCGTGTTTGGCCCCGAAACGGGAACCCGGGGAACAAGGATCGTAGATTTCGTGGCCGACCTGGGTCGAGCATTCCGGGTTAATGCGCAGCCCTACTTTTCTGCCAGCCTGAAGCGCCTTATCTTTGAACTTCGCCAGCTGCGAAAACGAATTGAAAATAATGTGGTCACAGATCGAGATGATCTCATCGATCTCGTCCTCGCGATAGGCCGGGGCAAAGACATGATTCTCTTTGCCCATTTCCTCATGGCCCAAACGAGCTTCGTACAGCCCGCTTGCGGTTGCGCCGCTCAGGTATTCTCCGATGAGCGGATACATCGCCGTCATGGAGAACGCCTTCTGAGCCAGCACGATTTTCGCGCCAGTACGCTGCATGACACCGTTCAGGATTTTCAGGTTTTTCTCGATCAGTGCTTCGTCAACAACAAAACATGGTGTCGGTAATTGCTCGAACCGCATCTTAACGTACAAGCTCCGATTCTTTTGCTTCTTCCGGCAGTTCGTCAACGAGAACCGGGTTGAAGTCTTCTACCCAAGGAAGGCCCCATTTGTTCAGTTCTTCCATGAATGGATCCGGGTTGAACTCTTCCACGTTGTATACGCCCGGTTTATTCCATTTGCCAGTGATAACCATGGCAGCACCGATCATGGCCGGAACGCCAGTTGTATAAGAAATCGCTTGGGAGCCAACCTCTTTGTAGCACTCTTGGTGATCACATACGTTGTACACGTAGTACGTTTTGTCTTTGCCGTCTTTTTTGCCTTTGAAAATGCAGCCGATGTTCGTTTTGCCCACGGTGCGAGGACCGAGGGACGCCGGATCAGGCAGTACCGCCTTCAGGAATTGCAAAGGAATGATTTGTTTGCCTTCGAACTCGATCGGTTCGATCGAAGTCATGCCCACGTTTTCCAAAGCTTTGAGGTGAGTCAGGTAACTTTGGCCAAAAGTCATGAAGAAACGGATGCGTTTCAGGCCAGGAATGTTTTTCGCCAGGGACTCGAGCTCCTCATGGTACAGCAGGTACATGTCTTTTTCGCCCACTTCTTTGAAGTCGTAGACACGTTTGATTTCCATAGGTTTTGTCTCGATCCATTCGCCATTCTCCCAATATCTTCCGTTCGCCGAAACCTCGCGAATGTTAATCTCAGGATTGAAATTGGTCGCAAACGGGTAACCGTGGTCGCCGCCGTTGCAGTCGAGAATGTCGATGTACTCGATTTCGTCGAAGTAATGTTTCAGCGCGTATGCGGAGAATACGCCGGTTACGCCCGGGTCAAAGCCGCTGCCCAGCAGCGCCGTGATGCCGGCTTTTTCGAAACGCTCCTTGTATTCCCATTGCCATTTGTATTCGAATTTCGCCGTATCTTCCGGCTCGTAGTTGGCTGTATCCATGTAATGTGTTTTGGTTGCCAAGCATGCATCCATGATCGTCAAATCCTGGTAAGGCAAAGCCAGGTTCATGACGATATCCGGTTTGAATTCATTGATCAGGGCGATCAGCTCTTCAACGTTGTCTGCATCCACTTGCGCAGTCGTGATTTTTGTTTTGCCGCCATCCAGTTTGGCTTTAAGATCGTCGCATTTGGATTTGGTGCGGCTTGCGATGCAGATTTCCTCGAAAACTTCGCTGTTTTGAACGCATTTGTGAACTGCTACGGAAGCAACGCCGCCCGCGCCGATGATTAGTGCTTTACCCATTTTCCATTCTCCTAACCCAAGTGAATTTTTTTGATTTGTTTTGAACCCAGTTCATTTAGCTTTCCCAGTTCCGTTTCTAACACAACAAAAAAAGCAAGTGCAAAATGGCCTAATCGCGCATCATCACACTTGCTTGTCGATATACATCATTAAAAAGGCGTCACGTTCCATGACCACAGAAATTCCGTAGAATGTTCCTGGCGGAAAGCTCCTTCATGTATATCAATATTGGATCAGAGTCTATATAGCAAATAATTCGCCTTTACCACTCTTATTGACCGTTTCACAAGTTGATGTGCAGATGCACTGGTTGTAAAGTAACCAACTTATAAAATTTGAGCTTTTAACTCAATCAATAAGGCAACATTTCGTTGCCAATCGGCATTTGACCCGGCTGTCCGTATGGCCTAGACTCTTGAGGAGTGGTCAAAAATTATCTGCTGGAAAGTTCCGATTCAATGTTGATATATCCGCTTTCCAAAATCACAGGTTATACAATATCAGACGCTGAGGAAAAAAACAAGTCATTTTTATAAAAACATTTTTATCCAGCGAAGACGTCATTCTTAGACGCATATGACATAATCACGCCGAATGTAGTACCGATGTTCATTTCATGTATTGGTCCACTTGCCCGAACACCAACTTTACGAACTGGCTGGGACCGGGAATGCCCGGCAGCAGCAGAAGCACGATGGACAGAATCACGGCTCCGGCCATAATGCCTGCAACCACCCATCTCTCCCGCCGCTGCGGGGTGTTTTTCCACTCCCCATATACTATGGCCGCTGCCAGCAGCACGATGCCGACCATCGAGGCTGATTTCATTGCATCTTCTCCTTCATCCCAATATGGATATGTGCTCAGTCGGCACTTTGTTCCGTAATTCCTTGAGGATCGGTCGATTTCCCCGTGCGGGCAATGCGAGCGCGGACGTCGACCTTCACATCAAGATTCGAGAAAACGGCGTCCCATTGCCGATGTCGTTCTTTCCATTGCTCGGGATAGTGCCTGCGAAATTCGACCGAAAATTTATACAGATCGGCTTGCAGCTCGTGCTGGGCAAGTTCAAGCGCTTCCTCCGCCAATGCCTTCAGCCTGTCTGACCAAGCCTTTTCGAGTTCCTTCATCTTGGAAGGGTCGGTCAAGTTGGCGTTGGTCGTGTTCAATACGACTTCTCCTTTTGACCGGACTTTGATCTCCATGGACCAGTCCTTTCCCTTGACGTGCGGGATCAGTTCTGTTTTCATTTCGAAAGGACGGATGGAAAACGCCCCCTTCTCCCGCTCCAATTCAACCGGCATGATGATATTATTCAATTCGTTGGACAGCAGCAGCATCCCAATGCTAAGCGGCTCTTTGGCGGTCCGGACATAGCGGCCGTTCTTGTATATGCTCAGGCCTTTGATGTAAGGCGTCGTCGTTTGTTTGCTTTGCCCAGGATCAGGTGGAAGAATGAGCATCCGGGACAAAATGGCTGACCGGCTCGGGCCCTCGATGGACTGGGCCAAATCCAGCACGGTCACTCGCGTGCCCAGCCCCATGTTTGCCATCTCCCGCAAGGATTCGGCAGAGCTTCTTTCGAGCGGGTCCAGCAGGGCCAATAATTCCTTGGTCGGCTCTGCGCTGGAAAAAACGTAAGCGTGCTCGCGGAACTGCGGATATCGCAGCAAAAAATCGATATATTCCCGCAGTCCCTGTTTTCCAGCCTCTTCGCTGATGACAACAACCTCGCAGTGGCCCCAAAACATGTTTCGGGGGACCTTTCGCTGCAGCCGGTTCAATGCTTCGGCAATAGTGCTTCCTTCGGCTGTCCGCACCATGGTAACCCCGCTCGGACTGCTCTCTCCAGCTCCGCCTGTGCCTCCGCCCGCTCCTCCACTCGCTTTGCGGGGAATGAAAATCTGGGCCGTCAGCTCCACTCTGCCATCTTCATAGTCAATGCCTGTGGCAAGAACGATCGCCAAATCATTGATCTCCTTCCGGTCCCAGCAACCGGCCAACAACAGGCCTAAACCGACTAGAACGATTGCATATCGTTTTAATCTCCCGTTATTTTTCATGCTTTTTTGCCATCCCTTGGAGTCCGCTTGAACATGTTCTTTAGCAGTGCAAGTCCGTAAATCATGGCCGGGAGGACCAATAGGACAGACATCGTGTACACATTGGCCGATGCGCTTACGAGGCCAGCGACTCCAAGGCCATCCGAGGCTAACCAGTATGCAAATACCATGCATAAAAATGCAAGAGGGAATACGAGCGGTTTGTAATTATCCAAGCCGAACCATTCCGCCGTGGACGTCGCGAATATGTACAGAAACACGGAGATTTTAACGAAGATGCCGAAAATCCAAATGCCGATGACAACCGCCTCGATATGCTGCAGGAAATCGGCAATCGTGATGTAACGCGCAGCAATCATAAACGGAAAGGCAAAGCTGTCCGTCAAATCCCCCAACAGGAACAAGCAGAACAAATTGGTAACAATCATGGCCCCTGTTGTCAAAACAAGCGAAAACATCATCGTTCTGGCCGGATTCTTCTTCCCGTCAAGATAGGGAAGCAGGAAGGCAAGCACGATGTACTCGCTAAACCAGGCGGCCGGAGCAACGGCTCCTTTAAATATGGGAACAATCCCGTTCTCCAGGAAAGGCAGCAATTCGCCCAGATGAAGCTCTCCAATTAACAAGATGAAGATCAGGCACATCAGAATAACCAGAATCGACACAAACACCTGCGAAGTTCGCCCAACCACTTCGATGCCCAGCCGCACATTGATCGCGCACACCAGAACCATCGTGCCCATCACGACAAACAGCGGAGTTCGGGGAAGCGCATTGCTTGCTATGAACTCGCCGTATTCGCGAATGATCAAGCCGGTCAAGTGCGGCAAATAGAGCAGAAAAATAAAGCCTATTGCTTTACCGCCCCACCATCCTGCAATTTGCGTGCTTGACCGCATGATGGTTTGCCCGGGATAGAGCCGGTGAAGACCAAAGGAAATGCCGATGACGGCAAGTCCGACCACAGCTCCGATCAGCGGGGAAATCCACATGTCATGCCCGGCAAAATGCATCGTCATGCTTGGCACGGACAAAATGGATGTCGCCAGAATCGCCGGGAAAATCATGAAAGCCAATTGTGCCGACGATATTTTGCCTTTGTCTGTCAGCATAACAAATGCCCCTTTCATGAATGCTGTATGCAATTAAACTGTATAAACCGCTGCGACTGCCGATTCATTTCGGACTACCTTTGGGCGAAGGGCGCCACCAGACATCCTTGAGGCTGCGGACTGAGGTCGGCGTTGCTGGAGACAGATATGGCACACCGAAGGAACGCAGACTGCTTAAATGGATAACGATGAGGATCAGGCCGAGCATCACACCCGTAAGGCCGAGTGTGCCCGCCAGCAGCATCATCGGAAAACGAAGCAGACGCGTAACGATGCTGGCCGCATATCGCGGAATCATGAAGGACGCGATGCCCGTTATGGCTACGATAATGATCATGGGGGCGGACACGATGCCTGCTGACGTCGCAGCCTGACCGATGATCAGCGCCCCGACGATGCTGACTGCGGAACCGACCTGTTTGGGCAGCCTGACGCCTGCCTCGCGCAAAGCTTCGAAGGAAATTTCCATAATGAATGCCTCCACCAGTGCCGGAAATGGAATCTCCTCCCTTGCCTTTGCGATGCTCAGCATCAATACCGTTGGAATCATCTCTTGATGGAAGGTCGTGATAGCCACGTACGCCGAGGGCAGCAGCAGCGACAGGACATAAAATAAATACCGCAGCCAGCGGATAAACACGCTCATGTACTGATCTTGATAATAGTCCTCCGGAGATTGCAGCATGGAGAATAATGTGACAGGTGCGATCAGGCTGAAGGGCGTGCCGTCCACAATCAGCGCAAAGCGGCCTTCCAGCACATTCGATGCAACCACATCCGGACGTTCCGTGGACATCATTTGGGGAAAAGGCGAGTGTTTCTGGTCAATGATCGCCTCTTCGATGTACTGGCTCTCAAGAACCTCCTTGAGATTCAGGCGATTTAATCTGGACTCCGCTTCCTTCAATAAGGAAGGATCGATAATGCCTTCCACGTACACCAAGGCTGCCTGCGTACTCGTATATTCCCCCACTGTCATTTTTTTCAGCTTTAGCGAAGGTGTTTTGATTCGTTTCCGCACCAAAGACAAGTTTACGTCCAACGATTCCGTGAATCCGTCCCGTGCTCCGCGAACCGTCGATTCGGCGGCAGGTTCCTGCGGCGTTCGATTCGGTGTTTTGTATAGCGGATATACAGTTCCCGAGGTTTCCCCATCCATGAGAAGCAATGCCCCTCCGTCCATAAGAGCCTGTACCGCCTGACCCATGGTATGCACCATTTCCACGGACGACATGGGTGCTTCGGAAGTGCTGGTACCCCTCATCGTCTCATCATGCTCCAGAGCGGAGGGCGTTCCATGTGTCGTGCCATGTGTCGTGCCATGTGTCGTTTCATGTGAAGCACCAACCGTGATCCTGACATTTGCCGCCGATTGCTGCAGCGGAGCCAATACCTGGCGCTCGAGCCTTTCCGTATCGCACAGCCCAACGCAATAAATGCATAACACAGGAGTGTGGGCTGCCGTTGTAAACGCATGAAACACCATGTCCGAACAGCCTGTGAAAATGGATCTTAGCCTCGCTTCGTCGGCCGACATGCTGCCCGTAAACGGTTCATTCAACAGCAAATCCATGGTTGTGCTCATCCTCATGCCCCCTGTTATGCATTATCTGATGTCGTTGAGATATTTATAGGTGTCGCTATCTTTTGCGTTCCATCCACGAATTATTCATTTCAGGGAATGAAAGGAATAGATGCACACTCATGAAAATGCAAAAATCCCGTTTCGGACACGGGGTCCAAAACGGGATCTTCGGGCTGTTATTCGCCTGCGTTTTCTCTGGTTACCAGCTTCAATTCGGCAGGGATGGATTTCTCCACCTGTTTGCCGTTCAACACATCCATCGCTGCCTGTACCGACAATTGGCCGATCAGTGCAGGCTGTTGGGCAACCGTTGCGGTCAGCTTGCCGTCCTTGATGGACTTGATCGCGTCATCGTTGCCGTCGAACCCGATGACCGGAATATCCTTACCCGAGCTTTGGATCGCTTCAATGGCACCAAGCGCCATCTCGTCGTTGTGGGCAAATACCGCCTGTACGTCCGGATTTCCTTGCAGCAGGTTCTCCATGACGTTCAACCCTTTGGAGCGGTCAAAGTCGGCAGACTGTTTGGCGATTACA
Source organism: Paenibacillus sp. FSL W8-0426 (assembly GCF_037969725.1). Taxonomy (NCBI): domain Bacteria; kingdom Bacillati; phylum Bacillota; class Bacilli; order Caryophanales; family Paenibacillaceae; genus Paenibacillus; species Paenibacillus sp. FSL W8-0426. The sequence goes on along the minus strand of NZ_CP150203.1, from coordinate 667,501 downwards.
TTAAGCTTCTGGTCGGCCACTTCATGGAACCCTTTTCCGCGTTCTCTCGTTGCCGAAGCTCCCGGTACACCTTCAAGCTCGATAACTTTTGCACCCTCGCCCAACTTCTCCACAAAATACTCTGCGGCCATTCGTCCACCTTTGACGTTATCGGACGCAACGAGTGCTGCCACATCGCCTTTGTCTGCGGAACGGTCCAGCGTAATTACGGGAATGCCGACACTATTGGCCGATTGCACCGCCGTAGAGATCGCCGCGGAATCCGCAGGGTTAATCAGCAAGGCATCTACGCCCTGTTGAATGAGATCGTCTACGTCATTGGTTTGTTTGGCCGAGTCGTTCTGTGCGTCAACTACGATAACTTGAATTCCCTGCTTTGCCGCCTCCGCCACCACGCCGTCCTTCAAGGAAACGAAGAACGGGTTGTTCAAGGTGGAAATGGACAGTCCGATTTTTTTCTGCTCTTTGCCCCCGGCAGCATCAGGCTTGGCCCAACCTGGAGGCTCCAGGGAGCATCCTGCCAGAACGATCATCATTACGCTTACAAGCAATATGGTCAATTTTTTCATGTTCATTTCTCTCCTTAAGCCGTTTTCTTGCGGTCCAGCAGGACGGCAATGGCAATGACGACGCCTTTGACAACCATTTGATAAAACGAGTTGACGCCGAGCAAGTTCAAACCGTTGTTCAACACGCCGATGATCAGTACCCCGATCAATGTGCCGACGATCCGTCCTCTGCCGCCCGAGAGGCTTGTTCCGCCGAGAACGACGGCAGCGATGGCGTCCAGCTCATACGATGTGCCGGCCGTCGGCTGCGCGGAATTCAGGCGGGAAGTCAGGATTGCGCCTGCCAGCGCGGACAGCATGCCTGCCAACGAATAAATCATGATTTTTACGCGATGCACTTTGATGCCTGAAATGATGGACGCTTTCTCATTGCCGCCGATGGCGTACGTTTTGCGGCCAAAGGCCGTTTTGTGCAAAATCGTCCACAGAATGACAAACGTTATCAGCATCGTAATGGCCGGTACGGGAATACCGAACATATAACCCCGGCCGAACAGTTGGAACAGCATGCTGTCGCCCAATCCCGTGATCGGGTTTCCGTCCGTGTACACCAGCGTCAATCCGCGGAATACCGTCATCGTTGCCAATGTGGCGATAAAAGGAGCCATCTTGCCTTTCGTAATCATCAGCCCGTTCACCATACCCATCACGCCGCCGAGCGCTACCCCGATAATGATCGACAGGATCGGATCAAGACCGGACAACATCAAGTTGGCTACGAATGCGCTGGATAAAGCCAGAATGGAGCCTACAGACAAGTCGATGCCGCCAGTCAGGATGACGAACGTCATGCCAAAGGCGATCAGCGCGTTGATCGAGACTTGGCGCAGCAGGTTCAAAATGTTAAGCGGTTCCAAAAAGCTTGGATTCAATACCGATACGATAAAAATAAGAATGATCAGTCCGAGCAGCGGACCCAGTTTCTGTGTCACATTCGTCAAGCGGAAACCGCTTTTGGCGGGTTGGTTTTCTTGCATTGTTGTCATGTTACTTTCCCCCTGTAGCCAATGTCATAATGCTTTCCTGCGTTGCCTCTTCCCTTGCCAGCTCGCCGCTGATGCGTCCTTCATGCACGACCGCAATCCGGTCGCTCATGCCCAGCACCTCGGGCAGCTCCGAAGATACCATGATGATGGCGACGCCCCGATCCGTCAGCTCGTTCATCAGCTGATAAATTTCGCGTTTCGCGCCCACGTCAACCCCGCGCGTCGGCTCATCCAGAATCAGTACGCTCGGCCCGATGCCGACCCATTTGGCGATGACCACCTTTTGCTGATTGCCCCCGGACAGGTTACGTGCTGCCGTCTCCGAAGATTGCGTCTTGATTTGCAAACGCTTGATCAGCGTGTCGACGAAATCCTGTTCTTTTTGTCCGGAAATGAATCCTTTGCTCGAGAAGCTGAACAAGTTCGGCAAGGCCATATTTTCGCGGATGGAGAAATCAAGCACTAAACCTTCGTCCTTCCGGTCTTCCGTAATAAAACCGATGCCGTGTTTGACTGCGTCTGCCGGCTTCCGGATGTTCACTTTTTTGCCGCGCATCATGATGTCTCCGCTGTCCATCCCGTCCAGTCCGAAGATCGCCCGCATGATTTCTGTTCTCCCCGAGCCCATCAGCCCCGAAAATCCAAGGATCTCTCCTGCTCTTACCGTAAAGCTGATGTTTTGGAACAAACCTTTGCTGCTGGCATTCCGCACTTCCAGAACCACTTCGCCGTACGAAGGATGACGGGACGGATACCGCTCGGTAAGCTCCCGGCCAACCATCTTCCGGACCACTTCGTCAAAGCTCGTTTCCGGGATCGGCTTGGTATCGACCGTTTTGCCGTCCCGCATCACCGTAATGCGGTCGCAGATCGTGAAAATCTCCTCCATCCGGTGCGAGATGTAAACGATGGACACCCCGTTTTTCTTCAACGAAGCGATCACGCCGAACAGCTTCTGGATTTCGCGCTCCGTAAGCGCCGCCGTCGGCTCATCCATAATGATGACTTTGGCGTCGGTCATTAGCGCTTTGGCGATTTCAATCATTTGCTGCTGGCCTACAGAGCATTCCCCCGCCGGACGTTCCAACGGGATTTGCACGGACAGTTTGGCAAACTGTTCATTGGCAAGCGCTTTCATTTGTCGCGTATTCAGCAATCCCATTGACGATGTAAGCTCCTTGCCGATGAAAAGATTATCGAGCACCGTCATTTCCGGCCAAACGTTCAACTCCTGATGAATAAAAGCAACTCCCGCTTTCTCGGCCTCCTTCGGGCTGGAAAAATACGTTTCCTTGCCGTCGATGGCGATCGTTCCCTGATCCCGTTGATGAAGGCCGATCAGAATGTTCATTAACGTGGATTTGCCGGCCCCGTTCTCGCCCATGAGGGCATGAACCTCGCCTTCCTTCAGTTCGAAATCCACTCCGCTCAGCACCTGATTGGTGCCGAACGCCTTATATATGCCTTGCATCCGAATATGCATGATGCCGTCCCCCTTTAACCGAATATGACGCCCGATTGCAAAATGCAATTGGCATACGGCGTGGCTTCACCCGTGCGGATGACCGCTTTGGCTTGCCTGGTCAGCGCTTTGAATTGTTCATGGCTGACCGACACGTCGACGGCTTCGCTTCCGAACGTCTCCGTAACGAACCGCAATGCCGCCGGGTTGCCCTCCTTAATTTCTTGCGCCAAAACCACTTTTTCAACGACCATATCGTCTGCGATCAATTCGACGACCTCCCGAAAGCTCGGCGTTCCGAGCTTGAGCGCCAAATCGATTTTGGCAACCCCCTCAGGAACCGGAAGGCCCGCATCCGCGATCACAATCATGTCCGTATGGCCCAAATCCGACAGTATTTTGGAAATATGGCTGTTCAGCATTCCTTGCTTTTTCATTTCAGGCCTTCCTCCACTTCGTGTCGCATCGGCATGCCGCCTTGTGCCCCGAACTTTGTCACGGATAGCGATGCAGCCCGGTTCGCGAATCTAACGCTGTCTTGGAGCGGCTTGCCTTCCGCCAAAGCGACCGCAAATGCGGCATTGAACGTATCGCCTGCCCCCGTCGTATCGACTGCCTCCACCTTGTACGTCGGCACGACGATTTCTTGTTCCCCGTCAAAGTAGCGAACCCCGTTGCTGCCTTCCGTAATAAACAATTTGTTCGGATATTTCCGCAGCGCTTCCGCAGGCGTCATGCCTTTAAACAGGATTTCGGCTTCATGCTCATTCGGCGTGATATACGCTGCATTGTTGATGACCTCATCGGGTAATGGTCTCGCAGGAGCCGGATTAAGCAGCAGCGGAGTCCCGCTTTCAGCGCAAATGGTGCTGACGCGAACAACCGTTTCTTCCGGGACCTCCTGTTGGATGAGCACGATGTCGGCATTGCGGATCACGTTCGCCGCTTCGTCGACATATTCAGGCGTCACTTCGCGATTTGCCGCTTCCACGAACACGATACTATTATCACCTTCGGCCAATATGATATGAGCCGTTCCGCTCTCCATATGTGTAACCGGTTTCACATTTTGCACATCGACACCGTTTGCTTTGAAGTTGTTCAAAATGTCTGTACCGAACGCGTCGTCGCCTACCCGGCCGATCATGGACACTTCGGCACCCAGCCTTGCCGCGGCAATCGCTTGGTTGGCTCCCTTCCCGCCAGGAACGGTTTTGAAGCTGTCGCCAAGGACGGTTTCACCCGCCCCCGGCCGTCTTGAGGAAGTAACGACCAGATCCATGGAGCTGCTTCCGATTACGCATACTTTAGCCATTTGAATTCACCTTTCTTGTCGTGCCCCGCTCAATGAAGCTGACGGGCAGCTGTATATGTTTTGTATCGATGGGCGCTTGTTCTACCAGATTGATCAGCAGACCGGCCGCTTCCCTTCCCATCTCGTACGCCGGTTGGCGGATGGTCGATAGAGCCGGTGACAGCAGGCTGCTCATCGGGATATCGTCGAAGCCGATGATCTGCAAGTCTTCTGGTACTTTTTTGCCGATTCGCAGCGCCTCATGAAGTACTGCCATCGCCGCAATGTCATTGCTGGCAATGACCCCGTCCGTATCGCCATGCTTGCTAAAAAGCTCTTCCGCCCATAATCCCACATCATTAATCGAAAAGGACGTGGTCTGGACTACGCGATAATCCAAACCGGCTTCGCGAATGCTCTCGATCGCGCCCTTGAAGCGGTCCTGCGCAGGTTTGATATGTGCCGGTCCCTGCATGACCGTGATTCGGCGGCTTCCCCGCTTGATAATTTCCCTGGCGGCCAGCCGGCCGCCTTCTCTGCCATCCGCAAATACGGACGGACTGTCCAACGGGGTCCTGTCCAGGAAGACGACAGGGATCTTTAAGCTTTCATATATGTGAGAATGAGGATAATTTGTTGAAGAAATTACGCCGACGACGTTATTCTGAATAAAGGTTTGGATGTAATCCTGCTCCTTCTGTTCATCCTCATCGCTATTTCCGAAAATCAACCTGAATTCCTGTTCCTGCATCCGGTCCTCCACCCCGCGTGCAAGCTGCGGAAAGTAAGGGTTTGCAATATCCGGGAGCAGCAGGCCAATCAGTTTGGACTTGCGCTTGTATAAAGAGCGGGCCACCTCGTTTGGAGAAAAGTTCAGCTGCTTGATGGCATCCTCCACTTTCTTGCGAGTGTCTGCATGAACATAACCTCTTTCATTAATGACCCTTGATACGGTGGCTACCGAAACGCCAGCCAAATTCGCTACGTCTTTGATCGTTGTCATTGAACTTTTCACCTCTGAATGTGTAACCGGTTACAGACATAAAAATATCACACTTTGTTTACTGTGACAACCCCTTTTTTGAAGAAACCGATTGATAACACTAATCCTTTCCCTGAAATAGGAAATGCAGAAGGACTGACCGGCGTAAGAATATTGGCTGAAAAGCCGAATAAACCACGATTAAATGAAGGGGTACACCTCATCACCTGGCCTCTAAGGTATGAAACAACTGGAAGCATTCTGGCTGAAAACTATTCATCATAAATAACCGGCCACTGTTCAATGAAGTAATGATCGTGGCCGCTTGAGCAAAACAAGACTTTTATGAGATTGCAGAAACTTATACGTGGAAAGGAGAGCTTCTTAAGGCTACCGTTTAGGAGTCCTTAGTAATATCCGCTGGAAACACGTCGATGACCTTTTGCAGGTCGCCTAACGGCAATCCAAGCTGATATCCAACCCGCCCACCCGAAAAATAAATGCGCTCCGCGTCTGCTGCGGTCTGGTCGATATATGTCTTGAACGGCTTCTTCATGCCGATCGGCGAGCAGCCTCCGTGTACATAACCCGTGAGAGGCAGCAGCTCCTTCTGAGGAATCATCTCCAAAGCCTTCTCCCCGGCCACTTTGGCGGCCTTCTTCAGATCCAGTTCCTTCTCGATCGGCACCATGAAGACATAGTATTCTTTCGAACGATTGGAGGTCACGAGCGTTTTGAATACGCAAGCAGGATCTCTACCGAGAGATTGGGACACTTCAAAGACATCCTGCGTTTCGTTGTCGAAGACGTTATATTCGTAATGGATCTTCATTTGGTCGAGGATACGCATTACGTTCGTTTTGTCCGTTTTTTTAGCCATTTTCATCACCAAAGCCTATTATATAGGACATCGCTGTCGGTATTCCACATCCCCGGCATTCAAAATTCACGGACCCAGACAAATCTAGACCAATTTGAAGCAGGTCTCCACATCGCTGTCCTCATCGTATGGAAATGAACACACTCAAATGAACATAAAAAAACACACTCGAAATTATTCGAGTGTGTTTTTGAAGTGCTTGGCGGCTTCCTACTCTCCCAGGACCCTGCGGTCCAAGTACCATCGGCGCTAGAGGGCTTAACGGTCGTGTTCGGGATGGGAACGTGTGGAACCCCTCCGCCATCGCCACCAAACGATTTTTCAATTCAGAGATTGCTCTCTGAAAACTGGATTCGAAACGAAACTTACGATCTTAGAACCTGCATTTTTTTTGGATAAGCCCTCGACCGATTAGTACTGGTCAGCTCCATGCATTGCTGCACTTCCACCCCCAGCCTATCTACCTCGTCGTCTTCAAGGGGTCTTACTAATTGGGAAATCTCATCTTGAGGGGGCTTCACGCTTAGATGCTTTCAGCGCTTATCCCGTCCGTACATAGCTACCCAGCGGTGCTCCTGGCGGAACAACTGGTACACCAGCGGTACGTCCATCCCGGTCCTCTCGTACTAAGGACAGCTCCTCTCAAATTTCCTACGCCCACGACAGATAGGGACCGAACTGTCTCACGACGTTCTGAACCCAGCTCGCGTACCGCTTTAATGGGCGAACAGCCCAACCCTTGGGACCTACTTCAGCCCCAGGATGCGATGAGCCGACATCGAGGTGCCAAACCTCCCCGTCGATGTGGACTCTTGGGGGAGATAAGCCTGTTATCCCCAGGGTAGCTTTTATCCGTTGAGCGATGGCCCTTCCATGCGGTACCACCGGATCACTAAGCCCGACTTTCGTCCCTGCTCGACTTGTAGGTCTCGCAGTCAAGCTCCCTTATGCCTTTGCACTCTTCGAATGATTTCCAACCATTCTGAGGGAACCTTTGGGCGCCTCCGTTACTCTTTAGGAGGCGACCGCCCCAGTCAAACTGCCCACCTGACACTGTCCCCGTACCCGATCAGGGCACCAGGTTAGAACCTAGATACGATCAGGGTGGTATCCCAACGGTGCCTCCACACAAGCTGGCGCTCATGCTTCTCAGGCTCCCACCTATCCTGTACAGATCGTACCCAAATTCAATATCAAGCTGCAGTAAAGCTCCATGGGGTCTTTCCGTCTTGTCGCGGGTAACCTGCATCTTCACAGGTATTAAAATTTCACCGGATCTCTCGTTGAGACAGCGCCCAAGTCGTTACGCCATTCGTGCGGGTCAGAATTTACCTGACAAGGAATTTCGCTACCTTAGGACCGTTATAGTTACGGCCGCCGTTTACTGGGGCTTCGGTTCACAGCTTCGGGATTACTCCCTAACCGCTCCCCTTAACCTTCCAGCACCGGGCAGGCGTCAGCCCGTATACTTCGCCTTACGGCTTCGCACAGACCTGTGTTTTTGCTAAACAGTCGCTTGGGCCTTTTCACTGCGGCCCCCTCGTGCTATTCACACTACCGGGGCACCCCTTCTCCCGAAGTTACGGGGTCATTTTGCCGAGTTCCTTAACGAGAGTTCTTCCGCGCGCCTTAGAATTCTCTTCTCGCCTACCTGTGTCGGTTTGCGGTACGGGCACCTTCATCTGGCTAGAGGCTTTTCTTGGCAGTGTGAGATCATGACCTTCGCTACTGTAATTTTCACTCCCCATCACAGCTCAGCCTTACGGTTAGCGGATTTGCCTACTAACCAGCCTCACTGCTTGGACAGGCATCCATCAGCCTGCGTCACTACCCTACTGCGTCCCCCCATCGCTCGTAACGATTTACGGTGGTACAGGAATTTCGACCTGTTGTCCTTCGACTACGCCTTTCGGCCTCGCCTTAGGTCCCGACTTACCCTGAGCGGACGAACCTTCCTCAGGAACCCTTAGGCTTTCGGCGGATCAGATTCTCACTGATCTTTTCGTTACTCATACCGGCATTCTCACTTGTATAATGTCCAGCGCTCCTTACGGTACACCTTCAACCCTTATACAACGCTCCCCTACCCCTGATCATAAGATCAAGCCATAGCTTCGGTGGTGTGTTTAGCCCCGTTACATTTTCGGCGCAGAGTCACTCGACCAGTGAGCTATTACGCACTCTTTAAATGATGGCTGCTTCTAAGCCAACATCCTGGTTGTCTGTGCAACTCCACATCCTTTCCCACTTAACACACACTTGGGGACCTTAGCTGATGGTCTGGGCTGTTTCCCTTTTGACAATGGATCTTAGCACTCACTGTCTGACTCCCGGAAGTAAGTCTATGGCATTCGGAGTTTGACTGAGCTTGGTAACCCTTGCGGGCCCCGCACCCAATCAGTGCTCTACCTCCACGACTCTGTTTTCCGAGGCTAGCCCTAAAGCTATTTCGGGGAGAACCAGCTATCTCCGAGTTCGATTGGAATTTCTCCGCTACCCCCACCTCATCCCCGCACTTTTCAACGTGCGTGGGTTCGGGCCTCCAGTGCGTGTTACCGCACCTTCACCCTGGACAGGGGTAGATCACCCGGTTTCGGGTCTACGTCCACGTACTCATTCGCCCTATTCAGACTCGCTTTCGCTGCGGCTCCGGCTTCTCACCTTAACCTTGCACGGGAACGTAACTCGCCGGTTCATTCTACAAAAGGCACGCCATCACCCATAGATCGGGCTCTGACTTCTTGTAAGCACACGGTTTCAGGTTCTATTTCACTCCCCTTCCGGGGTGCTTTTCACCTTTCCCTCACGGTACTGCTTCACTATCGGTCGCTAGGAAGTATTTAGCCTTGGCAGATGGTCCTGCCGGATTCATACGGGGTTTCACGTGCCCCGCACTACTCGGGATCCGTCTCGGAGAGAACCAACTTTCAATTACAGGGCTTTTACCTTCTATGGCGGGCCTTTCCAGACCTCTTCGTTTAACCGGCTCCTTTGTAACTCCATGTGAGACGTCCCACAACCCCAGAGAGCAAGCTCTCTGGTTTGGGCTGTTCCGCGTTCGCTCGCCGCTACTGACGGAATCACTGTTGTTTTCTCTTCCTCAGGGTACTTAGATGTTTCAGTTCCCCTGGTATGCCTCTCCTGCCCTATGTATTCAGACAAGAGTAACTGGGTATTACGCCAGCTGGGTTTCCCCATTCGGACATCCCCGGATCAAAGCTTGCTTACAGCTCCCCGAGGCAGTATCGTTGTTCGCCACGTCCTTCATCGGCTCCTAGCGCCTAGGCATCCTCCGTGTGCTCTTAGTAGCTTAACCAATTGCTCGGATGAGCAATGCAGTTTTCACTAATATATAAACTTGTTGACACAAGTTCAGCTAGGATGATTGTTCATCGGTTGCTTGAACCGAATGAGCATTCATCCGAAAAGGAATGTTCTAATTCGCATTTTTCGTTTCGATATCCAGTTTTCAAGGAACAATCTCGCTTGCTTTCAGGCCGTTCACGGAATGTGTCGGTCGAAAGTTACGAGCATGTGTTTGAGAGTTTGAACTCTCAAAACTGAGCAACGAGTGAGTAAGTGTGCAGCTGAGCTGCTTATTTGAATGTCTTCATCGCAGAAGACGATTCTCCATAGAAAGGAGGTGATCCAGCCGCACCTTCCGATACGGCTACCTTGTTACGACTTCACCCCAATCATCTACCCCACCTTCGGCGGCTGGCTCCTTGCGGTTACCCCACCGACTTCGGGTGTTGTAAACTCTCGTGGTGTGACGGGCGGTGTGTACAAGACCCGGGAACGTATTCACCGCGGCATGCTGATCCGCGATTACTAGCAATTCCGACTTCATGCAGGCGAGTTGCAGCCTGCAATCCGAACTGAGACCGGCTTTTTAGGATTAGCTCCACCTCGCGGCTTCGCAGCCCGTTGTACCGGCCATTGTAGTACGTGTGTAGCCCAGGTCATAAGGGGCATGATGATTTGACGTCATCCCCACCTTCCTCCGGTTTGTCACCGGCAGTCACCTTAGAGTGCCCACCCGAAGTGCTGGCAACTAAGATCAAGGGTTGCGCTCGTTGCGGGACTTAACCCAACATCTCACGACACGAGCTGACGACAACCATGCACCACCTGTCTCCTCTGTCCCGAAGGAAAGGTACATCTCTGTACCTGTCAGAGGGATGTCAAGACCTGGTAAGGTTCTTCGCGTTGCTTCGAATTAAACCACATACTCCACTGCTTGTGCGGGTCCCCGTCAATTCCTTTGAGTTTCAGTCTTGCGACCGTACTCCCCAGGCGGAATGCTTAATGTGTTAACTTCGGCACCAAGGGTATCGAAACCCCTAACACCTAGCATTCATCGTTTACGGCGTGGACTACCAGGGTATCTAATCCTGTTTGCTCCCCACGCTTTCGCGCCTCAGCGTCAGTTACAGCCCAGAGAGTCGCCTTCGCCACTGGTGTTCCTCCACATCTCTACGCATTTCACCGCTACACGTGGAATTCCACTCTCCTCTTCTGCACTCAAGTCATCCAGTTTCCAGTGCGATCCGGGGTTGAGCCCCGGGATTAAACACCAGACTTAAATGACCGCCTGCGCGCGCTTTACGCCCAATAATTCCGGACAACGCTTGCCCCCTACGTATTACCGCGGCTGCTGGCACGTAGTTAGCCGGGGCTTTCTTCTCAGGTACCGTCACTCCTTGAGCAGTTACTCTCAAGGACGTTCTTCCCTGGCAACAGAGCTTTACGATCCGAAAACCTTCATCACTCACGCGGCATTGCTCCGTCAGGCTTTCGCCCATTGCGGAAGATTCCCTACTGCTGCCTCCCGTAGGAGTCTGGGCCGTGTCTCAGTCCCAGTGTGGCCGATCACCCTCTCAGGTCGGCTACGCATCGTCGCCTTGGTGAGCCGTTACCTCACCAACTAGCTAATGCGCCGCAGGCCCATCCTCAAGTGACAGATTGCTCCGTCTTTCCAGTTCTCTTCAGGCGAAGAAAACAAGTATTCGGTATTAGCTACCGTTTCCGGTAGTTGTCCCAAGCTTGAGGGCAGGTTGCCTACGTGTTACTCACCCGTCCGCCGCTAAGCATCAAGGAAGCAAGCTTCCTATCAACTCCGCTCGACTTGCATGTATTAGGCATGCCGCCAGCGTTCGTCCTGAGCCAGGATCAAACTCTCCAATAAAGATGAATTTCGGTCACGAGGTTAATCGCGATGAAAATCATCTGAGGTATTGAAAAGAGCGATTAGCTCATTTGAATCTGACGAGATAAAATATCTCAATGTTGCTCCGGTTTTCATACAGTCATACGACATGTACCAAAAACCTTCGCATTACTCACTCGTTGTTCAGTTTTCAAAGATCAAACTTCGTTTTCGTTACTAAGTTGTTGTCCTTAGCAACTCTTATATCTTATCACACCCGAACCAACTTTGCAAGCAATTTTTTAAGTTTCTTTTCTCGAAGCTTATTTGCTTTGCTTGCCGCACCATGTTTCTCGATGTTTTCTTGGCCGGAATAAGAATATACCATAGACATTCAGCACTTGTAAATAGGTTTCTCAAAAAAACTTTATTTTGCCGATGCTCCAGCTATAAAATTACAACACATAAATGCTCCGCCTCAGGCGATCATCGTTTCCATCCCCGTGAGCTTCATCGTATGTGGAACATCTAATAAAGAGGCCGCTAAACATTAGCAGCCCCTGGTACCCTCTATAATGATAACCTCAGTTAAAACTTTTCTTGCAACAGCTTAATATCATCTTCCAGACTGCTGTCCATATCTACCCCAACCGATTTCAGCTTATTTTCATAATATGCTTTGACATCATCCCATTTGTAGTACGGATAACTATTCGTTTCAATCGGGAAAGCAATTTCTTCTTCGTTGCGCAGCATCTTAACAAGATAATCTTTACCGTTGGAATACAGGATCCACTGGATATTGGCACCCATCGGGGAGATGACGGAACCATCCCATTTTGTACTCACTTCCTTCGGATCATCTACGCTGACATTAGCGCCTTTAATGTCCAAGAATGAGGAAAGAGGAATGATGGTTTCTGCATGGGCAAACCGGAAGACTCCAGCTGTATTTCCTTCCATTAGAGACTGGTCTGTGGAATTAATCAATTCTTTAACTAAAGGCGCAACGATATTCTGTGGCAAATCAGTCGACGTTAGGGATGGTCCTTTTTCATAAAAGTCGTTGATATTGTCGATGCTTTCATACCACTTTAATTGGTTTGTAGTGAAATATTTGCCGAACTCAAAATTACCCTCCTCTTTTAAATTAGAAGAGATGATGTACAGTTCATATAGATTGGAGGCGGCATCTGTCGGGTTGCTCAGTTTAACCTTTCCTTTATCATCCTTCAGCTTAAACTCCCCGGCTTCCAACCTTTCATAAAAACTTGGTGAAATGAATTGTAAAAGAAGCTCCTTCGCATATCGCGTGCCTGTTTCCTGTGAGGCGTATTCCTCAAACAGCTTTACCCATTCCCCATCTTCTGCATATTCGTTATATTTCGTCGCGATGTCGAATGGTCTTAAATACGGATCTTTCCCTTCTTCGAAGGTGGATGTACGAATGTCCAGGTTTTCGTCTCCCAGGCTTTTCTGAAGTCCCTCCAAGAAGTTGTCTCTACTCTGAGGCGTCCGATCCTTGAAGGTAGCTTGTGCAATGATTTTTTTATCCGGACTGAATATATCTTTAAAGTTTTGACCCAGTCTGGCTCCGATCCCCTCCAGCTCTTCTTCACCCAAGGCGGAAAGCAAACCGTAATGGTCTTTTTCCACTGCCATCAATTTTACGATCTCATTTTTCAATTCTCTTCCTTGCTCGGTGATCTGCCCATCCTTCTCAGCAATTTGGAGCAGTTCCAAGAGCGTTTTATCGTACTTGGAGGCAGATAAGTGCCTGGAGCCATGTCTTCCCACATAATTGACAAACACAGGCTTGTACCCTTCCGGAACTGATGTATACGTCGTTTCCTTAAAAGGATATGGCGTCTTGGTCCCACGGTACCCTTGCGTATCATTCACTTGCTGGCCCACTAACACCGAGCGGGTATTTTCGTCCCAGCCTACCTCCTTGCCTAACGCTTCCCCGATCGCTCTCGCGGGTACATAGGTTACCCCATTGTAGAGAAATGATTCTCCTTCCATCTTTTGTCCATTTATGATCACATTGACGGACTGCTCGGATACCTCGATCGTTCGTTTAAAGCCCGCACCATAAACATCAATTACCGCTACAGACGTTAACAAAGCAAGTGCTGCTGCTGAAATTCCGATTTTTTTTATGTTTTTCATGTAGTTGGCTTAGCCTGTCCCCTTTATGTTAGATTCCTTTTTCAGCTCACCAGATTATAGGGGAGAACTATCATTGCAATTTTAAACATTGTTAATTTTATGTAAATTCTAAAAAAATTGCTCGTTCGTTGAAGAAAAGAAAAAAGCGCCTGCAAATCAAGGCGCCTTGTGTGCTTCTTCATTTCTTTTATAAAAGTTCAAGCATCGTTTTGATTTTGGAGTTCAGCTTTAAAGTATTAAGGATCAGTTGCAACGCTTCCGCTCTTGAGGCTGTGCCCTTTGCATTGAGGTCCCCATTACCATAACTTTAATAATGCCAGCTTGGGCTACCATTTGAATGGGATTGGAGCTATCAATCTTGTTTTGGGCTATCCCTTGGAAATCGACGATCTTGGATAGAATCACTGTCGATATTCACCGCAGCATCTCGGGGCCGGATGTCCGTGAAGAGTTCTATGTCCCCAACGAGCCTGAGGAGCTGTATGATCTGGAGAAGGACCCGCTTGAATATACCAATTTGATCGACGACCCCGATTATGCTGAGATAGCCCGGGAACTTCGTACCAAAGTGGAACAATGGATGTCCTCTACTGACGACCCGCTGCTTCACGGTCCGGTTGAAGGCATCGAATCGGCAAAATGGGCGGAGGAAGCCCGTTACGGCAGAGCATATATTCCAGGAAACAAATAATAAGAAAAACGTCTATCGACTCGACGTACTTTCCAAGAAGACAGACCGTCTTTATTACGGAGGACTTCATGATCAATACTTAAGGATTTCGCAATGCTTTTAATCCCTTCATTCCTGATAAATATTGATGAATAGCTTCTATCTTCAAGTCTAAATTAAATTTGGACAAAAAAACTGCACCTTCAATTGTTAGATGGTGTCTAAACAATTGGGGTGCAGTTCACGAATTAACCGGCTGTCTTCTTAAAATATCATTCTCAGGTCTGACGGTGCATCGGATACTCCGATAAACTTTTATTGATAAAGATCGTTTTAATGGTCTCGCCTTCTTTGACGACAAAGGTCGGCGTATACGGATAAACTTCCCCGTTGACGATCCACTGGTTTCGAACAATGCGTCTCTTTCTCTCTACAGGCAGGGGTTACTTGCTGAGCTTCGTAAATATTTTTTGCATAAGGCCCGGACCCGAAATTCGACTATTCTGGAAAGAGGCTATTTTCCACTCGCCGTTTTGTTTAACGGCGACATTCGTGTTAATGGAGTCTCTTTTCTTCGGCGCTGTCTTTTGCCATCTGAGTTTGACCGTACCCAATCCATGAAAAATGGCGAACTCCGGCGTAATGAAATGAATCTTCTTAATCTCGCCTTCCAAAGTCGATCCTCTCAGCACGCTGTTCCAAAGCTGCTGATGCGTATCGGCAATCGCTTTTCTCCCTTGCAGATGCTCCCCCTGAAACGTGACATAGTCGGCATCTTCCGTGAAACAGGCCCCATAGGCCTCTCCATCCCCTCTGTCCCAGGCCAGCTTCAGCTTCTCAAACAAATATTCGATCTCGCTTACACCCTGTACATTGCGATTTTCCATCATTATGCACGCACCTCATTGTTATTTTCCGCCGGTAACGCGGATTTCTTCACCATTGACAAAACTGTTCGCGGCGTCCCAGATAAAGGATCAGATTCGCGACGTCATCGGGGTGCCCGATCGTCCTGTCGGAAACGATCGCGCATATCATTGAGCATCTGTTGCGGCAACACGTGCGTTACCCATTCCGTTCACGTCAGTTCAGGTATGCCCACGTTATAAAATATCCCGCTGCCAGCTCCACCGCCAACATGCGGCTGAAGCCGTGCAAAGCCGCTTAGGCTGTCAGGTTAGCGGATTCATTCAGCTTGTTGGCGTGAACCAGGCTGGTAGACACGTGAATCGGCCGTCCCCATTCCCCAATTGCTCCGTTCTTCGTCAAAAATAATTTGCGGTCATTTAGCATTGTGATATACTGACTTCATAAAATTCTTAATTTACTTATTTTCTTAATTCATTATATATCTTAATCAATTAAGATAATTTAATCTTATATTGGAGGTTTCGCTATGTCAAGAGGCAATTCCCTAGAGTTTCATGACCTATCTCCATCGCAACAGGCTTTGCTTTACGAATTGCGCCAAAACAGCGCGCGAGCCGTTATGCTTCACCAGCTCATTTCGGAAAAATTGGGGTTGAATGCGACCGATCACAAGTGTCTGGACTTTTTAAACCGTACTGGTGCCGTAACCGCCGGACAATTGGCCCAATTAACCGGTTTGACGACAGGCGCCGTGACCAATGTTATCGATCGGTTAGAGCAGGCCGGCTATGTCACCAGGGATAAAGATCCGAACGATCGTAGACGAGTGGTGGTCAAGCCTGCGGAAGGGCGTTCCGCCGAAATTTCCCCTCTGTTCCAATCGGTTATGCAGTCCACACTTCAGATCCTGTCGCGGTACGATGAGCAGCAAACGTCTCTGATCCTTGAATTCATCCGCCAGTGCAACGAAATGACGCTCGCTGAAATGGATAAATTGAAGAATCAGGAAGATTCCAACAGCAATTAACCGTAAAAAAGGCTAGTGCTCCAGAAGCACCAGCCAGAAAATAATAATCTCGAAAACAAAGCGGGCGTCGTTGGTTTAGAGAAATGAAGGAGCCCTCAGAAAGTTTTAAATGAATATATAAACAAACTATATTACTTCAAAAAGCATGGAACACCTGAATGGGCACCTAAATATGCAAAAACAATAGGTTTATCTTCAAAAAAAACCAAAGGGCCGATATTTATCCATATCGGCCCTTTGGTTTTTTATTTCCGCTCTACTTTATACCCTTTATCCTCCAGCAGCTTCACGATCCCGTGATCGCCCGGGTAGTGCGCTGCACCGACTACAATGAAATACTCTTCGCCTTTGCCGTTTTTCAGGTATCCGTCGATCTTGTCGGCCATGCCGATGTTCCGGTCGATCAGCATCGCTTTGTTGTATTCCTCGTCATCGGAGAAGCTGTTCGTCAGCTCCAGCAGCTGCTCGTCGTTGCCCGTTTTCCACATTTCAGCCATTTGATCCACGCTGTCATCCAGCACGTCAAAATTGTCCAATGTCGCTTTCAATGTTTTTTCTTGCAGCTCTTTCGAGAAGCTATTGAACATGCCCAGTTGGGATTCATACGACTCCAGTTCGATGACCGGAAGTTTGCGCTCGATCGCTTTCTGAATGAAGTACAGATCTACTCCGGCGGAAGCTTCATAACCTGCTTTCATGGATTTCAGGCTTGCCAGCGTGCTCTCTACAACCCACGGCTTGAATGTATCCAGCGCATTCGGCTCCATTCCGTTTTTCTTCAAAATCTCTCCCAGTTGAGCATACGTCTCGCTGGAGATGTGGTCCTTCAGCGTTGTGCCATCTTGGTACGATCCCAGATCGAGCACCAGTTTCTGTTGAGCTTCATCCGCCGCTTTGCTGATATCGATCTCTACTCCAAGATAATCCGCCTCGGCAAATGCCTCTTCAAATTCTTTACGCAACGGATAGAAGCTATCATCTGCAATATGCATCGAGCCTACCAGATATACCGTGTTACCATTGCTTTCGACTTCCCACATAAAGCCGCGTCCGCCGGTCTGAACGGTTTCTGTTGCCCCGCCTTTGGAAACCAACAATACCGTACGCGTCTTCGCATCCCAGTTAACTTCGTAACCTGCAGCGTCTCCAACGATGCGGATCGGCGCGTACGTTACGCCATTGATGCGCGTAAGCTTGCTTTTCAGCGTAATCGTCTTGCCGTTAACCACGGCTGTAATCGTATCATCCGTTGCCGTCGTCAGCTTCACGTCCATGGCATCCAGTGTGGAGCGCAGCGGCACAAGCGTTGTTCCTTTATCGTTAACCGGTGCACCCACCGTGTACTTAACCGTTTCGTCATTCACTTTCACCGATGTCTGCTGCGGCGCGGCCATCGCCGGCACTGCAGATGCGAGCAAACCGACCGAGATCGTCAGGGACAAGAGCATGCGTTTCCAGTTTTTCATATTATGTACTCTCCTTTAAGGAATATAGTATTTTAAAAAAATGATGATAAGACACTTAAGTTACTACGGATTAAGATTTAGATTGGTGCCACTTGATTCCAGCGCAGTAACCTCGACCCGTGAGTCTCCCTACTCCCGAACTTCCACGAACCGTCCACCACCACATGCTTACACGAGGAACAGTGGTGATGGCGGCACGCAGAAAGCATCCAGCCAGCAGTGGCAGCAAGCGCCGCCGCAAGCAAGCAAGCAAACAGCAGCAGCAGTTAACAAGCAAGCCAAGCACAAGCATGCTGTCTTCAATATTAAATTTTGTACGCCTTCATGGCTTTGAAAAGCTCCTTGAATGTTGGGCGTTTGCCGTACATCAGGACCCCGGTGCGGTAGATTTTTGCCGCCAACCAGCCAAAGGCCAGAATCGATACGACCAGAATGGCCAGCGATACCCAAATCTCCCATGTCGGCGCAACGCCCGCCCCGATGCGTACCAGGATCGCCGTAGGCGAAGTGAACGGCACGAAGCTAGCTACTTTCAAAAGCAAAATGTCGGGTGCAGAAATGCTAAAGAGCGCGATATAAAAGGAAGCCAGGGACAGCATCGTAATCGGCAGCACCGCCTGCCCAAGCTCCTCCGTACGGCTTACCATCGAACCAATCGCCGCAAACAACACGGCATACAGGAAGTAACCCAGAATGTAGAAGATCAAACCATATACAATGACGGACACGTTCACGTCGCTAAGGTTCATACTGAATTCGCTCAATACGCCTTGATTGTGAGGCAGCATGATATTCCCTGCGATCACCGCTCCGAAAATGCCGATCTGCAGCATGCCCACCAGGAAAATCCCGATGATTTTGCCGAACATCTGGCTGAGCGGGGACACGCTCGTGATCAAAATCTCCATGATTCGCGAGCTCTTCTCGGCTGTGATCTCGGAAGCGATCATATTGCCCGTCATCATCGTGGACGTAAACAACAGGATGATCAGCAGGTAAACCACAACATAGTTGATCGGACTCATGCCGTTGCCGCCTTCTTCAGCAGCGCCATTCTGGCCTGCCTCGAGACTTTGCGCAGTCACCTTCACGGGTGTGCTGATCAATGCCTTTTGTTCTGCAGTCAACGTGTTCTGCGTAATGACATCCAACTTCACGCTCTGCAGGGCAGCTTCAATGGAAGCGATAATTTGCGGAGAGACGTCTTCTGCCGAATAGAGTACGGGCTGCGGGAAGCTCTGGTTCGTCGCAGGCTCCAGTTTCAAATACCCGTCCAGCAATTCCGACTCCACGTCGGCCTTCAAAGCGGCTTCATCCTTGCCTTCATCGGATACGAAACGATAAGCCTGATCTCCCTGCGCTGCGGAGAATGCCTGCAGCTTGCTCGCGATCTCATCCTGGCCTTCGCTCAACAAACCGATGTTGACTGGATTGGCACTCGTTCCTTCACCGCCCGAGCCGCCATTAAACATATTGATAAAATACGGAATATTAATGCCGATGGAAATCAAAAGCGCAAGCACTATGGTTGTGACCACAAAAGACTTCGTTTTGACTTTATTCTTAAACGTAAAGCCGACAATCGTGCCCATCTTATTCATTCGACTCACCTACCTCACGAATAAAGATTTGGTTCAACGTTGGTTCCTTGATTTCAAAATGTTCTACCGTCGTCTGCGACATGGCCAACCTGAGAATCTCCTGAGCCGCTTCCGCTTGTCCGATTCGGATCTGATACCCGTTCTCCGTACGGTCCACTTTGGTGACGCCAGACAACTGCTCCAAACCATTCACTTGGCCAGTAGTGCTTAAATACACCTGCTCGCGCGGATATCGGCCTTTGATCTCCTTGATATCCCCCTGAACGACCGTGTTGGAACGATGGAGAATGGTTATCCGGCGGCAAAGCTCTTCCACATGCTCCATCCGGTGCGTGGAGAACAGAATGGCCGTTCCTTCATCGCGCAGCTCCTTTACGGTCGATTTGAGCAATTCTACGTTGACCGGATCGAGACCGCTGAACGCCTCATCCAAAATCAGAATCTGAGGCCGATGCACCACGGCCGCGATGAAGCCCATTTTTTGCTGATTGCCCTTGGAAAGCTCTTCAATCTTCTTATCGTAATATTCGGGCACTTCGAAACGTTCGAGCCAGTATTTCAGGCTTTTGTCGGCATCCTTGCCGCTCATGCCGCGCAAACGTGCCAGGTAATTGATCTGCTCGCTAACCTTCACTTTGGGATATAACCCCCGTTCCTCGGGAAGGTAACCCATGATTTGCTGCAGCTCCGCATTGTACGGTTTGCCGTTATAGCGAATCTCGCCGCCGTCCGGGTGAATCAAGCCCAATACCATGCGCATGGTCGTCGTTTTCCCCGCTCCATTCGCCCCCAACAAGCCATAAATCTCACCTTCAGCCACATCAAGCGTGACTCCGTTAACCGCCGTTTTGTCTGCATACTGTTTGACGACTTGCCTCAATGCCAGTCGATTCATCGTTCATCGTCTCCCTTCGGTGATCTCCATTGTGCCGGAGCGTATCCGGCAATCCAAAACTCCAGCACCTCATCGAGCTCAAGGTTCCGGACTTTCAAAATGTTTGCTTCGGCCAAATCCAGTCGCTCTCGCGCTTCGCTGATCCTTGTCGTGATCACCCGAATGAGTCCGCCGGCTTCACGGTACGAGTCGACGGCGCCCGGGATGCTCTCCGGCTTCAAGTCCCCTTCGTACCAGACCTCTCTCCACTGGTCGAGAACGACGTCTTTCTCCGCGATGCCCAAGCACTGTCCGCGGTTCATCAATATGATGTAATCCGCTAATCGCTTCACCTCATCGGCAATATGCGTAGCAATCAATATGGTGGTGTCCCCGTTTTCCATGAAGCGGCGGAACTGATCCACCATCGTTTTCCATGCAAAGGGGTCCAGCCCCGAGGATGGCTCATCCAACAGCAGCAATTTCGGCCTTGAGGCCAAAGCGGCAGCAATTTCAAATTTGCGGCGTTCTCCTTTGGAGAGTTTAATGAGCTTCACGTCCTGCGGAACTTCCATCTCATCCATAAGCCGATTGAACAGGTCCATGTCCCAGCGAGGATACAAGTAGGCACGGAATCGGGCCGCATCCTTCGCAGTCACATGATTTTCTTCCACCGCGCCGTCGGTCACGAAACCGATCTGCTGCTTGATGTCAAGGGGCAGTTCTCCAGCATGAGTTTGGCCAAACCAGCGTATCTCGCCCGCATCCGGCAGCACGATCTGCTGCAGCATGTTCAGCAGCGTGGTTTTGCCCGATCCGTTATGGCCGAGAATGGCCACGACATACCCCTCCGGAATGTTCAGGTCAATCGGACCGATCATTCTGCGCTTTCGCATTTTGGAGACACCCTTCAATTGAACCGCCATAGCTTCCATCAGCACATCACTCCCTTGCCTTCGGATTGTAAACGTCTGCGACAACTTCTTTAAACAACGTTAGCATCTCTTCTTCATCGCAACCGACCGACTTGCCTGCCTGAACCGCAGCGCGCAGCGCATCCCTGGCCGCCGTAAATTTATAATTTTCCCGATCCCCCGCTTCGACCTTGGCAACAAATGTACCCGTTCCCTGCTTGGTGCGCAGTAATCCCTCGTTCTCCAAGTCCTGATACACCCGGCGAACCGTGATGACGCTGCAATTCAGCGATCCCGCAAACTCCCGAATGGACGGCAAATGTGTTCCCTCCCCCAATTGGCCAGTAATGATTAATGACCTTAACTGGTTTTCAATTTGGTGATATAAAGGTTCAGCGCTGTTTTCATTGATTTGAATCGGTATATTCATGCCTTGCACCCCGCTCTCTGGTACACATCGGTTCATCACATGAACGAGCCGGTTCGTCATTTACATGTCTCAAGTTATTTGTGTTCATTTATATGCTTAAGTCCCTTTTAATCAGTTGTTTTAGCGTAACCCTGCTGAGAAGCCATAACGACGTCAATCCGACGGCCAACATGATCCACATCAGCGGAGAAAGCAATCCCCAAGTTTTGCTCATCTTTATGGCAGACATAAACCCGTTATTTCCGGTCAAATGAATGATGAAAACCAACAAAATGATCAAAGGGACCTGAAAAGCGCTTAGCAGCAAATATTTTTTTCCGCTATGCAGAAATTCCCCGTAAATATAGAATCCTGTAATCAGGAATCCGAATCCGGTACACGTCAGGCCAAAAGCCAGGTACTGATCCAGACGAAAACCCTGGTGATGCAATTGGGTAACATACAACGAGCCATAAAAGAAAATCCCGTTATAGATGAATGCCAGCAAGGACTGCTGCAATCTGGACCACATCACGGCTTGTGCGGAAATCGGCAGCCTGCGATAGTAGATCAGCATCTGGGTATAAGAGTCTTCCTGGATGTAGCGAAAAGATCTTCTGCTGAACAAGAAGCCTTGAAAGGGAAGCATGATCATGAAATATCCGTCAAAGACAACGCTCGGAACTTCCTGTTCCCCGACCAGCATAACCCCTCCCATACCGCCGCAGTAAATCATGAATATGGCACTCCATAACCATTGAAAGCGGTCCTTGCTTTGCTCATTCCTTGTTAACCACCACGCCTGTTTCCATGCGCCCATGCCATATCCTGCCTTTCCTCTCATGTCTGTACACATCAAGCAACCGTTGTGCTTAAGTTCGATCCACTGTGATTACTGTGTATATCAATATACACAGTATACAGACTCATCATTCGCCTCGTCAACCCCTTTTTTTCCTGAATCAGGAATTGGGGTTAGCTTTCTGATATGATAAAATCAACAACACTTCTGATTACGGAAAGGAGGATTCTACCAATGGATGGTTTATTTCAAATCATACCGGTCGTGCTCTTTATCGCCATTGTCATCGCGTTAATCGCATGGAGCTCTTCGCGCAATCAAGCCCAGAGGCGGCGCAGCGACAACGACAGCCGCAACTCGGCGTACAGCGACTCCGGTGCCGGTGCACCCTTCCTATTCGGGGACGATTCGCATCATCGCCATAGCCATCATCATGATCATGCCTCCTCCCAGGATTCAGGTCATCATTCCAGCCATGATAGCGGAAGCAGCGGCGACAGCGGCGGCGGTGATGGCGGTGGAGGCGGCGGCGATTGATGCTGGCTGGATAGTTTCTTCCCGCACCGTACCAAAAAGGGCCGTACGATCTGTGCATGCAAAGTGCACAAATCTATACGGCCCTTTTTTAAACTTCATATAAATGAAAATGCATGTTTGCTACGCTCCCAGTATCGTCTCCCACACGGGACGTGTATGCCCGCCTGGATACAACAGATATAACAGCACATACACGACGACCCCGGTCAACGCGCTGCTAAACCAGATCATGGACGTAAATCGGCCCCAGCGCCGATGGGTACTGAATTTTTTTTTGAATCCCAGCACCAAGGTTGAAATGCCGAACACCGCCGCAACGGTGGCCAGAATGATATGAAAAATCAGAAAAATCCGATAAAACACTTCCATCTCCGGATCGCCGCCCCAGGACGTATTCCCCACAAAAACGGTACGCGACATGTAAATGATAAAAAACAATACTGCGGCAACGGCACCGGCGACCATCATCGATTGGTGTGCCTCCCGCTTGCCCCGTACGATCAGCACCCAACCGATGCCGACCAGCAGGGCGCTGATGACAATCAAAGCCGTACTGATCGTGGGCAACAACAAATACATATCCATCGCAAATCCCCCTTTGCTGCAACATCACTGGCGTTATTTCGCCGCGGAATGAAACGGTTCGCCCGTACCGTCCAAAGAACGCGGGTCGTCATCATCTTCTCGCTTTTCCTTGCGATACCATTGGAAAAACACGTAACCCAGCATGGAGATGAAAATCCCTTCCTGAATAAACTTCATCAAAATGCCGCCTACCTGCTGATCCTCTTGAGCCGAGGACAAGAAATTAAAGAAACCCGGTCCGCCGAATGATCTTAGCAATGCCGACGAACCCGTGGATACGCAATATCGCATCGCCTCTGCCCATACCGAAGGATCGCTATATGTGGCGTAGAGCGGTTGCGGCGCAAAAATAATAAGTCCGCAAGCAGGCGTCAACAGCACCATGTTCAGGAAGATGAAGCCCATTTTGGACAACCCTGACGCTTGCCTGCCTTCCGGCAGTGGATTAAGCAGCGTCCACCACATCAGCATGGAAGTTACAAAAAGTGCGATATAGTACAAACGATGTACCGTGAAATTCAACATGACGTAATCGTGAACGACTGGCAAATGGTACATCGAAAACAGGCCGTTGAACACAACTGCGGCCACAATGGGATGGGCCAGAAACGATAATGATTTGGCCGGCATTCGCCTTGCGATTCGCCGCCATATCCAGACCGGCAGCCCTTTCATAAGCAGCGGAGGCGCCACGAGGTAAGACAGCGCCATGCTCACCATATGAAAGCTAAACATGACATGTCCGAGCAAATTGAACGGGCCGGCTTGAGCCAGATACAGCACCGCCAATCCGACCAGAAACAGCAGTTTCTGCGTGCCCGTCGCCGGTTCGGCATCTTTGACACGCTCGCTGAAAGGACCGACGATCACAAGGTAGGCCGCCGCGACAACGAGAAACAGCGCCAACACCAACGGGTTCCAAAGATCACTGAAGCTGAAATACTGCAATCCAAGCATACGGGAATCCTCCCCGTGAACGTTAATGGTTGTTGAGTTGCTCCCCCTAGGGGGCATCGCCCGAAAGGGGAAAAGACGGCGCTTGGCGCGCCGCCGTCATTCTTTTTACCACCAGACCCAATAGAGAGCCATGATAATACAAGTAAACGCTACGAAAAATCCAAAAGCCATGAACAGGATGGGCATTAAATGCCCTTTATCCTTCATGTGCATCCAATATCCCAACTGAACGAACACCTGCAGGATGGCCATGACGACCAGCAGAATAATGGTAAAGGTGGCGTTAACTCCGCCTGCCTTCACGGCCGCAAAAGCAATCAGGGTCAAAATAACGGAAAATATGAATACCACGACGTGTTTTTGCGGACCTTCCATGCGGTGACGGTGCTTTGCAGGATGCTGATCCGTTTTATCCTGTGCCGACATGCGCTACCCCACCTTTCCAAGCAAATACACAACCGTAAAGATGAATACCCACACGACGTCGATAAAGTGCCAGTACATGGCCGAGACGTATACTTTGGGAGCGGTGACCACCGTTAATCCTTTTCTGAACAATTGCCCGACCAGAATGCTGATCCAGAAAATACCGAAAGCAACGTGGGCACCATGAAAGCCGACCAACGTATAAAATGCCGAACTGAACGCGCTCGTGGTCATGCCGAATTCCTTATGCTTCACGTACTCGTAGAACTCGTAGATTTCCAGTCCCAGAAATCCAAGCCCCAATACAACCGTGATAACAAGCCATAGCGCAAGCTTGTTCCGATCCCCGCGGTGCATGGCCTGGATGGCGAATACGCTGGTCAAACTGCTGACAAGCAGGATGAAGGTCGCCGCCGCCACCAGCGGCAGGTGAAACAGCTCGTTAGCCGTCGGACCGTCGTTCGTCTGGCCGCGCAGGGCCAGGAAGGTGGCAAACAACGTGCCGAACAATACCGTTTCCCCGCCGAGGAACAGCCAGAAACCGATCAGCTTGTTGCGGCCTTCCAGCGTGGCTTTCTCCGGCTCATGGGGCAGGTTTCCGTTTGCTGCCGTTTCGACATGTGCAGTTGTCATAGTGCAGCCCCCTTCCCGTCTTGGTCCTCAGGTTCGATATGCCAGCCATGGTCATCATAGAGCGAGCGCAGCAGCATCGAACCAAAGGTGATCAGAAGACCGATAATGACGACGATGTAATTGTTGAAAAGCCCGTTCATCAACGCATTGCCAAAGTCGTCCTTGCTGAACATGAAGCCCAACCCGGCGATAAAAATGCCTACGGACATGACGAACGGCAGCGGCGTAGCCGACGGCATATGGATCGGTCCTACCGGCTCCGCAGGCGTCATTTCTTTGTGGCCGGCCATCTTTTCCTTCCAAAAGGCATCGATTCCGCGCACAAGCGGAGTTTGCTTGAAATTGTATTCCGGCGGAGGCGAAGGAATGGACCATTCCAGCGTTCGTCCGTCTTCCCACGGATCGGCTGGCGCATTCGCCGGTTTTCTCGTTGTGATGACGATGTTGATCAGGAACAGGATCACTCCGACGCCCATCAGGAATGCCCCGATGGAGCTGACCAGGTTCAACAGGTCGAAGTCCTGGTTCGGCAAATACGTAACGATCCTGCGCTGCATGCCCATCAATCCGAGGAAATGCTGTACGAAGAACGTGAGCTGGAAGCCGATCATAAACGTCCAGAACGTCCATTTGCCCAGCGTTTCGCTCAGGATGCGCCCGAACATTTTCGGCCACCAGTAATGCAGCCCTGCAAACAGGCCCAGAACCAAGCCACCCACGATGACGTAGTGGAAATGCGCCACGACGAAGTACGTATCATGGAACTGGAAGTCGGCCGGCGCGGAAGCCAGCATGACACCCGTAACTCCGCCCATGACAAAGGTCGGAACGAACCCGACGGCGAACAGGTTCGCCGCAGTGAAACGAATCTGTCCCCCCCACATCGTAAACAGCCAGTTAAAGATTTTGATCCCGGTCGGCACCGCGATGAGCATCGTCGAGATTGAAAACAGCGCGTTCGCAACCGTCCCCAGCCCCGTCGTAAACATGTGATGCGCCCAGACCATGAAGCCGAGGAACGCAATGAGGATCGTTGCAAACACCATGGAGCTGTATCCGAACAACCGCTTGCGCGAAAAGGTCGGAATCACCTCGGAAATGATGCCGAATGCCGGCAAAATGAGTATGTACACTTCCGGGTGACCGAAAATCCAGAAGATATGCTGCCAGAGCACGGGGTTTCCCCCGCCCGAAACATCGAAAAAGTTGGCTCCGAGAATCCGGTCAAACGTCAACAATACGAGGCCGACCGTAATGGCCGGAAACGCGAACAGGATAATGGCCGACGTGATAAACGTCGTCCAGGCAAACATCGGCATGCGCATGTAAGACATGCCTGGCGCACGCATCGTAATGATGGTCGCGAGAAAGTTAATGCCCCCGATCAACGTACCCAAACCTGCAATTTGCAACCCGATCGTGTAAAAGTCGACCCCGTGCGTCCCGCTGTAGTCGCTGCCGGAGAGAGGCGTATAGGCCGTCCAGCCCGCATCGGGAGCTCCGCCCATGATCCAGCTCAGATTCAGCAGCAGCCCGCCGAAGAGAAACGTCCAAAAGCCAAGTGCATTGATAAACGGAAACGCGACGTCACGCGCTCCGATTTGCAGCGGAATGACTGCATTCATAATGGCAAAAATAATCGGCATGACGCCAAGAAAGATCATCGTTGTTCCATGCATCGTGATCAGTTCGTTAAACACCTGGGCCGATACGAAGTTGTTCATCGGCTTCATCAGCTGAATCCGGATCAGAATGGCTTCGATCCCCCCGATGCCAAAGAACAGCCCGCCGGCAATCAGATAAAGGATGGCGATTTTTTTGTGATCGACGGTGGTAATCCAATCCATTAAACCCGTGTAGCGCTTGACGCTATGAGCATGAGCCAAGGTTCCATACCCCCTCTTTCGTCCCCGCTATTCTATTCATAGTTCAATTTGTAGTTGGCCAAATATTCGGCAATGCCGTCGATCTCTTCGTCCGTCAATCCGAGATCCTTCGGATTCGGCATCGTATTGCCCGGCTTCACGCTTTGAGGATCATGGAGCCATTCCTTCATGTTGTCGAGCACCGGGTTGCCTTCCTCCTGCCCTTCCCGTTTGTTTAGCAGAATCCCTGCTACCGATTCCTTGCCGCCGATTCCGGTGAGATTGGGAGCAACCGGCCCGCCTTGATCGCCCACCGCGTGGCAGGAGAGGCAGTTGGTTTTGAATTTCTCGGCAAGCTGAGCATCTTCGGGGAGCACGGCCGGCGCCTTCATTTCATTGACCCAACGGTCGAAGGATTCTTGGCTTACCGCCTTGACCTTAAACTCCATGAAGGCATGCGATCTGCCGCACAGCTCGGCGCATTTGCCTCGGTATACGCCTTCGTTTGGTGCGGAGAAGCTGAATCTGTTGACGGTTCCATCCGGGTTTGTGTCCATTTTGCCCGCGAGCGACGGCACCCAGAAGGAATGAAGCACGTCTGCGGTTTTTAATTCGAATGCGATTTTTTTCCCGGTCGGGATGATGAGATCCTGTGCAGTGGTGATGTCATATTGAGGGTAAGTGAATTCCCACCAGTATTGATGCGAGGTAACTTGGACTTGAATGGCATTTTTGTCTTTGGAGGCGTCCTCGCCTTGGGCAAAAATGGTTTGGACCGTGGGTACGGCCAAAATAACGACCAGAAGGAGCGGAATGGCTGTCCAAATGACCTCCAGCTTGAAATTGCCTTCTACCTGCTCGGGCACTTCTTGTTGTCCGGACCGCCTGCGGAAACGGATCAGGACGTAAGCGGCAATCGCAAACACAATGATGAGCACAACAATCATAATCGTGATGGAGAGCTTCATCAGATCGAGCTGGCTTTGCGCCACCGGACCCTGAGGTTTCATTACCGACAAGTCTTCCCGCCCGCATGCGGAGAGCAGCAAAGACAACATCGCGATTAACGGGACGATTCTCTTTGCGGCCTGCCACTGTTTCATCATTGATCCACCTCACCTTTGGCATTTTCGCAGATTATGGCGGCATCCTGACAATCTCCAGAAAACGCATCAGGCGGAAGCCACAATCCTGTCCATCTTACGGAAGAACTTGAAAAAATAACGCTTCCATGGCTCCCTCCATTTCCTCCAAAGGGTATGTCTGCGCATTATTCCAAATCATTCTATATGGACAAATCACTTATTAAATATAAGTTGAGGGTATGATTTTGTCAATCTTTGGACACATATTCACACTTTGTTCACATTTATAAAAAGTCCGCACCACCACTCGTTTTGCAAACGATTTCAGTTATAAATTATAACCTTTGACTTTGAAAGTATTTTCCATAATTCGGTGAGGCCATGCTATTTTTCTCAACTTCGATCCTGTTTCAAAAAATGTACTTTTATGCAAAAGGAATTCGCTTTCGCGGACTCCAGTTCCTTCTGCGGCCCAAAAGATTTTTTCCCGCCTCCCTGTCCGCTTCACGCCATTTGCAGCATCACCTGCAAAACAGCGTGAAGCTCCGCGACGATCAAAGGTCTGCCTCTAACCTAACTGCCAGCTGTCAGCACAAGCGGTCCATCCGCCGTAATGGCCACGGTGTGTTCGTATTGAACGCCGACGCTGCCGTCGGCCGTGCGTACGGTCCAACCGTCGTCATCCCAGATCACGGCTCCCGACGAGCCTTTCGTGAAAATCGGCTCGATCGTGATGACCATGCCCTCGGTAAGCATCATTCCCGTTCTTCGTTTGCCGTAAGGAAGCA
Source organism: Paenibacillus sp. FSL W8-0426 (assembly GCF_037969725.1). Lineage (NCBI taxonomy): Bacteria > Bacillati > Bacillota > Bacilli > Caryophanales > Paenibacillaceae > Paenibacillus > Paenibacillus sp. FSL W8-0426. The sequence continues at coordinate 638,498 of NZ_CP150203.1, read as the reverse complement.
CGTTCGGCGGTTCGTGTATGTACTGACCGATCCCGTGACCGATGAGCGGTTTCACGATGCCATACCGGTGCAGTCTGGCTACCCGCTCAATGGCATTCCCGATATCCCCGAGCGTTTTGCCCGGTACTGCCTGAGCAATCGCCCGATGAAGCGCCCTTTCCGTACGCTTCATCAATTTGCGCAAAACCCTTCCGGGCTCGCCTACGGCATACGTCCAGGCAGAGTCGGCCAGCCATCCGTCTTTGTTGACCACCATGTCTATGGTGATGACGTCCCCGTCGGCCAGCTCTCGCTCATCCGGAAAGCCGTGGCATACCACATCATTTACGGAAGCACATATCGCATACGGGTATCCTTTATATCCCTTTTGCTCCGGCGTGGCCCCCTGCTTTGCCAGAAATGCCTCGACCCGTTCGTTGATTTCAAGCGTCGTTATTCTCGAAGCCAGCCATCGTTCGATCTGCTCATGGCAGCTCCTCAGAATACGCCCTGCTTCCTGCATATAGCCGATTTCCTCTTTGGTCTTCAATATAGGGTCCACTTGCATTCATCCTTCCTGCCGATGTTGTAATTCCATATATATGCAGAAGACCTGAGGCACAGCCCCTTAAAAGCACACAGGCAAGAATCGTGAACGCTACCGCCAAGATCAGCAGCCAAAATGAACAGTGAGCAACAAAAAAAACCGTCTGCCGGAGCCGATGCCCGGTAGACGGTTCTATTCATATTCGGAACAGTATTCATGGTCGTTCGTTTCAGGATACGGAAGAATCCATTTTGACAAGCTCATGCTCGACCACAGAAGTCAGTTCTTCCTCGTATCCACCCGTAATCCGGTATTTCTTCACATACTCCTTCACGAATTTTTTGGGATCTTTAGGACGGAAAATCCGAGTCATCTCCCTCAAACTTTCTTTGACCTCATTGTGACCTTTCGTTGCCATAGTAATTCCCTCCCAAAACGTTGAAAGTGAATGCTCCGTTTAGGAACGCCGAATAAGTCTTAAATGCCATTCATGAAGTTGTGTACGCGGCTTGAACAAGCTTCTGGTCGGGAACTTTGCGTAGCAAGCACCTGACACATCAATACCCGATATGATTCGGTTCGAATCATGATCTTATTATAGCATATTCGGAAACATCTTTCGAATTGACGATTTCTCCCTAATAAATATAACGGTGTCCATGCCCAAAAAGTTTAATCCGCATTATATTTTTTTAGCGAAATTTTTGAGCTTTTTATTTGCCATTCTCTGCAAAGCATATCACCTGACTGTTCGGGGGATATTATCAAGGACATCATTTTGAGTCAAATTCCCCTTGTTCAAGGAGGTGCCCATTCATGGAACGCAAGGAAAACGATATGCTCCCTCTTTCCCATGAAGAAGTGGAAGTGGATGGCGTTTACGTTAATGAAGCCGGACGCGAGGAACATCTTCATCGCGGACAACATTTTCCCGCCGATCCCGTGCTCGGCAAGAGCGAATGGAAACTGACCGAATTTGCGTTTGACAACCATCATGAAGGCCGAACGGATGAGCGCTTGGTTCCTAAGGAAAACGATACGGACAAAATGGGTAAAATCACGCATCCACGCCGACATTTGGAGCGGGGAGACCGCTAGATTAGAAGACGGCGTGCTATCGAGACCAGCACAACAAATGCTCCAACGGCAAGTGTTGTCTTGCTGGCAACAATGAAGGGACATGCTTGCCATGCGCAAAGCAATGTCCCTTTTACCGTACTCCTTTATCCAGTCTCTCGAAGATGGCTTAACAAAATCTTTTGGGAACGCTGTTCAAGATCATGAAACTCGGCTTGAATTTTTTTTACTTGTGCTGCATCAGGCTGATATGATGGGGCAAAACACCAGTGCTCCCTCATGACTTCCAAGCGGTTTTTTGCGGAAGGATGGTTAAACACGTTATGTACTTCTTGCATTTCCTGCAACCGTTCGGCGCGCAACATTTCCTTGCGCGGAATCGTTGCGATGCGTTGTCTGAATTCTTCATACAACTCCTTGCTATACGGATACTTTGCGACTTGAAAAGCTGTGGTAAGAAAGAACTCTTCCATGGTTGCTTTCAGGAGCAGGGACTTCCATGCCTGGCTGCCCGCGATCAGTGAAGCTTCGTAATCAGCAATGTAGATGGAACGCTGCATCTCATCCCTTAAGGTCAGCATCAACAGAATTTGAAAAAGCGCCAGAAAGAAAGCAACGACCTGTCCCAGAATGACAAGCGGAAACAGAAGAATGGCCAAAATGCCGCTATCGCTCTGATCAAGTGCATCCTGCCAAGATTGCAGGAGGTTCATCGCCCGATCCACAAAGGCGTGTTTGGCTGCATTTGGATGTGCCAGCAGGCTCATTTGAAAGCTGATTATCGCTATCTTTTCTTCCGTCGTCAATGCAGCAAGTTGCGGTATGCCGAGCACGAGAATCTTTCTTTTCCCCTTCCAGCTTAAAATATAACTGTTGTAATCCTCAGTTACCCGAATCATGTGCACAGACAGCGCGTTTAATTGTTGCCGTATTTCTTCGATCAGTTGATGAAGTTCGGGATAATCCTCTTTCGTAATAACCCTTCCTGGCAAACGCCTGCGATAAGGAAGCATTACCGCAATCCATAGCAATAAAAGGAGTATTCCCAAAAAACCGAGCCAAGTCGAATTGGTGGCAAAACAAAGAATCGCGAGGCCCAAGATGGCTAACGTCGATGTATGTACAATTAAAGCCAGCATGTACGCATATAATCGATATTTGGTCAATGGAAACTCTCGGGTTACGCTATACTTGAATTCATCGAGCAGGCGCCCTGAAAAACGTTCGTCCAATTTCCGGTTTATTGTTCGGAGCCAGCCCGTTTCCCCTTGTTCCTCCTCCTCGGCAATGTTCCAATTGCAATGTTCGCACCAGGCTTTATAGCCCTCATTGACCTCGATGTCTTGCCCGCAGTCCGGACAGACATACCATTCACTGTCATTCAAAATGCATTTCCCTCCAAGCCGCCTAATAGGCATTTATGTTGTAAACCATTGTATAAGCGACTTCAATCGATTTACAGTATCTAGGGAACTACAAACATTTTGCACATTTACGTTAACTCGTTCCAACCTTAATCTATTAGAAAAGCCCTGATTCGGATCATTCCGAACCAGAGCATTGTTTTTCGTATTATCGGTGTCATGCCGCCACTTATTTTAGATGCGCAATCTCTCGCCCTCTTTGGCAAAAACGAAGCGGAGCATCGGGCTGAACATCGGCTGCAGCACCGACATGTGCCCCTCGCCCTCGAAAACGTGATGCCGTAGTCGCTGAATGGAGCTTCCCTCGTAAGGAACCAGCCGATCGTAAAATTGTTTCGCATTAGCCAGCAATTTGGTATCTTCTCCCCCTATGCCGATCATCAGCGAGCAGTCCAACCGGCTGTTCCGAAGCCTTGTCTCAAATTCAGGCAGCATGTCAAACAAAACGCGGTCTTTCCACCAGATCGACGGGCTGCCTGCCACGTAATTCTGGAATAAGTGATTCCGCCTCATGAGCGTATACAGCGTAAAAAAACCGCCCAGCGAATGGCCGAACAACGCTTGCTGACGCGTATCCACCGGATACCTGCCCTCGATCTGCGGCATCAATTCAAATTCGATGAAATCCAGAAACGTGTCAGCGCCTCCGTTTACCGGCCATGAAGAACCATCCGGACGCAATCCCTGCTGCCGATCCGGGACCGTCAAATCCCTGAACCTGCGTTCCGCCACGAACGGTCCATCTTCCGGATAACCGACGGCAACGATCAGGCCGGAGGGCAGCCCTTTCGGATGGCGGGTTTGCAATCGCATCGCGTCGTTCAACGAAGCAAAGTAGGCATTGCCGTCCACCGTGTACAAAACCGGATAGCCTTCAGGTGGAGGCGGCTTGAGCGGAAGATGAACGAAAATGCGGTAGAGCATTCCATTGCGCATGGAACGAATGTCCCATGTTTCCGTGCCCGGCAAAGCAGGACTCGCCCCCGTAACGATAGCATCTCCTTTATGGACAATGCCGCGGCTGATTTCGTTTGGCTTGATGGTAACCTGCCGACCCTTATGCCCGTACATCCATCCGAGCGCCTCCGGGAACTGGCGTGCCATAAAAACCAGATCATGCGTTGCATCATCCAAAATGTCCAAACGCAAACGATTTGTTTCCTGCAGCTGCCCGCTTAACCGATGATACACTTGCAGTGTGTTTGCCACCGCATTTTGCTGAATATTGCTCTTATATATGCCTTCCCGATTGCCAAGCGAAATGTACATGCGGATTTCCCGGTTTGGCAGCGAATGCTGCTCCACATACTCCAGCATGCCTTCATACCACGTCGATGGCGATAACATGCCAAAGTTGCCGAAAGCATCGGGCCTCCGATATGCGGCATAGAGCGTAATCAATCCCCCGAGCGAATAACCGACCAGCCCCGTCGAGCGGGCATCTTGAACCGTGCGGAACAGGCGGTCGATCTCGGGTTTGATCACATCCGCCAGTTCATTGACGTAGTTTCCCCCCAAACCTCCAAACGGTTCTTTCCCTTCGGTCGCGGCATGCGCTGGCCAGGGAGTATATTCGTCATTGCGTGCTTCGCTATCCACGCCAACAACGATCACCTCTGCCAGCAAACCTTCACGGAACAACCTGTACATGTAGTTCAACGTGCTCATCATCAGCTTGGCCCCGTCGTGAAGGTACACAACGGGATACGGCCTTCCGGAAAAGGCATACGAAGGAGGCAGAAAAACAGTGAGCTTGCGTCCCTCCACCTCCAGCTGCTGCATTTCAATCATCATTTTACCTCCGTGAACGTGACCACATCAGCCACACAAAATAAGGGACGCCGACAATGGACAGCACAACGCCGACGGGCAATTCGGACGGGGAAAATACCGTCCTGCCAACGTAGTCGCTGATCAGCACCAGCGCTGCGCCCAACAAACCGCTGATCGGAAGTGATCTGCGGTGTGCGAGTCCTGTAAGCCGCATCGCCATATGAGGGGCGATCAGCCCGACGAACCCGATGCTGCCTGCCACGGCCACGCCAGCCGTCACTACGCCCACGCTGGCAAACAGCAGCAAGTTCCGTTCCCGCTGTACGGACATTCCGAGTCCGATCAGATTGTCGTCGCCCAGCCGCAGCAGATCAAGCACCCGCGTTTTGCAGAACAGGTACGGCAGCAGCACAACCATCCAAGGCAGAATGGAGACGATGAAAATCCAGTTGGCGGAATTCAAGCTTCCCGCAAGCCACATTGCCGCCCGCTCGAAATCATGCGGATTCATCTTCAGGGAAATGTACAGCGTCACTGCCGAAAATCCCGTCGTCACCGCGATCCCGACCAAAATGAGCTTCTGCGGCTCAAGATGTCCATTGTTTCGCGCCAGCATGAATATCGTCAGCGCCGCAAGCACGCCTCCCGCGACGCCGAATAGAGGCATGAGCATGACCGCCAACCGTCCGGTCGACGGAATCAAGTCCTGGAAGACAAACATGAACAGGATAACGAACATGCCTGCGCCCGCATGGATGCCCAGAATGCCCGGGTCTGCCAGCGGGTTGCGCGTCAGGCTCTGCACGACGGCCCCGGACATGCCCAGAGCTGCCCCAAGCAATGCGCCGAGTACGATGCGAGGCAGGCGGAACTGGAATATGACGATATCATAGTCCGACTGTCCTTGATTGCCCAATAAGGTACCTAACACGTCGCCGATGGAAAGCTTCATCTCGCCGGTCATCAGTCCGAGAAGAAACATGCCCGCAATGGCGGCCAAGGTACAACCGATCACGGCAGCATAACCGGCCGTCGTTTTCTTTGCATTTCTCACGATGCCACCTCCTTCTTCCTGCGGCGAATCAGATACAGAAAGAAAGGAACGCCAAAGATCGCCAGCACGACCCCGATCGGCATCTCAAACGGATAATTCATGAAGCGGGACAAAATGTCGCACAGTCCCAAAAACAATGCACCGAGCGCACCGGATAGAGGAATGACCCGCCGGTAGTCGTTGCCGATGATCATTCTCGCCACATGGGGAATGATCAGGCCGACAAAAGCGATTTTGCCGGCAATAGCCACCGCGATGCCGGTCAACAAAGCCACTGCCAGCATCGAAATGCCTTTGATCAGCCGCACCCGCTGCCCAAGCGCGGCCGAAACCTCTTCTCCCAGCGCGAGCACGGAGATGTATCGGGACAAAAGCAGTACGAGAATGATGCCTGCCAAGGCGTATGGCCAAACCATTTCCAGCTCTCCAAGTTCCATTTGATACAATCTGGCGTTGTACCAGAAACTGATTTTTTGCGGGATATGATAATACATGGCTAATGCATCCGATACACCGTTCAAGAACATGCCCGTAATGATCCCCAATATAGCCAGCGTGACGGGCGAGCTGCCTCGTGGAATGAGCGCAGCCATGCCAAATACAAGCGCAACTCCGAGCGCCGATCCGGCCATCGATACCAGGATCAGCCCCGAGCCGCCAACGTTTGGAACCAAAATCATGCATAGCGTAACGGCAAACACCGAACCGTCCGACACTCCGAGCAGGGATGGCGAAGCCAGGTCATTACGGGTTACTCCCTGCATGACAGCCCCCGACATGGCCAGCATCAAGCCGACCAGCAGTGCACCTGCTGCCCGCGGAATGCGTGAATGCAGAATGATCTGGTGGTCCACGTTGCCTGAATCGTAGTATATCAGCGCATTCCAAACGTCATCCGGAGCAATATCCTTGGCGCCATAAAGAACCGAACAAGTTACGATCAGCAGCGCCGCTGCCGGAGACAGAACAAGCAGGAGCGCAAGCCGCCTGTTTTTGCGGGAGCCCGAATCGTGATGTTCCATGGTTTTGGTAGTTAACATTGAATCATACCCATACCCCTGACATTATGGTTGAACTTTTTCCATGAAAGCTTTCAAGAACTGGATTTTGCTGTATGCGGTCCCCCCTTGTGCCAACGGGTCCACAATATTTACGTACACCTGCTTTTCCTTGACGGCATTGACGCTTTGGAAAATCGGATTGCTCTCGATCTCCTCAAGCGCGGCCGTATTATCCGGATTCTCGTCCTCCGAGAACTGGATGAACAGCACGTCCGGGTTGATGGCAGCGAATTGTTCCATGGACAGCAGTTCTTGTTTTTCCGCAGCCGCAACGGCATCAGGCACCGTCAGTCCAAGCTCGCCATAGAGGAGCGTGTTGAAGTACAGGTCGGGTCCATAAATATAAATGCCGCCGTCACGGATACGAACCAGCACGACCTTTTTATCCTTGAGCGTTTCGTTCACGGTCAGTTTGGCTTGTTCCAGATCGGATTTGTAGGTTTGGATCAGCTCTGCGGCCTTGTCTTGTTTGCCGCTCAACTCGCCGAGCAGCATCAAGTTCGCTTCCCAGTTGGTTGCAACGTGGGAATACGGAATGGTGGTCTGAATCTGTTTCAGCTTGTCCAATACCGCTGCCTCGAATTTGGTGCTTCCCAGAATGACCTGTGGTTTCAAGGAGAGGATTTTCTCGAAGTTCGGAGTGATTTTCTCACCGATCGACTCCGCTTGATCCGTGATGGAAGCGAACATGTCCGGGAATTTGCCTCCGGAAGTAATGGCTCCTACCGGATGGATGTCGAGAAGAATGGAATCCTCCATCGCTTCAAGCGCACCGGTAATGACATATCGGTCGATCTGGGCAGGCACCTCATAGTCCGTTCCAAGGTAATTTACCGTTCGTGTGCCGCTCTCCGCCGTCGCCGATGCGGTCTCGCCCGATGCCGCATTCTCGGTTGTTTTCGTCTGTGCGGCCTGCCCTGCCGACTGGGCCTCGCCGCTTGTATTGTTCTGTCCTCCGCAAGCTGCCAACATGCCCAGCATGATGGTGGACAGCAGAAGTATCGTTGCTTTTTTCATCTGGTTGACCCCTCCGCTAATATTGATAATCATTATCATTTATTATGAGCGGTTTGCGATGTCTTCTCCATAGACTGCAGGAGGATTCGGCATGGACTTTTTTCCGGCAGACTTCAAATGGTTAAACAAATCCAGGCGTGCCCGGTCCAAACCAATCGGAGAATACTCGCGCCACGGATTGGAGGACAGCATGAATACCCGATCCTGACGAACCACTCGCAGTGCCCGCCATTCGGGCGACCGGCTGAGTGCTTGCCACTGCTCCAGCGTTTTCGAGTCCTGCCGAATCATCAACGCCACGTAGTCCACGTCTTCTGCCTGCAGCTGCTCCCACGTGACCGGCGACCACTCGTCGCCGTCTCTCGGAGTATACCGCGGACGCCGGATTCCGAGATCGTTATACACGTAATCGAGCGTGCCCGCCGAGTCAAATCCAAGCAGTCGGCCTCGGATCATGCGCACAAATAAAATGGAGGGGGCCGCCTTTCGCCCATGAAGGCTGGATATCGCGCGACTTGTCTTTTGGCTTCGGATCTCGAACTCCCGAGTCCACTGCAATGCCTCTTCCTCCAGGCCCAAAATGGTGCCAAGCTGAATCAAACCCTGTTTCCAACTGCCCGGCCCTTCCGGAGGAAGTTTGAACACCGGAGCGATATCCCTCAATGTTTCATACTCCGTCCCGGTAACATAATCCGGACATACGATAAGCTCCGGCGCAGCCTCCGCGATCTGCTTGATGTTCGGGTGTGCTGCCGAATCGCTTGAACCATATTCCAGATGGTAGGGGATGTCGTCCCCGTATCTCTCCAAATAGTAGTTCGTCCATTTGGGATGAAGCGGGGCCAAGTAAGGCAGCTGTTCCAGCGCGAGCAATGTTCCTAATGTGGAGGCACATGCATAAGCGGCGATTTTGTGCTTGCGTTTGCCGATATAGCTTGAGGGGGAAACGCCGAATTCTTTTTTGAACAACCGGCTGAAATAAAACTCGTCCTGGTACCCCACCTCGTGGGCGACATCCTTCAGCTTTCGGCCGGGTCGGAGCATCAGGCGTTTGGCTTTGGCGAGACGCAATTCCGTGATATATTCGCGAGCGCTTTTTCCATATCGTTTCTTGAATTGTTCCGCAAAGTGTTTAGGGCTTAGTCCGGCCAGCTCGGCCAATTTACCTGAGTTCAGCGGTTCTTCCGGATGCTCATCCATGTAATGTTTGACCCGTTCGACGCCGCTGGCCTGCATGGATGAACCGGAGGAGCACGCCGAAGCGGCATCGATCACCAACCCCATGACCTGAAGCTGGGCCCGCAGCTGCTGGATCGGATCTCCCGAGCGAAGCATTGCGCACACGGATCTGCAGCAATCTCCCGCCGCCCCGGGAACAGGATGCGCTGCTTCGTCAGGCAGCAGTGCGGAGATATGCTGCGAAGCCGATTCGAGCATTCCGGGCCGGCTCGTTGACGGCTGGTAGAGTTCCACTCGCAGAATGGCGACGAGCGACGGCTCGCCTTTTCCGATGAATTCAAAGGTCGTGCCCGGATAACAGGTGTAGACCGTGTCCATCTTCATCAACGTGCTGCGGTTTTTTTTCTTTAAATGGCAATGGCCTTCGAGCAGAATGATCAATGTCGTTTGGGTAGCCATCATTTGGGTCAAATGCCCGGCATGTCCAACGGTCGCCAATTCGGCATGATGCAGATAAATCGTCCTTTCCGGCGCTGGTGCAGGGTATGCCGACGATCCGGTTCGCGATAATTCCATTTCATACACTCCTGATCTATGGTTATAAACGATGATAGAAACCACAAATTTGCGGCTTAGATAGATTCGTATAGTTCTTGTTGATTGAGAATCATTATCATTATAAATGAAAATCAACGCTTTATGTACATTCCCTTGCCATTTCCAGCACAAAAAAGAACAGCGCTGCAACCAAGGCTGCAACCTGTCCTTCTTCATCGTTGTTCGATTCGAACTCAACGCGGCTTAATTCCTGTTTTCGCTTTGCCATCGGCCGTTCAACATGTCCAGCAGCTCCACCATGATGCGCTGTCTGCCCAGCGGCGTCCAGCTCATCGCAAACCAGTTCGGAATCTCATATACGCGGCCGAGCCGTACAGCCTCCATGCCGGACCAGGCGGGCGTACGCATCAGATCCTGATAACGTTCGCTGCTTCCAGCCAATACATGATGCTGATGAATAAACACATGCTCCGCTTCCAGAATGGCAATCTCCTCCGGCTGCATCTCCAGCCGCCACAGCTCCTCCGATGCCGGTGCGCCGTGATTCAAGGCCAGTTCGCCATAAATCAATTCGTTCAGCGGATGACCCGCCCGGCCCTGAATGCCGATCGCCCGGTGATTGACCTGCATCAGCATCAGCCGTTCGTCTCCCAACATGCCGCGCAGCTTCTGCCCGGTCGTTTCGCTCTGCACATACAGCCTTGTCAGCATCTCGGACGCTTCCCGTTCCCGATGGACAAGTTCGGCGATTTGCTCAAAGTTCCTCTTCCAATCCCACACTTCAAAGTCAAGGAATACCGGAGAAGCTGACTTTTTGAACTCGTCCCGGAACTCGGCATGATAATCGTCGGCGATGATCAGATCCGGACTGGACTGCTGCAACAGCGCAAGCTGGTCTTTCATGTGATCCGCATGCTGTTCTTCGCTCTGCCCGGGGTAACGAAACAAATCTACAACGCATACCGGTTCGATGCCCAGTGATTTGAGGTGGTCTTCCAGGCTCAAGGAGGATGCCACCGCTACCTTCAGCATGCCTCGCTTCATGTACTGGGTGGGCGAAACGCCGACGGTTCGCTGAAACATGCGGCTAAAGTAAAACTCGCTCCGAAACCCGACTTCTGCTGCCACTTCTTTCACGCGACTGTCCTTGGCGCTAAGCAATACTTTGGCCTCGGCCATGCGCACGTTGCTTAAATACTCGATCGGAGGCATGCCGGTTTCTCGGCGAAACAGCCGGGAAAAGGCTGCTGCCGACATGCCGCCGGCCGCTTCGGCCAGCTGTTCGATGCTGATTTTACCGGGATAGTTCCGCTTCATGTACAGGATGCTCCGCTCGATCCGTTCATCCATGGCCTTGGCCGACGGTACAGGCCCTTGTTGGGCAAGGTCATGAATCAGCTGCTCCAACAGCATCCTTCCTTGAAAGGAATGGCGGATGGATTCTTTTTTGCCCAATTGGTACAGCTGTACCATGGCCTGCAGGATGGATTGCGGCTGATGAACCGGCAGCATGCCGGGTGACAGCGCTCCTGCCAATGGCGAGGCAGTCCGTGCCTCGTAAGCTCCTTGCTTTTTCGTTAAACGGATCGGATCGAACCAAATACCGTAATACTCAAACGTGCTTGCTTGCTCTGGAATATCGACGATCATGCCCGGAACGAGCAGGTACAGCTGGAATGGCCGCACCTTTTGCAATGCTCCGTCCAGCACGATGACGCCCTCGCCTTCGATAATGAAGCATAATATGTATGCGGGAATCCTTAACTTTCCGGCCCCGCTGCGTTTAGGAAATCTGCGTTTGCGTACGGAAGACAAAAGATAGATCTGCTGGGCTTCGTTGGAAAGAGATGACATGGAACGGATGCACCCGCCTTTCGTCAGACTGCATTCTTTTCCTTCATTATATAGCCCTGCGGCCCAGCAGCAAATAAATCATATACGGCGCGCCGACAAGTGCAGTAATTAGCCCCGCCGGAATTTCGTAAGGAGCGAACCATTGCCGCCCGGCCAGGTCGGCCAGCATGACGATCAGCCCACCAATCAGTGCGGCAACGGGCAATCGCACCAGGCTTCGGCTGCCGATGATGCTTCTCGCCATATGGGGCGCCATCAATCCCACGAACCCGATGGTGCCCGCCATCGAAACCGCAGCTCCCGCCAAACCAACGCTGATCAGAATGAACAGCATTTTCATCGGTTCCACCCGAACGCCAAGACCGGCCGTAGATTGCACGTCCAGCAAGAACGAATCCAGCACGCCTGCCTTCCATAATAATAGTAGAAACAGGATCAGTACCCAAGGAAGCAGCGGCCAGAAATGATCCCATGTTCGCCCGTACAGGCTGCCTGCCATCCATACGGAAGCTTGGGATACCCGAAAGATTTTGCCCAACGTTAACAGATAGGTAATCAGTGCCCCGGCCATCGCGGAGATCCCAATGCCAATCAGCAGCATGCGCGAGATCGAAGCCGCCTCCCCTTTTCGCCACGACAGACCATAAATGACCGAAGCCGCGAGCAGTGCTCCACTGAACGCAATCCATGGCATCGCCCGCATCGGGAAAGCAGGCACCAGTACCATAACGGCAACCACGGCCGCAGCCGCCCCAGCGTTTAATCCAATTATACCCGGAGAAGCCAGCGGATTGCGGGTAATGACCTGCAGCACTGCGCCCGCGAGGGCGAGCCCGCAGCCGACCAGAAAGCCGGTTAGCACACGCGGCAGCCTGAGCTGGAAGATCGTGAAATGATACTCCGGGTCACCCGCTCCAATCAGGCTGCGCAGCACTTCCATCGGCGGGATCGAGCGCTCGCCCAACATGACATTCAGCACCAGCACGCCTGCATTCAGAAACAATAAGCCCATCAGGATCAACGATGCACGTTTGCGAATATGAGCGGGGATCATGAACGTCTCTCCTTTCTTTGGGCAAGGTAAATCAGAAATGGAGCCCCGAAAAAGGCCGTTACCACGCCGACCGGAATTTCCTGACCCGGCAGTACGAATCTTGCGCCAATATCCGCCGCGAGCAAAAGAAGCGCTCCCAGCAGGGCCGAAAACGGCACAATCCAGCGATAGTCCTCACCGGCCAGCATCCGTGCAATATGCGGCACGGCGAGGCCGATGAACCCGATGGGCCCGGCGATGGCGACCGCACTGCCTGCGAGCAGTACCACCGCTGCAATGCAGCCCACGCGAATCAGCAGCATTCGTTGCCCAAGGCTTTGCGCTACTTCTTCGCCAAGTCCGAAAATATTCAGCTGCCTGCTAAGCATGGCCGCGCCAACCCATCCGATGCCGATGTACGGCATCAATTGAACCAGCAAACCCATATCTCTTCCGGTCAATGCTCCGGCGAGCCAGAAGCGCATCGTATCCAGGGATTGCTCGTTCATGATCAGAATGCCTTGCGTCAGCGACGCAAACAGCAGATTCAACGTTGAACCGGCCAATACCAGCCTGATCGGCGACATGGCCCCTTTGCCTGCAGAACTGAGCAGAAATACCAGCAAACCTGCCACCGCTGCACCTAGCAGCGATGACCACGCAAACATTTGCAGCGAAGTCGTACCCAGCCAGAACGATGCGACCACTGCGGTCAGTGCCGCACCGTAATTAATGCCGAACAACTCTGGACCGGCAAGCGCATTGCGGCTCACCGCCTGCATCATGCATCCGGCCACGGCCAGCGAAGACCCAACCAGCACCGCGATGACCGCTCGCGGCAGACGCACGCTGCGGATGATCAAATGCTCGCGCGAACCGTCGAATGAAAAGAACGCATCCATAACGGAACGCAGCGGGACCTTCACGATGCCAAACATAATGCTGCCCAGAAATGCGAGAGACACCATAACCAGCAGCAGGGCCAATCCCGTCGCTCGTAATCCTGTATTCATCCTCATTGTTAAATCCACCTCTTGCCCCACATAGCTGATCTATTTCTAAGGTAACGATATGATTAAAGATCCGAGTTTCTTCTATATAAAACGGAATCAATGACAGCAGCCTGTTGATGCAGAAAAATTGGATCGTCACGTTGACGACCCAATTCGAGCGCATGCTATAAAAATCCTTCATTATAGACGTCATTCTGCGGCTTCATTACACCGGCACCGGACAAACCTTATGATGGATTCGCCACATATTGGTTCAGATCGTCCAGTACTTGGTTCACGGCTTGGATCCCCAGCCCGCTGAGCCAGTATTCCCAATCGACCGGATGCACAGCCTTGCTTTGGACCCCTTTCAACGTGGCCCACAGCGGGCTTTTTTCCAACTTGGCGAAGGCATCCTGCTCCCGATTGAACCAGAGAATGATGTCCCCGTCGAGATCGGCAATCTGTTCTTCGGTGACGTCCTTCGAAAAGCCTGCCTCCTGCTGGGCCGCCGGGCGCACGATTCCGGCATCCTCCATGATCGTTCCTGCAAACGTTTCTTTCAGGTAAATCTGGATTTTGTCCTCACGCGGACGGATCAGCGATACTTCCTTGGCATCCTGTCCGGCCAATGCGGCTTTCAATTCAGCAGCGCGCTGCTCGTAACCTTCCAGCAGTTTTTGGCCTTCTTCCTGTTTGTTTACCGCCTCCGCATGAAGCTTCAGGTTTTCTTTCCAGGTCACTCCAAGCGTTTCAACGAAAACGGTTGGCGCAATTTGTTTCAACTGATCGTGAATGGCGTCATGCGTATCTTTATTGCCGATGATCAGGTCCGGTTTCAAAGCATCGATGGCTTCCAGATTCGGCTCGTTGACGGAACCGATGTTTTCGATGCCGTCCGTTCCTTGCAAATAAGCCGGGTACGGCTCGCCCGGTGCCAGGATCGATGGCGCTCCTACAGGTTTCACGCCCAGTTGCAGCAAATTATCCAGTGCACCGATGTCCAGCACGACGACGCGGCTGGCATCGGCCGGAACATCTACTTCACCGTACGCATCCGTGATCGTGCGTGTGTCGACTGCGTTTGCAGCTTGTTCCTCCTGCTTGGTGTCGGTTGTTCCCGTTTCGACTGCCGAGTTCGTTGCAGCACCCGACCCGGCATTCCCGCAACCTGCCAGTACCAACATCAATATCGCTAACAAGGCCCATTGTCCCCAAGATAACTTGCCTTTGTTTTGTCTCTTTACCTGCATTGCCATATGACCCCCAATTCTCCTCTCTGCGTGCTAATTAATAATGATTATCATTATTAAGACAATAGCCCATTTTTCCGGATTATGTCCATGCAAAAATCTGTTGATCTCATATACTTTTTTGAATGGCTGCATTTAAGAGAGTACATTGCTTGGTTCAGAGAGCGGGTTGGGAACTTGATGCATTCTCAATTCGTCATCCGGATACATCCTCCGTTTCGTCAGCTGTTCAACTCCGATCTCCGGCTCGAACAAAGAAAACGCCTCGTATCTCGCTTGATGTTCCGGGAATCGGTGCTGGTACTGCTCGATGATTCGGCGAATTCGGTTCCAGAAATGCCGCTCTGGAATGCCGTAATGCTCTTGCATGAACAAAGCCAATTCGCCCAGGTTGATAAAGAAAAAGGCATCATGCACGAAATCGCGCACTGCTTCCGCTTCTTCCGCAACCAGGAACGAATTGCCGTTCACTCTGCGGTGGTATTCCGGTACATCCACCAGTTCCGGGCAGCGACCGGGCTCTGCCAGCAAATCTGTCTTGAAACGGATGCCGTCGTGAAAATCCTTCAGGGCAATCCGAAGGGGCTTGCCATCATCGTGGATTAGCAGCATATTCTGGGCGTGCGATTCCAATGCGATGCCATGGGCGAACAACCAGTGAATAAGGGGAAGGACTGACACATTCAACAGATCGTTCAACCATGCTTCTGCGCCATAGCGTCCGATCCATGGCTCGATGACCGGGCAGCCTTCGGCATCCAGCGTGGCGAGCGCGTTGAACGGCAAGACCGATTCACCCGTTCCGAGTTGCGCATACACGCTCTCCCTCCAGATGCAAGAC
This sequence comes from Paenibacillus sp. FSL W8-0426, assembly GCF_037969725.1. NCBI lineage: Bacteria > Bacillati > Bacillota > Bacilli > Caryophanales > Paenibacillaceae > Paenibacillus > Paenibacillus sp. FSL W8-0426. The sequence continues at coordinate 622,856 of NZ_CP150203.1, read as the reverse complement.
AATACGCCGTAACCATCCGGTTGGAGCATGTCGGGAACATGACTGTTATCGTATGCGGCCCCGACTATCTCGCCAAGCATGATGACGCGCAGTTCATCCCTTAGATAAGGGTCTTCGCTGGCAATTCCCTGAAGCCAGTCCGTGATGAGGGGAGCGTTCTGTACCGTGTGCGGCGCGATCACCCTGCCCGTGGACGTGTTGATGATGCTGAGCGACAGCTTCAGCGAAGCCAGATCCGGACGGGAGCGATTCGCCAGCGTACGAATGGATTGCTGTGCCGTGTATGCGTGATCGCCGATCCCCAGCGGGACGATGTATCCATTCCGCAAATCCTCTGCCAATACGGAGGTGATTACCGACTCCCATTGCCAGGGATGTACGGGGATCAGCGTGTACGCATCGGCGGCATGGGCTCCATTTTCGCGGAGGAACCGATCAAATCGGGATAACGTCTCTTCCCCAATCTGTTCGCGTACCCATTCCCCGTTGTTAGCAGATCCGATCACTCGTGCTTGTGCTGAACGACTGACACGCACCCGCTCTTTGCGGACAGCCAGCCATAACGGCCTGATGGCATTCCCGAATTCCGGCCCATACTTCAGCTGATCTGCCACACGAAAGCCGATGCGTGATTTGTAGCTGGGATGATAGGGATGGCCCTCGATGACCCGCTGCTCCCACTCTTCATCGTGTACCGGCACGGGATCAGCCTGCCGCAGTGAACGGACATGGCGAGCCAGCGTATCGTTGATCAAGGTCTGCTCCAGCTCCCGGATAAAATGCAGCAGCTTTGCTTCATCAGCCCCGGTTCCCCGGACGACTTCAAGCAGGAAAAGCGGGATGGAATCCGCCTCTTTCTGCTCTTGGCATGATCCTTGCTTCATCACTCTCATGATCGGTTCGTCCGTCAGCCGCAGGCGGCCAAACGTCAGATGTCTTTTGCCTTTGCAGAAATAATGCACTTGCTCCCCATTCAGGCCTCGGCCTTCCAGCGTCCATAGTGTGTTCCCATCCGCCTGCTCGGTCGACGTTGCTTGGATAATTCTCTCGTAAAGCAATGATTCGACCAGCTGCCTGAAGATGCGCCTGCGGGCAGCTGGGTAGTGGTGGGAGGATAGTGCCTCGAAGTAAAGTCTTTGCTGCCGCAGCTGCCTTTCTGACTCTGCCCTCTCCGGGTTTGGCTTGATATCCCCCATACTCGTCTGCGAATCCTCCCATGCTGCTTCTGTACTCATGCGTTCCCTCCTCCAACAGGTTCGTTCTGCCGTACAGGCCTGTATGCATGCAGCGGATTTGCTGCCCGTTGAACACAATCTCCTGGACCTGCGTGTATGCGCCGCCGGGTTAACTGCTCGATCTCGATCTCGGGCGAAAATACGTCGAATTGCTCGAACCGTTCCCGCAGTTCCGGGAACCTTTCCTGATAACGCCGAATAATCCCGGCCAGCGTTTCCCACCATGCCTCCTCGCCTAACCCGTAATGCTTCTCCAGGAAAAGCGAAATCTCCGTCAGGTTGATGAACAGCAGCGCATCCAGCAGGAAATCTTTCACTTCGGCGGGCTCTTCCTTCTCCACGAATGAATTGCGGTTCACCCCGTGATGATTGGCTGGCGGATATTCGATGCTTGGATAGCCCAGCGGGTGCGGCAAGGACGGACAGTAGCGGACGCCGTCGTGAAAATCTTTAAGCGCAATGCGAGTCGGCCAGCCTTGCTTCAAGATGAGGATCATGTTCTGCGCATGAGATTCCAGCCCTGCGCCGTGTGCATACAGCAGGTGAAGCAGCGGCACTACTGATACGCGCAGCAACTGAGCGGACCAGCTCTCCAGTCCATAACGCTCCACCCATGGAGCAATGATCGGTTTTCCCTCGCGATCAAGCTGGGTCAGCGCATTAAACGGCAGAGCTGTCTCATCCGCCCCGAGCCGAGGATGCAGGCTTTCCCGCCAAATGGCACCCAGCGAGCCATACACGTTTCGTTCGAGCAGCTCCGGCAGCTTCTGGTGGCGGTACGAAATGCCCGCGATTTCCTTCAGCACGATCAGGCCCAGCTCTTGCCCCAGAAAGACATCTCGCGTCACGATGCTGCCCAGCCAGTCGGAGATGCGCGCCGCATTCATGATCGTATGCTGCGCCAAAATGCGGCCCGAAGACGTGTTCACGATGTTCATCGGCAGCTTCACGTAAGGCTTGCCCGAATCGGCAACATTCGTCAGCGTGCGAATGGATTGCTGGGGACGGTACATATCCCCGGCTTGTCCAAGATACACGATCTCTCCAGTGTGAAGCTGATCCAGACAGGCTGCCGATATGATCCGTTCCCACTGCCACGGGTGAACAGGTACGTATGCATAGTCATTCGCATCGACGTGGGGCAACGTCTCTCGTACGATTTCCCCGAACCTCTTCAGCTCACCCTCACCCAGCTCCTCATGCACGAACTCGTCGTAGGTGCCAAGCGTTTCCGAGAGCGTGACCACGACCGCTTCCCGGCGGATCGCCAACCAGACGATTCGGAATTCGGGCCGGAATTCCGGGCCATACGCCATATTGTCCTCCAGCGTGAACCCGATTCTCGATTTATAACAAGGATGGTATGGATGCCCTTCAATCAGGGCTGACTCCCATTCGTCGTAGTCCGGGGTCTCCGGGTCAGGCAGCCCTGACCTCCAGCGAACCGCTTGAGCGTCCTTCAGCAGCGTTTGCTCCAGCTCGGACGCAAACCTTGAGAGCAATTCTGCTGTCGTACCGACGATTCCGGCGGACATCTCCAGCAGAAAGCGCGGCAAGGATTCCGCCTCCGCGCTCCCCTCAGGCGTGATGCGCAGGATCGGCTGCTCGGACAAGCGGATCCGGCCAAAGCTTTTTTTGCGAACAGCCCTGAATGCGTATTGTACCGGTTCTCCTCTTTCTGTCCTCCCTACCAACACGTACTCTTCCTCTTTCTGCCCCTTAATGACAGGCTCCTGAATCACTTGCTCGTACAGCAGCGATTCGATAAGCTGCCTGAAAACCCGTCGTCGTACCCGAATCCATTCGTCGGACCTGGCGAGCGATGCTGCTAAACCATTCATGCGCGCGGTACCTCCCTGATCAAATTTTTGTCATGCACTGCCTACCTGCTCTGCTCAGATTCCCCTGATTCCTGCGGATGCTCTTGTTGCGGCGATGAAGTCAAATACACATGCTCAGGATGGGGATGGCTGAGAAAATCATGATGCGAAATGGCCCAGCCGTAAGCACCGGCATATTGAAACAGCAGAATGTCCCCGACGCGCACCTCGCCGGCAACGACATCGCTTGCCAGCACGTCCTTCGGCGTGCACAGCTGCCCGACAACCGTGAATGGTTCCCCGTACACCGCAGGCCGCGCGTATTCATGCGGCCACTCCTCCACGCGGATCACCTCGAACGGGTGACTGTGCTGCCAGGACACCGGCAGCCGAAAATGATGCGTGCCGCCGCGCACGATGGCATATGTCCGCCCATGGTTCTTTTTCACGTCCAGCACTTCTGTCGCATAATAACCGCTGGATGCCGTAAGATAGCGGCCGCACTCAAACAGCAGCGTGGTGCCTTGAGGCAATTCCCTGTCCAGCATTGGAGCAAGTTCCCCTACGAATGCCTCCCACTCGAATTGTCGTTCCAGATCCGCATAGTTCACGCCGATTCCTCCTCCCGCGTTCAAATACCGCAAAGGAAAACCATATTGCGCGGCCCATTCGCGGGCAAGTCGGCAATAATATTCGACCAGCTTCACATGCTGGTCTGCGGCAAGGTTGTTGGAGAGCGAGTGGAAGTGAAATCCTTCCACCCTGACATTCTCCATCCCCATGGCCAGCTCCGCCACGATCGGCAGTATGTCCTCATCGATGCCGAACTGGGTGGGACGTCCGCCCATCGCCAGCGTGGCCTGGGGCAGCGGCCCTTTCAGGTTGATGCGCAGCAGCACGGATACCGTCACGCCGCGTTTTCCTGCGAGATCGTTCAGCTTGTTCAGCTCATGCAGGCTTTCCGCGTGAATGAGCTGTACCCCGTAATCGATGGCACCGGTCAGTTCGGCTTCGGTTTTGCCCGGGCCGCCAAAAACGATCGGAATATCGGCCGACACCTCGCGAACCTTCGCAACCTCGCCGAGTGATGCAACCTCGAAGCCATGCACCACCGGAGCCAACGCCCTTAGAACATGTTCTTCCGAGTTTGCTTTGATGGCATAGAACAGCCTGCTGGACGGCGGCATCGATTGCACGCGCTGACGTACATGGCTAACCAATGCACTCACGTCCCGGATATAAGCGCACACCGGTTCATGACCCCGCTGCTTCATTTCGCGAACGTGGGCATGGATACGCCCGCGCTGCTGTTCAAAGCTTACGTTCGGTTCCTGCCGACTTACAGCCATAGCCGCGTTCCTTTCCCCTGCTCAACCGCACGGGCATACATCTCCGCAGCGCTTGAAATATCCTCGATGGCCATGCCCATCGGGTTCAGTACGATAATCTCGTCGTCATGCTCCCGGCCAGGCTTGGCTCCGATCAGAATCTCGCCGAGCTCGGCGTGCAGCTGCTCGCGGGAGAACCTGCCTTCCAGCACCAGCTGGTTGATGATTTTTTTCTCGCGGTTGGACTGGTCCCAATCATCCACCACCACCTTGTCTGCCTGAACAAACGCGTCCTTGTGCAGGTCCATGATCGAAATGTTGCTTACAAACGTGCCTTTGGACAGCCACTCGTAAGGAATGTGAGGCGCAGAAGCCACCGTTGCCGTCACCAGCACTTCCGCCTTGCGAACGGCCTGCTCGGAGGATACGGCTACTTGTACATCCACATCGCCGAAGCGGGAGCTTATCTCGTCCGCAAGGCTCCGGGCCGTATCGGCATTCAGATCAAACAAGTGCAGCTCACGAATGGAGCTGAATTGCTCCAGCAGCGACATCGCCTGCATTTTTGCAATGACGCCGCAGCCGATCACGCTGACGACGCGGAATCCCTCTTTTGCCAAATGCCTGGCACCGATCACCGTTACCGCCGCAGTCCGCATGCCGCTAATAATGCTGCCCTCCATCACGGCAACCGGATAGTTGCTTTCGGGGTCGTTCAGGATGATAAGAGCGCTTGCACGTTCCTTTTGGCGTTTTTGCGGATTGTCGTGTTTGCTGCCGATCCACTTCAAACCGCTGATCGCAATATCTCCGCCAACATAGGCGGGCATTGCGATAATCCGGTCGGCGATATGCCCGGTCTCTTCGTTCACCCGAAGGTATGGCTTGAGCGGTTGGACAGTATCTTTGCGGGCATGCAGCTCCAACGCTCGGGTAACTGCTTTGACATATGGTTCTGATTGCAGCCCTTGGAGATCTATAATGTCTTGTTTATTTAAATACAAAAGGCTGTGTTCCTGTTGAACGGTACTCATATCGTCATTCTCTCCCTTGTTCGATTTAGTTGGTTGCATGGTAAACGGTCGGACCTGGCGGCAATTGGCCTACCCACTGTTCGTCATACACGGTATCCAGATAACGTTCGCCGCGGTCCGGCAGAACGGTGACCACATTTGCATTCGCCGACAAGGTCGGCAACAATTTCTCCAGTGCGGCAACCAAAGAACCCGAGGACCCGCCGGCAAAAATCCCTTCCCGCTCCAGCAGTTTGCGGCAGCCAAGCACCGATTCGCGGTCATCCACATGAATGACCTGATCGATTTCGGCAGGACTGAACAGCTCCGGCACCCGGTTGGCACCGATGCCCGGCAGTTCCCGTGGCTTGGATGGCGTACCGAAAATCACCGAACCGACAGCATCCACGGCCACGATTCTGGCCTGCGGATTCGCTTCCTTCACCCTCCGGGAAATCCCGAGAATGCTGCCCGTCGTGCTGACCGCGCAAACCAAAACGTCGATGCGGCCGTTCAACTGTTCCACGATTTCCTGTCCGGCACCGTGGTAGTGGGCTTTCCAGTTCAACGGATTGGCGTATTGGTTGATCCAGTATCCCGCGGGATCTTGGCTGGCCAGTTCTTTGACTCTGCGGATGCGGGATTGCAGATAGCTGCCGTGTTCGTCGGCTTCGCTCACCATGTCCACGTTGGCGCCAAGATACGTGATCATCCGCAAATTCGTTGACGTGATCTTCGGATCTACGACGCAGGTGAACTTCAGGCCATACCTTTTCGCCGCAAGGGCCAACCCGATTCCCAAATTTCCCGAAGTGCTCTCGATGAGATGCGTTTGGGGCGTGATCGTTCCATCCCTTAACCCTTGCTCGATAATGTACCTTGCGGGACGGTCCTTCATGCTGCCGCCGGGATTCATCATCTCCAGCTTGGCATAGACGGATGGCCCCTTTGCTCCAAATAGCGAACTCAAGCGAACCAGTGGAGTCTGACCTATGCAATCCAGGATGGAATCGGCAACGTTGAGCGACTGATTTTTCACTTGCAGGACACTGTGTTCCAAAGGTTTACACCAGCTTTCCGGGCAGTTTTTTGTCGTCCAGATGCAGGGTTTTTGATAATGATAATTAGTCTCATTTGGACGCAGGACCTATTATGCATACCCTTTTTTTTCCTGTCAACCGAAAAATCGACAGAGAATTTTTCACAAAAATCGGCATTGACATTGAGAATCATTCTTGATAATCTGTTCAGCAATTGCTTGTAATTTCCAAAATCGGGGTGGGTGAAACGGCAAAATGATGCCACATAAAGCCTGGAACCAGAGCATTCGCATCCTCTCCGGGGGACGGTTTCTTTCCAGTGCAGGACTGACGGGAATCAGCCCGTTCATTCCGTACTACATGGAGCACATGAACGCGGGAACCCCCGAGGAAGTGCTGATGTGGACCGGTCTGTCCGTATCTGCGCCCGCCCTTTCGTACGCCCTGCTCACTCCCTTCTGGGGGAAAATCGGGGATCGGTGGAGCCGCAAATGGATGGTCGTTCGCGCCCTTGTCGGCCTGGCACTGAGCATGTTCTTGATGGGCATCGCACAGACGCCGTTCCAATTCTTTTTGTTCCGTCTCTGCCAAGGGGCCTTCGGGGGCATATCCGATGCCAGCAGCGCCTTCGTCGGATCGCATGCGCCCGCCAAGCAGCAAGGGTTTGCGCTTGGCAGACTGGAGCGGGCATCGGCAGCCGGACTGCTCGTCGGTCCACTGCTCGGCAGCATCTGCGTCAATACGTGGGGAAGCCGCCCGCTCTTGTTCATTACGGCCGGATTGACGATGGCCTTCGCCCTGCTGGCCGCCTCTTCGCTTGCAGGTGCGGCTAAGCCGGGCAAGAGCCTTTCCATCCCTTTTTCTGCGGATAAAAGTGCGGACGGATCAGCTTCGCCAGTTCAACGATCCGTTCCAGTCACAGAATCGGCTGCGAAAGCTCCGCCCGACAAAGGCGGCATTCTACACGCGTTCCGTTCGCTTGTTTTTCATCCGTTAGCCAGAAGATTGGTACTTGCCGGAATCGTGTTCAAGCTGGTCGATTTTGCAACATTCACGATGTTTACGCCATTCATCCGCGAGCTCATTCCGTCGTCCACCGCGGCGCTTGTCGTCGGACTGCTGCTGGCCATGTCTTCCGTCGGCGAACTCGTGGGCGCATCCTGGTGGGGCAAGCGGAACGACCGGCATGCACCCGAGCGCAATCTCCGTTGGGCAGCTCTGTTGTGCGGAATTTGCGTACTGGCGCATACACTTCCGCTTGGCGTGGCATGGCTGATCGCCATTCGCTTCCTGCAGGGCTTTTTCTATAGCGCCCTGCTTCAGACCGTCATGCTGAACGTGCTGCGGTCGTCAACCGACTCGGACCGCGGCGTCCGGATCGGCGCAACCAACAGCATGCTGATGGTCGGGCAGCTCACGGGACCTACGCTTGGCGTTTGGATCGGCGCTGCTTGGGGAATATCGGCGGTATACCTCGTCATGGGATTTGTCATGGTTGCAGCTCTATTCCTCGTTCCGCGCAGCCCTGTGTCCGAAAGACAAGCCCCCTTGCAGGTGCCGCTCCAATAAATCACGAAAGGACGACTTGACCATGAGCAAAGAGCAACTCATCGACCCGTTACAAGGCCATGCTTGGTTGGAGGAGGGCTCGCCTTCTCCTTCCCTGCTGGCTCGCCGCGAAATGCTGAGCAGGATACTGAACGCCTATTTGCGCGAAACGGGACAGCATGATCCTTACTTCACAGATTCTCGCCTACCGAACATATCGCTGGCCATTAAGCTCCCATCCATCGGACAGATCGTTTACGGTTCGCTGCTTCACCGCTCGCTGGCCGGGCATCACGTTTATGGGGAAAACCTGTATGCCTCCGAAATTGAACGACAACATCCGGACGATTGGAAAGCGCTATCTTTTGAGGAAGCCGTTGCCCTTCTGCTGGACGACATTGCGCTGTCTCAACAAGGAACATCTCATGATGCCATGGCCCAAAAGATCGAGTTGCAGCAGATGGTTACCAACAGCCTGCAGCATATGGAATCCTATCTTGAGCATGCTTACGTGTCCGGGCCTCCGGCCAGTCTGGACTTCAACGCTGCCGAGCAGGCCTTGTTGTGCGGACATCCGTTCCATCCGACGCCAAAAAGCCTTGAAGGCTTCAGTTCTGCCGATTCGCTCGCTTATTCGCCGGAATATGGCGTAACATTTCCGCTCAGCTGCTTTGCCGCAGCGCCTGAATGGATCGGCGAAGACTGGCTTGATCCCGCGGACGGCGCATCGGACGCTTCCTGGATCCCTGCCGAAATGAGGGAAGCCGCGCATCGTCTTCTTCCGTCGGAACGCAGCCATTACGTATTGCTCCCTTGCCACCCTTGGCAGGCAGGATACTTGCGCTCGCTTGAATCGGTGCAGAAGTTACTGGCAGAGGGGCACCTGGTCGATTTGGGCAGCACGGGCCCTGCCGTGGTTCCCACTTCATCGGTCAGGACGGTGTGGAACCCGAAGGATCGGTGTTTCTACAAGCTCTCCCTGCATATTCGGATCACCAATTTCATTCGCGAGAACAATGAGGAACAGCTGCTGCGGACGCTGGATGCGTCGAGCATTGTGGCGAGTATAAAGGAACGTTGGCAGTCCCGGCGTTTTCAAATTTTGCTGGAAAAAGGCTATCGTACACTGGAACCGCCGCAAGCTTCTTCCCCGACGAGACGGGAGCAGCTGATGTCCGGCTTTTCCATGATCGTGCGTGAAGCACCCGACGAGGTCGGCAGTGCCCAAGGCATACCTTACGTCATCGCTTCGCTGATGGAGGTGCTGCCCGGCGAACGCGAACCGCTTCTGTTCCGCGCCGTGCGGGAAAGCAAACAGGCAGGTTCAGGCGGAGAAGTCGATACAAATTTTCAGCCGGATTGGCAGGCCTGGTTCCGCGAATATGCGGAGCTGACCGTCGCGCCGATGCTGCGGCTCTACGCCGAAACGGGAATCAGCCTGGAAGCGCATGTGCAAAATTCGATGCTGCGCCTCCATGATGGCAAACCGTCCTCTTTCATCGTGCGCGATCTGGAAGGCATCAGCGTGAATCGGGAGCTTGCGGAGCAGCAGGGCTGGATCGGGACGATCGTCCAAAGGGACAGCCCGGTCCTGTATTCGGAGGAGCAGGCGCGCCATCGTTTGAAGTATTATTTTTTCGTCAATCATCTCAGCCATGTCGTACAACGTTTGGCCTATTACTCCGGACAGTCGGAGATGCCCTTCTGGCATATTGCAAGCCGAACGCTGGAGCGTCTTCGCGAACAGGCACTGCCCGGATCGTTGCTGGAACACATCGTCTGCGACCTGCTCACTGTACCCACGCTTCCGGCGAAAGCCAATCTGCTCAGCCGATTCCATCAGCGGGGCGAAACGCCGTTATACGTGGATATTCCGAACCCGATGCGGGTGAAGGAATAGCATACTAAGAAGCCTGCATCCAAAGGGAGACGGGCTTCTTCACGTTTTAAGGAAGGACCTAGGGAAAGACCTAAGGCAGCAACTTGAATTATTCGGAACAATCAGATCACGGTTCAGTTCTGTCCCTCTCGCTCATAACCTATAGAAAAAGGACAAAGGAGGCTGGGCCGGAATGCCTTCCAGAAAATCGTCAAGCGGTCTGGATGAAAATATCGCAGCCATGCTCTGTTACCTGTTTACCTTTGTAGGCGGCATCATCTTTCTGGCGGTGGAGAAACGGAGCCGGTTCGTTCTCTTTCATGCGCTGCAATCGGTTACCGTGTTCGGCATCATTATGGTGGGCCACGTCCTGTCTGCCTTTCTCCCCCTGTTCGGTGCGCTCCTGGCTGCGCTGTTGTCCATGCTGGGCTTGGTCGTTTGGCTCATCATGGTGGTCACCAGCTTGCAGGGAAAATGGCTCAAGCTGCCATGGGTCGGCGATTTTGCGGAAAAGCAGATGCGTCATTTCTAATTTAGGTGAGTAAACATAATAAATCGGATATCAACATTTCACGCCCCCAACCGTTCATCCTCATTACCTGACCCGACGTTTTCCAGCCAAAACAAAAACACCGAAAACATGGCAGCCGATGCCGATGTTCTCGGTGTAGTGGTTCATGACGTAAGCGGTTCATGACCTGAATCATTCACAGCGTAAATCATTCATGAGATTCATGATTTACGCTGTATATCATTTGCGAGATTAACCACATGAATTTACATGGTTAACCATTCAACATATATAACAAGATGCAGCTTGGCTTCCCCGATCAGGCTCCCCGACGATTATGCCGATTTGCCCGTTTCTCCAAGAATGCCTTCAGCCTGTTTCTCGGCCATCCGGGCTGCAGATTCCTTTGTACCCAGTCCATTAAACAACAGGTTCATGAAAATGGCTGTAAAGCTGCCGGCAATGATGCCGTTGCCGAGCATGATTTGCGCCCAATCCGGCGCACCCGCAAACAATTGCGGAACGACCGTTACGCCAAGCCCCATCCCGACGGAGCAGGCAATGATGAACAGATTTTCATGACGGCCCAGATCGACTTGCGTGCCCAAAATACGGATGCCGGAAGACACAACCATGCCGAACAAGGCTACCATCGCCCCGCCCAGAACCGAACCTGGAATCAGCTGCGCCAGCGCCGCGATTTTCGGTACGAATCCGATGACGACCAGCAATCCGCCGGCAACAACGATCACATCACGCGTTTTGACGCGGGTCATCTGGACAAGCCCTACGTTTTGCGAATACGTCGTATACGGGAACGAATTGAAAATACCGCCGAGCACGATGGCCAATCCTTCGGCACGATAACCGCGCGCCAAATCCTTCGAGTCAAGGTCTCTGTCCAAAATTTTGCCCAGCGCCATAAACACACCCGTGGACTCCGCTACGCTGACGATGGAAACCAGAATCATGGTCAGAATCGGAACGATTTCAAAGGTCGGCTTCCCGAAATAAAACGGCTGCACGACATGGAACCAGCTCGCTTCGCGAACCGGTGCGAAATCGACCGCGCCCATGAATCCGGCTGCAATCGTGCCTGCAAGCAGTCCGACCAATACGGAAATGGAACGCAGGAATCCTGTCGTGAAACGCGTCATCAGGATGATGAACACCAGCACGCCAAAACCAAGGATCAGATGAGTACCGCTGCCGAAGTCCTCGGCTCCCTGACCGCCGCCCAGGTCATTAAATGCGACCGGAATCAGGGTAAGTCCGATAATGGTTACTACTGAACCCGTCACGACAGGCGGGAAGAGCCGGATCAGTTTGCCGAACAATCCCGAGAACAATACCACGAACAATCCGGAGGCAATGATGGCGCCATAGATGGCTGACACTCCGCTCTTCATGCCGATCAGGATCATTGGCGAAACGGCTTGAAACGCACAACCGAGCATGACGGGCAGCCCGACGCCGAAGAAGCGGTTTCCCCATACCTGCAGCAGCGTAGCCACGCCGCAAGCAAGCAAGTCGATCGCGATCAGGTATGTGAGCTGCTCTGTCGTAAAACCGAGCGCACTGCTGACGATGAGCGGCACCACCACGGCCCCTGCATACATAGCCAGCACATGCTGGAGCCCCAGCGAGAACGTTTGGATGGGATGACGGTGGCCTTGAAAGATACGTTCGCGTGCCATATCAGTTCGTGCCCTCCTCATCCGCAAACGTGACCTGTCCGTCCGACAGGGCGCCGATGCGAACCAGCGACTCCACGCGGTATCCGGCTTCCTTCAGCAAACGGCCGCCTGGCTGGAACGCCTTCTCGATCACGATGCCGATGCCCACAACCTCGGCCCCAACCTGCTCCACGATCCGTGCCAGACCAAATGCCGCTTCGCCGTTGGCAAGAAAATCGTCGATGATCAGCACGCGGTCGCCCGGTTCCATGAACTTTTTGGCTACCGTGATTTCATTGGTTTCCTGCTTGGTGAAGGAGTACACCTTCTCTACAAGAATATCCTCGCGCAGCGTAAGCGACTTCTGTTTGCGTGCAAAAATGAGCGGCACGTTCAACTCCAGCGCAGTCATGATGCCTGGCGCGATTCCGGACGATTCGATCGTCAGGACCCGTGTAATCTTTTCCCCTTCAAAACGGCGGGTGAATTCCTTGCCGACTTCTTTCATCAACACCGGGTCCATCTGGTGGTTCAGAAACGAGTCGACCTTCAGCACCTGATTGGACAGCACAATGCCTTCCTGGCGCACCTTGTCCTTCAACAACTTCATTTGCAAGCTTCCCCCTGTAATTGCCCTCGCGATGTGCGGCCGGCCTCATACCCTTCACCGGGAGAACGGGAAAAACAAAAAGCCCGCCTTCCTCACTGCGGATTGGACCAGAGACGGGAAGACGGACTTGTTGCAAACACGCAAAGTCAAAACGTGTCGGCAAAACGCACGGATCATCCAGAACTCGAAGGCCGGCAGCCGATAACCCAGCTCCGTCCTCGCAGTCCAAGGGTTTCAGCAACCCCGATGATGCGGCGTTTCCTTCCCGTAGTCCGATCATTCCGGTGATCGGGTAGAGACATGCAGGCCTATTCCTGCACATATACGAGTAAAGGCATATTCTTTTGAATGTTCATAAGGAACATAAACGTGTATACATAACTGACAATGTTAGAAGTATACCGAATTGGCGCCGTGAAATAAAGAAGTATTTTCATGTAATTTGCGGAAATCCCGTTAAAATTGTAGAAATAGGATGATGGCAGCGACATTTTTTTGTACAATATGTAAACGGAAGTTCGCTTTGGGGCGAAATGGATGGGGAAAATAAGCACTGGCAGCATTTTGCCGGTCAAAGGAGAGGAACTGAGATTGAAAGGCTTGCTTAAAGAATTCAAAGAATTTGCCGTACGCGGCAACGTCATCGATCTGGCGGTCGGTGTGATCATCGGTGCGGCATTCGGCAAAATCGTGACGTCCATCGTCAACGACATCATTATGCCGCCTGTCGGCAAACTGCTTGGAGGCATCGATTTCAGCCAGAAAATCATTAACCTGGACCCTGATATCAAAACGGCAAACGGTCAGGACATTACAACGCTCGCGCAAGCGAATGAATTAGGAGCTACGGTCATCGCTTACGGGCAATTCATCAACGTACTTATCGATTTCCTCATCGTGGCATTCTGCATTTTCATGCTGGTGAAGGGCATTAACTTGCTCAAACGTAAAGAAGAGAAGAAACCCGAACCCGCGAAAACGACCAAGGAATGCAAGTACTGCCTGTCCGAAATCCCGATTGCGGCCACGCGCTGCTCGCACTGCACGTCCCATCTGGATGTGGAAGGAAGCGGATCGCCGGCCTAAAAAACAGGTTCTGCGCGTTTCCTGCGGGAAAAAAACCGGCCAAGTCCTCTACGTTGCGTATGCAGCGTCGGTATGGGCTTGGCCTTTTACTATGGCTTACTGTCTGCGTCAATACTGCTCAACATTGCTGAATATGTATACCGGAGAACGGGTGCCCCGGAAAACCACGCCGCCCGCTTCTAGAAACGACGTGGCAGGAGATGCTCCAGAATTGCCTTCAGATCACGGTCTTCCTTGTATACTTCTTCCCCTGTATCGAGTTCTGTCACGCGAATAAATTCGAAATCCGCTCCAGGGTCCGTCGGTTTAAACAGCAGCTGCTCTTCATCCTCCAAACGTACGTTGAATCCCATATCCTTAAACATGTTCGCCAACTGGCTGTTTGCCGGTTCCTGGCCTTGCCCTACAAAAATGAGGCCGCGCAGGCTTTTGCGCTCCTGAGGTTGCGGATAAATCACTTGAAAGTGTACAATGCATTCCATGGAATCCTTCCCCTTTCATCGTCAAGCAAACTTTGTGAAATTTTGAACTTTTAAACTTGTTATATAAGGAGATACGTTTCATGACCCCAGAACGTTTCGATATTTACGATGAACGTCAAAATTGGATCGGCACGGCACCTCGCCACGAAGTCCATGCCCAAGGATATTGGCATCGCTCCTTCCACTGCTGGCTCGTGCGCGACGAAGGGAAGCAGCGCATGGTGTTGTTCCAGCGCCGCCGTGATACCAAAGACACGTTCCCTGGCTGTTACGATATTACGGCTGCAGGCCATCTCACCGCCGGCGAGCAATTGCACGAGGCCAGCCGGGAGCCGGAAGAGGAGCTGGGGGTGGCGGTTCCGTTTGAAGCGCTGACCTACCTGCTTACCGTCAAACAGCAATTGCAAGGCGAAGTGCGCGGAGTTCCTTTTATCGATAACGAAATCAGCGCCGTTTATGGCCTGTGCGTCGATCAACCGCTCGAGGCCTATACGCTCCAGGCCAGCGAAGTGGACAGTCTGTATGAAGTTCCTTTAAACGAGCTGCTTGCCTTGTTCCGCGGTCAGACAGACCGCGTAAAAGCTACCGGAATACAGGCGGAATACGAGGATTCCGGCGACCACGGGCCCCTCTCCGTCGCAGATGAAGGTGCGTCCGGCAGTGCTTTCCCCTTCAAGCGGGTGATTCGCCAGGTGCGCGCAGCCGATTTCGTGCCTCATGGAACCACGTATTATACCGAGATCCTTGAAGCACTCCATCATGTGCCCGGTTGTCCTTAAGACTTAAGAAATAGGGAGCTTTGATGGCTCGACGAATTCATTTTGCCTGATCAGCATATGTTTCACTTCCGATGTTTATGTTCCCTGAAACCGGATGGCGTTATACTTTCTTCGTGCGACAGCCTCCCTGTTTCATAAGGCGATAATACAACAAGGCGCTGCCGATCGCAGCGCCTCGTTGCAGCCTCAAATATGAAAAACGCAAGACCTGTCCGGATGCTCCGCCCTGCTCCCTACCTGAGCGAGAGCATCCCCTAATCTCGCATGGATCAGCTTCCCGAATTTCCTTCGGGAAATGCCCCCCAGTAACGTGCAGCCAAATCGGCATAACGCGGTCCGTATCGCGCCTCGAGTTCCCCGCCCATGTCCTGTTCCAGTTCAAACAGAACCAATGCCTGTGCAAAATGGTTCAATAGCAGACCGGTCATGGCCGGATGAGCCGTGACTACGGCTTGAGTCATGCATGCTTCCCCACGCATGCCAAGCATGCTCCAGCGGCGATCCACGACCAGCGTGAATCTCCGGCCATTGCTCATGCCACCCAGTGAATCAAATGCCCACGGGACAGGCGGTTCCATACCTCCCTCTCCGCCATCGCAAGACCATAATACGCGTACGCCCCGCTCTTCGGCGCGCTGGAGTTCGACGTGAAGCAGCTCGGCCTCCTCCCACCAAAGATCCACCACGATCTCGTGTTTCGCCTCGGCCAGCTTAAGGCTTAGCGCATCCAGCACGTTCCGGTCACCTTCGAGATTATAAAAAGCAGGCTGTTCCGGTTCATGTCTAGGCATGCTGCTCTGCACGTAATCGAGCGATGAACGCATTTGCTCGGTGATCAGACGCGTCAGTTCCTCGGGTTCAAGCACGCTGTATTTGGCCGGCTCGCCGGCGCTGCGGAGCAAAAAGCCCCGCTGCTCCATTCGCTGTAACGCGGCATATACGTTCGAGCGGGACACGCCAAGGCGTTTCGCAACCTCATAACCCGAAGCCGAACCGTGCTTGGCGAGTTCCACCATGATTTTTGCTTCCATCTCGGTAAAGCCAAGATGACGGATATGATGCAGCAGTCGGTCCATTATCCCGTCCCCCCATGCTGTCGACAACCTGTGCTGCCTCTCCTCTTTTGTGAAGCAGCCATTCTACTGCTTCAAATCTGTTCTGCTCCGCAGCGCGGGCACCATTTGGAGCCCTTCGGCAGCTCCGAGGCGCAAATCTGGCAATTCACCAATTCGCGGGCAACCTCATTCTGCACATGAACGTTGCCCACAATCGGATTGTTTTCCTTCCAATACCTGATCCGTTCGTCCAATTCCTGCTGGCGCTCGCGTTCGCGCTGCATTTCCTCCTCGCGGCGCCGCTCCCACTCGGCATCGAAAGCTTCCTTCTCCTCTTGGGTGAAATCCATGCCGTTATACTCCATCTCTTCCTCCAGATCGGCAATGGAAGGGATGGCCGCTTCGTACGGGTCTTCCTCCTCCGCTGGCATCGATTTCGGATTCTCTGGGGCAGGGCTTTCCTTGCTCAGAGACACTGCAGCTTCGTTGCGCGCAGATGGGTATCCTGGATCAGCCTGTTGTTGTGCAGCAGGCTTGAACTCGCCAAGCTTGCGTCCGCATTTCGGACAAAAATTGGCATCCAGCGAGGCAACATGACCGCATTCGCATAAGCGTTCGTTCTTCAATTCCGCGATTTTGGTACGCAATCCGTCGATTTCATCCTGAAGCTCATCGCACAGATTCGAAAGCTCCACCATGTCCTTCTCGATATTGATCATGTCATTCGCCCGGTAGCCTTCGTAAAAAATACGTCCCATATCTGTAAAATGGACTCTCTGTTCCTCCTGCAAGCCCAAAATCTGATTGTTCAATTTGCCAATTTCAACCGCGTGCTGTGCGCGTTCCGTAGCGCGGTTTGCTCCGTTTTTGATACGTTGAAGCAATTTCATGACATCTCCTCCTCCGTCCGTCAAACGTTGAATCGCTCGATTCAACGAGAAAAGCCTTTGATAGATTCATTTCCATTCATCATTAGCAGGTACGTCACGCCCCGACATATAACTTATACGACGTGATGGCGAAAAGTTGCGCAAAACCTCATCCACGCCCTTCGTTCCTCCGCTTGGATGAAATCGGGGGCTTTCGTCAGGACCATACGTTCGGTATAATGAAGCTTTGGCCCTGTCTGTTCGCCCATTCGGGCGGCTAACCCTATCATACCAATTTACAATGGGATTGTGAAAAGGGCAAATGGATTACTTTTAACGGGATCTTCACGGATCCCTGAATCATATCGAGGTGGATGAATGATGTTAAGTCCGAACTCAACGTTTTATCCCCGTCCCCTGGGGGTTACCGCCGCTGCTTCCTTGCCGCAATCGCCCTCGGCGCCGCTGGAAACAAGCAGGCAGCTCGTCAGGGCAGACGAGGCGGATGCAGCCTATTTCCGTTCGCTGGAGGAAGCCGGCATCCGGCTCAACGGGCCGCAAATTTCGGCTGTGCGCCACAACAAAGGCCCGCTGCTCACCCTCGCTGGTGCCGGCTGCGGCAAAACGACGGTGCTGGCAGCCAGAGCAGGCTACCTGATGGCGATTCACGGCGTGCACGCCGGCAGCATTCTGCTGGTGACGTTCACGAATAAAGCCGCAGCGGAGATGAAGGACCGCATCGCCTCCTTGCCCGGCATTCGCCCGGCAGCCGCAAGAGCGGTGCAGGCCCGTACGTTCCACTCCTTTGCGCTGACGCTGCTTCGCCACTACGGCACGCAAGAAGACATCTTCGGCGAACCAAGAGCCCAGCACACCGTGATCAAAATGCTTTTGCGCCAATATGGCATGAGTGAGGCATTCCAGCCAGAAAGCCTGCTTGCCATGCTGTCCGCCTGGAAAATGCAAGGCTCCGCAACGGCCGACCTCCCCGAAAAAACGCAGGAAGAACGCGACGCCAAACGTGTGCTGATCGGATACGAGGAATGGAAACGGGACCGGAACAAAATGGATTTCGACGATATTTTGCTGCGTGCCGCCGCCTTGCTCCGCGATCCGGCCGTCCTTGAGCCCTTGCAAAGGCGCTTCCAGTACATCATGGTCGACGAATTCCAGGATACGAATCATCTTCAATACGAAATCGTGCAGAAGCTGGCATCGGCGCATCGCAACCTGATGGTTGTCGGCGATGACGACCAGACGATCTATACCTTTAATGGCGCGAGGCAGGAATCGATTCTGGAGTTCGATAAAGTCTATCCCGGAGCACGCATCGTGACGCTGGACATCAACTATCGCAGCGATGCGCGCATCCTGGGGCTTGGGAGCGAGCTTGTTGCCCGCAACAAACGCAGGCGCCACAAAACGCTGCGAGCAGCCGGACATCGCGGTGACGCACCGCGCTTCGCAACGCCCTCCAATGCCGAGGAGGAAGCTGCCTGGGTCGTCGAGCAATTGTGCAGCCAGGTCGAGGACGGCATGTTCCGTTACCGCGACATTGCGATTCTTCACCGTACCGCGAGCAGCAGCCGGGCCGTTTTCGAGCAACTGGTATTGAAGGACGTGCCCTTCATTCAACATGGCGCATCCCCTGTCTTCTATGATCAGTCCTTGATCCGGCCGCTGATGGATCACCTGCGGTTGTCGCTCAACCCCCGTTCGGCGGAAGCACTCCCCAGCGCGCTCGGTCCGCTGTACGTATCCCGCGATGCCGGCTTGGAGTGGATTCAACGCTCCGAACAACAGCAGGCCAAGAAGTATCCGCTGATTCATCTGGCCAAATGGGATAAGCTGAAGCCTTTCCAGCAGGAACAAGTGAAGGAACGCATCAAGCTGATCAAATCGCTCAGCAAAATGAAACCGGTCTTTGCCGTTCAGGAAATGCGGCGCCAATTCTACGACAAATACATGGAGAGCGGAGACCCCAGCATATTTACGCATTACCGGGAAACGATGCTGGAGACGCTCGACGAATTCGAAGCGGCAGCCAAACGCTTCGAAACCGTCGAAGAATTCATCGGCTTCGCCGACGAGCTGTCCCGCAGGCATAGGGAAATGGAAACATTGCGCCGGGCCGAGGACAGCGATGCCGTTCAGCTTATGACGATCCATCGTGCCAAAGGGCTCGAATTTCCCTGCGTGTATTGGATCGGCGCCAGTGAAGGCATAATTCCGCATAGCTCGGCCCTCCGGCAAGATTTGCCCGATGATCAAAAGGCCGCCCTCACCGTGCAGCAAACCGCTGCCGACCTGGAGCTTGCGATCGAGGAAGAACGGCGGCTTGCTTACGTAGCCGTAACGCGTGCCAAGCAGTACCTGTACGTGACTTCTCCTGCCAGCCACCACGGCAAACCTGCCGATGTGTCGCGTTTTCTGCTGGAGGCGTTCGGCATCACCGTGCCGGACAAACGCAAAAACACGGATTCCGGAGCTTATGGCTCCTCGCATAGATCCTATGGCAACGGCTCCGCCTCTCCCACTCGCTCCGGAGCAGACTCCGGCAAAAGGGATATGATCCACAGGCGCAAAATCAACGGCGGCGATGCCGAAACACCGGAGCCAAAGGATCGCAGGCGAAGCGGGGAAGTACGCAATCACAAAGCCTACAGTACGCCAAGCGTCCGGCAGAACACGTCCTCCATTTCGGCATCCGCCACAAATAGTGGAACATCAAGCGACGGCGGACGCACGGAAGTTGTGGCGATCTGGAAATGCAGCTCGCCGACGTGCAAGGCGTGGCTGCGGCAGAAGACGGACACTCACTCCCGCAGCAGCTCCGGGCGCAGAACAGCCTCGGGTCCGCCTGAATGCCCCTTGTGCTCCGGCCCCATGGAGGCGGGCACACGCAGCGTTCCCGTTACCGGAAGGGATGCACGCTTCAGATAAACTATACAATGAGCTCAGGACGTTGCCCTTCCGTTCTCATTTCGTTTCATGACGCTTTCCGCTGTTTATTAACAGTGGAAAGCGTCTTTTTTCCATTTTTGAATGGAGGTTGAACGAGGATGGTCGAAAAAAAGCATTATTATGTATCGGTAACCCATAACCTCATCGAACAGTCCCGCAGCGAATCAACGCCTTTCGAAGTCGTCCTGGATGACGAAGAGCTGGCCAGGCTGGAGGAGCTGATGGATCTTGCGGAAAATGACGATGCCTACACGCTGCAACGCGCTCCCGTACCTTATAAGTCGGCTGATCACGATGATGCAAGTGAGCGGTTTGCGAATGGACTAGTCCTGCTGTACGCCTTTTTGCATCATCATGGAACGCTGCCGACCCGTCAGGCCATTGAAGAGATGAATGTGCTTGACCGTCTTCAGGATACAGACTATGACGACCCTGGTTATGAACAGTCACCGATGAACAAGTAGATTCCAGGCTATATCTAATAGTTCCAAGTGAATGCGTTTAGTCCAAACGAATTTCTTTTCCCTTCTCGGCTGACTCGTAAATGCCGCACAGCATTCTGGTGGAAGTCACGCCATCGGCGATGGGGCTGATCGGCTCCGTGCCGTTCAGACAGCAATCCACGAAATGGTCGATCTGGTTCTGGAACGCACTGTGAATATGAAGACCGGAATGATCCGTCTGCGGTTCGATGTTGAGGATCGTATTGTGTTTCTCCGCAACGATCAGCGTCTCCGGTTCGAGCTCGAGCCCCCCTCGCTCGCCGTACAGCTTCACATAGGTTTCATCCTTGCGAGCATGGAGCGTAAAGCTCACGTCCACGACGAGCGAAGCGCCGTTCTCGAATCGGATCATCGCGTTGGCCATATCCTCCACGTCGTTGACGGCTGAACTGTAATCGGCTGCTTTGTAAAAGGAAAGATGCTCTACGTTTGCCCGGTTGCCCAGCTTCCGGTACGTATTGCCGCTTACCGATATCGGTTTGGGCCTGCCCATCATGTACCAGCATTGGTCGATGATATGTACGCCCAGATCGATTAGGGGACCTCCGCCGGAGCGATTTTTGTCGGCAAACCAGCCTCCCGGATTCCCGTGCCTTCGGAGAAGGGAAGCCTTGGCGTAGTACAGTTCCCCGAACTCCCCGGCCTCCACAAATCTGCGCAGCATCTGCATGTTGTTGTCATAACGCCGGACGAATCCGACGACGAGGGTGCAGCCGCTCTTCTTTACCGCCTCCTGAATGCGCAGCGCATCCACAACCGTGGTGGCAACCGGCTTTTCCAGCAAGACATGTTTTCCCGCTTCCAAAGCTGCGATGGCAAGATCGGCATGGGTATTGTTCCATGTGCAGATGCTGACGGCGTCCACATGAGGGTCTTTCAACATTTCACGGTAGTCGGTGTACACCGACTGTGCCTCGTATTTCTGCGCCGCTGCCGCAGCCCGCTGCTCGTTCAGATCGCAGATCGCATAGATCACGGCCTGTTCGTTCTGGGCATAGTATCTAAGATGAAGATCCGAAATGGAGCCTGTGCCAATCATGCCGATATGCAGCCTTTTGCCCGTATTCATCCTCGCGCTTCCTCCCTTATCCGTAATCAGGTTGTTCTAGTCTGCCCGCAGCATGCCTTCA
Source organism: Paenibacillus sp. FSL W8-0426 (assembly GCF_037969725.1). Taxonomy (NCBI): domain Bacteria; kingdom Bacillati; phylum Bacillota; class Bacilli; order Caryophanales; family Paenibacillaceae; genus Paenibacillus; species Paenibacillus sp. FSL W8-0426. The sequence goes on along the minus strand of NZ_CP150203.1, from coordinate 601,328 downwards.
TATATGCCCGGCGTCGAATGTTCAATCGGAACGGCACCAAGGGTACGGGCGTAGAAATCCACTGGTCCTGCGGACCCGATAACGGCATAGGCATACCCTTCTGCACGCATGGCATGCATGCAAGCTAGCAATAAAGCCTTCCCTACTCCACGTCCCCGCGCTTGTTCGCCGACCCCTGTCGGGCCGAAAAAATTGCGGCAGGTTGCCTCATAACAGGCAAACCCGATCAATTTGCCATGCTCTATCGCAATATAGCAGGCTACAGGCTGGCGGGAAAAAGAAACGTCGCATTCGTCGGCCCAAGCCTGGCTGAAATGCGACTTCACCCAATCCAACACGACCTGCTTTTCCGGTGCAAGCGGCTTGCGAATGACGATGCCCTTTTGTCTTAACTCATCAAGCTCCTTGTCCTGTTCCGGCAATCGATACAGTGCAACCAGCATATCGCTCATCGTTCGCTTCTCCTCCGTTTTCGCCAACTCGATTGAGTTACCTCTATTCATGGAGCCTCGGCAGCTGCATTGGTTCAGGCGGATATCCCCAACCTAACCGTCAATGGATCAACCCTGCTCACTGCTTCCTATTTTACACAAAATATCCCATCGATTCACGTATATGTTAAGCAAAAATACGTCAAATCGCTCCTATTTTGTAACGACTTCATACTTTAACGCTGGAAACTCATAAATAAGTGCAACACTCGGCAAAGAAGTCCCGTCTAGAGAGAATGAACGACCGGTCATTGATAAAATGTGCCAACGTCCATACAAGAATGAAAGGGATGATCAACAATGAACAACAACATGAAAAAAGTTAGCGCCCTGATGGTTCTCTCTCTGGCACTCGGTGGAGGGGCTGCCTATGCGGCTGAATTAAACAGCGGATCAGACGCGATCCCCGTGAGCAGCCAGGACATCGTTCAGAATACGGTTCAGGGTCAGGGCAAGGCCTTGAGTCCGGTAAAAGTCCATGTCAACGATACCGCCATCGCTGATGGATACTGGAAGAAAGACGGAAAAACCCCCATGATCTCGCTGCGCGACCTTGCGGATGCGCTCGGCATTGAACTAACATGGAACAAGGAAAACAAATCCGCCGAATTAAGCAAAGGCAACATGTGGACGATCGTTACGACAGGAAAAGACCAATATTCGTACAACAAAATGCTGTTGACCTTGGGAACTGCCCCTGAAATCACAAACGGCAAGATGTACATACCGGCAGCCTTCGCCGAGAAAGTGCTGCAAGCGCAAGTCAGCACAACGGGCAACCAGGTATCCATCACGTCGGAAGAGCAGGCCAAAACCATCATTGAGCGCGGCGTCATTACAAGCATCAACCAAAAAGACAAATACGCTTCCGTTCATATCGGCGGCGTTGGCACGTCAGGCATCGTACTCAACGTCGGCGAGGATACCGTGTATCAAACCGCTGATGGCAAAACACTGAAGCTGGGCGATCTGTCCATCGGCATGACTATTGAAGCAGAGCATGCAATCATCATGACCATGAGCCTGCCGCCACAAACTCCTACCTACCGCATCACCGTACTTGATCAAATGGATTCCAAATCGGAAAACTCCGAAGTTCTGGGTACCGCGGGCAAAATCGAACAAGTAACGAGTGAGGGCCATGCCGTTACGCGCATCGAAATTTCGGGCATCGGGCTGTCTGAGACCTCACAGGACCGCGTCATTCTAAACATCAATGAGGATACCCAAATTGTCGATCCTCAAGGAAAAACGCTGAAAGCTGACGTGCTGACCAAGGATGCCGCGATTATCGGATTTTACAGCCCACTTCTGACTCGCAGCCTGCCGCCGATCGGAACGGCTTGGAAACTTGTCGTGGATACGGAAGCTGACGGCACCAGCATGACCGACGGATTGCCGTCTCCGGCAGATAGAGCCGATGGGGCGGAAATTCAACCGAAGTAAGCTATAGTTTAAATGATGCCAAAAACCCTTATTCAGCATGTTCGTCATGCACGAATAAGGGTTTTTGGCGTTGATTTGCACCCTGCTTCAAATCAACGAAGCAAAAGATATGTACATCCCGCCTGCCCCGTACTTGAGGCCGGAAATGATCGTTTGAGCCGTAATTCATATTGGCTGCGGCGGATTGCGACAGGTTACTCGTTCTCTTCGATGACGGCTTCCGCTTCAATCTCCACCATCAGCAATGGATCGATCAGCGCACTGACCTCGACCATCGTAGCGACAGGCTGGATTTGGCCAAAAAACTCGCCGTGTGCTTTTCCGATTTCCTCCCAGCGGGAAATGTCCGTCACGAACATGCGGGTCCGCACAACATGGGACAGATCGGCACCAATTTCCTTCAGGGCTTTTTCAATCGTCTGCAAAATGAAACGCGTTTGCGCATAAGGATCACCCGCGCCCACAACAACGCCATCCTGCATGGCGGTGGTTCCCGCCACTTCAATGCGGTTGCCAACACGGATTGCCCTGCAATATCCCACGAGCGGTTCCCATGGGGACCCCGTAAACACCTGCTGCCTGCTCATATTGTCACCCTCGCTTATTTGTCATTTTTCACCATTGTCGTTTCAATTATAGCAGCATGTCCATGTGCCGAACAGCACGTAAAAAGCCTCTTGCCCACACGCCGAGTGCATCTTGATGGCGTTTGTGCGAAAGGCTTTTGTTCAGAAGCGGACAGGCCCGCTTTTCCGTAGCGGCACTGAGGCCGCAGTCCTCATTAGAGCTTGATGTTGGCTGCGTCGAAGTATTCTTCGAGCGTCAGGCCGCTTTTGACGACATCCGGAGCCAAATCTGTGCCGACATAGCGGATATGCCAAGGCTCGTACACATAACCGGTAATGCTCTCCTTGCCGTCCGGATAACGGATGACGTAACCATATTCGGCTGCATGTTCGGCCAGCCACTGGCCTTCCTTCGATTTGCCGAAGGACTCTTCCAGCACATTGCCCACGCTTGGACTCGATACGTCAATGGCAAGACCGGTCTGATGTTCGCTTCGTCCAGGCACGGCGCTGACGCGGGAAGCATATTCTTCCCCTTTGGTTTTGACGTTGTTGTTGTAAATGGAAACCTGGCGCTCGTACGAACGATAGCCGGAAACGGCGCGGAGTTCAATGTCGTCCGCTTTTGCACCTGCAAACAGCTGCTCCAGCGCCTCAGCGGCTTCTTTGCGCATATGGCGCTTCTCATGCGGTCCGTCAAAGGAAAACGGCACGTTCGGTTCGACCAGATCATTCGGTTCATAGCCTTCCGGCAGGCTGCGCTGTTTGTTAACGATGACGGTCATCGCTTCGGCATTGGTCACGACGGATTGCCCGTCGATCGTATTCTGCAGGGCACTGACGCTGCGTTTCTCCATCAGGGCAGCTGAGACTGCGGTTTCTCCGCCCCCGCTGCCGCCTTCGGCAGCCTGTCCTTCGCCGGCAGAGGAATTCCCCTCGCCGTTTCCGCCGGATTCAGCCGAAGCATCGCCGTTGCCAGCGGACGGTTGTCCATCACCGCCGTGATCCTCGGTAAAATGAACGGTCGTTCCGTCGGTTCCCTGCACGGTGTCCCCGCCTGCGTTCAGGCCCCCCTTGCCATCGGTGCCGGAACTGTCCTGACATGCAGTCAGCAGTGCCGCACATATCATGAAGGAAGACAGCATAACCACAATGCGGCGCTGTCTGCTGTTACTGTTTTTCATGTTATAACTCCTATCCTGTAATCAATTTGATGAATTCGAATGATGTCAAATCCCGGTCGACGGACAAGCTTTTCCCCTTTTGAATTAGACGAACGAAGGAAAAGGCATGCTTTCAGCCAAGCCGGTTCACGGGGAAACGGCAACACCTTGCGGTCTGCCTTCCCCTGCGACAGTATACCTTAAAAGAACGCGAACCTCCACCGGCAATGCCATCCTTGAGAGGTTTTCTCCTCTCATCATGGCGTACGGACGGCCGTATGGGTCCGTTTTCGGCCTTTTAGGGCATCCCCTGGTCCAATGCGAACAAGCGGGGATGCTTGCGCATCTCCCGCTTCGTTTAACCCCGATATCACGTCTTTGCCTTGCTGTCCTTCTGCGGCCGGACAGCCTGCCAGAGCCGCGCGGCGACCCGCTCGCGGATCAGAGCCAGGCCTGCTGCCGCCGGCTTGCCCGGCAGCAGCGCTTCCAGCTGCGGCAGTGCCGGGGGCTTGCCCGGCTCGGCCAGCTGCATCTGCACGGCGCCGAAGCCCGGCCCGGGCTGGTGCAGCGCGCCGTCAGCGGCTGCCTCGGCGATCCACTCGCCGACGGCCGCGCCGCCTTCGCCGCCGCGCGCCTGCGGGCGGCCCGCCGTCTCCGCGGCGCGGCTGGCGCCGTTTGGATCATCGGCCAGAGCTTCGGCCCATGATCCAAACACGCCGGCGAGCAGCGCTTCGCGCGGCAGGCCGGCCTGCGCCAGCTGCTGCAGCGGCTCGGCCGCGCAGCGGGCCGCGGCGGCGCGCACGGCGGCCGCCGCATGGGCGCAGCCTGCGCGGCCGCAGGTGCACGCGCCGGCCTCGGGCGCCGCCGGCAGCAGCCCGGCGAGCTCTGCCGGGGCCGGGCCGCCGCGCAGCAGCGCGTACAGCGTCTGCGGGCGCCGACGCAGCTCGGCCAGCAGGGCGGCGCGGGCGCCGGCGTCCAGATGCGCCTGCACGACCGTCACCGTGAACGGGCCGGCGCCGGAATCCGCCAGGTCCGGCTCCGCTCCAGTTGCCTGCATCCCGGCATGATGCCCGGATGCGGGGCTTACTTCCGCCGTCCACGCCCCGGGAGCGGAAGACGGCTGCATCTGCAGTTGCACGTTCCATTGATCGCTCACATCCATCCCCCTTTCGCTTCTTTGATCCCGAGCCGACTGCCCGGGTCCTGTTCTACAGCCAAGTCTCTCCCTGGAGCGAGATCAGGCCGCGCAGTTCCTCGTCCGACATCTCGGTCAGCCAGTTCTCTCCGGAGCCGACCACCTGCTCGGAGAGCGCCTTTTTGCTCTCGATCAGCTCATCGATGCGTTCCTCCAGCGTTCCTTGGCAGATCAGCTTGTGAACCTGCACGTTGCGATTCTGTCCGATCCGGAATACGCGATCCGTTGCCTGGTTCTCCACAGCCGGGTTCCACCAACGATCATAATGGATAACATGGCTTGCCCGGGTCAAGTTCAAGCCGACGCCGCCTGCGCGAAGCGAGAGCACAAACAGGGAGGGTCCTCCCCCCTTCTGGAACGTATCGACCATTTCGTCCCGCTGAGCCTTCGAAACGCCGCCGTGCAGGAAATAAGGCTCTTCCTCGTACCTTTGAGCCAAACGCGACACGAGCAGCTCGCCCATAGCGACGTACTGGGTAAAGATCAACGCGGACTCTCCGTTGTCCCGTATGGCATCGATCAGCTCCAGCAGGCGTTCCATTTTGCCCGACGCCTCGTTCTTGGCATGGTCTTTACGCTGGCTATCGATCAGCACCGGATGGTCGCAAATTTGCTTCAGCTTCGTGAGCGAAGACAATACGATCCCTTTGCGGGCTATGCCGCCCCGACCGTCCAAACCGCCCATCAGCTCATCGACTACCCGCTGGTACAACACGGCCTGTTCCGGCGTCAGGGAGCAGTATGACTTCAGTTCCAGCTTCTCCGGCAAATCCTTGCGGATATCCGGGTCGCTTTTGAGCCTGCGCAGCATGAACGGGGACACCAAACGGTGCAGTTCGCGCAATGCCGCGCTGTTCTCTTCCGCTGTGCCCGCACCGGAGTAGCGCTGACGGAACGATGTCGCCGTGCCCAAATATCCCGGATTGAGAAACTGGAAGATGGACCATAACTCGCTCAGCCGGTTTTCAACAGGCGTGCCTGTCATCGCGATCCGATGCGGCGCGGACAAACGCATGACGCTCTGCGCCTGTTTGGTGCGGTAATTTTTGATATACTGCGCTTCGTCCAGCACAACGGTGGACCAATGCAGGGAAGCCAAATCCGGGCCGTCCCTGCCTGCCAGGTGATACGTGGTCAGCACGATGTCATGCCCGCCGGCCTCTGCCCGGAATGCTTCCCCATGCAGACGCTGTCCGCCATGATGAATGTAAAGGGACAAATCGGGGGCAAAGCGTTTCAGTTCGCGCTGCCAGTTCCCCAGCAGGGATGTCGGACAAACGATCAATGCAGGCGAACCCTCCTGCCCGGAAAAGGCTGAATCCGTACGTTCCCTCAGCCCATCGTAACCCATACCAAGATTGTCCTGCTCATTCGCTTCCTCAGCCGCCATCTGTTTCTCTTCGTGTTTCAAATCGAGCAGGCAGGTGATCACCTGAATGGTCTTTCCAAGCCCCATGTCGTCTGCGAGACATACGCCGAAGCCAAGCTCGCGCATGGCCGACAGCCATTGATACCCCCGTTCCTGATAAGGACGAAGCTCCCCGTGCAGCTCTTCGGGCACCGTGCGGGGTTCAATGCTGCGCAGCACTTGCCCGTCGAGCAGGAAGGACAGCAGGCCTTCCGATTCCGCCCCGAATACGGACAATCCTTTCCATGCGGCGTCTTCTCCTTCTCCGGCGACCAGATGCAGCCATTCGGAAAGAGGCATGTACTGCTCTTCTTCTTTTTTCATGTATCGCAGCACCTGGCGAATTTCCTTGGTATCCACTTCGATCCATTCGCCGCGGAACATGATATAAGGCACGGTCGCTTCCGCAAGCGCGGCCAGCTCCTCTGCCGTTACCGGTTTGCCGTCGAGCATCGGCTCCGCCTTGAAAGCCACCAACTGCTCCATGCCAAGCGCTGAAGGCGAGCCGGGCGCCCGTTCAGTCCCGGAACCGAGCATCTGCAGGCGCAGGCCCGCCCGCCGTTTGCCGGAACGCGTCCAACGGGAAGGCATGAGCACCGTCACGCCCGCTTTTTGCAGCCGCGGCACGCCATGCGTCAAAAATTCGAAAAAGACGAACGGCTCGAGCTCGATTTTTTCCGGATACGGCCGCAGCAAAGCGGCCTCCAGTTCGTGGGCCAGCTCCCCCGCACGCCCGAGCGCCATCAAAAACTGCTCCGCGACGGACGGGTAGGTAATCCTGCCCCGATGAAGATCCTTCTCAGGATGCGCCCATACGGCCTTTGCCGGCAGCCTGATTCCCGGCTCCTGCACGCTCTCTGCCCAAAACGTAATGCCCCATGACGATTCCTGGTCGCCCAGCGGCGGCTCCAGACGAAGAGCGAGCTTCAACTCGCCCTCGTTCTGAACCGGCTCTTCGCTGCGCACCACTGGCATCATCGTACCGCCCGCCTCCTGAACGGTATCGATGAACTCGGCCATTTCCTCCGTCGAGCCCTGCACCGTTACCGGACGGAACATGGAAATCAGGCTATTCCACCACAGCTCGCTCACCGGTGAAATTCCCCGCCGGAACGGCGTGCGGTAGCGGGACATTTCACTATCCATGCCTTCAAGCTCTTTCGTGACGAAGGCGTTAATCATTCCGCTCATAAAAGAATACAGTACGGCCGCCGCCGCTTCCTGGCGCGTTTCCGGCTCCATCGAGGCATATACTCCCGGAGCCGACAAACCGATGGGCGGCATCGCTTCCGCCAATTCGCGGAAACGTTCCGCGTCCGCCTTCTGCACGAGACGCGGTCTCCAAATCCCCGTCAGCGTTTCCTGGCCGGAACGGCGTCTGGCTCCCGTTTTGGCTGCAAATTCGGCAGACGGCGCAATTTCCCCGCGCAGCAGGAGCTCCTGCGCAAACCTCGCGGCCTTGACCCAATAGGCAAGCTCTTGCCCGGGTTGGATGCCCGCTGCGTTCAGAATGCTTTCGTCATAATGAAGCAACAGCTTGAATGTATCCCTCGGCGAAACAGCCAAACCTTCCAACGTGCGGCCGAGCAGCTGTCGACGCCTCGTTCCCTTTGCTTCCGACGCATTCCTCATCGGATTCGGCCAGCGCAGCTCTGCCAGGCGCAGGGCGGCAGGCTGAAGCAGACGACCCCCGTCGCCGAAGCTCAGCCTTCTCACCACATGACTCCACGCGTCCACGCGCGGCTCCGATGTTTCTCCGGAAAAACAAAAAAATACGTCACCAAGCCATACTCCATACAACGATTGCATCATTACAGTCTCCCGTCATTCCTTTGCATTGTTACTCTCCATCATATACGAAAATGCCTGGATTTAAAAACCTCTACAAACAAAAAAAACAGATTTGGCCCCTCTCCATGGCTTACAACCATATCGGCAGCATTTTGTTGCCGCCCCACTTACCCCAAAAAATAAATGCCCCTTCCCGGTCGGGAGAGGAGCATCGCTAGGTTCATATGTGGTATGCGGTCTGATTTTTGAAAATTCTCTCTATGCGTTCGGCAGGTTATGCGTTCGGCAGGTCGCCCAGAATAACGTCTAAATCGAGAATGCCCGCTTCATGATCCTCCGCGTGCGCGATTCCCTTAAACGCTCCCTTCATGTAGCGATTGTACTTCTCCGACGGCTCCACAATCTCTTTGTAGGAAACGATGGAATCCACGGAATCCACGATAAGCGGCACGTTTGCTCCTTGATAAGGGACAACGATGATGCGGTTCGAAGACGTGGTTTCATCTTCGGGAATGCCCAGCAATGCACGCAAGCTGACCACGGAGACCACTTTGCCGTACAGCGTTGCAAACCCTTTTACCGCGCCGGTGTTGAACGGGCTTGAGGTGATCGGGACCATTTTAATGACCTCATGCACTTGGTGAATCGGCAGCGCGCAGACCTGTTCTCCCACGGAGAAATGGATATACTGAATTTCGTCATTCATAAGTTGTCCATACCCTTTCGGATTTCGTAATTATGTAGCGTAATACTTCTGGCCTTAACGGCTTTGCTTCCAAAACCCTGGACGCTTTCTATAGTATAAAGCAGTTACTGTTAAGGTGAAGTCTACCATACCCGTTCTCAAAATCAAGACTGAATTGTCGGTTTTTGGCGCCGTTTTGTACAAGGGCCTATGGTCAAGTCCCTCACGAGTCAGCATGCTTCTAAACCAATTGCAAATCGCATGCCCTCGTCAACATTCGGCAGAATCCGCCTCTGGCATTCCATAATTTAGACAATCCCCCGGATTTCCTCCAAATCGCACACCTTTTCCTGCAGCATCCACTGCTCAAGCTCCCGCACCAGTTCCGCCCCTGCACGCAAACGAACAAAATTATGCGTTCCCACCTGGACCGCGTTTGCGCCTGCCATGACGAATTCGATGATATCCTCGGCGGACCGGATGCCTCCCATGCCGATCACGGGAATCGATACGGCCCGCGCCACCTGATGAACCATGCGGAGGGCAATCGGTTTAATGGCCGGCCCCGATAGCCCTGCATAAGTATTCGCAAAGACGCTTCGGCGTCTGCGCACATCGATTTTCATCGCCGAAAACGTATTGATCAACGAAACCGCATCGGCGCCCTCTTCCTCGCACATGGCTGCCATCCGCGCGATATTTTCGGCTTGGGGCGACAGCTTGACCATCAGCGGAAGGGACGTCGCATTCCGGACTTGGCGGACGACATCCCGGGCCGTCTCGGTCTGAATGCCGAACTGCATGCCTCCCTCTTTGACGTTGGGGCAAGAGATGTTCAGCTCCAGCATGTCCACGCCTCTGCGTCCTGTCGCGCCGCGCTCCTTCGTGTTTTCCGATATCATCGTGACGGCCCGAACGTACTCCTCCGGATCGGAACCACCCACATTGGCAATCACCGCCGTGTTCCAGCGGATCATCTCATCCAATTCATGCTCCAAAAATGCGGATACGCCGGGATTCTCCAACCCTACGCTGTTGAGCATGCCGGAAGCCGTCTCATGAATCCGCAGGCCTGTATTGCCCGGCTTGGGATGCAAGGTCAGCCCTTTGCCGACGATGCCTCCCAAAACGTCCAGAGGGTAGAACCTCTCATACTCTCTTCCAAAGCCAAACGTTCCCGATGCCATCACCACCGGGTTTTTCATAGCTACCCCTGCAATGTTACATGCCAAAGAACTCATGCAGTCCCACCTCCCCGATTGGAAAAACCGGACCTTCCTTGCATACTCTGCGGCTGCCCGCGGCAGTATGGATCGTGCATCCGAGACAGGCACCGATCCCGCATGCCATATGCTGTTCAACGGAAATATACAGCCTTGCCGGCGTATTCGCCGTTTTGCGGGCAAGCGCCCCTAGCATCGGGGCCGGTCCACAGGCAAACATGTTCGCATAATGTGCCGGATCAACCCGTTCGATGATACTTCCCCCGATTTGAACGGCTACGGACAACGATGCTGCCTCGAATGCTTCAACGCCGAAAGCTTGCTCCGCGAATCCCAGATACACGTGGGCATCCGGATATCGTTTGGCGGCAAGCAGCAGCGGAGCTGTTCCCATTCCCCCGCCGATCAGCGCCAAGCTTCCGTCCACTTGCGGAAAACCGTTGCCGAACGGTCCCTCCAGGTCCAATTCCTCCCCTGGCTGCATCCGGGCAAATATGCGCGTCCCTTCGCCAACCACCCGATACAAAAAGGAAATGTGCTCCTTCGCGATATCATATATGCTGATCGGCCTCGCAAGCAGCGGGAAACCGTGCCGGCCGCGCAGCATATAAAACTGCCCCATCCTGCCCTCGAAGCTCCCTTCTACCTTCATAACATGAACATCCGGAACAATCGCCTCATTGGAAATCAACTTCGCCATACCATCCCTCCCCATTAACCACCCACTATATCGCATAACCGGCCAAGTTTACGTGACGTTCCTCATAAGTGAACACCGTTCACCGATCCAATATGTTCCTTACATCATTCGACATCTCTTGCTACAACCAGTTCCAAAGGCGGGTCCGTTATTTTTCTCTCATGGGACAACGGCAACTTCCCATTTTTCTGTGGATAACACTCAATTTCACTCTGCTTGTCCCCATATCACTCGGAAAAACACTATATTTTTGTATCAATAACCCCGGATTGTGAATAACTTGTGCACAATTACCCACAACCTGTGAATAAACCTGTTGATATATGTGCATATGTATTTAAATCATGTGCATAACCTGTGTATTTGTTCTCTAAGTTATCATCGACATATATTATAAGAAACTAGGCTAAAAGCCCCTTCTTCTTCTTTTACATCGTCTCAGCCTCCAGAACATAAAAAAACCGATACGATCAATAACCAAAAAACCGTCCAGCGCATAACGCGAACGGTTTTCCTTGCTAATACAAATGGCACGCCACCTGACGGCCCGGGGAAATCTCCCGCAGCTCCGGAATCGCAGAGCGGCATTCTTCTTTGACATAAGGACAACGGGGATGAAACGTGCAGCCAGTTGGCGGATTCTCAGGGTTGGGCACGTCGCCGCCCAGTACGATGCGGTCTTTTTTTGCTTCGGGATCAGGAACAGGGACGGCAGACATCAACGCTTTGGTATAGGGATGGAGTGCCTCGGAGAACAGCTCTGCCGTAGGCGCAAGCTCAACGACTTTGCCAAGGTACATGACCGCCACGCGGTCGCTGATGAATTTAACGACGGACAAGTCATGCGAGATGAACATATAGGTCAGGCCGAACTGTTCCTGCAGGTCTTGCATGAGGTTCAATACCTGGGCCTGTATGGATACGTCCAGCGCCGAAACAGGCTCGTCGCATACGATGAACTTCGGATTGAGCGCCAGCGCGCGCGCAATGCCAATCCGCTGCCTTTGCCCGCCCGAGAATTCGTGCGGAAACCGATGGGCTTGATATGGGGATAACCCGACGACTTCCATCAGCTCTTCGATCCGGGTTTTCAGTTCGTTTTTTCCCAGCTTGTGATGGGTCAGCAATGGCTCCTCCAGCGTACGCTGCACGGTCCAACGCGGATCAAGCGATGCATACGGGTCCTGGAACACCATCTGCATATCGGTGCGGAAACGCCGCAATTGCTCCGGTGCCAGCTTGCGCACGTCCTTTCCTTCGAAGAACACCTCGCCGTCCGTCGGTTCGATCAAACGCAGAATGGCACGTCCCGTCGTTGATTTGCCGCAGCCCGATTCACCCACCACAGCAAGCGTCTCGCCACGTTCCACCGTCAAGGTTACGCCGTCCACGGCTTTTACCGCGCCGACCTGTTTCGATAACAAACCTTTACGGATCGGATAATGCTTTTTCAGATCGCGAACTTCCAAAATGGCGCTCATTGCAATCCCCCTTCCTGTTGAAGCAAACAACGGCAGCGGTGTCCGGGTACGGTTTCCAGCAATTCGGGCTGTACCCGTTCACACCGCTCTTCCCTCACCGGGCAACGCGGAGCGAAACGGCAGCCTGCAGGCATCTGTGCCGGATTCGGAACCTGCCCCGGGATAGAAGAAAGCCTGTCCTGATCGCCGGCGAGCTGCGGCAACGAAGCCAGAAGCCCGCGGGTGTACGGATGCTTCGGATCGGAGAACAACGTCTTGACATCGGTCTCTTCGACCACTTGTCCCGCATACATCACCATGACTCGGTCGCACATTTCGGCTACGACACCAAGGTCATGGGTGATCATTACAATCGCCATGTTCTCGGTCTGTTGCAGTTCGCGCATCAGGTCGAGGATCTGTGCCTGAATCGTCACGTCGAGTGCCGTGGTCGGTTCGTCGGCGATCAGCAATTGCGGATTGCACACCATGGCCATGGCAATCATGACCCGCTGGCGCATGCCGCCAGACAACTGATGCGGATATTGGTCCGCGATTTTCTCGGGACGGGGAATCCCCACTTTGCGCAGCATGTCGACCGAACGTTCCCAGGCTTCTCTTTTGCCCAGTTTCAGGTGATACCGCGCCGACTCCGATATTTGCTTGCCAATCTTGAACACTGGATTCAGCGAGGTCATCGGTTCCTGAAAAATCATCGCCATCCGGTTACCCCGGATCTTCCGGATTTCCCGACCGGACAGTTTAAGCATGTCCTTGCCCTGAAAGCGAACCTCGCCGGAAGCGACGCGGCCGATGCGTTTGGGCAGAAGCTGCATGATCGACAACGAGGTAATGCTTTTGCCGCAACCTGATTCGCCGACAATGCCCAGCGTCTCTCCCTGACGCACAGACAAGCTCACCCCGTCCACGGCGCGAATAACTCCTCGGTCCGTGATGAATTCCGTTCGCAGATCCGCCACTTCGAGCAGTGCAGTCATGTTATTCCCCTCCCAATTCGATGATGAAATGCTTAATGATGACGAAGATACGATTTATGACGAAGAAACTTTCGAGGCTGCAGATACGGACCGATCTGAATCTTGCATGCCTTCGACGCCGAGATATTTGAGCGCACTAAGCGCGTACACCTTGGCACACTGGATAATTTGCCATACCGGCGCCTTTTCGTTGAAATTATGGATGGTCGACAACTCGGCAGGGCCGTATTGCAGTACAGGAATGTTGTGGTTGCGGAAATGACGCGCATCGCTCGAAGCCCATTGCAGCACGCCGTATGCTTCTTCGCCACTCACCTCTTCAATGCTCTCGACCAGTTGGCTTACGATCGGTTCATGCGGTGGAGTCCAGTTGGCGTTTCCTTGAAAACCGAACGGCTTCAGCTCCGATTCGATGCCTGCTTCGAGCAGCAGGGAGCGAGCCCGGTCCAGAACGTCACGGTAATCAACGCCGAACGGTACCCGCGAATCCACTTGCACCGTGCAGCGATCAGCCACCACGTTGACCTTGGTACCGCCCGTAATGGTTCCGATGTTCACCGTCACGTGATCGAATACCTGATAAGCCAGCCCCGCCTGCTCTCGTTCCTTCGCATAGTGCTGCGAAATGCCGATGATCTCTTTCACTTCTTCAGGGATGTTTGGTTTGATATCCCACAACCGCTGCAGCGCCTCGATGCCTTTCGCCGCCTTTACGATGGCGTTCTCTCCCACGACCGGAGACAAGCTGCCATGGCCTGGCGTGCCTTCCACCGTAAATTCGAACCAGCAGCTGCCCTTCTGTCCGATCGTCGGATGCTGTGGACTGGACGGTTCGGCAATGACAGCCGCCGTTCCGGTGGCAAGCCCGCGTTCCAGTACCCAAGGCACCCCCAGATCCCCGCCGGTCTCCTCGTCCGGCACGATCATGAGCGACAGATCACCGCGAAGCGGTACGCCCAGCTTGGCCAGGACTGCTGTGGCGAATATCAGGCCGGCCAGCCCGCCTTTCATGTCAGAAGCTCCGCGTCCAAGCATGTACCCGTCCCGAATTTCGCCGCCGAACGGATCGAAATCCCAACGGGATAAATCGCCCGCAGGAACAACGTCCGTGTGACCACAGAAGATCAGATGTTTTCCTTCGTCCCCTTCGCCTGTGCCCTTCAGCGTGGAGACCAGGTTCAGCATCGTTTCCGTTGCTGCGTGCACCTTGGTGCCGATCCCGGCCTGATGCAGGTATTCGATGATAAACGCGCTAATTTCCCGGGAATCTCCCGGCGGGTTTTCGGTCGGGAACTGAATGAGCTTGGAGCACAGCTCAAGCAACTCGTCCTGATTTTCCTCGATCGCATCCAGCACTTTCTTTTTCCAATCCATCATGGTCAGGCTCCTCTCCGTATTTCCGATATGGTTATGCAAGCAAGGACATGCGGCAAATGGTCGGAAGACAGGCTGTCCGCCTGTCTCCCGTCCGCTTTCGCTGCCTTCTTATTCGCCTTTGCTAAGCGGATAGAAGCGCAGCACTTCATCCGGGTAATACACGTATCCGCTGATCTTGTTGTTCATGCCCACGACGCGATTGTACTCGTACAAGTACGCCCAAGGCGCTTCCGTTGTAATGATTTCCTGCGCCTTTCCGTACAGTTCGTTACGTTTATCCGCATCCGGCTCGGCACCGGCTTCCTCCCACAGCTTGTTCACTTCCGCATTGTTGTAGTGAATATAGTTGGAGGAACCTTCGCCATAGAGCAGGAAGCCGAGATGGTAACCAGGATCATTGACAAAGGAGGTCCATTTGGAAATATAAGATACCAGGTTGCCTTCTTTTTGCTGTTCAAGGAACTGCGCACGCGCCACCTTGTTGATGTTCATCGTGACGCCGATTTTGGCAAGCTCGGCCTGAATCAATACGGCGTCGTATTCCCAATCGTCAAAGCCCGAGCCCAGCGTGAAGTCAAAACTGAATCCGTCTGCATATCCGGCTTCGGCCAGCAATTGTTTGGCTTTGTCGAGATTGTATTCGTAGACGTAACCCGCATCCGTGTATCCCGGCGTATTGCTCGCCACCGCACTCTTCATCGTTTTGGCTTGTCCATACATGACGTCATTGATCAGTTGGTCATAAGGAATGGCGTATGAGATGGCCTGCCGCACCTTTTCGTTGTCGAACGGCTTTACATTGTTATTCATTGCAAAGAACAGAATTCGGTTACTCGCATTGGAGGCAATCGTTAGATCGCTGTTTTCCTGCAAGGCCGTTACGTCTTTGGGAGGAATTTCAATCGCCATATCCACGTCGCCCTTGTTCAGCAGCAGTACCCGGTTGGACGCTTCTTTCGTGAATTTCAGCGTGACTTTGCCCAGCTGAGGCGCTCCCTGCCAGTAATCGTTGTTGGCTTGGAATACGGCCTCGCTCGCCGGATCCCACTTTTCAAGGGAGAATGGTCCGGAACCGGCCGCATTGGTCTTGAGATATTCATCACCTTTCTCCTCGACCAGCTTTTGGTCCACGATGGAGAAGGTGTACATGGCAATGATTTGGGTAAACATGTGGTTTGGCTTGTTCAGCGCGATTTCGACGGTCGAATCGTCGATCTTGGTCACGCTTTTGATATCGGCCATGCCGTACAGAAAGCTGCCCGAGCTTGAATTTTTCACCCGTTCAAATGAATATACGACCGCATCCGCGTTCACCGGATTTCCGCTTTGGAACGTCACGCCGCTTTTGAGCTTGAATGTGTACGTCGCGTTGTCGTCAGACACGTCCCAGCTCTCCGCCAACATCGGCTGGATGTTCTCGGTATCGGCCACTTCTCCGCCATCGACCGTTTTCACCCCGTAAGTGACCAACTGATCATAAGTAGCGAGTACCAGCGTATCCGAGGTTAAATCGTTGGCTTCTGCCGGATCCATCGTTGTTCCGCCCTCTGAATAAGCCACTGTCAAGGTTGGTGCGGGTTTTGTTGTCTCTCCCGTGCCCGTTGCTGCCGGTTGCTGGTTCGCATTGCTGGCACAGCCGCTGAGCACGACGGTAAGGGCAATCATTGCAGAAAACCATTTGCGTTTGTTCATGTCTGTTTCCTCCCCATTTGGACCATCTCTTGATTGGACTGCAGCCAGGTCGGATTCGCGGGTCACGCCCGCATCCCAATCCTGGCTGCATTACAGCAGGTTGAATTCTCTCTACGCCTTTATATTTAAAACTGTGAAGCGTTGTTGCGGTGCTTAAATAGAGTAAGAGGTTATACACCTCCCCGCTCCATCCTCGCAGAGCCCCAGCCGTGGTTCCGGATGTATGCCTCGAAGACGCAAGTCTCCAACATGCATATCAACCGGTACAATCCACGTCTTGAAATTCATATTCAACGAGCAAGGTTCAGGGACTTCAAGCAGGTCCAAGCAAGCAGCATGTTGCGAACCCGCGATAATTCCCCTCTATCTGCCCGAACGCAACCTTGGGTCCAATACATCCCTAAATCCGTCTCCCAGCAAATTGAAGCCTAAAATCGAAGTTGCAATGGAGAGACCCGGGAAAGTCACCAGCCACCATTGACCGGAAATAATGTATTCGCGGCCTTCCGAGATCATCGCGCCCCACTCGGCCGTTGGCGGCTTGACGCCGAGCCCCAGGAAACTGAGGCTTGATGCGGTCAAAATCGCGAAACCCATCCCGAGTGTGGCCTGCACAAGCAAGGGCGCAAGCGCGTTGGGCAAAATGTGGCGGAACAGGATCGTACGATCCTTCACCCCGATGGCCCGGCTGGCTTCGACGTATTCCTTCTCGCGCAGCGATACCGTCTGCCCATACATCAGTCTGGCGAACTCGGGAATGCCGACAACGCCGACGGCGATCATTGCGCTGGTCAAACCGTTGCCCATGGATGCCGCAATCGCCATCGACAGGACCAAGGAGGGGAACGCCAGCAGTACATCCATCAGCCGCATAATGATGTTCCCCATCCGACCGCCATAGTAGGCAGCGATTCCGCCGAGCGGAACGCCGATCAGAAACGAAATGCCGACGGCGATCAGGCCCGTCCATATGCTGATGCGTGCTCCATGGAGCACGCGGCTCAGAATATCGCGGCCGTAATTGTCCGTTCCGAACCAATGCTCGCCGGAAGGGGCCTGCAGCTTAACCGCAGTGTTTGTTGCGTAAGGATCATATGGCGCGATCCAAGGGGCGACAGCCGCAATCACCGTCCACATGACGATAAAGGTCAGGCCTACGACCGCAAGCCGATTGCGCAGCAGCAGCCGCAGAAAGGTTTTGGGTTTGGCAGCGGCTTCTTGTACCGGCTTTGAACTTCCCAGTGTTGTTGGCGCAGCAGTATTCACAGCGGGTATCCTCCTTTCACGGCATCTTTATTCATAACGAATTCGCGGATCAATCAGGCCGTAGACCAGATCAACGATCAGATTGATGCAACAGAACAGGATCGCACTGACGAGTGTAAAAGCTTGAATCGGCGCGTAATCCGCAGCCAGAATCGAGTCTGTGACGTAACCGCCTAGCCCGGGCCAGGAAAAAATCGTTTCTGTAATGACCGCTCCGCCCATCAATCCGCCAAATTGAAGGCCAAGCACCGTCAACGTCGGAATCAGGGCATTGATCAAGGAGTGCCTGCCCACGACGGAAGCCTCGCTGAGCCCCTTTGCTCTCGCAGTCCGTACGTAATCCTGCCCGACGACTTCCAGCATGCTTGAACGGGTCATGCGGGCCACGATGGCCATCGTGCCCGTGCTCAGGCAAATCGCCGGAAGCAACAAATGGGCCAAGCTGCTTTTCAATGCAACGATGTCACCACTGAGCAGGCTATCCAGTACGTACATCCCGGTAATATGGGTCGGCGGATTCAGGTCGCCGCTGATGCGGCCCATCGGTGCAGGTGCCCAACCGAGAATCGAGTAGAAAATGTAGATGAACAGCAGACCCAGCCAAAAAATCGGTACACAAGCACCAATCAACGAAAATACTCTGGAAATGTGATCGATGAAGGATTCCTTTTTCGTAGCCGCTATAATGCCCACCGGAATGGCGACGCAAATGGCGATTACGATGCTGGCCAGCGTCAGCTCAATCGTTGCCGGGAAGCGCGAGGCGAAATCGCTCGCTACCGTATGGCCCGTGTGATAGGCGAAGCCCAGATCGCCCTGAAGCAGCTGCCATACATACGTAAAAAACTGTACGAATAACGGTTGGTCCAGCCCCATGTCTTGCCGAATCCGGTTAATGACGTCATCGGTCGCTTGTTCCCCGGCCATCACGAGCGCGGGGTCCCCGGGCAGCACCCTGGACAGAATAAACGTAATGACTACGATGCCCAGCAGTGCCGGGATCATCTGCAGCAACCTTCGGACCGTATAAGCTAACAATCGATCAACCCCTTTACCTCTGTTGTCCTCACTTTGCTGTCATGTTGTGTCGAGCAGACAATGTCATGTCAAGATTCCCGCCATTATCGTCTCTTCTTTAGTAATTGTGCTTATTTTACATAGATTCAGAGGGTCGAACTACGTCCAATTCAGCTAAAAAAATGCACAACCGTTTGTCGGCTGTGCACTAATATCATCGCTTTATGTCATATTTAATAACACCAATGAATCTAATGACCATCTTGCACCCTTTTCACAGGTAGCCTCGCTCTACATATACATTTTCCATATCATCCAGTTACAGGTTGTTCACAGTTCCTCCTGTCCTTGCCGGAGATAGTGGTATACGAGACACAGGTGGCACACGAATTGCTCACGAGGGTGATTCAGGTCAAATCCGACAATGTCCCTGATGCGTTCCAACCGATATTTGACCGAATTCCGATGGATGTAGAGCCTGCTTGCCGTCTCCATCAGACTGCCGCGACTCTCCAAATAGTAGAACAAGGTGCGGAGCATGTCGCCGCCATGTTCCTCATCATATTGACGCAACTTGCCCAACTTTCGCTCGAATAACGCCTCATAACCGGGGGCCGATGCCGTCGTTTCGCCAAGCAGATGATACGCCTCGACGTCTTCAAACCGCGTTGTAGTGGACGTGCATAGTTTCTCCGAGACCCTTAATGCATTTCGTGCTTCGCCATAACTTTGATGCATGTTCCATAGATACACCCTGCTGCCGATCCCTGCCCGGAAAGTCCCGAGCCGGTGGGACGTGTCTTCCATCCAGCTTGTAATCGTCTCGCTCCAGGTCGCATCTCCCTCTTCATCGCGCCCATGCTGCATATACTCAGGCGTCGGCAGAAACAACACGGCACGGTTCGAGCGAAACTCGATATGCGGCGCAACACCCCGTCGCCGCGCTTCGCGATCCAACAGGGTGGCCAACAACTCCTCGTCCGGTTCCGCTTCTCCTTCGATGACAGCCACTTCCCAGATATGCCCGGGATTCATACCCAACTTGCGCCCTCTCGTTTCCGCTTCATGCCTCGACAGCATAGGCGGAGTCATCAGCTCGTCGATAAAATTACCCCTGAGACGCAGTTCGGTGTCTTCGGCAACCTTATTCCGCATCAACTCCAGAGACAGGACAAGCCTCGCCTGTTCGATCACCACTTGTTCCATGTCATCCAGCGCCTGCTTGTCCACCAGCAACCGAGCAACTCGGCGCCGATCCACGTTAATTTCCCAAGCAAGCAGCGATTCGTCCGATTTCTGCCAATCATGATCCGGAGGAGATGATACGATCGTCCGCCCGGCATTGTCCAACACCTCAACAGGGGCCTGCAGCAGGTCAGCAATATTGTCACCAACCGCTTGAATGCCGCTGTTCTCCAGCACCATTGTGGTCAGCGTCCGGTATACTTCTTCCGAGCGCCGGAGCAGCGCCGCTTGCCGATCGAGAACCAGCTCCATCACAGGTTGAGTAATGTCCATATAGGGAATTTCCGGCGGAATTTCGATGATGGGCAGGCCACACGCATTGCTTGCCTCTATGGCCTCTGCCGGGATTTCTTTAAGAAATCGGGCCGGTTTGATGGCTAGCGCTGCGGCACCTGCCTCGTTCATCGTATGAACCAATTCGCCCAAGATAGCTGGATCATGCCGGATGGAATAAGCCGTCGTCAGCAACAGAACACCCTCTCTCAGCCATCCCTTTAAATCAGGCACCTCCATAATGTCCACAAACCTTACAACCCGATCCAATCCTTGACTGCCGCTGATGATTTTTGCTTTCCCCAGAATCGATATGTGGAGTAATTCCCGCAAAGTAACCCCTGTTGTTCTCAAGTCAATCGCCCCCTGATCCGGAATGGACACCTTTTGATGTTAACTTTTATTACTTATACCTCAAATTTTCATGTAAGTGTACCAGACTCATGATGCAAACAAAAAGGGAATATATGTTATATGAAATATAAGAACACAGTTTCAATGAAAATCATAATGATTTTCACGTTGTTATACGCATTATCAAACATTGAAAATAATTTTTCCCGTGCGACACTTTTACTCGGAATAATAATAGGCCATCTCACTTTAGAGCATTAAAAAACAGCGTTGACGGACGAGGATCAGTCCCCGTAGGTCAACGCTGTCTCATAACCAAATCAGCCTAGATCTATATTTGTTCCATTGTGGATATCTCCATCCAAACCTCTTCATGTCTGTACCGATGCATCCGAACACGATGCGGAAACTGCCGCCCCCAGCGACAGAATCGGATCAAGCACCCTGATGCCCAATTCCTGTTCAGCAATCGAGGCAAAGCCCATGGTGGCGAACCCTGTGCATGCCAGTACGATCGAATCAGCCCCGCGTTCGCGCAGGCGCATTCCTGCATCAAGAGCTGCACGCTTTCCCGAAGGCGTATTCAGATCCACGGTAGTCACGACGCCTTCCGGGCGATCCATGCCAATGTATGCATCTCCCAAAATAGAACGGATACGTGTTGGTACTTCTTCCAGAATGGTCAGAACACCTACCCGGTTGGAAGACGTTAATGCAAGATGTGCAGCGCAGGACCCTGCACCATACACAGGAATACGAACCACTTTCCTAGTCTCGGCAAGTGCCGGGTCAGCCGCGCAACTAATGCCAATAGCCGAACACCCCAGCCTTTCGAGCTCGATCGCCAGACTGAGGATCTTGGGAACAGACTCAGCTTCGGTTTCCTCATCATACACGCCAAGAGACTGCTCCGGAATACAGCGGCTAAGCACGGGAAGGCCATATCTCGCTTCGATCAAAGACCCATGTTTGTGAATATCTTCATCATTTTGCAGCGTAATTACTCGAATGATACCCAGCATTCACATATTCCTCCCCAATTTGTGCATAACTTGTGGATATAGTAGCGGTATCTTGTTTATAAACCTATACCAGCCTGTGTATAACTGTGGATATCCTGTGTATATATTGTGTACTTGTTTGTAAAGCTGACGTAAATCGCGATTGCTGTCAACATCCCTGGACATGTTGTGGATATCCCTGGATTTGCTGGATCGAATTGATGCGCCAACTTGCACCAGCACCAGCACGAGCCTAAGACTGCAACTCCCCTTGACGCATAATTAGGACATCATCAATATATACATCAGGCTTCTGCACAACGGCATCAATATGAACGCCGGCAGCTACGGTTCCACCAAACGTATTGTTGCTGCCAAATGCAATATGAATGGTGCTATATACTTTTTCGTCCTCCAGCACAACACCGGTAATTCTCGCTTTATTGTTGGTTCCAATTCCGAATTCACCAAGATAACGGCCGTAGCCATCTCCCAAAACGGAAAGCAGCTTTTTGCCGTTCTCGCCTGTTGCCGCGATCAAGCGTCCTCCCTCGATGGTCAACTCAATCGGTTCAGGTAATGCTCCGATACCCGCGATCGAACCGTCCACAATGATCCGTCCCTCTCCCTGGCCTTCAACTGGCGCGATGTAAGCTTCGCCCGAAGGTAAATTGCCCGATTCTCCAGGATTCAGGTACATCCCTGTGCTCGGCACGCCATTCCGACCATGAATCGAGAACGACAAGGATCTGCCCTCCTTCTCGATCCGGACTTCTTTGCCCGCTGTCAGCATGTCCGTTACCCTTTCAGTCAGCGCTTTGACCTGGGTATATTCCGCCGTAATCGCCCCGTTCAGGAACATGTCTTCCGTCATACCTGGCATGGTTGCAACCCGCGTGCCGGCAGCCGCCGCATTTTTGCGTGCCTGAGTGTGCGTTACCGAATGGCGCGTTACACACACGGCCACATCGGCACGCGCCATCGCCTCGGCGATCGGTGCCGGAGGTTCCTCGCCGGATCTGCTGCGCTCCTTCATAACCAGGAGCATCGCTTCTGCTCCGAGTTCCTTGCCTGCTTCATAGATGGATTCCGCAAGCTCCCGCTTTGCGTCATCAGCCACAACGGCCAGCGTCTCTCCGGGACGGAGTCCCAGGCACTGGACCAGTACATTTTTACTCACTTCGATCTGTTGTTGATTCATTGTATTGCCTCCTCCTATGTCAAACTACCGGCTCAGACGGTCTCCGAGACGAGTTTGCCCATTAGAGCATTCGACAAAATGACCGGGATTCCTGCGGCTGCCTTACTTACCCATTCGCGATGGCGTTCGTCATATCCCATGCAGTCAAGCAAGATCAGTTCCACTCTCCCCTTCAGCGTTTCCACAGCTTGGCGAAATTCCGCTTCGCCCGACGTGTACGGCGAAGCGGCAGCAAAGGCAGGTTGAACAAGGGTGGAAAACTTCAAATCCAGCTGTCCCGCCTGTTCGGGCAGCGGGCCAATCAATCCCAGCCTGCGGCCATCTGCCAGCGCCTGCACCGCTGGGGGAATGATCCGGTCCGGCTCGATCAGATGGGAGCGGTTGGCGTGCAACCCAGGGAAGGAGCCTGTGCACAGCAACAGGATTGTTCGAATGCCGAGCGTCTCCAGTTCGCGTATTTTTCCATCGAGAAGCGGCCGGATTTTCTCTCTAGCCACCACGGCAGCGCTGCCGTCCTTTAACCGGGACGTCAGCACGTAATCCCCGGGTTCAGGGGCGAGCTCGGCAATTTGCTTCGCGGTCAGACCGTCCAGCACGCCGCATTGCACGAGCTCCGCTCTGCCTTCCAAATATTTTTCGATCAAGGGCGCGACGTCCGTCCGCGGAGCTTGGCCAATGGTGATCATGCCCAATTGCTTCATGTCATCAACTCCTTCGAAAACAATTCACCCTTCTCCCAAATTCGCAGACCGGACAATTCATGTTATCAAACGGCCGGAGTGGTCTGCGCACCTGCGGTTTGAAGCACTCTCATCGACCCGTACAATCCGAGGATACGATCATACTCCGACTCGTTATAAAACGAACAGATACCAGCAGTAAACTCCTTGGCCGTTTCAACTGCAAAACGTACGGCGCTGGCAATATCCACCTCATGGCTCGCACCGGTTCCACAACCTGGCACAGCCGACTGGGCTGTTACAGCCACGCCCACAACCGGAGCATGAGTAGCTACTGCCGGCTGCAAAATGGAGTTGATATGGTACAGATCATTGCCATAAGGCGTAATGTCCTGCATCGTCACCGGGAATGTCACGGGAAGTTGTCCTGTTGTCATTTCCATAATGCGCAGCAAGTCCTCGCTGACGCGCAAAATGTACCCTTCTTTCACCGTCGGCGAAATGGCGATGCCTTTGTGGTTGATAACGCGGTTGCCCTTCGTTGTGTCGATGGACAGGATCGCTTCCATTTCCGGCAAAACCTCGTGTTCGTTCATTTGCAAGATATCCACAGGGGAATCCATGAAATCAACCGGCTCATGCGGCAATGTCGGGGCATCCGGGCAAATGTGCGTCGTGACGATCACGTCGCCTTTCAGCGTATCTCCCTTCGTTTGCATATCCGCCAGCTTTAATGCCGCTGCAATAGCAGCTACTGCTCCGTCGGCGTCGGAAACAAGACCGATGCGGCTTGGGCGCGCACCGATTCCGCCGAGACGGCCCACAATGCCCATCGTCGGAGCTTGTCCGCCAGATCGTTTACCTTCGCTACCAGGCACAACCACTTTCACAAAGTCGGTGCTTCCCTTTTCTCCCTGCACCGTCATAACGTCGACCGTTACGCGTGGATAAGCGCCAAACAGCTGTTTCACCGACTCCCCGTTAACGTAAGCGCTGTCGAGCGCTTCAAGTGCCAACAATGTTTTTTGAAGTGGCATCGCTACCCATCCTCTCTAAGCTGTTATATCTTGTGATCAAGTCTAACGCAGCCGAGAAGCCGGTCACAATGTGCCGCTTTGCCAAAATGATCGTTGGTTTATTGTGCGATAAGAATAAAAAAACAAAAATATAGCGCTTAACCTAAATTAGTTCTACCCTATTGTGTCACAAATACTCACACTCGGTTCAATGGCGACACGTTTCAATTCATCGACGCCCATCCTGCCATTCCACCAGTAAGGTAGCCGTTTTAGCTGCATGAAATACGGGAAACTGATGACCATGAGGAACAGCGGCACGTTGTACATCGGTATGAATGCCTGAAGGCGGCTCGTATCCAGTATCCTCTAATCCCCAGACAAGTAACGTTGTGGACGCCTTCTCCGCCGTGATCGCCACTTCACGATCAGGCCTTGAAATCCATTGCAGCAAGTCCGCATTCGCTCCCGCAATCCGCGGAGATTTCAGCCCTGCCGCGGCTCTTGCGGCATAACTTTCAAGCACAGCCTGTTCTGCATCTGCCGAATTCGTCCGCTGCAACTGACGAATCATGCGCTGCGCGCTCATCCTGGAAAGTTCACGATGTAACATTCTGCGCGGCAATCTAGATGCAAAACGCTGAAGCTTGTCCTTCGGGGCTCCCCAGACCGGCTGCAGCAAGGCCAGGTTGATATCCATGCGCCCGCTCTCCCGCATTGCTTCTGCGGCGATGGCCGCACCAACCGAATGGCCGACCAGCGTCATCGGCCTGTTCACTTCGGCTAGCACGCGGCGGAGAGCCGCCACCTGTCTGCTGAACGCATTGCTTGTTTCCGACACTTGCCTTCGTCTCGCAGATCGGCCGAACCCTGCCAGATCGATCAGCCACACCGGGTTTCCCGTTCGGCTCCAAATCTCCTGCCCCAAGGGCAGCATATCATCTGCATCGCTCATCAAGCCATGAACGATAATCCACGGGTCCCCTTCCCCCTCATGAGACAACACCGCCAATTCCCCTTTCCGCGTTCGCGTCCAGCCTGTGGGCAGGTTTGTTTCTTTCGAGGGATAGCTTATCCGATAATCCAAATCAGCCACGACATCGGGAAGCAGTGCCGAAATATCAGGCATTGTTCGGCCCATGCATGCAAAAAGCCGTTCCGTCTGCTCAACCTCGAACTCACGCGTCGTGATGAACGCTAGAGATTCCGGTGGTATGCCGCTAATTCGACTTCCGCCCGCTTTCATCAGAACGTGGATGAACGGCAGCGGGACGACTCCGCGAGGGGTGGACACGTCCAGTTCAGACGCTAACATGCCGATCAGATCTTTCATGTCCGGACCGACCTCCTTACGCGACAACAACGGAAATGTTCCTCCCGTCGGATCCGACTCGCCAGCAAGAAAAACAATCGCTGCAGCCACCACATCATTGGATACCAGCGGCAGCCAATGATGCGAACCTCCAGGGACAACGGGCATTTTCCGGTTTCTCGTGGCTTGGACGAGCAGGCCGAATCCCCCGAGCTGCTCTGTAATTCCTGTCGGAAAAGGCCCCACGACCGTGCTCGGGTTGACCACCGATAGAGGATAGGAACATCGCTTCGCATGCTCGCGAATGTAGCGGTCCGCTTCAAATTTCATATGCTCGTAGGCACTCTCGGTGTGAAGCATGGTATTGAGCCATCTTTTCCATTTCCCCGGATTGTCCGCTGCCCGCTTCTTTCGATTAGTCGGTAACGATGAATTATCGTCATCTCCGTAGGGACTCATGTAACCTACAACATGAATAAAATGCCGCAGTCCCCGCGCCTTATGAATATCCTCCGCCAGCACCGCGATCTCCTTGGCCCCGTTCATGAAAATACGTTCAGCCTCCTTCCGTTCCAAGGTAACGTCCATCGTGCCGCCCGAGTGAATAATGACGTCGGCTTCCATAACCCGCTTCCTGTCTTCGCCATTAAGCCCAAGACCCGGCCGGGACAGGTCACCCTCAACGAATCGGATTCTCTCGTCCACTCCGATCCCGTGATTCCGCATCGCTTTTCTTGCTCTCGATTCGGAACGAACCAACAGTAACAGATTCGCCGTGCCGTTCATGAACTGTTTTACCACTTCTTTGCCGATGAATCCCGTGCTGCCTGTCATGAAAATGGTTGTATTACCCGCACTTTCCTTATCTATATTTGCAGTAATCATTATTGTACCTCCATCAATGCATAGTGTTCGATTAGTACTAAATAGTACTAATCATGTGTAAAAAAAAGTGCTTCGATTACCGAAGCATTTGGCAAAATGTGCGTGCAGACCGTTCCAGGATGGAAACGTCCCGCGAAGTTTCTGCCAGCACAAGCGAGCCCTCCAGTGCCGTCACGAACAAGGAAGCCGCAGATTGCGGATCGATATTGGCCCGGAACTCCCCTTGCTCAATTCCTTGTCGCAACAGCTTTTCCACCAACGGCTGAAGCTCGCGCAAAAAACGCGATATCGTCTCTTTCACTTCCGGCGCGTCCGGCGGCGTCTGCATATACAGCGTGACGAACGGACAACCCCATGCGTAATCCCGCTGCTCCATGCCGGAGGACAGGGATGCAATAAACATAGTTACGCGTTCCTCCACGGAACGCTCACGTTGGCTGAGCAGCAAGTACACGTCCGTTTCGTAACGCGCAATCCAAAATTGCACGACGGCGAGCAGCAGCTCCTCCTTGTTTTTGAAATGATAATAAATGTTGGACTTCGATACGCCGCTGGCCTTTACGACTTCATCCATGCTGACATAGCTGTATCCCTGGCTCAGAAAAAGTTGTGAGGCCACCTCGATGGCCTTCGCCCGATTGTTCGGGTTGGAGCCGGCCCCTTTTTTCGACCGAGTGGTTGTGTTATCATTTTTCATATTTAGAACTATACAGTACTATAAATAGAAAATCAACCGGGATATGACTCCCGGCTGATTCAGATGGACGTTTCATGACGTATCACAAGTTACTTTTTAAGGCTGTCCCAGTTCTGCTGCAGTGCTTCGAGCAAGGCGCTTTTATCCGATTTGCCCGCAACGTAGGCCTGAATCGTGCTTCCGAATTCCTGCGGTACGCCTTCAGGGAAGCGGTTGAAGTTCCAGCTCAGCGTTTTGTTTTCCTGGCTGTATTTCATGATCTCGGCTGCCAGATCGCCCAGCTCCTCTTCGGACGCCTGGATGGAGCTGAAGGCCGGGATGAATTTGAATTCCTCCGTCATATATTTTTTACCGACATCCGACGTAACGAGCCATTCCAGAAACTCTTTCGCTTCCGCCTTCACTTGGGAGTTCTTGTTCACAACCCAGAAGTTTGGCACGCCGACGAACAGTTTATCATTCGGTTCATTGGTGATCGGCATCGGCAGGATGCCAAGGTTCAGGTCGGGATTGATGCCGTCAATCTGCACCTGCGTCCAGTTCCCTTGCTGCATCATCGCCGCTTCTCCGGTTGCGAACAAGGTTACTTGAGTATTGTAGTCGGTGGTCAGCGGGTTTTTGTTGCTGTATTTGAGCGTAAGATCGAGCATGTTCATCCAATCGGCAAACACCTGGTTGCCCGGGATTTTCTCGGTGCCGTCGTTCAGACCTTGAATGAATTTAACCGGATCGGTTTGATTGGCAAAAGCCACATTGACGTTATGGTTGCCCAGCACCCACCACTCCTGATATCCGTTAGAGAACGGCGTAATGCCTGCATCCTGCAGCTTCTGTGCAGCTTGCTCCAGCGCTTCCAGCGTCGTTGGAATCTCAGTGATGCCTGCTTTCGCGAACAGGTCCTTGTTATAAATGAAACCATACCCTTCCAATGCCAGCGGCTGGCCATACAGCTTGCCGTCTTTGGTCATCGGCTCCTTGGCTACCTCAAGCGCATCCTTGGCCCAAGACTCGCCGGACAAGTCCTCCAGATATTCAAGCCACGTATCCAGCTCACGATAACCGCCCACGTTGAAAATGTCGGGCTGTTCGCCAGCCGCGAACTTCGCCTTCAGTGCCGCGCCGTAATCGCTGCCGCCGCCGACGGTTTGAATGTCCAGCTTGATGCCTGGATGGGAAGCTTCGTATTCCGCTTTGAGCCGGTTGAGCGCTTCCGCAATTTCGACCTTGTATTGAAAGATTTTGATGACCTTGTCCCCGGGCGCAGCAGGCGTTTCTCCGCCGCCCGGATTGCTTGTAGGGCTTCCGCTTTTGTCGCCATTGCCGCAACCGGCGAGTACAACCGCAAAAGCAACCATCATGAGCAGCGCTAACTTCGTCATTTTTTTCATGAGCATTCTCTCCCTTGAATGATTTTGGACGGGCAGCTTCTTTCCGTGCGAGTCGAAAGCGGAGGGAGCTGGATGCACTGGAGAAGCGCAGCGGTCGCCTTTGATACCCGGTGGCTTCCTTGCCCTACTCATTCAGGCCACCGGGGAGCAACAGCGATCGGAAGTGCAGCTGCTCCCGGAGCGACCGAACTCGCACCTACCTTGATCTGTTTTTTCCGGGACCGTGCTCCTTCTCCTCACAGCACGGTCCCTCTTTGCTTCTTTCCGTGCGAGTTGAAAGCGGAGGGAGCTGAATGTACTGGAGAAGCGCAGCGGTCGCCTTTGATACCCGGTGGCTTCCTTGCCCTACTCATTCAGGCCACCGGGGAGCAACAGCGATCGGAAGTGCAGCTGCTCCCGGAGCGACCACACTCGCACCCACCTTGATCTGTTTTTTCCGGGACCGTGCTCCTTCTCCTCACAGCACGGTCCCTCTTTGCTTCTTTCCGTGCGAGTCGAAAGCGGAGGGAGCTGAATGCACTGGAGAAGCGCAGCGTTCGCCTTTGATACCCGGTGGCTTCCTTGCCCTACTCATTCAGGCCGCCGGGGAGCAACAGCGATCGGAAGTGCAACTGCTCCCGGAGCGACCGGACTCGCACCTACCTTGATCTGTTTTTTCCGGGACCGTGCTCCTTCTCCTCACAGCACGGTCCCTCTTTGCTTCTTTCCGTGCGAGTCGAAAGCGGAGGGAGCTGAATGCACTGGAGAAGCGCAGCGGTCGCCTTTGATACCCGGTGGCTTCCTTGCCCTACTCGTTCAGGCCACCGGGGAACAACAGCGATCGGAAGTGCAGCTGCTCCCGGAGCGACCGGACTCGCACACCTACACCTACACCTACCCTTTAACTGATCCCGCCGTGATCCCCTGAATAATGTATTTTTGCATTAGCAAAAAGAATATGATAATCGGCATGATGCCGAGCACCAGCGCAGGCAGTGCCAAATCCCACTGTTTCGTGTATTGGCCGAACAGCGCAAAGGTCGCAATCGGTATCGTGCGCAGATTGGAGCTTTGCAGGATCAGGGATGGCAGCAGGTAATCGTTCCAGATCCAAAGCGTGTTCAGGATGATGACCGTAACGTACATCGGCTTCATGAGCGGAAACACGATGCGGAAGAACACGCCGTATACGGAGCTTCCGTCCACTCGTGCAGCCTCTTCAATCTCGACCGGCACGGACTTAACGAATCCGTGGAACAGAAATATCGACATGGGGGCCCCAAAACCGAGATAACAAATGATCAGCCCGGGGAGACTGTCGATCAGACCCAGATTGCTGGTTACCGTCACCAGCGGAATCATGATAGACTGGAACGGAATCACCATTGCGGCGATGAACAGGCCGAACAAGATCCGGTTGAACCGGGTGTTGCTGCGAACCATCCGATAAGCCGCCATCGAGCTGATGAGCACCAGCAGCAGGTTGCTGACGATCGTAACGATCAGCGAATTGACCAGCGCGGAAGGAAAGTTTATTTTTTCCCATGCGTTCGAATAATTCGCCCACTGGAACGACTCGGGCCATGCGGCCGAATTGGTGAGCAGGTCACCAAACGTTTTGACCGAATTGACGAACAGGAAGTAGAACGGGACCAGGAACAGCAGCCCGACCAGTACCATGATCACCTCGGTAAGCAGCGTCCCGAACCGATAATTTTTGCTTGTTTCCATTATGCCTCCACCTCCTTGCTCTTGGTCAGCCGTACCTGAATGATCGTAATGATGGCCACGATGACAAAGAACACAAATGCTTTGGCCGTCCCGATCCCGTATCGGTTGTTCACGAAGGCCTCATTGTAGATGTTGAGCGCCACCGACTCGGTTGAGCCGAACGGTCCGCCTTTCGTGAGCGACAGGTTGAGATCGAACATTTTGAACGACCAGGAGATGGCCAAAAACAGACAGATGGTCACGCCCGGCATGATGAGCGGTACGATGATGCTGCGCAAGATCTGCCAGCGGCTTGCTCCGTCGATTTCGGCAGCCTCCAGCAGATCCGGGGAGACGTTGGTCAAGGAAGAAATGTAGATCACCATCAGATAACCTGCAGTCTGCCATACAAACACAATGACGATTCCCCAGAAGGCCGTCGCCTCGTCCCCCAGCCAGGGGAGATTAAAGAAGGACCAGCCGGTCAGGTCGCCTATTGTTGAAAACCCTTTCACAAATATGAATTGCCAAATGAAGCCGAGCAGCAATCCGCCGATGACGTTGGGCATGAAAAAAATCGTGCGCAGCATGTTTCTCGACTTCAGCGGTTTAGTCAGGAAATACGCCAGGAAAAATCCGATGATGTTGGTCAGCACCACGCCAACCACCGTAAAGCGCACCGTAAACCAGAATGCGGTCTGGAACTTGGGATCGTTTGCAAAAATATGCAGGAAGTTGTCGAGCCCAATCCAGTTGATCGTCGCGGACACGCCATTCCAGTCGGTAAAAGAATACACCATGCCGAGCAGGAAAGGAATGACGATAATGAGAATAAAAAAGACGATGGAGGGACCCACAAACACAAGCTGCTGCAACAGCTGTGATGACCCGCGATGCTTCATGTCGTTCTCCCCCTTCTATGGTTGGATGGATTCGGTCTCTTTTTCTATTAAACCCCAATGCTGCCGCAGGAAACACCGACCCTTGTGAACAGTTGGGTGTAAAATATTGTCCTCTCCCATACCTAAGCCGGAAGGGTGTTTCGATGTCCAAATACTATAGCATTCGCATCAAACTGATTGCCTTTATGCTCATTGCTACAACGCTGCCGCTGCTGGCGTCTACGTACATGACCTTTACCCAGACGAAAACGGCCTTGCGCGAACAGGCGACGCAAGAGAACATCCGCCTGATTTATCAGGCGTCCACCAATCTAAACAACGTGCTCGACAACGTGGCGAAGGCTTCACTGGCCGTGTACAACGATCCGAAATTTTTGCGCAACCTGATCAAAATTCCGGGGGACTACCGTGCCGTAGCCGAAATCTACACGACGCTGCAAACGATTCGCACTTCCGTTCCGGACGTGTTTCAACTATATCTGCACTCTTATGTGGCCAATCAGTCGACCTTGATTACCGATCCATTTCCAAAAAGAGAGGAACGGGAGCAGGCTTATGCCGGCTTCCCGCATGACGATGTCGCACAGGGACAAACCGACATTTGGTTTGAGCCTGCACACGTCAGCCATTCCTATGGCTTCAAGGCTTCCGCCGCAGGGGGCGCCCCTCGAACGGTCGTGACTCTGCGCCGGATCATTATGGACATCCCTTCGACGGAACAGCTCGGGGTGCTCGCCATCGACCTCAACATGGATACGATCGCAGCCATCTGCAACCGGCTTTACGACCCAGCCAAAGAACAGATCTATGTGGTAGACGGGCAGAACCGCATCATTTATCAAGGCACGTCGAGCATCGAAGGTACGGAAGCTCTGAGCGCTAAGGCGACGGAACAGTTGGATCTAGTACGAGCAGGCTCGGGACAAGCCTTTCCCGCATCCGGACATTTTGAGCAAGAACGTTCCATGTATGTCTATCAGCAGCTTGGCAGCCGCTTCGCCGATTGGACCATCGTCAAACAGATTCCGAATGAAACGTTGTATGCCCAAGCTACCTCGCTGACCTGGAATAATGCGCTCATTGCCATTGCGGCGCTGCTGCTCGTCATCGTGGCCACGTTGTTTATTTCCATCCGCATCACAGGGCCGCTCAAACAATTGATGCGGTACATGAATCAAATCCAGGCCGGTCGCCTTCATGTCAACATCCAACTGAAAAGCCGGGATGAATTCGGCGTGCTGGCCCGCCACTTCCGGGATATGATGGATACGGTGAACAACCTGATTTTGCGGGAATACCGGTTGGAGATCGCCAATAAAACCAATCAGCTCAAAGCATTGCAGGCCCAGATTCATCCGCACTTTCTGTACAACACCCTGCAGTCCATCGGCACGCTTGCACTGCAGCAGCAGGGAGAGCGGGTATATACGCTGCTCTCTTCCCTGTCCAAAATGCTTCGTTACAGCATGCGGGAACAAGCGCTTGTCACCTTGCAGGAGGAAGCGGAGCATGCCCGGTTATATTTGCAATTGCAGCAGGAGCGTTTCGGCGAACGTCTGGAGGTGCACCTGCGCTTTGCCGGGGACACGTTGGAGACCAGACTCCCCAGAATGACGCTGCAGCCCATCATTGAAAACTGCTTCAAGCACGGGGCAGACGTACAGCCTGGTCAAGCAGTAATCCGCGTGTCCAGCCGCCGCACTAACGAGCAACAGGTCGAGATCGAAGTGGAGAACAATGGGCCGCATATATCCGAACAACGGTTGAAGGAAATTCAAGGGTGGATGCAACAGCATGAACAGAATGCGGAAACCGCAGGCACCGCGGCGGATGATTCCGAATCCATCGGTCTGCGTAATGTCATCCGCAGGCTTCAATTGCACTCGCCGCCCGAATCCCCAGCCAGTCTGTCGGTCAGTAATCGCGAGGAAGGCGGCGTCACCATTACCATTAAACTATACGCAGGAGAGTGGACACCATGAAAGCACTGATCGTCGATGACGAAAAACACGTTCGCGACGCCATCCGTCTGCTTGGTCATTGGGCTGAGCTCGGGGTCGAAACATTGCTGGAAGCTGCAGACGGAAATGAAGCCGTGGCGGTCATCACCGCCGAATCTCCGGAACTTATTCTCAGCGACATGCGCATGCCGGGGAAAGACGGCATGGCATTGCTGGAGTGGATTTCGACTCACGCTCCGCATAGTAAAGTGGTGGTCATCAGCGGTTATGACGACTTTGAGCTGGTTCGGCACGCCATCCGTTACGGCGGCATGGATTATTTGCTTAAACCCGTCGAAGCGGACGAACTGAACGCTTCCCTGGGCAAAGCCATCCGAGCTTGGAGCGAGGCGGAGGCCGCGCGCAGGCAATCCGCCACACAATCCATCGTTGTGAACCGGATGCGCCCGCATTATCAGGACAGGCTGCTGACCGCTCTCGTCGCCGGTCGGACGAATGGCGCGGCCCGGCTGCAGCAGCTTCGGGACGAGTTGAGCTTTCCTGATGCACTGCCCTGTTGCAGCGTAGCCGTGACAAGCCTGTCCCATCTCGATGCAGGTATACTGGCCAAATACCGGAGCCAGCCTGAACTGCTCGCCTTCTCGGTCATCAATATCGCGGCCGAGTCGTTCAACACCCCGGACAAAGGCGTCGCATTCCGGCATTTGGAGCAGCCTGATGAAGTCGTGCTGCTCTATTGGGGAGACAGCGCCGGTCTGCAGTCCCTTCTGGAGAAAGTCAACCAAGGTATGGACCAGACGCTCCAACGCCATTTGCATTTTGGCATCTCTTCTTGCGACGCGTATCCCGGAGGGATATCGGCCGCTTACCAGGAGGCTCGGCTTCGCTTGTGGCGAAGAAATATACGCCAATCCGCGGGATGCCTTCACCTTTCGCCCCCTGTCCAGTCCGGAAACAAACCAAAGCGCCTGTCATCGATGGAGGAAACGTGGCGCGTCGCAGCCATGAGCGGCAATGCGGCGAGCATATCGGCAGCCGTTGCCGAGTGGATCGAACCCATCTCTCAGCTTGAGGTCATTACGGGCGAACAACTGCAGCAGTGGATGGACGAATTCGAGTGGATGATCGGCCGTTGGCTGGACGACCAGGAAGACCTGCCTACGGCGATGGATCTGGATACCATCGAAGAGCAGGCTTTTCCTTTTGCGGAACTGCCCCTGGACCGGGCCGGCCGATTATCAATCCGCTTGTTCCAGTCCCAACTGGAGCACCGATTGCTGGCTGCAGGCAAGGCGCTGATCGCGCCGCATCCTGCAAACTCCGACCCGATGAGCGACATCGCGCGTTATACGGAAGCCCATTATAAGGAGGACCTTTCCTTGCAGCAGATTGCAGCGAAATTTTATTTGAGCCGCGAATACATTTCGCGCAAGTTCAAGCAGCAATTCGGGCTGAATTGGTCCGAATACCTTGGAAGACAGCGGATGAACAGCGCCAAGCTGCTGCTGCAGAACCCTTCCCTGCGGCTTGCCCAAGTTGCGGAGATGGTAGGGTATCAGGATGAAAAGTACTTTAGCAAGGTCTTTAAAAAAATGGAGGGCATGACGCCTGGGGAATACCGGAAAATGTCATCCGGGGTGAATTAGAAGCGGAATGTTCTAAGCTCTAAGGAACCTGAGACGTCTTATTCGCCGAAAAGATGACCTTTTGAGGCGCTAACGAACCGTAGACACGCTATTTCAAGAAAATGGTGTGTGCTGAGTCCATTCGGCCAGCAATAGCGTGTCTGAGGTTCGTTAGCCGAAATTAAAGGTCATATTCTGCCGAATAAGGTGTGCAATGTTCGTTGCGCATAGTACAGGGCCATGGGACGTTTTTTTCTCAAGTCAGTCGATCTCTCATGATCCACGCAGGGACCAACCTGATATAAACCAGTTCCGCAGCTAGCTCAACCATCGTTTGCGTCACGATGACCGCCGCCGCCATCGTCGCCCATTCCTGCGGCAGCGCCAGGGCCAGTGGCATCACTACCAGCGAATTACGCGTGGCCGAACTGAAGATCACGGCTCGTCCCGAACCGACGTCCAAGCGAAAAATTGCCGCGATGAACCGCGAAACGATCGGCATGACGACAGCAAAAGCCACATAGATTGGCACGACGCCAACGATGACCCCGATATCCTCGCGAACTTTGCCGACTTGGGAGGCTACCACCACAAGCAGGGCCAGCGCCATCAGCGGGACCGGCAGCCAGGCCGCTGCCTGAAGCACGGCCTCTCCTTTTTTCCTGCGTTTGCCCCACAGCTGCGTAAGAAGCGCCAACACCATCGGAATAACGATCAAAAACAGAAAGGCTTCGACAAACGGCCCCACTTCCATCACCCGGGCTGCCTCACTACCGACAAACAGCCACAAATACAGCGGCAGCAGCACCATCTGTGCAATAAAAAGCAATGGCGTTGCGGCAAGCACAAGTTTCTCGTTCCCTTTGCCTAACTGGGTGAACACGATGACGTAGTCGATGCAAGGCGTCAACAGCACCAAAAGAACCCCGATCAGCACAGGAGACGATTGAGGGAACAATAGCGTAAGTCCCAGTACAACCACGGGCACCACGACGAAATTCGCCGTTAACAGCGCCCCCATGAAACGAAGGTTGGACCAGGCCTCCCTGACTTGCAAAAAAGGAATTTGCGCAAACATGCTGTATAACAGCACCGCGAGTACCGGGGATACGGCCATTCCAAGCGCAGCTCCCCCCTTTTCACTTCCCAGTCCGATGGCCGCCCCTGCCAGCAGCGCCGCAACGTAAAACCAGCTTTGGTATTTCTCCATCGTTTCACGTCTCATTCCATGCTCTCCCCGCTCCTTCTCCATCCCCTGAGGGACATATTATGTTCCGCCTCCGCGTAACCTTGGACAGAACGCTGCAAACAAATCCGCATCTCGTTCCCTGCTCCGCTATCTGTCACAATTTTCAGATGCGCTTATTTAAACTTTTCCGGAATTGGGTATATTCAAGGTAGGATGACCCGCTGTTCATTCATCTGCTGCATACCAAGGAGGAAATGCCATGTCTCGTAATCTTCCATACAAATGGATCAATGCCATTAGCTTTGCCGCCATGGTTGTCGTGAACTATCTATCCAATGCCCTGCCGATCGGCGGCAGGACCAACAAACAAGTATCCGATATGTATCCCGTCTTGATCACCCCAGCCGGATATGCCTTTTCGATCTGGGCACTCATTTATTTGTTGCTTGCCGGTTTCGTGATCTATGGTTTCCTGCCTTCTTCCCGGAAAAGGGATTCCATCCCCAGCCTGGGTTATTGGTTCCCCGTCAGCTGCGCTCTGAATATTGCTTGGATTTTTGCGTTTCAGAACCTGCAAATCGGGCTGTCCCTGCTGATCATGGTCATGCTGCTCCTGTCCCTGATTGCATTGTATTTACGAACACGCGCCATTACGATACCTACCACGGCCGAGATATGGTTCATTAAACTGCCCTTCAGCATCTATCTGGGCTGGATAAGCGTGGCAACCATCATTAACGTCGCCGTGTTATTGCGCAAAATCGGTTGGGACGGATTCGGGCTCAGCGATTCAACATGGGCAATCATCATGCTTGCCGTGGGCACGTTACTCGCGGTGCTGGTAAGCTTCCCATACAGAGACGGATTCTATCCACTCGTTTTCACCTGGGCCTGCATCGCGATTGCGATCAAACAAAAGGATGTCATTTCCGTCTATTATACGGCAATCGCGGCAGCGATTGTGCTGGCGATTTATGCGGTGTGGCTGTTCCTGGCCAGCAATCAGGACCGGGACTGACATTTTGATCTAGGGACGTATATAAAATAAATTTCATCATAACGATTGACTTAAAAAAAGCCGAGTCCGGTTATCCAACCAAACTTGGCTTTTATGGTTCTGGCCTGTCCAAGAACTATTTCAGGGCAATAACCTCGATCTCGACGAGTGCATCCTTCGGCAGACGGGCTACCTCCACCGCACTGCGTGCCGGATAAGGCTGTTCGAAGAAGCTGCTGTATACTTCGTTTACAGGCACGAAATCGTTCATGTCTTTCAGGAAAACCGTCGTTTTCACCACTTTATCCATGCTTGTGCCCGCCGCTTCCAGAATGGCTTTTACATTGCTCAAAGACAGGCGCGCTTGTTCCTGCACATCTGCTCCAAATTCTCCCGTTTGGGGATTGAGTCCCAATTGGCCGGAAGTGTAAACGAAGCCGCCGGCTTCGATCGCTTGGCTGTATGGTCCGATGGCGCCTGGCGCCTGCTCGGTAGAGATTGGTTTTTTCATGGACATGATCTCCTTTGCTTTCATCCTGTTTTGGTTGATGATTATTATATCACGATCCTGTCCTCGGGCAACTAACGTCCGTTACATAGGACGGCGCATAGCCCAAAGAGGATGACCTTCAGGAATTTTCCAACTTCCACTCGCGGCATACGCGTTGTCAATTCATTTTTTCACAAGTCAACGGCAGGTACAAACGAAAGGTGCTTCCCTCTCCCTCCGCGCTTTCAAGCTGAATAAAACCACCCAGCAATCCGGCCAAATCACGGCTGATGGACAGACCCAGACCTGTGCCGCCGAATTTGCGGCTGATCGAACCGTCCGCCTGCTGAAATGCTTCGAAAATCGATTGGTGCCGTTCCTTCGGGATGCCGATTCCCGTATCCTTAATGGAAAAGACGATCCACCGGCCCGAAAAGCCTTCGCTGCAGGCCTCGCTGCTGATCGTCAGCTTTACGGTCCCCTGATGCGTGAATTTAACCGCATTGGACACCAGGTTGCGCAAAATCTGCTGGATGCGCTGCGGATCGGACCACAACGTCTCGGGGACGCCCGGTTCCTGTTCCATCAGCAGTTGAATGCCCTTCTTCTCCGCAACCAACAGAAAGTGGCTCATCGCATCCTCGGCCAGCTGCTTGACGCCAATCTGCTCAAGCACGATATCCAGCCGTCCTGCCTCCACCTTGGACAAATCCAAAATATCGTTGATCAACGCGAGCAGCTCCTGACCGGACTGGTCGATCATCTCCGCAAATCGGACGATCTCCTCCTTGTCCATCGTGTCCGTGTTTTCACTGATCATTTGCGCAAAATTAATGACGCTGTTCAGCGGCGTCCGCAGCTCATGGGACATGTTGGCCAGAAATTCCGATTTGTACTGCGAAGCCAGCGCAAGCTGCCTCGCACGCTCCTCCAGCACCGCCTGAGCGCGCTGCAGTTCTTCCTTTTGCAAGGATAATAGGCGATTGGTGCTCTGTATGAGCACAATCCGATTCTGTTCATTCTGAAAATCCCGCAGAATAACCGTAAATACAAAGCTGAGCACGACCCCGGCCGGCAGCGTGTAAGGCATGATATGCGAGAAAAAGTACGTTGCCGGGATGACGCCAAACGCGGCAATGTTGAGGCTATTAACCATATTTACGATCAGGATCACAAGCACGGCCTTGATAATCAGCCTATAGTCCGTTCGCCTCATCCAGACATTCA
Organism: Paenibacillus sp. FSL W8-0426; assembly: GCF_037969725.1. Classification (NCBI taxonomy): domain Bacteria; kingdom Bacillati; phylum Bacillota; class Bacilli; order Caryophanales; family Paenibacillaceae; genus Paenibacillus; species Paenibacillus sp. FSL W8-0426. Next base: position 562,718 of record NZ_CP150203.1, on the reverse strand, counting down.
ATCCTGCGCACACTGCGCCAAGTATAGTCAAGTTGATCAATCCGGCCAGCGTGGCCTCGTTAATGCCGAAGGTTAACCGAGTCAGTCCGATCCCCAACCCGATCAGGAAAACGCTATAAGGCTGCCTGTACGTCAGCACTGCAACGATCAACGGAACGAAGCGAAGATCGAAAATGACCTCATCGTTCAGTTGGAAGCCAAAAACCATGCTGATCCACCCGGCCAGTATGAGCAGGAACACCGATATCATTTGTTTAAATTTGGGAGAAGTTCGTATGACAACGTATTTATAGAACAGACTAGCAAGATAGGCGAATGTAATCAGCATCCCCATATTCATGACGAACATTTTTGAAAATTCCATTCACTCACTCCCGTTGTCCCAACCATCGCAATGGACGGCCCTTTTGTACCTTCATCATATCACGCTCAGCCAATCTTCGACATTCTGCCCTGGAAAATGTACACAAAAAAACACACAAATCCCGATTCAATTTGTGCGCTTAAAATTGTAAAATATATTATTGTCTATTTATTCGTTGCATCCACTTCCTTGCAGACGTGGACGAAAGGAGAAGCACTGCCGTGCAATCGCTAAAAAGCAAATCCTACTGGCTGTCTTTGAGCCTGATGCTCTCGCTTGTCGTTATGGGACTGTTCTATGATGTCCTCAATTCACCTGATCGCGGATTCGTCGTGTTGCGCTCACCCATCGATCAAGCGATTCCGTTCCTTCCCTTGATGTCCATTCCATACCTGGGATGGTATCCGTTCGTTTTCGGCGTGCTCGCTTATCTCTGTGCCAAAGACCGAGAAGTCTATTACCGGGTGTTGTTGTCCATGAACATCTGTGTTTGGATCTGTTATCTCATTTATTTCAATTTTCAGACGACGGTACACCGCCCCGTGATTACAGGAAGCGGCATCGGCAGTTCCATCGTAAGCTGGCTTTATGACCGGGACGAACCGTTCAACTGCTTTCCCAGCATTCATGCCTTATACTCCTACCTGGTCATGCGGGCGGCATTCTCCGTCCAGGGAATAAAGCGGCAAGTGAAACTGCTCATCGCCAGCGGTTCGGCAGTCATCGTGCTCTCGACCCTGCTGATCAAGCAGCATGTTATCTACGATGCGCTCGGAGCTATCATCTTGGGCGAGCTCATTTTCACACTGGTTACCGGACTATTCCTGCACCGCCGGCGCAGAAAAGAATCCAAATGGACAGAAAGAATCAACTGACCCTTTTGTCCGGCGAACCGTGGAGATGCTGCCTGCGCCTCCATTCATTGATGAACAAACCCGCATAATGGGGGTCCCATTGGGTCCCCTTTCCTTCCTCTAAAATGGCCAATGCCCGTTCATGGCTCATTCCGCTCCGGTACGGGCGGTCCGAGGTCATGGCATCAAATGCATCCGCTACCGCGATAATGCGACCGAATACCGGAATATCCTGACCCGCTTTCCCATCCGGATACCCTTTTCCATCATAACGTTCATGGTGCGAGCGCACTCCCGGCAGAAAATCCGCCATCGCTTCAGCCGGCTCGATTTGCTGCAACAGGTTTTCCCCCAGCACGGGGTGCGTTTTGATAATGTCGAACTCATCGTCGGTCAACTTGCCGTCTTTGTGCAGAACTTCATCCGGAATTCCAATTTTGCCGATGTCGTGCAGCAGGGCAGATTTGTATAAAAGGTCTGACTGCTCCTCGCTCATTCCGCTCAGCTTGCCGATCATGAGGGAATATTCAGCGACACGCATCGAATGTCCGGCCGTGTACTTGTCCCTTGCATCCAGGGCGGCTGCCAGCGTCGTAAAGTAGCTCTGCGTCAGTTGCCGGTTGCGCTCCTGCCTGATTTCGAGCCGGTTAATCATCATGTTGAATCCGGCGATCAGCGCGGAAAATTCATCGCCGTACAAATCCGGCATCCTTCGGCCGAAATCCCCCTCTTGAATGCGGTTCATCTCCTCGGTCAGTTCCTTCACGGGGTCTCGTACATCGCGAATCAGCAGCCAGCTCCCGACCATGGCAACCCCTGCCCCCAGGATGACGATCAGAAGGGCCCATATCAGATATTCCCGGGCAAACTCATGGTCCACGTACTGCAAGCGAATCGAAGTGGCAAAAAAGAACAATAGCAGAGGAAACAGACTGATCATAGCTGTGCTTAACCGGATTTTGCGTTGAAAGGATACCATGATGCGACCGCCAAGCGACGGCTCGAAGCCATGCTGGATCTTTCCCAGCCTTCTTACCTCCAGCAGTAACGGCCTGATGGCCAGCACGGTGAGATAATACTCGGCCAAAGCATGCATCCCGGCAATCAACAGCGCGCAGACCGCTGCAATAGCTACATATTCGGGCGAGAATTGGATCCAGCCCTTAAAGAACATCCACCACGTTAGACCTGCTGCCGGCAGGGCAAAGCCAAACAAATGGGGACCTAGAATGCGATAAGCCGCCTGTTCCGGCAAACGGTGAATTCGCTCATATATTCCGTTCAATTCGGCCCGATCCGTTCGCTTGGCAGCAAAAAAGCGCCTTATCGGGCGAAGTTGACGCTTGAGGGTCAGCCATTCGAACCCTGTCATCGACAGCAGGGAAATCGCTACAATAACGATCAGGTGCATAAGTTGGGCTTTTGGGAATTGCAAGGTGGAAACCATCATGACGGTTCCAATCATGACCAAAGCCGCCACGGAGCCCATCACATAATTCCGCAACAAACGAACTACAAACGAACGGTAAATTTCCACCCTTATCCCTCACTCTCCATTTGCATCACTTCTTCCCCTGTAAATAAGGCGGATCTTGATGACGCTTGTATATGTGTTATCGGCAAATTGGGCGGAAAGAATTAATATTTAGGCCGTGCGCAATCATGAAAAGGATTCAATATATTTGCAAAAAATTACATGATGTGGTATGATAATAAAGTTGGTTTACAACCTCAAATGATTTTCACTCTTCTTTTAACCCCTGAATATTTTCTTCATGCTGCATCCGCAGCGAATATGTATCACTTAACCCATGGAGATTGAAGAACCTGAATTGCACTGACCCGGTATTTGCAGGGTACGCAAGATTTTTCCATTCACACTGGCGCGGTCATCGGAGCCGCAAGGACAAAAGAGAGGCAGGGCTTTTGTTGTTTGGACATCACTTATTCCAGAGAAGACTGAAAACATACACAAAACACCCGGAATTGGGTTCCGGGTGTTTTTCCATGTTATGTGCCCATTAGATGAAAAACGTTTTGGAAATAATGACCAGAAGGATGAACAATACGAGGATGGTGCCCACCGAACTCCAGCCGCCGCCGTACCCGTAGCATCCATAGTTTTGCTGATAATCCTGTTTCATAACAGGACCTTGGTTCGGCTGATATCCATAGCCATACCCCGTTGGCATTCCATAGCCGTAACCGTAACCATAACTGTTAGGGTAACCATGTCCGTACCCATTCGCATCATAACCTGCATTTCCCTGCATATTTCCATAACCTCCCATATTATTAGAGTAAACATGACCTTTCCCGTTCGGTGTTTTCGGTTTATTCACTTCGCTCATCGTTCATTCCTCCTTAGCATTTGCCTACACCCCTAAGCTATGTATCCAGCCCTTTCCCGGACCGGGCTATGGCCCTCTTGGCACAAAATGGGCTTTCGTACCCTGTCTTTGATCCATGCCGCTGTGAAACTTCTGGCCTTTTTTCCTCCCCGAGCTTGTCCGCAAAAGAAAAACTCCGCCGGTTGCCCGGCGGAGTCGATCAAGCTATACCCAGAAAGATTTGGTGATGATGACCAAGAGAATGAACAGGACCAAGATGGCGCCTGTCGATGTCCACGGGTTGCCGTAAGCACCTACAACTCCACTCATGTAAAACCCTCCTTTAACGTGGGGTACGATTCACTATATGCATTTCTCCCCTTCAAGACCGGGCTCATGCCGAAAATGGGCGATTTCTGCCTGAAACAAAAACAAATTGAAACCTTATTCAGCAAGAAGCGTTATAATTTACCTGAGGGGTGCACACCAATGAGGAAAGGAGGCAGAAGCAAAAAAGAAGAAACGGTTTATGTTCAACCGGGACATGGATTCTCTATGAAAGAGATGGAACCTATCTACAAGACGAATCTATCCACATCATTGGCATATCCTCACCAATCCAAAGTCAACAATAACCACAGAAAAAATATCCCAGCCGATGGGAATAGCACTTAGGAGAATATATCAATGAAAAAGATAATTACCGTTCTCGCCCTTGCCGCACTACTCAGCGCTTGCGGGAATGCAGAAAAATCGACAACATCGGAAACAACTCAGCCTCAAACGACAACGACTACCGAAGCAACGGCCAATGAAAGCGCAAAATATACTACATACAGCGGAGAAGGCTTTTCCTTCTCATATCCAGAAGATTGGAAAGAATTTGATACAAGCCAGCTGAACTCGCCTGCCATCAAAGCGGCCTTCTCCGACCCTGCTGCTACCAAGTTTGCGGATAATATCAATTTTACGATTGAAGCCAACGCAAGCGGGGTTGCTGATCCCGAGCAGTTGGCCGCTACGCTTGTTGATTACTATGTTAACAACGGCATAAACGCAGGTATTGAAGGATATCAAAAAACCAGTTACACCGATAAGCCAAATAAAGATTTTAAAGGCGGCGTGTTGCAAGGCACTTATAAAAACGCAGCCGGCGTCGAGGTGGTCATGGTCCAATACATGATTCCCGTGAATGCGGAACTGTATACTGCTACGCTGACCTATGGCAAGGATTCCTACGATGATGCCGGTAAAAAAGAGGTTGAGGATATTTTGAATTCCGTGACCATTTCGCCGGCAACAGCACAAACCACTGGCACGAAGGCCAGCGATGCTGCCGGATCAGATGACGTCGCATTTGAAACGGCGGCTGATTTCTTCAACGAGATCACGCCAATCATCACTGAACAAACTGCGTTCATGGAGCAGCCATCCTACGATTTCTTTGCCCAAAATAGTGACTTGTTCATTCCCGAGACGCCTGATGTTCAGAAAAAAGTTAAAAAACTGGTAGACCCTGCCGTAACGCCGAAACATTTGAATAAAAACATCGCCAACTATTTCGAATCATTCATTCAAATTAGCGGCGAGGTCGTCAGCGTCGAAGAAAATAATTCCTTGGGCGCAACCTTCTCCGTGATTCACATCATGGATGATAACGAGAACAATATCGTTGCAGTCTATCCGAACAGCACCGGTGATCTGTTGGAAGGCGATTATGCCACTGTGATTGGGCCGCCAATCACCAATTTCTCTTTCGCCAACATCAGCGGCGGGTATACGAATGCCACACTGATTGGTGCAGCACTCCTGGAACAAGAATAATTTCTTTCCACAGAAAGAGAACGTTAACGCCATATTCACCAGAATATTCGTAAAACACAAAGAGCGAGCCCCCGATGTTAAAACAACGGGAGGCTCGCTCTTTGACTCTCTATAGGCGTTCGTGCACGTCTAGACCGGACTCATGTCAAAAAAGGACACAGTCATCAAAGAATTTATCGCAAAAATGAAGGACAATAGTACTTCTTTCATAAAAACCTCAGAACATAAATCAAAATGATAATTGAGCCATTAGCATTATAAAAATAATGATATCAACCCGTGTCTATCTTGTCACAATCGGGTATGATTCTCAGATAACACCATATCTTGTTCTAGGAGTGATGATTCAAGTGAAAATGAAAAAGGTGATTGTGGCATTATCGCTGGGGATGTTGATTGGGTCTTCTTCCATGGCTGTAGCCGCAACTTCTCAAAAAATTCAGGCTACTATTGCTAACTTCAAAATCGTGGTCAACGGTCAATCGAGATCCGTTTCCTCTGATCAATTGCTCTATAAAGGGAATACATATGTCCAATTGCGGGAAGCTGCGAAACTGCTTGGTTACGAAGTAAATTATCAAAGTGCCAATCGGTCCATTCAGTTTTCGGCCAAAAGCCAGTCCCAGTCCGAGTGGATCACTCTAATCGACCTGTCCGCTTCTTATGGTTATGAAGTCAAGCTTAAGGGTGATTCTGCAGATGTATATACCGTTTCCAAAGACCTAAAAACGCTATTAACCGTGGATGCCAATGGCCTGAAAGAAAATGAGGAAAAGGTTGTTGCCGATCCTACCGGAAAAACCATTCGCTATAAAAAGCTTCAAGGTTCCCTCGTTCTTAAACGGGCAGATCTAAAAGAAGCGGGCCTCATCCGTTAATGAAGCCACAAAAAGCTTCCGCTGTGTAAGCGCGAAGCTTTTTGTTTGCATTAATTTAGGCCATAACAAGATGCCAGGAATTCGTAATTTAACACAACAGAATTCACGAAAATGCAGGTTTAATTCAATTCTTGCGGACGGGACGGCAGCGCAGTTAGTTTGTCGCGCACCGACTGCAGCTTTTGTTCACTGGATGCACCCGGTTTGTCGCGCCTGTCGTCGATTTTTACGGACGTGGATACCCGCTGCGCTCCCGACAGGAACGGCGCCTCGTGCAGCGCGGCAATCGCCGTGAACACTTCGTCCAGCGGTCCTTCGATAATCGTGCTCATCGAGGTCAGCTGATATGTAATTCCCCGCTGCCTTTCCAATACTTTTTGCATATCCGCTACATAACCGCTCAAGCTGGTGGTTCCGGTTCCGATCGGAATTACAGTTACTTCCGCTATTGCCATTTCGCTAGCCTCCCTCTGACCGTGCAAATCCGCTCGGCCACCCATTTTGTGATCGTTTTTGACTTATTTTATTGTACCAGTTGAATGAACGCCAATTCAAACTGACGTTAAAACGTCACCCTCTTTTGACGAAAATTTTTTTTGGGCAATCCGCAAATCTTCCAGTCCTTTTCCTTTGCGGTATTGAGGCTTCATATGATATACTCGGAATTACGTTTTGGCTTATCGGCCTGTTTACAAACACTATATGTTGGGTTACATTAGGATAGCAGCAACAAAATGTAGTGAAATGTTATAACCCCGCTTCTATGAGTCTACTTCTGCAGGTTCGCGAGAAACAAAAATGGGACTACCTACAAAGACATCTTTGGCAGGTGCGCATTGCTCTCCACGAACAGAGTCGACCTCGAGGCACCGGGGCTGTTTGGACTGCGCAAGTCCATCGGCTTCCATCATATTTTGGCACCAGCACTGTTTACATACGGTGTCCCTGTGTTAACCAGCTTTTTGGAGGCATGAAGAGGACAGCCGGACATCAGAAAGCATTTTCGGCCGTGAGGCAGGGAGAATGCTTTTTGTATGGACATGCACCGTGCACTGCCTTACCCGCAACTTGCTGCCTAAGCATTTGAATAGCCATTGCAGCAGCCATTTTGTCCGCATACGAAACAGCACGAATTAGCAGCTACACCACATCGTAACAACTCAATTCTTAACATAAGAATTTTCCAAAACACTTTGACCGTATGAAAGAGAGGAATATCCATGCCACAAGTTGTGACCAAGCCGAACAATCGTCAGCTGGCCTTTGACGACATGCGCATTTCGGTCTATGCCGACCGCATTCTGCAAGATTTGGAGATGCTCGACAAGGAGCGCCTGGTACGCGGGGTGAACAGCAAGCTTCGCCGCGACGAGGTCACCGGGGACGAAATCAGTTCCGCGTTTATGATGAGCGCCTTGGAGCTCGTCAGCAAAGAGGAACCCAACTGGAAATTCGCCGCAGCGCGTTCCCTGCTCACTTCCCTGTACAAAAAAGCGGCCAACAACCGCCGCTACAAATCCTATCCGGACGAGCCGTACGGTGCTTTCTACCCGTTGATCGTAGATCTGGTGAAAAAGGGCATCTACCGCGAAGAATTGCTCGAATGTTATACCAAAGAGCAGATCGACGAGCTCGCAGACTGCATCGACTACCGCAATGACCTGCTGTTCGACTATATTGGCCTGCTTACGCTGGCAGAACGTTACCTCGCCCATGATTTTGACGGCAAAGTCATGGAACTTCCGCAAGAGCGTTACATGGTCATCGCCATGTACCTGATGCACCAGGAACCAGCCGAGAAACGCATGGACCTGGTCAAAGAAGCGTACTGGGCAATGAGCAACATGTACATGACGGCAGCGACGCCAACGATGTCCAATGCCGGCAAAAAGGTAGCCGGACAGCTCTCCAGCTGCTTCATCGATACCGTGGATGACTCGCTGGAAGGCATCTTCGACTCCAATACCGACGTGGCACGTCTCAGCAAAATGGGCGGCGGCATCGGCGTCTACCTCGGCAAAGTCAGAGCGCGCGGCTCCGACATTCGCGGACACAAAAACACAAGCTCCGGCGTCATCCCATGGATTCGCCAGTTGAACAATACAGCCGTCAGCGTGGATCAGCTCGGTACGCGGAAAGGCGCAATCGCCGTTTATCTGGACGTATTCCACAAAGACATTCTCGCCTTCCTTGACCTGAAGCTGAACAACGGGGACGAGCGTATGCGTGCGCATGACGTATTCCACGGCGTATGTCTGCCTGACTTGTTCATGGAACGTGTCGAGCAGCGTGGCGAGTGGAGCCTGTTCTGCCCGCACGAAGTGAAGAAAGTGATGGGATGGAAAGACGAAAACGGACGCGCACTCGGGTTGGAAGACTTCTACGATGAAACGTTTGGCCAAGGTACATTCCGCGAGAAGTACGAGGAAGCCGTCAACCATCCGTTGCTGTCCCGCATTACGGTACAAGCGATCGACATCATGAAACGTATCATGAAATCCCAGCTTGAAACCGGCACGCCTTACATGTTCTATCGCGATACGGTCAACCGGGCGAACCCGAACCGCGCACACGGCATGGTATACTCTTCCAACCTGTGCACGGAAATCATGCAGAACCAATCGGCAACCGTCGTGGAAAAAGAAGAACTCGTCACGAAGGACGGCCAAACGCGCATCGTCATTTCAAAAGTTCCCGGCGATTTCGTGGTATGCAACCTGAACTCCATCCACTTGGCACGCGCCGTGCCTCATAACGTGTTGGAGCGCCTGATTCCGATCCAGGTTCGCATGCTCGACAACGTGATCGACATCAACAATATCGAAGTGCTGCAAGCCCAATACACGAACAGCCAATATCGTGCCGTGGGCCTTGGAACATTCGGATTGCACCATCTGCTTGCCCTGGAAGGCATCCGTTGGGAGTCCGACGAAGCCGTGACCTACAACGACAACCTGTACGAAAAAATCAACTACCTGCTCGTGAAATCCAGCATGGAGCTGGCCAAGGAAAAAGGACATTATCCGAAATTCAAAGGCTCCGACTGGGAAAGCGGGCAATATTTCGAGCAGCGTGATTACACGACAGGCAACCGCGTCGGCGAATTCGTAACGACGGAGCAATGGAAAGAACTGCAAGCCGAAGTGCAGCGGAACGGCGTGCGCAATGCGTGGATGTTCGCGATCGCGCCGAACGGCTCGACGTCCATCATTGCCGGCTCGACGGCCAGCATCGACCCGCTCTATGAGCTGTTGTCCTACGAAGAGAAAACGACGTACAAAATCGCCAACCCGGCACCGGATCTGTCCGAAAAAACGATCTGGTACTACAAAACGGCGTTCATGGTGGATCAGCATGCTTCGATCAACATGGCCTCGGCCCGCCAGCGCCACGTGGACCAAGGCCAAAGCTTCAACTTGTACGTTCGTCCGGACATCAAAGCAACCGAATTCCTGGACCTGCATCTGCATGCCTGGAAAGCCGGTCTGAAATCAACCTATTACGTCCGCAGCCGCGCATTGACCATCGAAGAATGCGAATCCTGCGCTAGCTGATTAATGAATTATCCCTGAGTTACGATAACCTCCAGGGCACCCTGTTTTCTTTGCAAACCGGCGCTGCCCTGGTTGTTTTTTTGCCCAAAACCGGATCATTGCATCCACCCGGATGTTGAAATAGATTTTTTAAGGAGTGAATCGTTTCATGCAATTACAGAAAATTTTCAATACGGAAGCCCCCAACCAATCGACCCGCATTATCGAAGGCGAATGCTCCGGCATTCTGAACTGGAATGACATTCGGATGCCTCACATGTACAAATTGTACAAGGTTTTGCTCCTGAATCACTGGATCGCGGATGAAATCCCGATGTCCAAGGATGCTTCCCAGTTCGCGCAGCTGGACCCCGAGGAGCAGCGTACGTTCAAGATCAACATTTCCCTGCTTGCGGTGCTGGACTCCATGCAAACGATGTTTGTGGGCGACGTGAAACGCTACTTCACCGATTCCTCGCTCGAAGCGATCTCGGCGATTATCGGGCAGCAGGAAGTGGTTCATAACCAATCCTACTCCTACGTGCTTTCTTCCATCGTATCCGAGCAAGAACAAAAGGAAATTTTCGAGTATTGGAAACATGATCCGGTATTGCTGGAACGCAACCAGTTCATCTCCGACATCTATCAAAGCTTCCGGGACGAACCGTCTCCGCAGACGTTCTTCCAGGCGATGGTTGCAGACCTCATTCTGGAGGGTATTTTCTTCTACAGCACGTTTGCCTTCTTCTACAACCTGGCCCGTGACCAGAAAATGATGGCGACAAGCCAAATGATTTCGTACATCCAACGCGACGAGAACCAGCACTGCTACTTCTTCGCCGAAGTGTTCAAACAATTGCTCGCAGACTTCCCAGAACTGAACACAGCGGAAAACATGGACTACGTCTACAAAACGATCGACCGTGCCGTGCAGCTCGAAACCAACTGGGCCCATTACACGCTCAGCAACGTAAACGGCATCGACCTGAACGAGCTTTCCGATTACATCAAATACATCGCCAACAAACGCCTGCGCCTGATGGGCATGGAAAAAGCGTACGAAGGCGTTGACGTCAACTGCATGCCTTGGATCAAACCATTCTCCGACGAAGCGCTGAACGCAACCAAAACAGACTTCTTCGAAGCCAAATCCCGCAACTACGGCAAAGTCGGCGACGACAACGGGTTCGACGATTTGTAAAACTCAGTCAACATCGGCTTGCCCATGCCTGACTTGGCAGAATAGAAAACGGATGAAATCCCGGAATAGGATTTCATCCGTTTTTTTGTCGATCCCACTTTCATTGGATCGTTACAGCGATCACATACAATCGTAGGCGCGGCCACGTTTCCCTCCCTTCATTTTGAGTAAAGCGAACAAGCTGCAGTATAATGGAAGGGATTCACATCTTTCAACGAAATGGGGCCTCATCATGGATCATGAAGAGCTTCTTGCACAGCTTCACGACTGGCACGACAATGACGAATACAGCCGGATTATCGAACGAATTCAGCAAGTCCCGGTACAAGAGCGCGGCTATGGGCTGATCAGCCAGCTTGCCCGGGCATATAACAATGACGAGCGCTACCGGGAAGCGATCCAACAGCTGTTATCCGTTGCCGACGAAGGTAAGCAGGATCCGCTTTGGCATTTCCGGCTGGGCTTCGCCTATCATCATCTGGGGCTGTATGACCAGGCACTGCATGCTTTCCGTGAAGCGAACAGGCTGCAGCCGGGCGACGAAGATACGCTCGATTACATCGAATATATTCGTCCCAAAGCAGAGAAAATGATCCGGGATCAGCAGCGTTGCAAACTGGATGCGGCCATCTGGAAACAGAAACATGGGAGCGCCTTGCCGTTCGAAGGGTTCGACCTTGCTTCATTCTGGAGAGGAAACGAGTATGCACGAGCAAATGAAATTTCTGAACCGGTGGACGAAGCCGTGGTTCGGTCCATTGAGCAAGAACTCGGATATACAATTCCCGCGGCCTACATCGCCCTCATGAAATCGCAAAACGGCGGCACGCCGTCGCGCACCTCTTTTCCCACCCAAGAAGCGACATCCTGGGCCGAAGACCATATTGCCATAACGGACATTCACGGCATCCGCCGAGACAGGTCCCATTCCTTTGGAGGTGGCCTGGGCAGCCGTTTCATGATCGAAGAATGGGGATATCCCGATCTTGGCATCGTCATTTGCGATTGCCCGTCCGCGGGCCATGACGTCGTCATGCTGGATTACCGTCTCTGCGGGCCGGAAGGCGAGCCTTCGGTCGTACACGTCGACCAGGAAGACGATTACGAGATCACCTACCTTGCGCCGAATTTTGAAGCCTTCATTCGCGGCTTGGTGGATGACAGCGTGTTTGATGAGGGAGACGAAGGCGAAGATATCGAGGATTAAGGCCATTAGTGCAGTAAAAATCTTCTGTTTCGGAGCATGGATTGAAGGATCCCATCATCCCCCTTAGCGAAATGACCTGTTGAACCTCGGCCATAGAAACGGCAAACAGCATCGGCAAGGTGCTGACGAATCTGTCAGACCAGCCGGTGCCGTTTATTGGTATGAGGACATTTTCTCTGCCTCGTCCCTAGCTTTGAAGCGGTACCGCCGCCTCCTGATGTCTCTGCAGGAACTCCAGCATGCGCCGATATACGAAAATTTCGTTTTCTTTGCGGGAGAAACCATGTCCTTCGTCATCCAGCACGATATATTCCACGTTCACGCCTTTCTCCTGCAGCGCAGCCACGATCTGGTCGGATTCAGCCTTGACCACTCTCGGGTCGTTGGCTCCCTGAATCACCAGCATCGGGTTTCTCATCTGATCGAGATACGTTATCGGGGAATCCTTGGTCAATCGCTCGCGGTCGCGAACCGGATCGCCAAGCCAATTGTCCATCAGCGGCTTCCAGTCGTCGGGTACGGATTCAATGAACGTGAACAGGTTGGAAGGCCCGAATATGTCCACGGCTGCCCGGAAATACTCGGGATGGCGGCCTGCAAGCAGCAAAGTCATGTATCCGCCATAGCTGCCGCCCACGACGAACAGTCGGTCTGGCGAGGATATTCCTTCGCTGAACAACCATTCCATCCCGGCCACGCAATCCAGACGCGGACCTTCTCCCCAGTCCCGTTCGACCATTTTCACGAACTCCGCGCCATATCCCGTGCTGCCCCGGAAATTGGGCGCGAAAATATGATAGCCCTGGGCCAGCATGAATTGGAACATCGGGCGAAAAAACTTCGCCTCGGACGCCTGGGGACCGCCATGCGGCCAAAACACGGTATGCCCGTTGGCGTTCTCCGGCTTGGCCTTGAACAACAAGGCTTCGATCTCCAATCCATCGTAGGATTCATAACGAACGACGTCCGGATACACCAGATTTTCCGGATGCAGTCCGGTGACCCGGTTGGACGTAAGCTGCTGCCATTTCTCTTCCCCCGCCATCAGGCGATAAATGTTATGCGGCTGGATGGCTCCGCGTCCAAGGACGTATACATTCCCTGCCTTCGTAACCAGCGACTGTTCCACGAAGTCCAGCGGCATATCCACCTGTTTCGGTTGTTCTTCCCCCTCGCCCAGCGTATACATCCGATTCTCGGTTCCTTTGAGCGTCCAGAAATAAAGCGTCTTGGATGCCTTATGCCATGCAATGCTCTGCACGTCTTCGCCTTCCACCCGGCATAACTGGCGGAATTCTCCCGTATCGCCCCGATATTCGGCAACATAGGAATACGATTCGTTGTCGTTCGTGATCACCAGCAAACGGTCATTGTCGGCAAAAAGAACATACGGAACCTGGCTCTGGCGTTCCGATGCAGGCAAAACGGCTTGTTCCTTCCCATTCCTGTATAGATGGGCCGTCTGGTACGTATTGGAGTATATTTTGATGACCACATGGCTGTTCTCATCCGGGCTTACGGCGGCCAGCATGCTGGTCGTTCCTTCACCCTTGTGCAGCAACGTGTCTTCTCCCGTCCGCAAGTTCATGATCCTGGAATCCAGGAAATTCGGATTGCCGGCGCTTGTGATGTAATAGAGACGTTCCCCGTCTTCGGACAGCTCTACATAATAACAGCGGTCCCCCGGCCCCGCGGGTACGACAGGTAACGGAGCGCCGCCCTCCGGCTGCAAGGCATAAAGGTGATAACTCTCGTCCCCATCCTTGTCGAAGGCGGTGAGCAAATAGCGTCCTTGCGGATCGGCTTTGATAAACTGGCTGCTCTGGTTCAGGTACGTCAGTGGGTATGGAAACCCGCCAGGCAGGTCCATCGCCCACAAATTCGGATTTCCATTCAGATTGCTGTCGAAAAACAAACGCTTCTCGTCGGAAGATACGGCAAAATGCGAAATGCGGTACGTCTGAAAAAATTGCTCCACATCGGGTTTCGGGAAAGTAAGCATGACCAACCTCCTCCATAATGGCTCACCAGTTGAACAGTGGTAAATTAGGAATCTATTAGTCATAATATATGGAAGTTACCTGTTACCACAATACCTGTGTAAGCTATCCGCTAAAATCAATCCGCCGCCATGCTAACAAAATAGAAGATTCGTGTATATTTGCGATTCCCCGCATGGCATAGGCAGCCTGCATTCTTCATGACTCCGTATAAAAGGTCATATGAGGCTTCTCTTCGCGATAATAGGCCAGCCTTTCGGCCATGGTGCCGGTATGCAATTCGAACAGATGGCCGTCCGGATCGGTAAAGTACACCGACATCGCATCCCGCGGATCACGTTCTCTTCCAGGGAGAATCTTTGCGCCGGCGGCTTTCAGTTCCTGTACCGATGCCTCGAACTCTTCTTCTTTTACCGTAAATGCAATATGTGTATAGGTTCGTTCCGTATAATTGCGGATCACATCCTCCTGATTCAAGGCAACCCAGAGGCCTGCAAGTTCGAAATAGGCCAGCTTGCGGCCTTTTACCAGGATCTTGGCTCCAAGGGCCTGCTCATAGAAAGCAATGGATCGTTCCAAATCGGATACGGAAAAGCACAGATGATTGATTCCCTGAATGTTCATTGGGCTCCTGACACCTCCATGGTCTTGGTTATCTTTATTATGGAATATTTTGGTCAAAAAACAAACCCCTCTTTCTCGTCCTCACACCATCCTATGGGCGAATGCATAGTGTAGGCATATAACCTTAGTGCGAGGAGGATGCAACGCGTATGAACCCGGTCTATCCTTTTCACGGCGAAAGAACGGTCTGCAAAGAGCAAAAGCTGGCGTTCCCGCCCCAACATCAGAACGTTCAGCCCGGACTCGAAACCTTGATGGTGCCCGAACCCATCAGCGAAGATCCGGCTTACATCGGAAGCTGCAAGCTGCAAGGCAAGGTTGCGATCATCACCGGAGGAGACAGCGGCATCGGCAGGGCGGCGGCCATCGCCTTTGCCAAGGAAGGCGCCGACATCGTCATTGCTTATTTGTACGAACGAACGGATGCCGAATGGACGAAACACCGCATCGAGGAATTGGGGCAGCGCTGCCTGCTGGTCGAGACCGACCTGAGGCTGAAAGTCAACTGTGAAGCGGTCATCCGTGCCACGATGGACGCATTCGGCAGCATCGACGTTCTCGTGAATAATCATGGAGTACAGTATACGCAGCCAAGTATCGTCGATATTACCGAGGAACAGCTGTATCACACGTTTCAAACCAATGTATTTTCCTACTTTTTCCTGATTCAGGCAGCTTACCCCCACATGAAAAGGGGAGCCTCCATCATCAATACCGCTTCCATCACGGCCTATAAGGGAGACGTCCGGCTTATTGACTACTCTTCCACGAAAGGGGCCGTCGTCTCGCTGACGCGCGTGCTCGCGAGATCGCTCGCGGCCGAGGGCATCCGGGTCAATGCCATCGCGCCCGGCCCGATCTGGACACCGCTCATTCCGTCCAGCTTTTCCGCCGAGGATGTCGAAGTGTTCGGCACGGAAACGCCGATGGGCAGGGCAGGTCAACCCTATGAGCTTGCGGCAGCTTATGTCTATCTCGCATCTCGCGACTCTTCCTATGTCACCGGCGAATGCATTCACGTCAACGGCGGGGATATGGTAACTACCTGAGCAAACGGATTTGAAGTTCAGGCAGGAGTTCGGTTCCCCGGCTGCGAAAAAGGTTCAGGAACCAAAGCCTTCGACAGGCCGAAAGCTGACATTTCGCGACAAGGAGATGAACCATTCGATGAACTTTGATCCCCTTTACCAGCCGTTTGCGTCACATCGGGTTCCCGTTTACGCCAATAAGGGCATGGTCGCCACTTCGCAGCCTTTGGCGGCACAAGCCGGACTGGACGTTCTGAAACAGGGCGGCAACGCCATGGATGCAGCTGTGGCAACGGCTGCCGCATTAACCGTGCTGGAGCCGGCTTCAAATGGCATCGGCGGCGATGCCTTTGCGCTGGTCTGGACGGGCGGCAAGCTGTACGGCCTGAATGCCAGCGGCCCGGCCCCCGGGACCCTATCCATTCAAGCACTCACAAGTGCCGGCTACACCGAAATGCCGAAACTTGGCGTCGTCCCGGTAACCGTTCCCGGCGCGCCTGCTGGCTGGGCCGAGCTCAGCCGGCGTTTCGGGCGGCTGACGCTGGCGGAAGCACTCGAGCCTGCAGCACGCTATGCGGAAGAGGGTTACCCCCTGCCACCAGGTCTGGCGCGCAACTGGGCAAGGGCAGCCGGGATCTATGCTTCGCAAGGAGAGGTGCTCAAAGGCAGCGCATGGTTCGAAACCTTCGCACCGGGCGGGCGTACACCTGCTTCCGGCGAAATCTGGCGTTCGCCGGATCATGCGACCACCTTGCGACAGATTGGCGAAAGCGATGCATGCGATTTCTACGAAGGCGGGCTGGCGGAACGCATGCATGCATTCATGGCAGAGCATGGCGGCTATATGACAAGAGACGACCTGGCTTCGTTCAAACCGGAGTGGGTCGAGCCCATCTCCGTCTCGTACCGCGGGTATGACGTTTGGGAGATTCCGCCGAACGGGCAAGGACTCATCGCGCTGTCGGCGCTGAACTTGCTGAAGGGCTTCGCGTTCGAAGAGAAGGAATCGGTGCTGACGTACCACCGTCAGTTGGAAGCGATGAAGCTTGCCTTTGCCGATGGAGAGAAATATATTACCGATCACGGAAAAATGGGAGTAAGCATTCAGGAGCTGTTATCCGAAACCTATGCGGATGGGCGCCGGAAGCTGATCGACGATACGGTCCGCCTTCCTGAAGCCGGCGACCCGCAGGCAAGCGGCACCGTATATCTGGCCGTCGCGGATGGCGAAGGCAACATGGTCTCCTTTATCCAAAGCAATTACATGGGCTTCGGCTCCGGCATCGTCGTGCCGGGCACAGGCATCGCGCTGCAAAACCGGGGGCACAACTTTTCCCTAGATCCTTCTCACGCCAACCGGCTGGAACCCGGCAAACGCACTTACCACACCATCATTCCCGGTTTTCTCACCCGCGGCAGCAAGGCTGTCGGCCCGTTCGGGGTCATGGGCGGTTTCATGCAGCCCCAGGGCCATGTGCAGGTCATTATGAATACGCTGGACTTTCACCTGAATCCGCAAGCTGCGCTGGACTCGCCGCGCTGGCAATGGACCAAGGGCAGGACGGTCATGGTGGAGCCCGGCTTCCCGCAGCACATTGCCCAGGCGCTTGCCCGAAAGGGCCATGACATTCAGGTCGCGCTCGATTCCTCCACCTTCGGACGCGGCCAGATCATCTGGCGCAATCCGGACAACGGCGTTTTATGCGGCGGCACCGAGAGCCGAGCCGATGGTACCATTGCGGCCTGGTGACGCTCCGGTACTCGTCTTGTAAATCAAAAGATCCCCCGTTTGAGAAAACGGTTCGGGATCTTTTTTTATTTTTGACCAAATTCAACATTTGAAATACCGCCCCTCTGTAAAATCCAATGACTATTTCCATGAAAATTGAACTATTTGCGTAATTTTTCAATAAAACAATGAAAATCCTTCCGGACTTTACCGATATAGTTCTAGAAGTATACTCATTCATCACCCAAGACATTTTGAAAAGAAACGAGGACCCGGCCATGAAAAAACAAAAATGGATTTCTCCTGTGTTGGTACTGAACATATTTGCCGTTATGCTGCTTTTGACGGCATGCTCCGCACCCGATGGCTCGACGAACGGAAGCACGCAGGAAAACCGGATTAAGGTTGGCGTTGTCCTGACCGAAGTCGGGCTTGGCGATCGCTCATTTAACGACTCTGCCTTTGACGGACTGATTCAGGAACGGAATGAAGGCAACATCATTTTTGACTATAAGGAACCTGCCAACGGCCTGACGCCAGAGCAGGCTTTCGAGCAATTTGCACAAGAAAAAATGGACCTGATCATCGCCTTGACCGATACGGTCAAAGCCGATTTGGAAAAGGTGGCGGAAAAATATCCCGATCAGACCTTCCTGATGATAGACGGCGAGTCCGAACTCCCCAACATCAATTCCATTAAGTTCAAAGCGGAGGAAGGCAGTTATCTGGCAGGCATGATTGCCGGCTTTGCCACCAAGGATAACCACGTTGGCTTTTTGGGCGGAATGGACATCCCGGTGCTGCATGATTTTCAGGAAGGCTTCGAACAAGGCGTACATGCCGTCAACCCGGATGCCAGCGTTCATGCTGTGTATGCCGGCGATTTTGGCAAACCCGAGCTGGGAGCACAGATCGCTTCCCAAATGATGCAGGACCAAGGCACAGATGTGATCTACGTTGCCGCAGGCTTGACCGGCGTGGGCGCTCTTACCGAAATTCAGCAGGCGGGAAAACATGCCATCGGCGTAGATACGGATCAATTCTTTTTGGCTGAAAAAGCGATTTTGACCTCCATGCTCAAAAACGTGGACGTCTCCATCCGCAATGCCATCGCTACATATAAAGAGAACAACAACACTTTCCCGCAAAAGGTCATGGTATACGGCTTGGCTGAAAACGGCATCGGCATCACGGCGCTTCACAATATTACCTTGAGCGACGAGCAGCAGAAACAATTTGAAGACCAGAAAGCAAAGATTGCTTCAGGCGAGACCAAAATTACGCTTAGCCCTTGAACAAGGCAGCAGTCGTAACAAATAAGGACAAAGCACGTGAATACTCAACAATGGGGGCATATGTTATGAAGCTTCAAGGCAAGCTGATCGGTTATGCGTTATTTTCAATGCTGGCATCCCTCGTATTGGTGGCCTACATCATATTCCAACTGCTCGGCATGAATGCCGGCAATCAAAATCTGGTGCCTGCCATGCTTAAAGTTTCCGAGCTGGATGCCAACCAGCTGCAGACGGCGCAGGCGCTGGACGTTTACTCCACCTCCATGTCGGCAGCCAATCAGGACGCTGTGCTGCGTTTGCTGGACGAAGGAAAACAGCTGGCGGACCAGCTCGCGGCAGAGCTGCTGCAAACGGAGGAGCAGATGCGCCTGATCGGAACCATTCAGGAGAAGCTGACCGCGCTGGGCGAGGGCGCAACTCAAGCCATGAATGCCCAGGACAGCACGGAAGCCAAACGTTACAGCTCAAGGGTGAAAGGCATCCAGAATGACATTTATATGCTGGATGAGTTCACGCGCGAGCGTTATGAGCAGTTTACTGCCCAACTGGACAAGGATATCGATGATACATGGAAAATCGCGCTGGCAGGGGGAATTTTCCTGATCATCACCGTCACCCTGTTCAACTTCTTCACCTCCCGCCGATTGGCAGGACGCATGCGTGTGCTTAAAGATGCTGCCGGACGGATCGCCCAAGGCGATCTGAGCGTCCAATTGGCGGCGACCCGCGGAAAAGATGAGCTGGATGAGCTTAGCGCCTCCTTCCGGGTCATGATCGACAGCATTCGGAGCATGGTCGAATCGATCGGCGCCGCTGGCAATCGGGTGGATGCGATGGCGCAGGACATTGACCGCGGCAATGACACGATGCTGGCCATCGTGCAGCAGGTGACCCGTACGACGGAGGAACTGTCCATCGGCAGCCAGAAAATCGCCGAGGATCTGGCCGAAACCGTCATGATCGTTGAACAGATGCAGCACACGTTCGACAACAGCCTGCAATCCACCTCGCAATCGGCGGAATACGGGAATGAAGTGTTAAGCACGGTTTCGGACGGCCGAGCATTCATGCAGGAACAGCTCAAACTCAGCGAGGTCAACCAAAAAGCGATGGCGGAAGTCGAGCAGACCTTCCGGGAGCTGGAGGACAGCGCCGCACGGATCGAAACGATGACAGGCTACGTGTCCGACATCGCTTCCCAGACCACGCTGTTGTCGCTGAACGCTTCCATTGAGGCGGCGCGGGCGGGCGAAGCCGGCCGAGGATTCGCCGTGGTGGCGAGCGAAGTCAAAAAATTGGCGGAGCAATCAGAACAGTCCGTGCAGCATATTTATGCGGCCGTGACAGAGATTTCAACCGCCATGGACAACGTGAAACGATCCGTCTTGAACAGCATCGGCCTTGTTGCGCAGCAGGAACAAGCTGCCAGACAAACCGGCCAATCCTTCTCAACAATCGAAGGCAGCGCGGAGCGGATCAGCGCCCAGATCAAGCAGTTGGCCGCGGAGATGCAGCAATCCCATGAATGGAGTTCCCGCGTGCACCAGGCCATCGAAAACATCAGCGCCATCACGCAGCAATCCGCAGCCAGCAGCGAAGAAATTACCGCCTCCGCTGCCGAGCAGCAGCGCTCGTTCGAAGAGGCGGCAGACAAGGTCAAAACGCTCCGCGACATCAGCGCGGAGATGCACCGGGAACTGGCAAGGTTCAAAATGTAACCGGGTAATCGGTGCCGGAACGACCGGGTTTGGGAAATCTTCGGCACGGGGAGCAGGCGTACCGAAAGGACGGTTACCTAACGATCAGGATCACAACGAAGGAGTCGGTCCGGAACCAATAAGAAGAGACGCTTTCGCCACCACGACAGGTGTGGTGATGGAAGCGTCTCTTTGATGTGTATTCAGAGGCAACGGGCTCGAAACCCGTTATCATCGGTTATAGAAGTTTCCTCTTCTCTTTAAATTAAACGCACGAAATGCATTGGCACGATCCACCAACCCTGTTCGGCCCGACTTTACAGGCGTCACAGGGCCTCGACGATGTCGCCTGCGAGCACGGCAGACGGATCGCCCCGGTGCTGCGCGGCGCGTTCCCCGGCAAGGCCGTGCAAATACACGCCCCAGGCAGCGGCTTGCTCCGCGCCCAGCCCTTGAGCCAGCAGACCGGCGATGATGCCGGTCAGGACGTCTCCGGCGCCGGCGGTTGCCATGCCGGCATGTCCGGTGGTGTTGACGTACGCCTCGCCGGTAGGCATGGCAATGACCGTGCGTGCTCCCTTGAGCACCAGGGTCACGCCCTGCTCGCGGGCGTACCTCGCAGCGTATCCGATGCGGTCACGCTGCACCTCGGCGGTCGGCAGGCGCAGCAGCCGCGCCATCTCGCCCGGGTGCGGCGTCAGCACGACCGCCGCACGGCGCTTGCCCCAGACGCGGGGCCCGTCCGGGCCGGCGTCTGCCAGCATGTTGAGGCCGTCCGCGTCGATGACGAGCGGACGATCCGTGCCCTGCCACAGGCTGCGCAGCCAGCCTGTGTCCCCCGCGAAGCGACCGAGGCCGGGGCCGGTCGCGAGCACGTCGCGGCTCTCCGCGAGACGCAGCACGGCGTCCGCGGAAGCCGCGTTCCATTCGCCGCCGGGGCCTTCGGCTGCGGCGGCGAGCATGACCTCGGGCACGCTGCCGACGACGTGCGGCAGCAGTGCCGCGGGCAGCGCCCACGTGGCGAGGCCGCAGCCGGCGCGCAGCGCGGCCTTTGCCGCGAGCAGGCCCGCGCCGCTCATCGGCAGGCTGCCTGCAGCCAGCAGCACGTGGCCGTAGGTGCCCTTGTGCCCGTCGGGAACGCGCACACGGCCAGTATCCACGCCGAGATCATCGCGCAGCATCTCTTCCGTCAACAAGCGTACAGAGGCTCCGTGTTCCGGGGCCAGCCGCGCGGGAATACCGATGGAACGCACCACGATGCGCCCGGCGGCAGAAGCACCCGGATACTGCGCCAGCCCGCGTTTCAAGAGCGCAAGGCATACCGTGACCCTGGCTTGAATGCATGGCGTATGCACCTCACCCGTGTCCGCATCCAGCCCGCTCGGAATATCTGCCGCCACAACGGGCTTGCCGCTGCCATTCGCTGCCTCGATCAGCGCCGCGTAAGACCCTCGCGGCGCTCCCCGCGAGCCGGTGCCGAGCAGCGCATCCACGATGCCCGTGCACCGGCTGAAGTCCACGGCTTCGCGCCCGTGGACCAAAGCAGGGATTCCGAGCTTCGCGGCGGCATCCCGCTGCACTGCGGCTTCGCCCCGCAGTGCCTCCGGGGCATCGGCGTACACCAGCGTGACGCCGAGCCCCGCCTCCACCAAATGGCGCGCCGCCACAAGCCCGTCGCCGCCATTGTTGCCCTTGCCGATCAGCATGTACCAATGCTGATCGCGGGGCCGCTTCATCACGAGCGCCGGGTCGGCGGCGATGAAGCCGGGAAGCCCCGGCGGACCGCCATGCACGCGGCCTGCCTGGCGATCCGCCCCACGCGGCGGCTCCGGGCATTCGCCTACGCCCGCCTCCTGCTGCCGGCATAGCCGGATTACTTCCTCGGCAATGGCACGTCCCGCATTCTCCATAAGACTGAGAGCCGGAATGCCGAGCTCGCGGATGGTATGTTCGTCCACCGCCCTCATCTGTTCAGACGTTACGATATACAACGCAATTCCCCTCCCGGAAGATTAACATCCAGACTTCATGCGAACCGGCATATCCTAGGTTCCATCATCCTTTACGCGAAACACCGACCGATACAGCGATATGCTATGCAGACCTTTGCAACAGGTTTCTGCCCACTGGAGATTACGCACGCACCGATGCCGTTCGCGAATTCAAACGTCCCGGTGCGACCCCGAAACCCGGCCTTATGCCGTTCCCTCATTAATAAGCAACCGTAAACCGCGTCTGGATAAAATTCGGATCGTCCAGTTCATCCACCAGCGCTGCCGCAAAATCTCCAACGGAAATCGTACTCTCGCCCAGATCATCCGTAATCATGCGATTCAGGCCAATCCTGAATTGACCCGTACGTCTGCCCGAAGTAATCGTTGCCGCAGGACTCAGATAAGTCCAGGCAATGTCCGACTCTTCGATTAATCCGTAGGCGTCCAGATGAGCTTTGGCAAGCGTTCTGACTTCCTCCGGAAATCCGGGCGTGTCCATCAGCATTTCACCGGAATCCGTCAGCAGGCTTCCTGCGCCGCCAACGATGACCAAACGGCCCGCTTTGCCCCGGCGAACGCCTTCCAGCAGCGAACGTGTGACTTCGAGCAGTTCTTCCTCTTCGCCAAACTTAGGCCCGTAGGCGCTCACAACAGCATCCTGACCTGCCGTATAATCGGCAATCTGATCCGGATTAAGCAGATCGCCCTGCTCCACGCGTAAACGTTCATGCACCATTTCCACTTTGGATGGGTCGCGCACGATGGCCGTCACTTCATGCCCGCGGTCCATCAACTCCCATAATATCGTTTTCCCAATCGTTCCCGTAGCTCCAAACAGCGCAACTTTCATATATAATCCCTCATTTCATCAAAGTCCTAAGCTCAATGCATCATTATTGTCCCAATTTACTCCTGTTGTTATAAATCTTAAACGGCACACGCCATCTTAAACCTCATGATCCGATGAAGTCAATCGCAACGCCTAAAAAAATGCAGTTTGTTTTCGATCCAAGATCGTTTTTCCAGATCAAAGGACTTCGTTCCCCCGACTACTCTTCTTGTCTCCACCACATACCTTCGGATTTCGGACTGGTATACGTGAAGCCAAACTGGGCATACAGCCGATCGGCCGGAACATCGGCCAGCAGACTGACAAGGCCGCGAGGCGGAACATGACGCCGCAAATAGTCCATAATCTCGCTCATGATCCGTTTGCCGTATCCTTGCCCCTGCGAATCCGGATGTACCGCGATGTCCACCACCTGAAAAAAGCACCCTCCATCGCCGATCACCCGGCCCATGCCGACAAGCTCCTCGCCACGGCGCAAGCATACGGCAAACAGCGAGTTTGGCAAACCTGCTTCGGCTCCTTCTCTGCTCATGGCGCTAAGGCCTGCCCGTTTGCGTAACGCAAGATACTCTTCTGCCTTCGGAGGCGTATGTACAATATGAATGGCGTCCATAATCCAATCCCCTTTCGTTTCGCTTCATGCTTGAATTCAGGCAATTCCTGTGTAATAGTGAGAGAAAAGCTTGCGTGAACCGTGTTTCACGATACGTGCGTTTACTTGCAACGATTCCTAAGTAAAGGAGGGTTACCCTTGTTTTCATTTTGGCTGCATAACATGCTCAGCTATCCCGGATTTTGGGGGCTGCTGCTTGCAATGACCGCGCTGCTAACAGGCATCTATTTATGGTCGGCAACCGAAGTCAGACGCAACCGCGAACGGCGAATGCGGAGTATACGAGATACATTATACATAAGCACACCCTTGTTGGGACAACTTGCGGCAAAAGAAACCCATGGGTACATGTTCGACGAGCACTCTTCTCCCAATCTTTTGCAAGCGATGCTGTCATGCAAAGCGGCAGCCTGCTTGTCCATGCCATTGCAGGAGCAGATTCGGGACTGTACCCGACATCCCGAACCTGCACGCCTGTCTCTCGTGCACAAAGCGCTGGAGAGGGAAACCGGGGCCTTGTCCGACGAACTCGGACGCAATGAACTCCCGGCAGGTTGGGGACAGGGTGTCTGGAACGTGTTTCGTCCTGCCGCAGAACCAATCGCCTTTGCTGCCACGGCAGCGCTGTGCGCGGATTTCGTCTTCCGGCAGTCAGGGTTGCACCTGCCCTTTTGGGCAGCTTGGGACAATGCCTTGCCATGGATGCAATTCGTTTCGCTGTTGATCACGATATTGTATGGATACCTGCTCTGGTCCGGACCGCGCGGGAGCACGTCTGCTCCTCTGAGCAAGCTGTTGTCGCTTTCGATCGTGCTGGCTGCCCTGCTGCATTTGATCGGTTCCGCAGCTGCACCTTATGCCCTTGGCCTTCAGCTCCTCCTCATCGTTTCCGGCTTCGGCCTTACCAGGACCAGTTCCCGCAGCAATCGCCCCTATGCCGGGCATGACGGGATGGAAACGGCTCAAGCTGCCCACACGGATGGAGCGGACGGAGCAGACGGCCAGAGCTGACGATACGGCGGACTTTATCCTAAAATGGCACTTTCTCAAAACAACAAACGCAAAAGGAGAAGCCGTCTTAACGTGCTTCTCCTTTTGCGTTTCGATCCTGAATTATTATCCCTTCGTGCCTGCCTTGGGGCTCCGAAGAGCACGGGCAGAGCTGCTTCTCGCAGTGCTCCCGGATTTGGAGGCGCTGCCTGAAGACACATTTTCAAAACGCTTGCGTTCCGTCCGTTCCATCTGCACGATCTGGCCTTCATGCACAACGATATGCAGCGAGCCAAACTCCATGTCGTTCAATTGTCCGGCAATGCGGTCCAGCCATACCTCATCCACTTTTAACGGCTTAGCCATAGAGCCGCCTCCTCTTCCCGGGCCGTGCCCGCCATATTTCTTGCATCGAATGCTTCGCTTCCATGTACCCGTCTATAATTCATTCTTATCCAACCTATATACTTGGATTATACATTATCAGGGCTGTATTTTACTGTCAATTGGTTTTGGACTTAAAGTCAGAATGAAATTATCCACTGCTTGATTATCCCCATCAAATCCGGTTTAAGAGCATTATGGCATATCCGGATTACTTGGCATGTGCAGCCTTGTGCCCTAACCAGCTTTTGAGCAGCAGCGTGGCCAGCGCCAATATCAGCAGCAAAGAAGCAACCGCGAACGAAGCCGAGAACTGATACTCGTTGTACAGAATCTCGACATGCAGCGGCAGCGTGTTCGTCTGACCGCGAATATGTCCCGACACGACCGATACCGCGCCAAATTCGCCCATCGCCCTGGCATTGCACAGTATGATGCCGTACAGCAAACCCCACTTGATGTTGGGCAAGGTCACGCTCCAAAAAATGCGCCAGCCGGATGCACCCAGCGTAACTGCAGCCTCTTCCTCCCGCGTGCCCTGATCTTCCATTAAGGGAATCAGCTCTCTCGCCACAAACGGAAACGTGATGAACAGCGTAGCGATCACGATGCCGGGCAGGGCGAATATGATTTTGATGTCATGCTGCTCCAGCCACGGGCCGAACCAGCCGTTCGAGCCGAAGACGAGCACAAAGATCAAACCGCCCACAACGGGAGATATCGAAAACGGCAGGTCGATCAAGGTGATCAGCAGCCCTTTTCCCCGAAATTGAAATTTGGTGATCACCCATGCCGCCGCTACCCCGAAAATCGTGTTAAGCGGCACCGTAATGGCCGCCACGAGCAGGGTAAGCTTCAAGGCGGACAAGGCATCCGGCTCCGTAAGCGCGGCAATGTAGACCCCCCAGCCTTGCTTCAAAGCCTCCATCAGCACGATGACGAGCGGCAGCACTAGCAGCCACAGCAGCACAAGCGTTGCCAGTCCGATGAGCAGCCATTTCACCCAGGGCGCTTCGGACGTCGCCCTGTTCGTCCCGGATTGCTTTCCCGCCGGCCGCAGCGGAGTTAATGGTACGGAACCAGCCATATGCCTTCGCCCCCTTCCAACGGTATTTTTGATCGTTTCCATCCTTGAACGACAGGAGCTAAGCCCTGCCCGCCTTGCGGCTCCAGCGCTGCAGCGAATTGATGACGAGCAGCAGGACGAAGGAAACGAGCAACAATAACAGCGCAACCGCCGTCGCTCCCGCATAGTCGAACTGTTCCAGCTTTGCCATGATCAAGAGCGGCGCAATTTCCGTCTTCATCGGCATGTTGCCCGAAATGAATACGACCGACCCGTATTCCCCGATTCCCCGGGCAAACGCTAACGCAAAGCCGGTCAGCAGCGGCGGCACGAGGTCCGGCAGCAAGATGGCCCGAAATATGCGCCAGCGTCCCGCACCGAGCGTCGCTGCGGCTTCCTCCACCTCGGCCTCCAGTTCCTCCAGCACCGGCTGGACCGTGCGCACCACGAACGGGATGCCGATAAACATCAAGGCCAGCGTAATACCGGCCTGGGAATAGGCCAGTTTGATGCCGAGCGGCTCGAAGAACTGGCCTATCCAGCCATTCCCCGCATACAGCGCCGTAAGCGCAACGCCGGCCACTGCCGTCGGCAGGGCGAACGGCAGATCAATCACGGCATCGAACAGCCGCTTGCCGGGAAACTCGTAACGAACCAACACCCAGGCCAGCAGCAACCCCAGGAACAGATCGATCAAGGCTGCCGCGCCGGCCGTCAGAAAGCTGACTTTGAACGAAGCGAGCACCCGGGGATTGGTCGCGTTCTCCACAAGCGTTGACCAGGTCAATCCGGTCGAATTGAACAGCAAGGCCGCCAGCGGAATGAGAACAACCAGGCTCAGATAGAACACGCTATACCCCATCGTCAGCCCAAACCCCGGCAACGTGCGTCGCCGGGCTGCCATTACCTTGCTCATGAACCATCATCCTCTCTGCCTTCGGTCGGTAGGACCGGTTGGCTGCGTACACTTTAGGACAGACGGCCGTTCATGGCCGTCCTCCGCCTTGCCTTGGCTGCGTCCATTAGCTCCCCGGAACGTAGATCTGGTCGAAGATGCCCCCATCGTTGAAATGTTTGGCCTGCGTATCCCGCCATGTGCCGAATACATCCTTCAATGTGAACAGTTCCAGCTCCGGAAATTGATCCTTGAACTTTTCTTTTACGCTGTCCAGCGTCGGACGGTAATAGTTTTCGGCCGCGATCGTCTGCCCCTCTTCGCTATAGAGGTATTTCAAATAGGCGTCCGCGACTTCGCGAGTCCCTTTTTTGTCCGCATTTTTGTCAACGATCGCGACCGGCGGTTCAGCCAGGATACTGATTGAAGGCACCACGATATCGAATTTGTCCGGTCCCAGTTCCTTGACGGAGAGGAAGGCTTCATTCTCCCAAGCCAGAAGCACGTCGCCAATGCCGCGCTCCACAAATGTCGTCGTTGCCCCGCGCGCTCCGGAATCGAGCACCGGTGCGTGTTTGAACAACTCTGCCACGAACGCTTTCGCCTTTTCCTCATCATTGTTGTTCTGCTTCAGCGCATAACCCCAAGCTGCAAGGTAGTTCCAGCGCGCTCCGCCGGACGTCTTCGGATTCGGCGTAATGACCTCGACGCCATCCTTGATCAGGTCATCCCAATCCTTGATCCCTTTCGGGTTGCCTTTGCGCACCAGAAACACGATGGTGGACGTATATGGAGAGCTGTTGTGCTCGTATTTGTCCTGCCAGCCCGCATTGATCAGCCCTTTGTCCTCGATCGCATCAATATCGTAACCGAGCGCGAGCGTCACCACGTCTGCATCAAGCCCGTCGATGACGGAGCGGCTCTGTTTGCCCGAACCTCCGTGGGACTGCTTGATGGTCACTTCCTGACCTTTCTCTTGCAGCCAATGCGCCGCAAATGCCTTGTTGAACTGTTCGTACAGTTCCCTGGTCGGATCATAGGATACGTTCAGCAGCTCCACTGCCTTGGCTTTCCCGGAACCGCTCCCCTGTTCTCCCGAACTTTCCGCAGCACTTGATCCGCCGCTTCCGCTGCCTGATCCGCATGCAGCCAGCACCCCCGTCAACACCAAAGCAAGACCAACCAAAATGCTTCTCCGAACTCCCTTTTTCATCGCTCAACACTCCCCCTGAATGAATCTGCGTGACTGCATCGGCAGGCTGAACAGCGTATGACGTTCAACGAAAAATAGACGCAGGAACCCCATGCCCGATCCTCCTATGAAGTCCTGCCGCCGAATACGCGTGCAAGCTTCATCCAGGATGACGTGCTGTGGAGTTCCTCCGTCTGTACGGTGAGAACGTATGCTGTTCTAAACAATTATTCCTACCTGTTTAGTAAGTTATATGCCTATAATAAGGGCAGTCCCCAGGTCTGTCAAACGTTTTTTACGCAAAATTCCAATATTTTTCATGCGTAAAAAAACAAGCGGGGTACGGAACATATCCGTACCCCTAACCGCTTCAAACCTTCCGGGTCATGCCTCGTGATCGACCTTCACTGCCCGGCAAACCGGATATAAGGCATCGGAGGGGCACTCATGCCATCTCCCAGATAAAATCCGGTATGCGGCGGCTGGTTGTAGGCGACGTTTTGCCAGGCCACGCCCAGCCGGTAGACCGGATCGTGCATCAGCGTATAAATGCGCTTGTCCGTAACATCCGTTGTCGTATAGATGCGCAGCGCCGAGCTGTCATTCGTGCGCCAGACCACTTCCTCCCTCCAATCCCCCAGCAGGTCCGCCTGCAGGTTCGGCGTGGACTTCGTGCCATTGTTGGAGGAAACCCCCGACGCAGTCAACAAATTAACCGTTTGGCTGTTGGCATAGTCCCATTTGTCAATCCGGTTGCTATCCAGCAGCTCCCGCAGTAAGTCGCCGTCCCACCAAATTCCGAAATTCGTGGATGAAGGCAGCTTTGTCCCGATCTTCTGGCCTTGAGCCGTATAAAGCGCGCCGTCTGCCCATACTTCCACCCCGCGATATCTCGGGTCAATATCTGCAGCCATCCCCCTGCCAACATCCCTCGTTGTGGGAACCCCCCAGATCAACTGCCCTGTCCCTGCGTCACGGAACTCCACACCCGCGTTGGACGGGGTTTCGTGCACCTGGAATACCTCCAGTCCCGGCCGATCCGGGTCAAGATCGCTCAAATGCATCGCATCCCCGTGTTTCAGCCCTGTCGTATACAACCCGGCTCCGTTATGATCGACCGCCATGGCGCCGTAAACGATCTCGTCCTTGCCGTCTCCATCCACGTCGGCGACGCTCAAATTATGGTTGCCTTGTCCCGCATAACCCGAGTTGCCTGAAGCTTTGGAATCGAAGGTCCATTGTTTGGTCAATCGTCCATCCCGCCAATTGTACGCGACAAGTACCGTACGGGTGTAATATCCGCGTGCCATGACCAGGCTTGGCCGCTCTCCGTCCAAATACGCGATCGCCGCCAGGAAACGATCCACCCGGTTGCCGTAATTGTCTCCCCA
Source organism: Paenibacillus sp. FSL W8-0426 (assembly GCF_037969725.1). Classification (NCBI taxonomy): domain Bacteria; kingdom Bacillati; phylum Bacillota; class Bacilli; order Caryophanales; family Paenibacillaceae; genus Paenibacillus; species Paenibacillus sp. FSL W8-0426. Next base: position 532,779 of record NZ_CP150203.1, on the reverse strand, counting down.
GTCGGAAACGTTCCCGCGCGGAGGATCATAATTCACGGTGGACAGGGCCGCGCCCGTCTCCCCGTTGAACACGGTCAGGTACTCCGGTCCGGACAGCACGTAGCCATTCGAATTGCGATAATCCTTGCCCGCATCGCCGATGACCCTGCCGGCCCCGTCTTTCGTGCCATCGGCGGTTTTCATCGCCACCTCGGCCTTGCCGTCTCCGTCCAGATCATAGACCATGAATTGGGTATAATGGGCGCCTGCACGAATGTTTTTGCCCAGGCTGATGCGCCACAAATGCGTTCCGTTCAGCTTGTACGCATCGATGAACACCTCTCCGGTGTATCCGCTCTGGGAGTTGTCCTTCGAATTGGACGGGTCCCACTTGACGATCAGTTCGTACTCGCCGTCCCCATCCAGATCGCCCGCGCTTGCATCGTTGGCGCTGTACGTATAAGCAACCCCGTCCGGCGTCGTGCCTCCTGCCGGCACATTGAGCGGGACGGACAAATAATTGTTCCCCCATACACCCACAGGGGCCGATGCCGCCTGCTCTGCACCTCCAACGACGGCCCGGACCGTGTATGTGGAACTGCTTGTCCCGTTTGCATCCTGGAGATTGGTGCTGTTCGTAATCGGGGATGTGTTCACCTTCTTCCCGTCCCGGTACACGTTGAACGACACATTAGAACCTTCATTGCCGAAAAGCCTCCAGCTGACAAAGACGCCTTGGCCCGTTTTAACGGCCACGACGCCGCGATCCAGCAGCTCCATCTGGCGCGCCTCCGCCGCATGGGCCGCCTGCTGGCTGCCCAGTCCAAGCGTCGCCACCAGCAAGGCCGAGCTCAACATTAACAAACCCGCGTTTTGCCATGTTCGCTTCCAAGACCGACGATTCACCATATTCAACAGCCTCCCCCATGAATTTGGTAAGCCCGATGCCCGATAGCGCATATTTATGTAAGCGCTTTAATTATAACTTATATTACATTAAACATTTAATTCCATATATAGGACTAAAATAACATTTTTACTCATTTCATTTACACTGTTGACGACGCGGTCGTTCAACGTATAACGTCTGAGCCAACATGGCGTCGATCACCTCGATAAAGGTATAATGGAGTGACCCTTGTTTTCCAGAAAGGTGGCTTCCGAATTGAACCCTCAAATCGAGATATTATACGCACCGGCTTTGGAATTTATCGCCAGCTTGCATACGTATATCTGCCGAAAATCACATAAAAAAATCGATCTGTCCGCATCATGGGCCAAAGACGTTCAGGAACGACTGCCGACAGGACTGGCATCCGCTCTGAACGAGCTTAAGGTAGACGACGATTGGAACTGGATGCTGCTGCTTGCCTTTCTGTACGTGGACGCTTCAGAGAACGGATCAATTTCCGATCCACGTCATCAGAATGACCCTGAATCGTTTATTCGGTGGTTCGACATGATAGGAACCGACAGGTTAACGGAGCTGTTCCTGCGCTACAGCTACCCCTACCCGGAAGATGTGCAAGCCTTTCACTCCGCGATGACCCAAGTGTTGCAAGGCTGGAACGAACATTATTTCGCCTCTACCGATTCGCGGATCCATCCGGCCTTGCTGAAGGAAATGACCGCACGTCGGGAACAGCTGAATTTTCTCCCCCCCGATGAAGTGCTCGACGATGCAACCAATGGCATCATGTTCCGTCCACGGGAAGGATTGAGACGCATCGTACTGGTGCCACAGTTTCACTTTCAGCCTTTGAACATCATTCTGCAGTTGGACGATACCTTGGTATGCCATTATGCTGCACGCCTGTATTTCGGCAACGAAGAATATATGTCCACCCACGAACTTCGCGTCATCCGAAGCCTCGGCGAGAAAAATCGTCTCAGAATTTTACGTTTCCTGCATCAGGGGCCTCGAAGTTTCATCGAGATCGTTCGCCATTTGGGTCTTTCCAAAGGAATTACGCATGACCATATCTCCAAGCTTCGCGGAGCAGGGCTGATTTACTCCCACTTCGAGGGAGAGAACCTGATCGAGTATTCCATTCGTCGACGCGCGCTGGACAAGCTGATTCCCAGTGTTCACGAATACATCGAACGCGATTGAATTGTCCCCCCGGATTTCGGATTTGCACAAAAATATTCTCCTTCGCACTGTACAACATGCCGCATGGCAGGACTGCCGAAGAACTTGACTGTTCAATGATTTTCGGCCCTGATCATGCGGCATTTTAGCACGTTAAAGTGGTTAATTATGGTTAATCTATAAAAAAAATATTCCGGTTCTCTATTTACAGAACCAATCCGCATTTCTATAATAGGGCTTATCGCTCTCATACCTGACTAAGTTCATAGGAATTATAAAAATTTAAACATCCTCAGACAAGGTTCAGGAGAGAGGAAAAATCGAAGATTGCAATCAAGGGAGGATACTATGAAAACGAAGAAAGCTTCGATGTTGTCCACCATGTTTCTTAGCGGAGTGTTGTTGTTGTCCGCTTGCTCGGCAGGCAGCAGCTCCGGATCCGAAACAGCCGGCTCTTCCGGGAGTGCCGAAGGTTCGGCTGCCCAGACCCAATCCACTGCCGCCGTCGGCTTGGATGGACCTTATCAAGCCACCGATTTGAGCAAATTGCCGGCGTCTGCCAAGGAACGTACGGACACGATCATTGTGGCATTGACGGATCCGAGCGGCGCATTCACTCCTTATTTCCACCAGAGCGGTTATGACGGCAATGTTGCCTCACTGCTGTTTGCTTCGCTCGTCACCGTCGATCAACAAGGCTTGCCCGTGGCTGATCTGGCTGAAAGCTGGGACGTGTCGGACGATCAGCTGACCTATACGTTTCATCTTCGCCCTGACTCCAAATTCAGCGACGGTTCGCCCCTAACCTCGGAAGACGTAGCCTTTACCTGGACCATTCTGCACGATAAAGCTTATGACGGCGGATTTGATATCTTCTCGACTCACGTCAAAGGCGGGCAGGCCTATACGGACGGGAAAGCGGATCATATCGAGGGCATCAAAATCATTGATCCGCTAACGATCTCCGTTACGCTTGAGCAGCCCAACGCAACCGCTTTGTTGACACTTGGCTCGGAAGTGTTGTCCAAAGCCTACTACGGCAAAGAGTACAAATTCGGCCAACTCGACTACATCAAGCAGCTGCATGCCGCTCCAGTCGGCAACGGGCCGTACAAGTTGGATAAGTTCCTGCCCGGGCAGGAAGTGCGCTTCATTGCCAACGAGTATTACTACAAAGGTAAACCGAAAGCCGAGCGTTTTATTTACAAAACGTCCGAAGGGGATACCTGGCAATTCATCGAAACAGGCGAGATCGACTTTGCCGCGTTCACGGCCACCCAGGAGAACATCGATAAACTCAAATCGCTGCCATACCTGAATCTGCTGCCTTACACGCCAAGTACATACGGGTATTTGCAGTTGAATCTGGAACATGAACAGCTGAAAGAAAAAGAGGTCCGCCAAGCGATTACCTACGGGCTTGATCGGCAATCGATCTATGTCGATGCCAACCATGGAGCCGGTGCAGTAGCGAACATCCCGGCCTCCCCGATTTCGTGGTCCTATACGGAAGACGGCATCAATCCGTATGCCTATGATCCGGACAAAGCCAACCAGCTGCTGGATGAAGCGGGCTGGGTTCGCGGCGCGGACGGCATACGCGAAAAGAACGGCACCAAGCTGTCCTTGCACTTCCTCGGCACCAAAAGCCCGGCAACCGATGTTTTCATTGCCGTAGCCAAGGAAAACTTCGAAGCGATCGGCATCCAGTTCCAGCCGGAAGTATTCGCCGACTTCAACGCGCTCGTCTCCAAAGTGGAGGGCGGAGATTATGACATGGCCTCCTTCTCGACTCCCATGCTGACTGACCCTTCCGAAGGGGTTTATCAATTCGTGGATGGCGAAATCAAGGGATATGACAATCCCAAAGTCAAGGAATTGTACCAAAAAGGGCTCGCCACGACAGACATCGAGGAACGCAAACAAGTCTACAAAGAGCTCTACCAGCTTCTGAACGATGAACTCCCCGTTATTTTCACCAGCTATCGCAAAACGGTATATGCCTATAACGGGCGCATCGAAGGGTTATCCGTCAGCCCGTTCCGCGGGATCGCGACCAGCCTGCCGGAATGGAGCTTGAAATAAGCGGGTCGCGTGAAAAAATGTCCTTCTAACGTTAACCGACCATATGCAACGCCAAATCCGCGTCCCCTTCAGCCGTATCATCAAGACTGGAGGGGACGTGCCGATAAGGAGCTGATATTGCCATGAGCACATACGTCACCAAGCGATTGTCCTATATGATTCTCATTCTTCTGGCAGCGTCGGTACTGATCTTCAGCCTGTACGCACTGACGCCGGGGGATTTCATCTCCAGCAACATCAAGCTCAGCCCGGAGCGAAAGGCGGAGCTTCGGGAAATTTACGGTCTGGACAAACCCGTTCTGGACAGGTACTTGACCTGGATGGGCAATGCGATGCGGGGCGAATTCGGTTATTCGCTGGCACAGCAGAAGCCCGTGCTTACGCTGTTCAACGAATATATCTGGAACTCGTTCCTGCTCGCCGCAGTGTCTACCTTCTTCACCTGGATCATAGCCGTCATTGTCGGGGTCATCGCGGCCTACAAACAGTATTCATGGTTCGATACGCTGGTGATGGTCGCCATATTCGCAGCCATGTCGGTACCGTCCTTTTTTATCGGCCTGTTTCTGATCAAAATGCTGGCCGTCGATCTGAAATGGCTGCCGCCAGGGGGCATGATGACTACCGGAAGCAATGCGACGGGTATGGCTTACGTGCGGGAGGTCATTGAACATATGACACTCCCCGTCATTGTCATGACTTTGCTGGGTGTAGGGTCGTTAACCAGGTACTTCCGCAGCAACATGATCGAAGTTATCCGGCAGGACTACATACGCACCGCGCGGGCCAAAGGACTGAAGGAAAACAAGGTGCTGTATACCCATGCCCTAAGGAATGCGCTCCTTCCGGCCATCACGCTGGTAGGCTTCGAGCTGCCATCGCTGTTCGGCGGATCACTGATCATCGAACGAATCTTCAATTGGCCGGGCATCGGCCAGCTCTACATGCAGTCGTTTACGCTGCGGGACTATCCGTTGCTGATGGGTTTCACCATGTTCATCGCCATTCTGACCGTGATCGGGACGCTTTTGTCGGACGTGCTCTACCATGTTGCCGACCCGCGCGTCCGGCTGCAATAGGAGGTACACGCCATGTCATTCCCCCCTATTAGCGGTTCCCGTGCGAAAAGCGGGCAGCTCCGCCAAACGCTGGCACATGTCGAAGCCCCCCAAGCAGAGCCTGGACGGAAAGCACCCGGTTATGGCATCGAGCCCGGGCCGCAATCTCAGCCGAATTTGCCGCCGCAGTCACGCAAGTCTTCCCTGTGGCGGATCGCGATCCGGCGATTGTCCAAAAACAAATTGGCCATGGCCGGCTTGATCGTCGTTGTTCTGATGTTTCTCGCCTGCTTCCTTGGGCCGCTGTTCTCTCCCTACACCGATAACAAAATCAACATGGCGGCCATGAAACAGGCGCCTAGCTTGCGTCACTGGCTCGGCACAGACGCGCTGGGCAGGGACGTGCTTACACGCGTGCTCATGGCCGGGCGCATCTCCTTGACCGTGGGACTCGCCTCCATGGTATTGTCTGTATTCATCGGTGCCTTGCTCGGTGCCATCGCAGGTTATTACCGCGGCATCGTCGATCAAGTCATCATGCGCGTAGCCGACCTGCTGCTGACCATTCCGGGCCTGCCGCTGCTCTTCATCTTCGGAGCACTGCTCTCCGAATGGAAGGTGCCCCCGGAATCGCGAATGTACATCGTGATGCTTATGCTCAGTTTCGTCAACTGGCCCGGCATGGCCCGCATGATTCGCGGACAGATGCTGAGCCTGCGGGAGAGAGAATTCATGCAGGCAGCGGTAGTGCTTGGGCTGCGCGACCGACGCAAGCTGTTCCATCATTTGCTGCCAAATATCGTTCCACTGCTGATCGTTATGGCTACGCTTAGCATCGGCGGCTCGATTCTTAGCGAATCGGTCCTCAGCTTTTTCGGCTTGGGCGTTATGCCTCCGACACCAACGTGGGGGAACATGATCGATGCAGCCAACAACATGATCGATTTCCAGACGCACCCTTGGTTATGGATTCCTCCCGGGTTATCCATCTTCCTCACGGTCATTGCCATCAACATTTTCGGCGACGGCCTGCGCGACGTCCTGGATCCAAAACAGAAAAGGTAGGTGATTGCTGCGATGGCCGGCATTTTGGAAATTGACCGCCTGGAAACGAAATTCCAGACGGAAGAAGGTCTTATTACCGCCGTCAACGGTGTAAGCCTTAGCGTACGCGAAGGCGAAACGGTATGCATCGTCGGAGAATCGGGATGTGGGAAAAGCGTCACCGCCATGTCCGTCATGGGGCTGGTCGACGAGCAGACAGGGCGCGTTACGCATGGCGAGATTCGTTTCTGCGGCAAAGATTTGCTGCGTGAGAGCAAGGCATCCCTTCGTCATATCCGCGGAAATGACATCTCCATGATTTTTCAGGAACCGATGTCTTCGTTGAATCCTGTGCTGAAAATCGGGCAGCAGCTTATGGAACCACTCAGGGTCCATCTGAAGCTGACGCGGGCGGAGGCCCGTGCACGTGCCATCGAGTTAATCCGGCAGGTAGGGATCTCGCGGCCCGAACAGATTGCCGACAGCTATCCCCATGAGCTTAGCGGCGGCATGCTTCAGCGAATCATGATCGCCATGGCGGTCTCCTGCGGTCCCAAGCTATTGATTGCGGATGAGCCTACGACGGCGCTGGACGTAACTATCCAGGCACAAATTCTTGATATGCTCCGTACCATCAAATCCGAAACGGGCATGTCCATCCTGATGATCACCCACGATCTTGGAGTCGTTGCCGAGATGGCGGATTACGTGGTCGTCATGTATGCAGGCCAGGTGGTGGAAGAGGGAGAAGTCGTACAGCTGTTCGAAAATCCCAAGCATCCTTATACTCAGGGACTGCTCCGTTCGAAGCCCATTCTGAATCAGCGGCACGAGGAACTGTACTCGATTCCTGGTCAAGTTCCGGACCCGCTTTCCCTAACGGACTCCTGTCATTTCCATGATCGTTGCGGGCAGTGCATGCCCATCTGCCGGGAGCGCCCGCCGCGGCTGCGGGACGTGGGCCAAGGACAAAAAGCATCCTGCTGGCTCTATGAGGAGGTAAATGCCCATGAGTGAGCCTCTGTTGGAAGTAAAACGCCTGAAGACGTATTTTCCGATCAAAAAAGGGCTGCTGAACCGCACGACCGGATACGTCAAAGCGGTGGACGACGTCAGCATTACGATCCGATCGGGCGAAACCTTCGGCCTGGTTGGCGAATCCGGCAGCGGCAAAAGCACGGTTGGACGCACGATCGTTCGGCTGACGGATAAAACCGACGGACAGGTTCTGTTCAAGGGGGCAGACCTTCACGCCTTGTCTCCTCAAGACATCCGGCGGATTCGGCCCCGGCTGCAATTGATATTTCAAGATCCATACAGCTCCTTGAATCCCCGAATACGCATTGGGGACGCTATCGGAGAAGCGCTGCTCGACCACGGACTGAGCGATGCCGGCAATGTACGCGACCAGGTTAAGGAAATATTGGAGGCATGCGGCCTTTCCGTCGCCCACATCGACCGCTTTCCGCATGAATTTTCGGGCGGTCAACGACAGCGGATCGGCATTGCGAGAGCTTTGGTACTGAATCCCGACCTGATCATTGCCGACGAGCCGGTATCCGCGCTGGACGTTTCGATCCAGGCGCAAATCATCAATTTGTTCAAACGGCAGCAGCAACAACGGGGCCTTTCCTACCTGTTCATCTCCCATGACTTGAGCGTCGTCGAACATCTCTGCAACCGCATCGGCGTGATGTACCTGGGTTCCATGGTGGAAACGGCGAGCCGGGACGAGCTGTTTCGCAACCCGCTTCATCCATATACCAAAGCCTTGCTGTCGGCAGTGCCCCTGCCGATTCCCAAGCTCAAAAGGGAACGCATCGTGCTGCAAGGAGACATCCCCAGTCCGGTCAACCCGCCGGCTGGCTGCAAATTCCATACCCGCTGCCCGTGGGCACAGGAAGTTTGCTCGCAGCAAGTGCCCGAGTACCGAAAAGCCGGCAGCGATCACTGGGTAGCCTGCCATTTGGTATAGGCCTCCTCATCGACTTGTTTCGTGCGATGGTCAAGGGCGCTTCGAGGGTCCGATCCATTGAACTCCCACCGCAGCGCAGATTCCGAAAAAGGCCGCTTAATCATGCTCTATGCATGATTAAGCGGCCTTTCTTCAATCCAAATGCACCCGAACAGCATAACATGTTCTGCAATCCATTCCATTCGCGCCTGTTCTGTTCATGTCAAGGTTCACGTCAAACGACGGGCACGATGCACACCGGGCGCGGTATCTCCAGCTTGAACCCGTTATGGGTCAACCTTCCGTCCTCCTCATCCATTCGGAAGCCTACAATGCTGTCGGTATCCTGATTGGCCACGAGCAGAATGCCTCCGGGCAAAAGGTTGAAGTTTCGCGGCGTCCGGCCGATCGTGGATGTCCATTGCGCTGCTTCCAGCTTTCCGGTTTCCTGGTCGATGTGATAGAGCACGATGCTGTCGTCGCCGCGATTGGACGCGTACAGGAATCGTCCGCATGCCGATACGCGAATATCGGCTGCCGTTCCCGTGCCGTCATGCCCTTCAGGCAGTGTGGAGACATGTTGGATGACCGTAAATTCTCCCCTGCGAAGGTCGTACAAATACGCGGAAACCGTGTTGTTCAGTTCATTGACGGCATATGCCCACTTTTCGCTCGGATGGAACACAAGATGCCTTGGACCTGAACCAGGCGGCTGCTTGAGCTCGCGGTGGGTAACAAGGCGTCCCTCCTCATCCAGCCGATAGACGATCATTTGATCCAATCCCAGATCGCACACCACGGCGTATTGGCCAGACGGGTCAGGCTGGATGGAATGCGCATGCGGGCCTTCCTGACGCTCTTTGCTCTCCCCGCTGCCGACATGCTGCACCATTGCGCTCATTTCATCCAGCGTACCTTGATCCCCGACCGGAAACACGTTGACGCTGCCGCTTCCGTAATTGGAGGTCAGGACCCATCGACCATCGCGAGTGACCGACACGTAACAAGGGGACGATCCTTCCGTACGTTTGCGATCCATCAAATGAAGCTCGCTCGTCGCCGGGTCGCGGCGGTACACGAACAATTCGCCCTCCTCCGTTTCACTCGCCGCATACAGGCAATCGGCCTTCGGGCAGAGCGCCAGATACGAAGGGTTGTCCACGCCTTGCATCCAGTTGACCACTCTCATTTCGCCCGTGTCATTATTCAAGGCGCACAGGTAGATTCCCGGCTGATCGGCAGAAGCATACGTCCCTACATAAAATAACGTCTCATTGTGGATTGACTGTTCCATCGCGTACCCTCTCCTTGTCTGTCTTTTATCTAAAAACATCTGATCTCTATCCCCCGACGAATCCCATAACTTATGTCTGTCCATTAAAAGTCCACCGGCAATCATGGCTGTTATGTATTTACCCATCCCAGGTCCATATGCTTCATCCTGATCGATTTTCATCCCCGCTTCATGCCCATGATAACGCGATCGGTTTGGGGATTGACTCCGCCGCCGCGCCATTACCATAATACAAGTATGAAACCATATGACAAACTTCTCGCCATGCGCAAATCGGACGGATTTCACCTGCAAAAGCTGATCGTTCTGCCTGACCCGCTGCTGCAAGAAGCCTCCGGCCATCCCATTACCGCCGGACTGCACGTGACCGATATCGGGTATTTCCACAAGGCAGAGCACCATTACCGCAATCGTCCTGCCGGTTGCCCTTCCCATATCATCATGTATTGTGCCGAGGGCACAGGATGGTATTCCGTCGGTGGGAGCGAGCGGCATGAGGTGAATGCAGGCAATCTGGTTGTTCTCCCTGCCAACATGGCTCACGTGTACGGGGCGCATGCGTCCGAACCTTGGAGCATCTACTGGGTTCACTTGCGCGGCACCCTGTCGAACAATTACATCGAGCCGTTGTTGAACGAAGGCGTGACCGCCATGGCTCCCGCCAAAACGCAAAAATGGCTTGAACTTTTTCACGAATGTTACGGTACATTGGAGACCGGTTACTCGATGCAAACGATGATGTATGCCTCCCAGATCGCCGGATACATGCTCGGCATGCTCGCATACGGCTCCGGGACAGATCATGAGTCAATGAGCAGCAAACGGGCAGCCGAGAAATCGGTGCAATACATGCTCCAGCATCTCGAAGGCGCGGTCAGTCTCAAGGAACTAGCGGCTCAAGCCCGCCTGTCCGTCCCTCATTATTCGCAATTGTTCAAGCAGGCGACCGGTTACTCGCCCATCGACTATTATTTGCGGCTCAAAATCCAGCATTCCTGCCGCTACCTTGATTTTACCGATTGGACGGTCAAACAGATCAGCTCGGAGCTCGGGTTCAAGGACCCCTACTACTTTTCCCGTCTATTCAGCAAAATGATGGGCCGTTCGCCTACCGAATATCGCAACAAATCGAAAGGATAAATGGCAGCAACCTTTTGAATCCAAGGTTCGTCTAAAGGGGCAAATAGCTTTTAGTTAAAGGGATATCCCCTGGAAAAGAGAGGCGAACCTCAATGAAAAAGAACATTTTAGCCACAGTTGCCGCTGGAGCACTGCTTACCATTTCGCTGGGCGCCGGTCCGATTCATGCCGATCAGGCCAAATTCACCGATATTCAGGGTCTCGCCGGAGCGGACAAGATCGAATCGCTGCATCAGGACGGCCGGATCAAGGGCATCACCGATTCCCTGTTCAAACCAGGGCAGCAGCTCACCACCGCTCAAGGCATACAACTTATTGCGGATGGACTGGACCTCAATCTCGATGCCATCCGTTTCGTCAAACAGCCGCTGCCAAGCGACAGGTTCTCGAAGGTGCTCGACGGGGTATGGTATAGCGACGCTTTTATCCGCGCCCAATATAATGGAATCCAGCTTGAAGCCGACATCGATCCGTCCCAGCCGCTGACGCGCGAGCAGTTCACCATGTTCCTGATGCAAGGCATCGAGAGCAAAGGTGCTCTCCCCATGATCAAAATCAATCCGCTCGACGTTGCTGACGAAGATGAGATTACGCCAAGTTATCAGGGAGCCATCCAGCGTTCCCTCGTATTCAAAATCAATACCCTTGACGAGAACGGCAAGTTCAATCCCAAACAAACGGTCACCCGCGCCGAAGCCGCGGTCATGATGTACAACTCGATCAAACACATGGAGAGCTTCCATGCGCCTCAAATTCCGGAAATGCCGGAAAAATAACGAGGCAAAGCGATGCTTTAATCGATCCATGATACGTGGACAACGCGTCCCGACAAAAGCAATCAAAAAAACGCAAACAAAACGCAAACAACCGCAATTCCATTAACGGACTTGCGGTTTGTTTGCGTATCAAGGGTTATATACGTCTCTTGAATTAGAACGATCCTTTGACAACAACCTCGGACAACGGCAGACGACCCGAAGGACGCGCAGGCTGCGCAGCCTTGCCGATCGTGATCAGCATGTTCGGCACATAACGCGCAGGGATGTTGAACGTTTCAATCAGTTGTTTCGGGTTGTATCCCCCCATCGGGCAGGAATCGTATCCAAGTGCTCGCGCTGCCAGCATGATGTTCTGGGAAGCGAGGGAAGCGTTGCGGATCGCTTCTTCGCGAGCGGTTTGGGGGTTTTCATAGGCTCTGTTGATTTGCCCGACAAGCGCGTCGCGAACCTCGGAAGAAAGGGCTCCCGCCTCTACCGCTTGATCGTAAATGACGGCATTGCGGTTAGCTTCCAAATCTCCCAATACGGCAATCGTCACGGAGCTGTCCGTAATTTGCGACTGGCCATAAGCGATAGGCAGCAATTTTTCTTTATCGGCCTCGGATTCGATCACCAGGAACTTCCAATGCTGAAGGTTCCAGGAGGACGGCGCTTCGCTCGCTGCCGTCAGAATGGCATTCAGGTCGGCTTCCGGCATAACGAAGCCTTTTTCATACTTTTTAACGGCGTGACGCTCGCTGATCACGCGAAGTGTTTCGTTGTTTTCAATGCTGGACATGCAGTTTCCACTCCCCATAAATTGTTATTTAGGTTTGCTTCTTTTTTAAGTTCGCAAGGCACCGGGAATGCACCCGGATAGTTTACCCGCCCTCCGAAAATAACATCAGCGCAGACGATCTCCATCTGTGTTCACGTTATGCCCGGAATGCCCGGGTTTCGTAGTACCAGAGTCCCGGCCGGATCATATCATAAGCGGGTAATCCGTTCTGATTCGCCGATGCGCCGCTTAACGTCCTCAATCGAAATGCCGTCAAAATAAATGCTTAGCGCATTCTCCCCGCCATCATAGATGGAACCCATGACTTCCCGCATATTGGAGGATACGATACATGGCGAATCCAGCTCTCCCGAGCACCAGCTTGGACCGAGCGAACCGCCCGCAACCAGCCTGTACAACTCGCCAAGCTTGATCTCCTTGCTGGCCCGGCTAAGGATATACCCCCCATGTGCGCCTTCCTTCGTTGTCAGATAGCCATGCTTGCGCAGCACGCTTAACACCTTGCGCACTCTCGCCGGATGAGTGCCGACGCTCTGCGACAAGTCTTCGCTATTGGCCATGCACTCAGCCTTCATGGACAGAAAGACGAGACAGTGGACAGCAATCGTAAACTCACTGTTCATTTTTTTTACTCCTCTCCCGGCAGCAAACTCCGGTGAACTTCAGCCCCAAGGCAAGTACAACTGTCATTATAGGAATGACAGTTAAGGTTGTCAACTTTGGCCATTTCTGTCCCCGATCGGGTCCGAAAACAAAAAAAGCGAGCCGATCGCTTCGCGAAGGGCTCCAATAAGATAGACATATGAAAGGGCTTACGAGACTATTATAATCGGTAATCCATATTTTGAAAACGCTTTTTTCGCAAAATAATCCTTCCTTTTATTTTTGTCGAAAGTTCCCGTTGCAAAAACTAATCACATTAGTTATATTACTAATATCATTAATTTTCGAGGAGGAATGCTCCATGCGCATGACCCGTGAACATCATGTCATCCAGGTTTCGTTTCTGCCCCGTCTCTTTCCCGTCAACGTATATCTTGTGGAAGAAGAGGACGGCTTAACATTAATTGATGCAGGCATGCCCTTCAGTTACAAAGGGATTCTGAAGGCGGCCGGATCATTAGGCAAACCGATTACCCGCATCATTCTGACCCACGCCCATGGCGACCATGTAGGCGCACTCGATCGCCTGCACGAGGCCCTGCCGGATGCCGAAGTGTGCATCTCTTCTCGCGATGCCTTGCTGCTGAAGGGCGACGCCTCCCTGCTGCCTCACGAGCCCCAGACCCCTGTCCGCGGCAGCGTGCCGAAAGGCATCCGCACCCGTCCGGACCGGGTGCTGGAAGATGGCGACCGCATCGGCTCCCTGGTCGCCATCGCCACACCAGGCCATACGCCGGGGCATATGGCCTTCATGGATACGCGCAGCCGCGTGCTGATCGCCGGCGACGCGTACCAGTCGCGCGGCGGCCTGGCCGTGTCCGGCCGCCTGCGCCCGCTCTTCCCGTTCCCCGCGCTTGCGACCTGGAACGGGGAACTGGCCCTGGCCAGCGCGAAGCGGCTGGCCGAGCTGGAACCGTCCGTGCTCGCCGTAGGCCACGGACGGATGCTGCGCCAGCCCGCGGCGGCGATGCGGGCAGCCGCGGCTGACGCCGAGCAGCGGCTGCGCCCTGCCGGGGGGCGCGTATGAGCCCCCGGCAAGGACTGGATCGCGGCGCATTGCTGAACGCCGCGATCCAGCTCGCCGACAGCGACGGCTTCCAGGCGCTGACGCTGGCCGCCCTGGCCCAGCGGCTGGGCGTGCGCTCCCCGTCGCTGTACAATCACATCAGCGGTCTTCCGGGGCTTCGCCAGGAATTGGCGCTGATGTCCGTGCAGCAGCTCGGCCACGCCCTAACGCTCGCTGCCGCTGGCCGTTCCGGCGGCGAGGCCATCCAGGCCATCGCTGCAGCCTACACTGCCTTTGTCCGTGAGCACCCGGGGCTGTATGAAGCCTCCTTCCATGCGCCGGACCGGGACGAACCGCAGCTTGCTGCCGCGAGCAGTGCCACCCTGGATCTGCTGCTGCGAACCCTGCAGCCTTATCCATTGACCAAGGCCGAGGCCTTGCATGCCGTGCGCGGCTTGCGCAGCCTGTGCCATGGCTTTGCCTCCATCGGCGCCCAAGGCGGATTTGCCATGGATTTCGATCCTGGCGAGAGCCTTCGCCTCACCGTGGCAGCATTCCTGCACGGGCTGCAGCACATGGGTAAGATGCAATAGCTTCAAGCACGCAGTCCATGATGCATGATCGGAAACATCCGAACGGCCCGCTTCCGGCAATCAATAGCCTAAGCGGGCCGTTCTTTTTGTCCCTTTGGACCGAAATCGGCTTTTCCCGGTCTATCACGTTTTCCACATTCATACCCTTCTTCTAAGGATTCACTCTTCGTTATCCTCATACTAAGGCTGCGACCCGACCGCGCGTTCCGCTTCCCGCAAGATCGTTTTCATCATGGGCACGTATGCCTTCCAATACATGACGTCAGGCACGCCCTTCCGGTTCGGAGTCAGCCAGTTCCTGATGACGTCCCAGCCTTTGATTCTGCGCCAAAACGAATAGTTGTTCAGCTCGTCAAACGAACCGGCCATATAGTATGTCCGTACGTTGTCGTCATGCCGGATCACGGCCGGGAATTCCAAAGGAATGCGGGCATCCTGCAGCTTTTGGCGCCCGGCATCCGTCAATCCCGTCCTGAACCAGGCCTTCACCGCGTCTTTCGAATCCGGCTCTACAATATCGAACCAGTTGTCGTAGTGAATCCGTTCATCAATGCCGCTCCAATTCGTTCCCTCCTGGGTAAAAGCAAGCCCGCTATCCTCGGTTCGCATATCTGTTCCGTGGCACAATACAACGATCGATCCGTCCTCGTGCATAAGCAGCAGACCCGATCCGGAATACGGCCATTTCGCCCGCGTCTCGGCTTCGTAACGTTTCATCACTTGCTCCGGCACTTCATCCGAGCTTTGCAAATGCGATATGTATTTCCCCCGCCAACCGCTGCTCCTTACATGCATCAGCTCGTAAAACTGCTTTTGGGCCGCCGGGGATAACGTATTTGACAAAGTTCCATACTCGGCAACGACCAGAACTCCTCTGGACGCCGCCTCACGGATTTTGCCGATATCCTGCTCCGTGATTCCTTCCCGTGTACTCGATTCGTTTAAACCCGTACTCCCTTGTCGGTTCAAAGAAGATGTTACATAAATGATATCCGTATCGGTCATGATGTCTTCGGGCAACCGCCGGCTCACGGACGGTGAATAGGTCGTTGCCCGGTCCGCATCATTTTCGTCGTACATATATCGTTCCCCGTTCTTTCGGACGATTTTTTGCTGATTGAGCAACCAGATCAAACCTTTATGTTCCGGATTGGGAGACTCTGATGCCCCTTTGTCGATAATCAGGACTTCAAGCGGAGTTGATGCCTCGGATTGCCACCAAATCCAGGGGATGGCCAGTACGATCGAGAAGGTTGTCAAAGAAGCCATCATCCATACGGATGACCTGTGAGTTCTTTTCATGCTGCGTCTTCCTCCATATTCGTGTCAAAGTCTCACCAAGGTCTGCACGTTTTCATGATCTGCGCGTTTGCTCTCTTGCTGCTGTGCCCGGAACGAAAGTTATTCCTCCATCGCCGAATAAACGGTACCGCTTTGGTTGAAAATAAATGCAAATTTTGTAATTCCTCGATTTGAAGTATTCGATAAATGACACACTTAGCATTCTATCGGCTTTATCTCTTTGTGATATAATAGAAATCATAGATTCAAGCAACTTTTTTGCAGATCCGCTGGGCGGGTCCAACTATTCTTCCGGAAAGAGGGATATTTCCGTGGCTCAGATCAGTCCGTTATATCTTCAAATCGGCGCAACCGTCGGTATGCTTGTCATGGCACTGCTCGCTATCTTCATTCGCATGAAGGCAAGCCACAGGCCGGTAACCATTCGTAAAATTTTGATTCCCCCGCTCGGCATGAGCACCGGGTTCCTTATGTTTGTCGTGCCCGAGACGCATGTTCCGTGGTTGTGGGCATTGATCGCCTTGCTCGTCGGCTGGTTCATCTTTTCATACCCGCTCATACGGAGCACCAAGTTCGAACGGATTAACGGCGAGATTTTCGCCACTCGTTCGCGCAGCTTTGTTTTTATTTTGCTCGGCCTGCTCGCCGTGCGTCTTATTCTTCATGAAGTCATCCAGCGTTACGTCACCATACCGCAGACGGGCGGACTTTTTTTCCTGCTGGCTTTCGGCATGATCGTGCGCTGGCGCGTATATATGTATAAACATTATCAGGAAGTCATTGCCTCGGATGCGGCAACCCGGTAAACCGACAAAAGACACGTCTTTCGCGCTGCATTGGCGAATGACGTGTCTTTTGTCATAGGTCACGATTTCGGCTCTTCCCGACTTCATCGCTATTCGGGATCCGCGACCTTAACGAGCTGTTTGCCGAGATTGTCGCCCGTAAACAATCCGATGAACGCTTCCGGCGTACGTTCAAACCCTTCGACAATGTTTTCCTCATGCCGAATAAGCCCATCAGCAAGCCATTTGGCCAATTTGGCTCTTCCTTCCTTGAAGGATTTGGCATAATCGCCCAGCAAAAAACCTTTCATCATAGCCGTATTGGTCAGAAGCAATGTCTGCGGGCGCATGCCAACGTCGGGCTGCTTCAGATTATAGGCCGAAATTTGCCCGCACAACGGAATCCGCGCATTCCGGTTGATATGGCGGAGTACCGCATCGGAAATGTCGCCTCCCACATTGTCGAAATAAACATCGACACCTTCCGGGCAAGCGCGTTCGACCGCTGCCGACATATCCTGCTCCCGTCTGTAATTCAGCACCTCGTCGAATCCGAGTTGTTCCTTCAAATACGCGCATTTTTCGTCCTTACCCGCGATCCCCACGACGCGCGCCCCTTTGATTTTTGCGATCTGTCCTGCGACCATGCCGACCGCTCCGGCTGCGCCGGAAATGACGACCGTTTCGCCGTCTTGCGGCTTGCCGATATCTTCAAGCCCGAAATACGCGGTCAGTCCGGTCAGACCCAGCACGCCTAGATACGCCGTGATCGGTGCCTCTCCCGGCTCGATCAGGGAAATATCGGCCGTGTTTACCGCAGCGAATCGCTGCCATCCCCACATCCCGGTCACAAGATCTCCCTTGCGCAGGTTCGGTTCCGACGAATCAACCACCTGACCGATGACTCCACCTTTGATGACCTCATCCAGCGCGTAAGGGGGCGCATAAGACTTGGCATCCTTCATGCGGCCGCGCATATATGGATCAACGGACAAATATAACGTGCGAACCAGCACCTGTCCGGCTTCAGGCTGCGGCAGGGGAGACCGGATAAATCGAAAATTGTCCCTGGTCGGCTCACCTTCTGGACGCGATGCCAGCACAATCTGTTCATTTTCGGACAACTGAATGACCTCCTTGCTGTCAGTAGACCGTACCGGCCTTTGTGGCCAGGGCTATCCTGGCCCTGGCAAATTATGTTCCTGACTCCTTAACAGTTTAAACCGAAACAGGCGGATCACAAACGTGTCCGCCCGACTTTCGCCAAATATCGTGGTTTTGAATGTGCAATCTATTATTGAGCCGTCAGAATAATTGGACCGTCAGCCGTAATGGCGATGGTATGCTCGTATTGCGCCGAAAGGCTTCCATCCTGCGTGCGCGCTGTCCAACCGTCGGAATCCAGCTTGCTGCGATAGGTTCCGATGTTCAACATCGGCTCGATGGTAATCACCATGCCTTCTTTGAGACGCGGCCCGCGATGCGGTGGTCCGTAATGAGGCACCTGCGGTTCCTCATGCATTTTCTCGCCGATGCCATGCCCAACGAATTCGCGCACGACGGAAAGTCCTTCGCCTTCGGCATATACCTGGATTGCATGGGAGATGTCTCCGATGCGGTTGCCGACTACGGCCATTTCAATGCCTTTGTACAGGGATTCCTTGGTGACGTCCAGCAAATGCCGGGCTTCCGGGCTTACCTGCCCAACCGCATAAGACCAAGCCGAGTCGGCCAGCCAACCGTTCAGATTGACAACCATGTCAATCGTGACGATATCTCCGTCCTTCAGCACGTATTTTCCCGGAAAACCGTGACAGATCACATCATTGACGGACGCGCATGTGGCAAATTGATAACCGTTGTATCCTTTCTGCTCAGGCGTTGCCCCATTTTTCTTCATAAAAGCTTCGGCAAACTGATCGATTTCCTGGGTCGTGATTCCCGGACGAATCATCTTGGCGATTTCTCTATGGCATGCAGCCAGAATCTCTCCGGCCTTTTTCATATTCCCGATCTGTTCATTCGTCTTCAACGTAATCATGATAACTTCTCCTTGTCCGTAATTAATCTGTTCTTTCCTCTATTCTACTCTCGAAACGCTCAAAAACAAAAAAATCCGCAACATCATCAACAATCTATTATACGATATCCCGTCAATGCAATGAATACACTTTTCTGAAAACATTGGATCCATCCGCATCCCGCAAAGACGAATCGTGCTAAAAAAAACGAAACCGCCCCCGTCGAAGCAACGTATATTCGCATATACGGCCGAAGACGAAAGGAGGGGAAACTGATGCTCAGAAAAATGTTAGGCAAGCTTCTCGATTCCAAATCTTCTTCCCACCGCAGACATTATGGCAGCTCCTCGGGAAAACGCGTCTACAGGCGCTACAGCAGTTCTTCCGGGAAGCATGCATACCGGCGTTATTCTTCGTCGGACATGAAGCACCGGGACAGCCGCCACGGCTCCAGCTATTACAAAAGCAGAAAATATAGTTCCAGTTAATATACAGCGTTCATCGGATATGTATGCGACGCATCCGGCGGCGTAATTGCTGAAAGGAACTCGCACCCGGCGGTTGTTATCCGGTGAGTGCAAAACAAGAGGTGCCCTGCCAGCCGCTTCGCGGTTGGAGAGCACCCTTTTTATTCGGATCATGGCAGCCATTGCATCAGATCACCTTTACTTTTTTACCAGAAAAATAATTCACTTCGTCTCCTCAAGCATATCCCGAACATCGGCCAAAAGCTCGGGCACGCCGCCTTCATAACCGGGCCGAAGCCCTAACAGCCTTTCCAGCATGACTCGCATGGATGGCGAGAGATCAAGCTCTTCCTGCCAGCTTGCAGGAGCTTTCCCCTTTTCCGGTTCAAACGCGGAATACAACATGAACAACAGAAAATGCCCCACATCCTGAAGATCCTGATCCGCAATCGCCGGCTCGTCCTCCGGTAAAGGAACGTCCCGCATTCGCCGTTTCAATTCCGGCAGGAGCGGTTCCCCCATGCGCCGCGCCAGGCCGAAATCAATCAAATGCACCTGGCCGTCACGCAGGATGACGTTGGGGATGCGTACATCTCCATGAATGTATCCCTGCTGATGCACATGGTTTAACGGTCCGAGCAGACGACCCACCAGTTCAAGACACTCCTGTTCCGAATAGACGCACCCCTGCTCGAAGATGCACTGCTCCAGCGTTTCTCCGCGTACATACTCCGCAGCCAGGTAGTTCCGGCCGAGGTAACTGAACGATTCGAGCAGCTTGGGGATGAAAGGATGCTCCAGACGGCCCATCACTTCCGCTTCCCGCTCAAGCAGCCTCACCGAAAGCGTTCCTTTGCTGGGCTTCGACTCCTTCAATGCGACCTCCTGCCCCGTATGTTCATCCGTGCATAAATAAGTGAGTCCGTAACTGCCCATGCCAAGGAGTCGGGTAACGGTGTACCTTTCAGCAATGGTTGTGCCCTTCCTCCGGGGTCGGTCTGTCCAAAATCCGATCCATCGTTGCCAGCTTCGCCGCAGTCCCACATGTCCTCCTACATCGCAGCCGGGATTCGAATTTGTCATCAGTGGCGTGCAAAATCGTACCCGGCCCGTCTTCTGGTATCGTATGGAGACTATTATATCAGGCAGCGTAAGCAGAGGAATAGCACGTGCGGACAACGATGTTCGTCACGCCTCTTTATGTTTTTTGGGCAACAACCCAAACAACATCCGCAACGACACCCCCTTGGATTTGCGTTGTCTCCCCTGGTAACTGCGCAGATTGGTAACCAGCTCACGATCCCGCTCTTCCTCCAATTTGTCATTCATCCATTGCTGCTGCTTGTCCATCTGCCCCAGCAATTCCTCATATACGGCGGCAAGCTCCCCAATTTTTGCTTCAAGTTCATTGACCCGCTCCTGCAGCTGCGTCTGCTCATCCTTCGGTTCCACGGCCCCATGCGTCACTTCGCTGACCAGCTGCCCCAACCCTTCCACCATACGGGAATGGACGGAGGATGCCGCCACTTCCGGAAAAAGCGATGGCATGGACAATGGCGCGGCAGCCTCGAATGCAGGCTCCCCGCTGCCACCCACAACCTCGTGATCGGCTCCCTCCCGCCCACTGTTGGAAACGTCCATTTCATCATTTGTCTCATCAGGTTCGGGACCGTCATCGGCACGCATATCATTGGCCAGGACGGTTACTACGGCATCGGCAAGCGGCATATTGTGCTCTCGCAGTTCCATCATCAGTCTTTCAATGCACTCCACGTCCTCTGTTTTGAACAGACGCGATTTGTTCGCGGCTCGTTCAAAGCGGTATCCCCGTTCTTCCAGCGCCGCTGCATATTTACGAAGAGTGCTGGCCCCAATTCCCAGACTCTTGGCTGTTTCCGTCGTTGCTCCTGCTTCTTCAATCATTTGAAATTCCCTCCCGTTATCGAAGTCTTTGACTACCAAAGGACATGGCTTCAGCGTTCCTCTTGGGGAACGTTCATCGGATCGGGCAACAGTTAAACAAGCTCAATCATGCTGTTTTCAGCATTTGCCGTATGTATTCGTGAATTCATGGAATAATCCCTTTGACGGTTTTCTTCTGTTTCTGGGGATTCATAAGAACTTTTGTCAGTCGCTTTTTTCGAAAAATTCCCGCCTGTTTCGACTTAAGCCACATATGCCGTCGTGTCGAACGCTGCAAATGCAAATGCTGTCATTTTGCTTCGACACCCGTGCTGAAATCAGACATTTTCAGGGGTACATGCCTCGAAAAAAGGGGAGGTTACCTATTTCCATCGCAATTCGTGTCAATTTTGTTAACCTCATTACCCCACTACGCTCCCGCGATAACGGAAATCATTGCTGTAAAGCATTTTCATGTGTTATCTTATGTAACGTATATTTGGAATCCGACATATTTTATAAGACCTTACTTAACATAATGCATGTTATGAACGGATTATATTCGAAAACGGAGGTTGAACGAGGTGTTAGGCAGATCAGGTAAAGTAGCGGTGATCGGGGCGGGTTTGGTTGGTTCAAGTTGTGCTTATTCAATGATTAATCAGTCCATATGCAGGGAAATCATGATGGTTGACCGGACATACGACCGCGCAGTTGCGCAAGCGCTCGATTTTTCCCATTGCATGGACTTTACGCACAATCGCACCAAGGTGTACGCGGGAACGTATGCCGATTGCACCAGCATGGACGTTATTGTGCTTACGGCCGGAGCCAACCCCAAGCCGGGGCAGACACGCCTTGACCTTCTGGAAGAGGCCGAGGCCATCACCAAAGATATCGTGCTTCCGATCATGGACAGCGGGTTCCAGGGTATTTTTGTCGTTGCAGCTAACCCGGTTGACGTCGTCACTTATATGGTTTGGAAGCTGTCGGGCTTGCCGCGCGAACGCGTCATCGGCACGGGAACTTCCATCGACTCATCCAGGCTCAAAACCTTGCTGTCCGAAGTGTTCTCCATTGATCCGCGCAGCGTGCACGGATATGCCCTCGGGGAACATGGCGAGTCCCAGTTCGTCGCCTGGTCCCATGTGACGATCGGCGGCAAGCCGATCATGCACATTTTGGAGCAGCACAAGGAGCGTTTCAAACATCTCGATCTCGATGATATCGCCCGCAAAACGAAGGATGCGGGATGGGAAATTTTCACGCGCAAAGGCTCCACGCAGTTTGGTATCGGCAACGCCCTCGCCCATATTACGCGTTCCATCCTGAACGACGAGCACAAAATCATTGCCGTATCCGCCATTCTGGACGGGGAATACGGACAGAAAGACGTTTGCGTTGGGGTACCAGCCATTATTAGTGGCAATGGCATCCAGGAAATCATCGAGCTGCATCTCCATGAAACGGAATGTGAGAAATTCGAACGTTCGTGCAGCATTTTGTCCGGGAGCATCCGTCGATTAACGTTGGCATAACGATTTTTCATAACATAAAACAATAAGCCAGGACACCCCTCGCTGTACGGGGCCCTGGCTTATTGTTTTTTTGCGCCCAACCGTCGCTTTTCAGTTCCCTTTCTCGGAAATGTCCGACGTAAACTGCTCGACTGCCAGGCTTATTTCCTTGTATTTCGTCCAGTGAAGGTAATGGCCGCCTTCCATGACGATGATTCGGCTGACAGAATCGTCCGGCAATTGAGTCTGATAGAACGTCACGTTGGTCTTTCCATCCTTTGCCTCCCTGTTTTCTTTTGTTGTAAAAATCAGGACGGGAACATCCGGGGGAAATGCCATGTCGGCGGTCTTGGCCACGTTACTGCCAATTTCGTTCGTTTCATCGATGATGTTTCGGTTGGTTCCCTTCCATGCCGTAATTGCCCTCATCTTATCAAGATTCGCAACCGAGTACAGCCCCTCTTCCGCCCTTGGCAAAAAGTCTGCCGGATTGATGAGCATAGCCAGCCTGATCACGCCGGTCGGAGCTGCCAGGCCCATGTACGAAGGTGCGGTAGGCGCGCTCTCGCCAAAGTATGCCAACGCCTGGGGCAATGTTGGATCGATGCCAATGACCGCCCTGACCTCATCCGGATAACGGTTGGCGTAGTACATGCTGTAGATACCAGACATGGAATGGGGCATCAAAATATAAGGACCTTCGATCCCTGACTTTTTCAAAGCCGTTCGCAGCTCCTCCACGATGTTCTCCACGGTCCGCTCCTTGTGGGTCACATCGCTCCAGCCGTAACCAAAGCCCTCCACGATAACCACTTTGTTCCTCTCAGCCAGCTCGTTGATCAACGGTTCAAAATCCAGCACGGGGGCCGGCGTACCGAGTCCGCTCAACAACACGATCGTTTGCTTCCCGGCGCCTTTCGCGTAGACATGCATCTTTTCACCGTTTACTTCGATGAATGTCCCCATGGGAGGATACTTTCCTTTCTCATAAGCTGTAAGCACTTGGTGAATAACCACCCACAGAACAATGAATGAGACAAGGAGCAATATGATTTTCAAGACCACGGCCCGCAAACGTTTTATAGTTGTATTCATTTTCATCGACCTGTACCTGCGTTCAAATTTCTTTACGCCGGAAATACAGCAGCCCGATCAGCAGGAAAAATACCGCGCTTCCGCCAACCACGGCAATCAACGTGCCGAGCGGCACATTATACGCGCCAAAGCCGCCGCTTCCTGTCGGCATCATCAACAGCATCGGCTGCACCCATGGATAATACGGACCATAAGTCGCCGAATTGATGATCAGAATATTCGGCACGGTCAGGCCGAAATTCAACGCGAGCGGTGCGGCGAAGCTGCTCCACACCAACGATACGAACATTTGCAAAGCAGCTAACGGCAGAGCGGCGAACAGTCCCAGCAGCAGATGGCCTGCAAGGAGTCCCCACGGGACAGGCTGCGTAAAGCCATGGAACATGCCTCCAAGCACGATGGACCCGAGCATCAAACACTGCGTGAGTGCAAGCAGTACCATCACGACGGTCAATTTGGCTGAGTATACGCCTGTGCGCGTCAGCGGGAGGACAAGCATTTGTTTCCATCCGCCGCCGGCATGTTCGAAGCGGCAGACGAACGAGGCAAACACGCCCGTTAACATAGGAAATAACAGCAAGCCGTGCAAGGAAAGCATCGCGTTCATCAACACGGCCCAGTTTCCGCCCGGCGTGGCGGTGATCCCAAGCAGCAGCGCAAGCAGCGGGCTGACGAGAATCAGGAGCCATATCGGCGATTTCCCCATTTTCAGCCGCTCGGACGAGAGGATTCGAAAATATGTCGTCGCAAAGTTCATCCTAGGCCACATCCTTTCGACTGAAGTGGACCATGCCAAGCAGCAGGATCAGCAATCCCGCACCAATGCCCATACCCGCAAACATCAAGGGGTTCGGACCGCTCCAAGCCATCAGAGACCAAGCGAGCGGGAAATATGGGGAAAGGGACAACGAAAACAAGCCTACGATGGCCAAAACAATGCCAAGGGTTACCGGCAGCGCCTGGTTTTTGCTGACCGTGGTCAACCAAAATTCAAGCGACAATACCGGCAGCGCCCCAGCAAGCGGCATCAATCCGAGCGTGATCGCCTGTCCCCACGGAATACTTCCCGCATCGAATCCAAGCACCAATCCAAGGACGACGATGCCAGCGGTCAGCAACAAACACGAAATGATCAGCAGCACGCAAGCAAGCAAAAATTTGCCCGTGTATACGGCCGTTCTGGAGATCGGCATGGCCAAAAGCTGCTTCCATGAACCCTGTTCATGCTCAACGCCCGCGATCATCGAACTGAGCACCGTTGCGCCCAACATCAGGGCGAGCGGCACGAACATCACCACGTTTTCGAGCAGCCCTCCCCACAGATCGGCTGCGTATTGTTCCTTCAAGTAATCGAGCCTCAAACCGAAGTTCAGCGCCTGCATCGCGGTCAGTCCGATCGGTGCCAGAAAAACGAGAAACCAAATGCCCTTGCCGCGTATCTTCAGCCAATCGGAAAATAGCGCCCGCCCTGTCATATGGAAGCCCCCTCGCCGATCACGCGCATGAAGAGGTCCTCCAAGGATTGGCGATGCTCCTCCACGCGATACACCGCATGATCCCGTTCCACCAGGCGGCGAACGAGCAAGGCGATGGCGCTATCGTCCATGTAAGGGAACGTCAGCATTGACCCCTGGCGTTGGCCGAACTGTCCTTGCTCCCGCGCCAGCTTCATCGCTTCTTCCGGCTCCGATACCGTCAGGCAGATGGAACTGCCTGTCTGGTTATGCAAGTTCGCGATAGTGTCCTGCAAGACCATTTTCCCGTCACGGATAATGCCGACCCGGCTGGCCATCTGCTCCACTTCGCTGAGCAAGTGACTGGACACGAGGACCGTGATGCCGTGTTCCAAGGGCATGCGTTTGATCAGTTCGCGGATCTCTTGAATGCCTGCCGGGTCCAGACCGTTCGTCGGCTCGTCCAAAATGAGCAGCTCCGGCTGGCACAGCAGCGCGCTGGCAATGCCGAGACGCTGCTTCATGCCCAGCGAATACCCTTTGACTGACCGTTTGGCGTCCCGAGTCAGGTCAACAATCGAGAGCACTTCGCTAATCCGCGATTTGGGTGCGCCCAAAATCCGGCGCAGGGCTTCCAAATTTTCGACCGCATTCAGATGCCCGTAATAGGACGGATATTCGACGAGCGAGCCCACACGCCGCAAAATGTCCATGCGATCCTTGCGGATGTCTTTATCAAAGATGCGAATGACGCCCTTCGTCGGCTTGATCAGGCCGAGCAGCATGCGGATCGTCGTTGTTTTGCCGGCGCCGTTCGGGCCGAGGAAACCGTAGATGTCTCCTTTTTTAATCGTCAAATCAAGTTCCCGGACCGCTGCGCGGTCGCGATATGTTTTCCACAGGTTGGCGGTTTGAATAATGTTTTCGCTCATGGTTTAATCACCTCGAAACCCATATTAAAGGCTCAAGGTTAAAAGCCGGGGTGCCCGAAGTTTAAGTTTAGTTTAAAAAACGTGTTCCCGGGGATGTCACTAGTTAACGCCGCTGTAGATATAAATCGCAACACCTTGCGCCGAACTTTCCACGCGCTTGCGCAGCCCCATTTCGCGAATGAGCAGATCGACGATGGATAAACCAAGCCCCGTTCCTCTGGTCTCGGACTCCTTCTGCATGCCTGGGCCGGCATCACGCACGACGATGACCCGTTGACCCTTGATTTCTTCCGTGGCGATGCCGATGTACCGGCCTGCGGCTGCATGCCGCACCGCATTTTGAAACAGATTGTCCAGCACGCGCCTGAATCCCTGTTCATCCACGCGCCAAATCAAAGATTCGTCCGGCAGATCAATGTCGATCTCGAATTGTTCCCTCTCCCATACCGGATACCAGGATGCCGCCATTTCCCTCACGATACGCAAAACGTCCTTATCCTCCAGCTTCAGCGTATATTTTCCGCTCGCCAACAAATTGTAAGAGAGCATGTTGTCAATGAGTCCGCCCAGGTCGTCCATTTTAGCTTCCATTCGCATCAACGCACGGAGCCCGTTTTCGCTGAGCGCTTCCTTGTGCAAAGCATGCATATGGCCCCGGATGACGGTAAGCGGCGTGCGCAAATCATGGGAAAGCCCAGCCACAAGCCGCTTGCGCAGCTGTTCCTCTTCCCGCTCCCGGTGCCGGCTATCCGTTAGTTGGTGCACCATCTGATTAAACGATTCCTCCAGCTGGCCGATTTCATCTGATGCACGGACGTTGACAGGCAGCGGAATGCCTTCTTTGCCCGGATCCACCATCGCCGTTTGCAGCCGGATCAGCCGCTTGCGAATGCGGGCAAAGAACAGGACCGACATCAAGATAAAGAACAGGAACACGATGCCCATAAACGTGAGCAAATACAAAAACTCCCAAGGTTCGCTGCGCTGCATCTCCAACATATGTCGCGGCATCTCGATGACCATAAACCCCTGCCCTTTGTCTACATTCCCACCGCCCACAAAAGCGACCGCCGTCAACGGGTCGCGGTAGGAAGCATCCTTCATGAACTGCAGCATGTCGGACGCTTCCCAGACAGCGGGAATAAGGGTAACTTCCGTTCGCTGTTCGCCAAGCATCCACTTTAATCGAGTCTCCGCTTTAGCTGCATTTTTCGTTGCAGCCACTTCCACGCCGGTTCCTGGCAGAATTAGCTCGGTCTCCCCTTTGCCGTTAACCCGGTATATCGAAGACTCGGGATAATCGTCATGCAGCTTCCTTAGCCGTGCATCCACTTCCTTCGGGGGAACCCCGTCCAGCCTCCGACCTTCGCCGATCCACATTTTCCCGAATCCCGTTGCATCGCCATACGGAGTCTGGTCCACATGATGGTTTGTGTAGTTGGCAATGACGACATATGTTACAGAAATGATTGGGAGGACGACCGGAACAAATAATACCGCACATAAAATGAGCAGAATATAACGGGACATCAAGGAACGCGTCCACCGGAGCTTGCGCACGTTCTCCGATTTGCCCTTTCGAGTCTGGCGGGGCGCTTCTACTGTAGTCCGTTTCCGCCAACGGCGAATCATGGTTTTTTCACGCGATATCCAACGCCGCGCACCGTTTGTAAAATCGTCGGATTCGCCGGATCGCGCTCCAGCTTCTCCCGCAGATGGCGAATATGCACCATTAACGTCTTGTCGCCGTCAAGGTAAGGTTCGTTCCATACCGCTTCGTAGATCTGCTCCTTGGTTCGGATCATGCCCATGTGCCGGAGCAGGTAGGCGAAGATGTGATACTGTTTTCCCGATAAAATAATCTCTTCTCCCGTTTCTTCATTGACGATCCGATGATCCTGCTCATGGATGGAGAGGTGCTCCAGCCTGATCGTTTGACCGGAAGCCACTGCGGTACCCGACTTGCGCAACTGGACCTCGATTCGGGCGGCCAACTCATCCGGATGAAACGGTTTGGTAACGTAGTCGTCCGCGAATTCAAGCCCGTGCAGCTTGTCGTCAATCGACGTCCGGGCCGAAAGCATGACGATCGGGACCGCGGGATGTTCCTTTTTGAGTCGTTGCCCTACCGTGAATCCGTCCAATCCGGGCAGCATCACGTCGAGAATAATCAAGGAGCATCCATTTGCCGCCTCCGTGGCTCCTTCGCCGCTTGCGAGCCAAACGACGTCATATCCTCGTTCTTCAAGGTCATCCCTGACCCATGCGGAAATTTCGATGTCGTCCTCAATGTATAACAATTTTGGTTTCATGCGTATCATCGTTTCCTTTCTGCTTCTTTGAGGTAATATATCTCAATTATACCTAAACTGCCGATATCACGTCGGTTCATGTTCATTATGATTGGAGGAATGCATCACATGCTGCTGGAAGCCATCTATCACCAATCCAAACGCAATTGGGCCTATGCCTACGACAAAGATACGATTCGTCTCCGGCTTCGCGCCAAAAAAGACGATCTCACCGAGGCCCTTGCGCTGACCGGGGACAAATATGCCTGGGAAGAAACGAGTGCCTTGATTCCTTTAAGCAAGTATGCCTCCGATTCCATGTTTGATTACTTCGAAGGAGAGGTCAAGCCGCCCTATCATCGGCTGAAGTACGCCTTTTTGCTCAAAAGCGGGCAAGAGCAGATCTGGATGACCGAAACCGACTTTCAAGAGGAGGAGCCTGACGATCCCGGCCGCATGTTCCAGTTCCCGTACATACATCCCGGAGCCGTTTTTGAACCGCCGGATTGGGTCAAAGACGCCGTATTCTATCAAATATTCCCCGAACGATTCGCCAATGGCGATCCTTCCCGGAATCCGAAGGACATTGAACCATGGGGCAGCGATCCTACGCCTTTCAACTTTTTCGGCGGAGATTTGCAGGGTGTCATGGACCATCTCGATTATTTGAGCGAGCTCGGCATCACGGCCATCTATTTCACTCCGATTTTCCAAGCAACCACAAACCACAAGTACGATACGGAAGATTATCTGAAAGTGGATCGCCATTTCGGAGATGCGGAAACGATCAAACGCCTGGTGGAACAGTGCCATAAGCGCGGAATCAAGGTGCTGCTCGATGCGGTGTTCAACCATTCCGGCAAAACGTTCGCTCCCTTCGTCGACGTACAACAGAACGGGTCGAAATCCCGTTATGCGAACTGGTTTCACGTTCACGAGTTTCCACTTGACGTGAAGGACGGCGTACCCACGTACGATACTTTCGGTTTTGAGCCGCATATGCCGAAGCTGAACACGGAAAATCCCGAGGTCAAGGAATATCTGCTCAAGGTCGCGGAGTATTGGATCAAGGATGTCGGAGCGGACGGATGGCGGCTGGACGTGGCCGACGAAGTCGACAATGCGTTCTGGCAGGATTTCCGGCGCGTGGTCAAGCAAGCCAACCCGGATGCCTACATTTTGGGCGAAGTGTGGAACGAAGCTTCGGCATGGCTGCAGGGCGACCAATTCGACGCCGCGATGAATTATCCGTTCACCGAAGCCGTTAACCGCTTTTTTGTGATGGGCAAGATGCATGCGGATCAATTCGTGCATGCCATGGCAAAACAATTGTCCAGATATGTACACCAGGCCAGCGAGGTTGCATTCAACCTGCTGGACAGCCACGATACGCCAAGGCTGCTCACGTTGGCTCAAGGGGATAAACGCAAGATGAAGCTGGCAGCCTTGTTCCAGTTCAGCTACATGGGAGCCCCCTGCATCTATTACGGGGATGAAATCGGTCTGGAGGGCGGGGGAGATCCCGAATGCCGCAGATGCATGGAATGGGACGAAGCGAAGCAAGATCGAGAGCTGCTGGACTTCTACAAAACAATCATTGCGCTTCGCCATGCCCATCCCGCCCTGCGTGCGAAAGGCAGCATCCGCTTCCCGCAAGCAAGCCCAGGCGGCAGCCAGCTGGTGCTGGAGCGGCAAAGCGACGAGGAACGCATTCTCGTGTTATTCAACCGCTCCGAAGAAACGGCCATGTTCGAGCTTGAAGCAGGCGAAGGAGAATGGGCCGATTTGTTGGAGAGCGATCACCGGATCGCCCTGGAAGGAGGCACGCTCGCCGTGGAGCTTCCCGCCTATGGATATGCCGTTCTGGGAACCACGCCGCTGAAACCCGAGTGAGTGCCCCATGCTCAAAAAAGCCGATGCGGCTCTTCCTATGGAAGAACTTGCATCGGCTTTTAAATATCGATGAAATCATGGCAATGACACCATTTCCGTCTACTCGGAAGGTTGTTCTTCTCCCGTTTGCAGTTCAGGCTCGGGCGCACGCTTCGCTTTCGGTTTTGCCAGCTTCTCCATCATTTTCCGCCCCGTCGGCGTCTGCGCCAAACCTCCCTGGGCCGTCTCGCGATGCCTGCTCGGCATGGCGCTGCCCACCTCCAGCATCACATCGATCACCTCGTCCGAAGGAATCGCGCTGCGCACGCCAGCCAGGGCCATATCCGCGGCAGCCAGTGCAGTCACGGCACCCAGCCCATTGCGGACGATGCAAGGGATCTCTACTAGCCCGGCCACCGGATCGCAGATCAGGCCCAGCGTATTTTTGAGCGCAAGACCGACTGCATGCACGACCTGCTCCGGCGTGCCTCCGCGCAGCTCCACCATTGCGCCTGCTGCCATGCCGATCGCCGAGCCCACTTCAGCCTGGCAGCCCCCTTCGGCTCCCGAGATGAAGGAATTGTTGGCAATGACGTATCCGATGGCTCCGGCACAGAACAAACCATTGACCAAATGCTCGTCATTCCAGCCAAACCGCTCCTGGGCGCTAATGAACACGCCGGGGATAATGCCGCAGGAACCCGCCGTCGGCGTCGCCACGATGCGTCCCATGGAGGCATTCACCTCGGATACGCACAGCGCATAGGTCATTGCAAGCGCAGAAGCATCACCCGAGCAGGTTTCTCCGCTGCGAATGTACGCGGCCATCTTTTTGCCGTCTCCGCCCGTCAATCCGCTGCGCGAAGTGGTGTCCTCCGTCAGTCCTTTACGCACAGCCTCCTTCATCACCTGATAATATTCCGACATTTGCCGCACAACGTCCGTTTCCGGGACATTGGTTTCCTTTACCTGCTCCTCGACCATAAGCTGCGCAATCGACTTGGATTCGGCCGTGCAGATGGCGCTCAGCTCGTGCAAATGTTTAAACCGCATCGTGACCCACCCCTCTCTTCAAATCAATGACCCGAACGTCCAGCATATGTTCCAGGGTACGCAATCGGTTCAGCATCTCCGCGTTTGGCGGACCGTCCATCTCCATCGCCGTCAACGCTTCACCGTCGCGGGCTTTGCGGTCTACCTGCATGTAACCGATGTTCACGCCGGAGGAACTGACCGTTGACGTCACCGAGGCAAGGACGCCGGCCTTGTCGGAATGGCGCAGGACCAATGTAGGGAATTCGCCGCTGATCTGCACGCGGAAATCGTTCAGCGCGTGCACCGATACGCTGCCGCCGCCGATGGAGGCACCAACCAGCGAGCATTGACGTTCGCCGTGCCACAGTTCGATCTTGACGGTATTCGGATGCGGGGCAGGCAGGCCGCTCGTATAGAATTCGACATCCATTCCGGCTTCTTCCGCATATCGCTCCGCATCCGGAATGCGCGGATCGTCGGTTGCATAGTCGAGAAGGCCGCCGATCAACGCAAGATCGGTGCCATGGCCCTGATACGTATCCGCAAACGAGCCGTACAACGTTAACCGCGCCCGCTCGGGCATAAAGCCGAGCCATTGGCGCGCAATTCGGCCGAGCCTTGCCGCTCCTGCCGTATGTGAACTGGATGGCCCCGTCATAGACGGGCCAATAATTGAAAACACATCTTTGAAACGCATCCTGCACCCCTCCATGTAACTGCCCCGCCGACTCCATCATGTCCGAATCCAAGGCATCCATATTTTCACTATGCTTCCTTATAAACACACCAAAAAAGGACAGAGAAGGGCCTTTAGCCCTCTCTCTGTCCTCGATGCCTGAGAGTTTCATGATGTTGGTCGATTGTTCGACCCCATCATTTACCCCTTGGGCGGCGCCATGTCATGGCACACTCTCCAGAGCTGCGTCCAACGATGGTACATTTACCTGAGAGATTAACGTTCGTGCCGGGTGCACGCCGCTTGCTCCTTCGGTGCCCGAAGCGGCCGCATGAATGTTTATTCAGCCTGTCCGGGTCTCTCCCACTCGTCATCATTCGCTATATAGGTCATAATCGATAAGTCATGTTCTTGTTCACACATATTACTTACTCATCTTGGTCATTCATATAACAGATTAAACTTCAACACACTTTATGTCAATAAAATTAACGTATTATTACCATACTCGGACGAGTGCCAGATAAACGGGTGCATGATATCGCAAATCCCGGCTGAGAGGCCAATAATGTTTGGAGACGTTGTACATATACACATTGAGATTCTCCATATATTTATATGCATCCTTTTATGGTATTGTTCAGTGATTAGACAGTCTCCCTATCCAACTAGATCAAGTTCGAAGCCTGTCGAAACCAATCCTTCACGGCATTAGCCTGGTCATGTTCCAGGAAAACCGCTCTAAAGCCGCTTCGATTCACCATAAGCTTGGCCCGAACGGATAGCAAGGACTTGCTTCGCTGTCCGGTCGTGGCAGCGGTGTTCACCGTAACGACATGGGGCCTGCGCATTAATGCCGTTCTGCGGGATATTGTCCGGTGACGAAGCGTCAGCTGCTTGCCTTGAATGCTCATCCCTTCATCCTTGAAGCATCCGTATCCCCAAACGGCACATAAGGGCACGAAGAGAAACAGCAGCGCGCCGGCCTGGCCCAGAAATACGGTTCCCGCCGTTCCCAGCACGGCCGCACCCAGCAGTTTCCAGCGCAGGAACAACCAGCGGGCTCGATCCGGAGGGCGGCTGGCAGGTGTGTGCATTTCGAATTGCGGAACGATTCGGGCAAGCAGTTCATTCACATCGCGAACCGGCAGCAGCGGATGCAGCATCATTTTTTTCTCCATCTCCGAAGTCAAGACATATATCTCCACCTCGGCATAACCAAATGGCTGTCGCAGCAGCCCCTCTTTGACCTCCACAGCCTGTACCTTACGGGGAGAAAACACATGCTTTCTCCGGTCGAGCAGACCGGAAACGATGGCAATGTTTCCGCCTTCCTGCTCCACGGTGAACCCGGCATACTTGATCGTAAACAGCACGGCTGACAAGATCCATGCCAGCAAAAACATGACGGGCACAAGTCCGAGCCACCAAATTACGGGCAGCCGTCCGGCCTGTTCAACCAGGTTGCTGTAAAAGTGATCCGGAAGCAGGTCATCTGCGAATGAATAGACCCCTGCACCGAAAACCACGACAAGCGGCAGATTCATCGTTGTCAGCGCTCCGACAAACAATCTGCCGGCTGACAGGCGCAGCAGAACCTCTCGCTTTACCGGGAATGCTGCCCCCTCCATAAGCTCCACACTCTGTCCGGGAGCTTCTCCCTCTTCGCGGCGAACATGCTCTTCGGACCATGGTGCTGCCGCAGGCGCGTCCTCTCTCTTCACCGCTTCACTTCGCTTCTGATATAACCACCGCTCGATCCGCTCGGCCTCTGTAATTGCCAGAGCGGGAAGCACGCCATCCGCCTCAACGCTGCCCCCCGGCGTCTCAATCTTGAGCTGTGCCAGCCGGAGCATCCGCTGAATCAGGGGCTGTTGCGTCTGGACGGAGTGGATGCGGCTGAAATAGATCGATTTCTCCTCCCGGACAAATAGGCCCTGGCGCAGCACAATACGATCGTCCTGCAGCGTATAACTGAATTTACGCCATTTGATCCAACCATACAGAACAAAAGGAAGCGCGATGCACACAACGGCCGCAGCATAGCTGTACCACGGAAATTTGCTCCAGTCCACGCCTTTGATGATGAGTAGAACGATAATCGGAATGATGGACTTCATTACGCTAAAAAAAGGAAAGAGGACATACATCTTATGTAAACGCTTCGGTTCATTCATCATGATCTTCCACCTTCGCCAGATGACCGATATTGCGCTTCAATTGCTCTGCCTCTGCCCGTTCCAACCCGGCAATGTGGAGCGTAGCTGCCGCCGTAACGATGCTGACTTTGGCAAGTCCATATTTTCGCAGCAGAGGACCGCTTTCCAGTTCCACCTGCTGCACACGCGTCATCGGCACAATCGTATCCGTATGCCACAACCAGCCAGAATGGATCTCCACTTCATCATCAGCGACCCGAAAACTGAAGTGCCGGTAACGTAATCCGGGCAAAATCCAGGTATACCAGATTAGTGAAATCATAAAAATCCCTGTCCCGATCCATCCCGGCCACTCCACCCAATCTCTAAACCATGCTACGATCAGATATCCGACGGCCAGTAAAATCAACAGCCCATTGACCATTAGGGCCGTCAAGGCTGTTGCTTGTTTAGCTTTCGGGTGGAGGCGCCGCCGTTCTCCGTTGTTATGCTCTGCGTAATCCATTGCGTGACTCACACTCTCCTCCAATTCAATTAAGGCTGATTGGGCAGCTTCAGATCCTTCGCCCAAGCTTGAAGCTTCTCCTTTGTCCATTCTTCGTTCTCACCCATGATCGAGTAGCGCAATCCATTCTCGGTCCAGGATATGTTCCGGATGCTCTTCATATACGAACCCTCTGTGTCACGAACCTCAACCTCGGACTCATCAGGCAGCAGCGTGTCATCACCATCTTCATCCGGCGCCTTGAATACGGTCATACTCACTTCAACCTTGTCGTTGTTGACATAATACAATGTCACTTCGTCCCTGCTGAGCTCTCCGCCGAGTGAAGTCATCTCAATCCGCGACAGCTCCAACTCCCCGTTCATATCCTGCAAAAAGGGTTGCCCCAAAGCTTGTTCGGCTTCTTCCAAACTCACTTCCGAATTCTGCGTTAGATCATTCAGATCCTTCACATCAACCTCCTTGGGGATATCAATCACGAACGTATCCTCGGAAAACTCGGGATCATATTGAATCGGGTCATAGACCATTTCTGACTTTTCATCGCCATAGGTGCTAATGACTTTGACAATCATCCACGTTTTGGGGTCTACCCAATACTCGGAGGAAATGGATAAAGTGCCTTCTTCCTTCGGCGTCAGCTTAATGTGAATGACGTCCTGTCCTTGAAGCTTTTCCTGTCCCATCATATCCACATCATGGGAATCCCGCAACCGTTCCAGCTGATCCACGAGCATCTGCTTCTGGGTCTGTTCGGGCTGTTGTCCCATGGCGGATACGTCCATCGAATACGCCGTGCCTGTCTCTTTTTCGTAAATTGTAATTTCCGTTCCGTTATTGACCGCATAGCTTACGCGGCCATTCTCCTCTGTTTCCGTGCGCTTACGTCCCGTCTCTCCGTCGACCCATTCCTTAATGTGCATGGTGTGATTCAGCTTGTCGTCCGACCATATTTTCATTTCACCTTCAGCATAATATGATGCGGGTTTCGTTTCTGCAGCGACCACCTTCTCGATCATCTCATCTCCTGACAGGCCAAGCATTTCCTTCTCTGCACAACCTCCGAGCAGTGAACCTGCAAGCAAAGCCGTACCGAGCATCATCCATCCTTTTTTCATCATCTCATTCGCCCTCTCTCATTTTATTCAAATGCGCATTACATCTCAGGCAATCGGCATGCAGCGATCGTACCGTAACCTTCAGCCGACCACATGCGCATTTCACCTCCGTGCCTGATGGCAATCCGTTTGGCTATGCTTAATCCCAGACCTGAGCTTCCTGCATACGCCTTCCCTTCCTGATTCTGATGTTGAACATAGGGTTCGAAAATACGATCCAGCTGTTCTTCAGGAATAGCAGGCCCTTCATTTTGCACCAGGATCAAGGTTGATCCCGTCCTGAACTTATCCAGCTCCAAATCCAGCGTAGGAATGATCCATTCCGGAAGCGGCTGATCTGAAGCAATGACGCCCAGACCTATTGCCCCGTTCGCTCTTGTGTGACGCAGTGCATTGTTCATCAAATTGTCTGTCAGGCGCATCAGTTGTTCGGGATGAAGCCGGTAGAGGTGATCTGTGCGGACGACCGTTTTTACGTCAATCTGTTCACGCTCGGCAAGTCCTCCATAACTACCAAGCAGCATATCGAAGAACTCTTCTCCTTCCACCTCGACCATGGCCATCTCCAATTCACCGGAACCCAGCGCCGTATACATTTCGAGTTCGCCAATCATCCGTTTCATCCGCTCCACATTTCCGAACAGCACGTCCCAGTACTCCCGTCTCTCGGGCGGTTCCAATTGCGTATCCATACGAATCGCCTCCGCATAGGCACTGATGGACATTAACGGTGTCTTCAGATCGTGAGACAGCGAAGCGACCATGAGCTCTTTCTCTTTTTGCTCCTTCTCCACTTCTGCCTGCGTCTGCCTCACTTTTTCCTGCATTGCATCAAATTGCTTGAGCAGCGTGCCCATTTCATCGCGACGTACCGGTGCGTCATCCATGGGAACCTCTCCCCGCGCAAAAGCATGCATTCTGTCCATCAGCTGTCTCATCGGTCGAAAAAGCTTTCTGGATAGCAGCCAGAGCACGGTGCCATATAACAGGATAAAGAATATAACAGCGGAGCCGACGACCCATGTCGTCCGGACCGAGATGCCTTCAAGCCACTCTCCGCGAAGCATGACGATCTCGTAAATGCCAACCAGTTCACCCTTTTCCCATACCGGCTTTTTCAGCGTAAACGTGCGATGACGAATCTGCATGTCGTACAGATCGCGATATAGTTCCGAACCCCTGACGGTATAAGCCCCGGCAGACCAGGGATCCCCACCGGATGTATACACCCTGATCCCTGACGGCAGATAGAGGTCAAAGTTCACTTGATCACTGGCGAGCCCGGAGAGCGAAGCATAGGCATCAGCAGATTGCAGGCGGTACAGCCCCGGGTCGGACAATGCCTGCTCGATGGGACCCAGCCGTCCGGACAACTCTACATATTCCGCTACGGAGCGCTGATCGTTATAGTAGTCGTACAGGGAGAATAGCGCCCAGCCTGCACCGACAGGCAGCAGCATCACGATGAGAAAAACAATCATCAGCCAGTATTTCAGCTTCATTCCGCCAAATCTCCTACAAATCGGTATCCGCTGCCCCATACGGTCTGGATCCAGCGTGGTTGATGAGGCTCATCCCCCAGCTTGGCGCGCAGGCTCTTCACATGGACGGTGACCGTACCCGAACTTCCCGCAACCGGCTGATTCCACACATGTTCATACAGCTCCGCCTTGGTGAATGCCCGGCCCGGATGAGAGGCAAGCAGCGTGAGCAAAGCCCATTCCTTATTGGTCAGTACGATATCTTCCCCATGAAGCTGCACCCGTTGATTCAACAGGTCGATCGACAACCCGTCGTTGTACTGTTGATGGGTCGAATCCGGCTTGATGCCCTGATATCTGCGATATCTGTTAAGGTGGGATTCGATGCGGGCCGTAAGTTCGGCCAGGCTGAACGGCTTGGTAATGTAATCGTCAGCGCCCAGGCCAAGACCTCTGACCTTGCTCTCTTCTTCGATGCGCGCACTCATCATGAGCAGCGGAACGTCGCTGATCAGCCGGATATTTTTGCATACCGCGAACCCGTCCATCTCCGGCAGCATCAGATCCAGCAAAACCAATTGGTAGGTCCCTTCCCTGAAATCCTCCCAGCTCTCCAGGCCGCTCGAAGCCCAAGTCACCCCATATCCCTCACGCCGAAGATGGTCCGTCAAAATGCGGGCAATTTCCGGATCATCCTCCACCAGCAAAATATTCACGTGGTCTCTCATCGCTGTTTCATCCTCCCATGACTGTATTGTAGCGAAGAACGTTCATCCCTCCGCAGAGTTTATACTTTCTTCATAAATGCGTTCTTGAATATAAGAGCAAAGGGTACGCAAAAAGAGCCCCCTGATGTCAGGACGCCCCCTCTTTTGTGGTTGACGCATGTTATCGTTATAATTCGCTCTCCAAGGACAGCGCCTTGGCCCTGATTATCGTAGCATGACTGTTTTTGTCGTGGCAAACGCTACCACAAAAAAAGCATAACTCCGAAACTCATCGTTCGGGAGTTATGCTTCCATTTCTTTTTATTGAACTAAATTGCATTCCATGCGAGTGTGCTTCGATTAACCGAAACGACCCATGATGTATTCTTGCGTCAAGCGGTTGTCCGGATTCGTGAAAATATGCTCCGTATCTCCGTGCTCAACCAGGCTGCCCAGGTAGAAGTATGCCGTAAAATCCGAAATCCGGGCTGCCTGCTGCATGTTGTGGGTAACGATGACGATGCGCAGATCTTTCTTCAGCTCCGAAATCAACTCCTCCACTTTGCCGGTGGACACCGGATCCAGCGCGGAGGCCGGCTCGTCGAGCAGCAAAATTTGCGGGTCCACGGACAATGCGCGTGCAATGCACAGACGCTGCTGCTGTCCGCCGGAAAGAGCCAGTGCCGAATCGTTCAGGCGATCTTTGACCTCATCCCACAGCGCCGCGCGGCGAAGGCTTTTCTCTACAACCTCATCCAGATCCTTCTTCTTTTTCATGCCGCGGTAACGCGGCCCAAACGCGATGTTGTTATAGATGGATTTATGGAAAGGATTGGGCTTCTGCCATACCATGCCGATTTTCTGGCGGAGCTTGATCACGTCTGTTCCCGGTTCGTTCAGGTCTTTCCCATCCATCCAGATATGCCCTTCCGTACGGGAGCCGGCAATTTCGTCGTTCATTCGGTTCAAAGACCGCAAGAACGTCGATTTGCCGCAGCCGGAAGGTCCGATGAGCGCCGTTACGCTCGATTCGGGAAATGCCAGGCTGATCTGTTTGACCGCCTGAAAATGCCCGTAATATATGCTTAACTGTTCCGTACCAAAAGGTATGGCCATGTCGGTTCCTCCTTATTTCGAAGCTGTCATGCGGCGGTAAACGACCCGGCCGATCCAACGAGCACTCAGATTGAACGCCAGTACGAGAAGGACAAGCACGGCCGATGCTCCTGCCGCCACTTCCTTGGAATCCGGCGCGATGCCTTCACTGTTAACTTTCCAGATGTGCACGGCGAGCGTTTCAGCCGGACGGAATGGATTGAGCGGCGATCTTGGACTCGCAGGATTCCAGTCCGTGAAGTCCAGGGGCGGGCTGCTCATGCCTGCCGTAAACATCAGCGCTGCCGCTTCGCCGAAAATTCGGCCCGAAGCCAGAATTGTACCCGTAATCAAACTCGGCAATGCCACAGGCAGCAAAATGGACGTGATGATCTTCCATTTGGACAGACCCAGCGCAAGCCCGGCTTCTTTTTGTTCCTTCGGCACGGCCCGGAAAGCTTGTTCCGTCGTCCGCACCATCAGCGGCAGGTTAAAGATGGCCAGTGCCATGGCTCCCGAAATCAGGGAAAAGCCCAGGCCGAACGTGTTAACGATCAGCAAGAGACCGAACAAACCGATCACGATCGACGGAAAAGAAGACAATACTTCCACAACGAGTCGAATGAAGTTGGTGATTCGACCCGGTTTGGCATATTCCGCCATATAAATACCCCCGCCCCAACCGAGCGGAATGGTGATAATCAATGTCAAAACAAGCAAAAATACCGAGTTGAACAATTGCGGGCCAATCCCGCCGCCGCCCTTCAGCAGCTGAGGCGCGCTCGTCAGGAAATGCCAATCGATTTGGCCGATTCCGCGCACCAGAATGAAGGCGAGCAGTCCGAGCAGCAGAACGACGATAAATAGCGCCAATGCCACAATAACGGCTGTGGCCACTTTGTCTACCGTTTTAGCTTTCATCTTCATACGCGGTTTCTCCTTTCAAGCAAACGAACCAGCAGGACGAAGACAAACGTCATCACCAGCAGCACGAGCGCCATGCTCCACAGAGCATTGTTGTGAACCGAACCCATCGTTGTGTTACCCATGCTCAAGGTAATTACACTGGTCAGCGTAGAAGCAGACTCTAGCAAGGATGACGGAACGTGCGGCGCATTACCGATTACCATCTGAACCGCAAGAGCTTCACCGAAAGCGCGGGCCATGCCCAAAACGACACCCGTCAGAAGCGCAGGCAGAACCGTTGGGATAATCACGCGATAGATCGTTTGCCAGCGCGTTGCCCCAAGGGCATAGGACGATTCGCGTAATCCTTTTGGCAGTGCGGATAACGCATCCGCCATGATGCTGGTTACCGTTGGCAGAATCATAACGGAAAGCACAAGACACCCTGCCGCGATTCCGATGCCGGCCCCGCCGAAGATGCTTCGCAACGCAGGAACGATGACCGTAAGACCGATAAAGCCGTATACAACGGAAGGAATGCCAGACAACAGCTCGATGGCCGGCTGCAATATCTTTTTCCCTTTGCCCGGCACGATTTCCGTCATGAACAAAGCCGCACAAAGGCTGAGCGGACTTGCAATCAGTGCCGCAAGCAGCGTCGTTGTAAACGACCCGGTAATGAACGGCAGTGCCCCGTAGGATGCAGGTTCAGTGGTCGGGCTCCATGTTTTGCCGAATAAAAACTCGCTCAGACTTACGCCATCCTTGAAGAAAGTCATCAGACCTTTGGATGCGACAAAATATACGATAGAAAACATGACAACGATCAGAAAAACGACACAGATCGACGTATATATGCGTCCCGTCCATTCTTCCCAGTAATGTTTCTCTCTCAAGGGCCGACCCGGTTTAATGCTTTTCACTGCCGTTCCCCTTTCGGTCTGTTCCATAAACTACCATCCTTCTATAATTGGTTTGGGTACAAATATTGGGAAAACATCGGAGCAAACCGCGCAAAGAGGCAGGACCATAGTCCGCCTCTCTCGCTGTATGCGTAGGTTCAAAGATTATTGAGTGACGTTGCCTGCTGCATCGCGTTTAACTTTCATGCCGGATACCGGAATGTAACCCAGCTCCTTAACGTCGTTTTGTTGAATTTCGTCGCTCAACATGTAGTCCAGGAACGCTTTCGTTGCTGCATCAGGCTCGCCTTTAGTGTACATGTGCTGGTAAGCCCACACTGGATAAGTTCCTGCTTCCACGTTTTCAACCGTCGGCTCAACGCCTTCGTATTTCAGGACTTGCAGGCTGTCATCCAGGTAAGACAGAGCCAAGTAACCAATTGCGCCTGGTGTTTCGGCTACGAGCTTTTTAACCGTACCGGAGGAATCTTCTTGGATCGAACCTTGGATGTCTTCCACTTTGGTACCCAGCGCAAAGTTTTCGAATGTTGCGCGTGTACCCGAGCTGCTTGGACGGTTAACGATCACGATCGCTTGATCCGCACCGCCAACATCTTTCCAGTTCGTGATTTTGCCGGAGAAAATGTCGATCAGCTGCTGCTTTGTCAGGTCGGTCACGCCAGCGTCTTTGTTGCTTACTGGTGCGATGGCCACAACAGCCACTTGATGGTCGATCAATTCTTTGGCTTTTGCTTCGTCTTCGAGTTTCTCTTCGGCAAATACGTCGGAGTTCCCGATTGTGGCTTGGCCTTCGGAAACTTGAGTCAAACCAGTACCGCTGCCGCCGCCTTGCACTTGAACCGTTACGTTTTTATATTCGTCAACTGCCATAAACTTCTGTCCAGCTTGCTCTACCAGTGGTTGCAAAGCAGTCGATCCGACAGCAAGGATGTTTCCGCTCACTTGCTCCGTAGCGGGTTCTCCTGTCGATCCGGAACCATTGCTTGCAGTATCATCTGTCGCAGCATTTTTGTTCGATCCGCATGCAGCAAGCACCAGTACGAACGTTAAGGTCATCAGAATAAACGGCAACTTTTTAAACATAGTTTTGTTTTCCTCCCCCAATGTAGTGATGGCGATTTGCGATTTTTTTTGTTCACCATCAACTCTGTTCTTATTGTAGTTTCGCTATGTCATCTCTAAATCAATGTTTTGTAAACGCAGTGTTAAAAATATGGGCGGTGGTTTCGAAACATCGTAAATGAATTCCCTTCTCGGAGCAGTCGCTCCGGAAACGAACGTTGCTCCAATCGCTGTTGCTTCCGAATTTTTTGATTATATGATCAATGGTTAAAATACGGCCGCAAAGGCGAACGCTCTCGCTCTCCGCATTCATTCATCCTCTACACTACTTAGCTGCTTAGTTTTTCACTAAAAATCTCCCCACGCCTGGGGATGCAAAAAAAAGGCCAGTCGTATTTGGACTGGCCTAATCATGAATGATGCAGATCTATGGAATGGAATACTTCTATTAATAGAAGTAAGCTATATGGGAAATGCAGCAGATTGCGACACATTGCTTTAACATATCGAAAAAAGCCGTCTCATGTCGAGTTCAAGACCCGTGCATGAGTACGGCTTTTCGTAAACATGTTTACATAAACGGCAGTTCCATTCGAGCCCCGCCGGCTAACCAATCAACCACAGCCATAACGCCAACCCTGCCAACGTAGCAAGTAATGTAGGAACGGTTAAAATGATGCCTGCTTTGAAATAATATCCCCAAGTAATTTTGACACCCTTGCGAGATAAGACATGCAGCCACAACAGCGTGGCGAGCGATCCGATCGGCGTCATTTTCGGTCCGAGATCCGAACCGATCACATTGGCGTAAATCATAGCCTCACGTACGATACCCTCGGCCTGCGTCCCGTGAATGGCCAACGCATTGATCAACACCGTCGGCAAATTGTTCATTACGGAAGAGAGCACCGCTGCAATCATACCCATGCCGAGCGAGGCGGCCAACACGCCGTGTTTGGCAATGGCATCAAGCCATTCGCTCAAATGGTCCGTCAGCCCGGCGTTACGCAATCCATACACGACGATGTACATGCCGATGGAAAAAATGACGATCGACCACGGCGCTTCCCGCACGACCCGTTTCAGGTTAACCGCATCACTTCGGCGAGCCAGCAAAGCGAAAACCAGAGCAACCGCCCCAACGATGGCCGATACCGGGATGGGCAGCACTTCGCTGGACGCATACGCAGCGAGCAGCAATCCGAGCATGTACCAGGATATGCGGAACATCCGCGGATCCCGGATCGCTTCCCTTGGATCACGCGCTGACGCATAATCATAGCGAGCCGGTATGCTTTTGCGATAGAACCAATACAACATGCCGGTACTGGCCCCAAGCGAAATGAAATTGGGCACCATCATGCGCGCAGCATAATCGACAAACGTAATGCCAAAATAATCGGCCGATACGATATTGACCAAATTGCTGACGATTAACGGCAGCGAAGTCGTATCCGCAATGAAGCCGCTGGCCATGACAAAGGCCAAAACCATCCGTTCATCCAATTTCAGCGCCCTTACCATCGCAAGCACAATCGGCGTTAGAATGAGAGCGGCCCCGTCATTGGCGAACAGTGCCGATACCACGGCCCCCAGCATAATGGAATAAATGAATAACTTTCTCCCGTTTCCCCTCGCAAGCTTTGCCATATGAAGGGCAGCCCATTCGAAAAATCCGGTCTCATCCAGAATGAGCGAAATGATAATAATGCCGATAAAGGCAAGCGTTGCATTCCATACAATGGATGCCACATCCACGGCATCACTCAGACTTACCACTCCGCAGAGAAGGGCGAGCAGCGCTCCTCCCGAGGCAGACCAACCGATGCCAAGCCCTCGCGGCTGCCAAATGACCAAGGCGATGGTAAGCACAAAAATAAGTATTGCAATCATCGTCATAATGTCCCCCACGCCACAAATAGCCGTATCCTAGTTAGGTAAGCATTGCCCAACGATCTATTTATACAGGGCGACAGGGGCAGATGTCCATTATTTTTTCGTAGGATTCTCGCTCTTCGGTGCATCTTCTACCATCTTGAACATGCCGAGCAGACCTTGCAGTTGTTCCGCCATACTGTTCAAATGAGCCGAGGATGACGCAATCTCCTCCACCGAAGCAAGCTGTTCCTCGGAGGAAGCCGATACGGATTCCGTATTTGCAGCCGCTTCTTGCGTAATGCCCGATATATCCTTCATAGCTTTGGCGACGTCAGCCGCTCCTGCCTCCAGCTGCTGCGTTTGCCCGGATAAGCCATCCAGCGTATGGGCTGCTTCCACCACGGCTTCGCGAATTTGCGCAAAGGACTGACCGGAAGCATTCACTGCCTCAATGCCATCTCCGACCCGATTCTGCGCTGCCTCCATCGCCTTGAGAGCTGCGTCCATATCGAGACGGATGTTGTTTACGAGCTCACCGATCTGGGCTGCAGAGCTTCCGGATTCCTCCGCCAGCTTCCTTACTTCGCCCGCCACAACGGCGAACCCACGCCCGGCATCTCCTGCTCTGGCTGCTTCGATGGAAGCATTCAGCGCCAGCAGGTTCGTTTGTTTGGAGATGGTCGCAATGACATCGACCATGCTGCCGATTTCGATGGAGCGGGTATTCAAGGATTGAACGACCTCTGCCAGCTGCTCCACCGTTTCCTGAATGCTGTTCATCTGCTGCATCGCCTGGCTTGCGGCCGCATTGCCCTCCGCAGCCGCTCCGGACGTGTTTTTCATGTTTTCCGTGATGGATTGAACATGCTCGGACATGATCCGCACTTCTTCGGCCATGCTGCCCATCTGTGTTGTTCCGTCTGCCACTCGTCTGACCTGCTGCTCAGCACCCTCCGCAAGCTCCTGGATGGCAAGCGTGGAATGCTCGATCGCTTTAGTGGTTTGTTCTGCGCTTGCCGACAATTCCTGGGAAGAAGCCGATACCTGTTCAGCCGTCTCCTGTACGCCCAATATCATCATGCGCAAGTTATCCACCATTCGTTCGAAGTACTTTGCGAGATCACCGATTTCGTCTTTGCGCGCGGTGTCCATTTTCACCGTCAAATCACCCTTGCTAACCGC
Source organism: Paenibacillus sp. FSL W8-0426 (assembly GCF_037969725.1). Taxonomy (NCBI): domain Bacteria; kingdom Bacillati; phylum Bacillota; class Bacilli; order Caryophanales; family Paenibacillaceae; genus Paenibacillus; species Paenibacillus sp. FSL W8-0426. Next base: position 487,949 of record NZ_CP150203.1, on the reverse strand, counting down.
TCTCGCGGTTTCCTGCAGGCGTTTAATTGGCCGCAGCAGCGCACGCGTGAACAAAATAATGAAGATCAATGCAAGCACTGTGGCCGCAAGAACTACAATGAGTGTTGCCAGGCGAATATCCTTGCTAGCATCATTGATTTCGCTTTTATACATCGTCCCGCCAATTTTCCAGCCGGTTTCCGGGTTTGTCGAAAAGACCAGATGTTTATCGTCACCATTGTGCGTGTAGTCAAAGCTGCCGTCTGCCGATGCATACAGCGGGTCCAGCTCCGTCCCTTCCACTTTGGAACCCGCCTCCACATCCGGAGATACGATGTAGTTTTTCTCGCCATCCAGAATGATGATATAACCTTCTTTTCCAATCTTCATCGATGCCAATTCCTGCAGGTTCGTCAAGTTCAGAGACAGACCGACGACGCCGGATTGATCCTTAAGCGTTCTTGAAACGAAAACCACCGCAACCCCATCCGTATTTTTGGATACGGGTGAAATCACTGTTGTCCCCTGTTTTTCCATGGCAAGCTTGTACCATTCTCTCTCACGCGGGTCGTATGCCGACCCTTGCGCGCTGCCTGTCGTCTCTTTCCCGCGAACCATGACGCCATCTTTCGTGCCCACGAAAATATTCAGCGTTTCCGGATGCAATTTCAAATATTGCTCCAGCCTGGCCGTCAGTTCAGGACTCTCGTCTTGGCCCTTGACCATTTCAACCCCAACGGTGTCGGCAAAATAGTTGATGTCGTTTTTCTTAGCGCTCACCTGGTCGTCGATCATCGAATTGGTGGTAATCACGTTTTGCCTGGCACTATCCATCAATTGCGTTTCCACAGTGCGGTCTGCAATCGTCAAGGTCATGAATCCAACGGCCTGACTGGGAAGAATCAGTACGATCAGGAACGAAAGCAATACCTTGGTACGTATGTTCCAGAACGAGCCTTTTTTCTTTTTGTTTGTTTTCTTTTTCTGTTTGGATGCTCCGACTGCAGCAGTTTGCTGCTGTCCATTTCCAAGAGAATTACCCATGAAGCCTCTCCCCCTCTTAAATATGACTTTTCTCTATTTATGTAAGTCCCTCTCCATCGACCTGCGATATCAGACCATGGCTAGAAGCCATTAAGATCGATATATGTATAGGTCTACCTATTATATCGGTTAAATCCCCTTAATTCTTTGGGCACATTCATGATATACATCAACGCGAAAAAGCCACTTCGCAATAATGAAGTGACCGGTTATTTTTAGCCAAAAAGTTGCCATTTCAAGCCGTTGTTCGTCGGTATGGCCCTTCCGGAGGACACGATGAAGGTTTGCCGAAATAGTATCCTTGAGCAAGCTCAATTCCGACAGATCGGCAATACTCGAATTCTTCGATTCGTTCAATGCCTTCGGCCAGCACCCGGCCGCCAAACCGCCGCGACATCTCGACAATATCGACGATTTTCCGCTGTCTGGTCTTGTCCATGTCGCAATGGTCGATCAAGCTGCGGTCAATCTTGACAAAATCCGGTTCCAGTCGATTCATCAGTTCGAGCGTCGAAAATCCCGCCCCCACATCATCCAGAGCTACCGAAATTCCGTGGGAACGATAGGTATCAAAAATGTATTGAAGCATGGAAACATGCTGAACCTGTTCCGTCTCCACCATTTCAAACACAAAGTCCCTCGGATCAAGTTCAAGACGTTCAATCGCATTGAACGTGTGGGTCAGGCAGGAAGCAGGGTGGTATATCGACGAGGGCAGGAAGTTGACAAAGCGTTTAACGCCGTGCGGCAAACATGCAGCGCTTGTCTCTATGGCCGTAGTACGTGCCTTGCGGTCAAGATACGATTGCAAACCAGTATACCGGGCCACCTCGAATAATTCGTAAGGATTAAATGGCTTACCATTCTCGGCGGGACGAAGCAAAAACTCAAATCCGATAATCTGTTCGGAGGCATCCACGATGGGCTGCATATGACTGCTGAATTGGTTGCCCAAAATGATGGAGACCAACTCGGCATGCCGAATCCGGGATTCCAGCATTTGTGGGCGAATCCAACCGTCCGGGTCTGCTTGCATATGCAGCGGGGTCACTTGAACCTCGACTGAAGCTTGCAGAGACAGGTCTGCCCTCTCCACTTTCCCTAACACGTTTCTAACCGCTTCCGTACTCGTATACTGCATCTGGATTAAATCGTTTGAATGCACAACCTTCATTGCCAATGCTTGAAGAGCCTCAAGCAAAACGGGGGATCTGGGACGCAGATACAAAATACCTTGTTCCTCAATCGGATGTATTGGACTGCAGCCGCTGCAATTCATGTAAGCCCCCCTTGCCGTTGTTGGAGTTCAAAATCGTCATGTTGCATCCTTTCGTCGATGCGTTCGCTACGTCGGATTGGTCCACAGAATGATATCCAAACTTTGTAAATATTATATCATGGGTCTCCTAAATTATCTCTATCGTTTTGATGACCTCGCATATGTTCATATTCGGAGCCGACGCAAAAAAGACGGGCAGTCTACGACTGCCCATCTTCATCGAATGCTTTCCCGTTTATGAAGCAGGGATGACAAGCTTTTGCCCGACTTTCAGCGCATGTACGTTCTTGATTTTGTTTGCTGTTGCAATTTTGCGCCAATCCACACCGTACTTCAAGCCGATGCGATACAGGTTGTCCCCTTTTTTCACGACATGGACCACTTTCCCGCTCGCAGGCTTCTCCGGCTCAGGCTTTGGTGTCGGCGTCGGAGCAGGTGCTGGAGCAGGTGTTGGCGTTGGGGCTGGCCCGGCTGTTTCGTTACCTGGTGTCGAAGGCGCCGCTCCTGTCAGTTTCAACCCGTATTCAGCAAAACCGTCCTCGTTAGTACCAATGAAGGACATGGCCGGGTTGGCATCAACCAATGCTTGTGCATCCGGGGAAGAAGCAAATACGACTTCAAGATCGCCAGCTGCTGCAGCCGCTGCATTTGCAGCAGGTTTGATCGGAGCAAGCGACCAGTTGCCGTCCGCCGTAGGGTTAATCGTTTTGTTCTCGCGGATGTAATCGATGATGACTTGGCGGTTCTCGTCCGGGGCAGCCAGCACGATGCGTTTGCCGTCCGGATTCGCAAGCTTGGACGAAGAGGCGCGGTAGTTGTTGGTAGCCACGATGAACTTCTGGTCAGGATCCACCGGCTTGCCGTTGAAGCTCAGGTCTTTGATCCGGCTCGCGGATGCGTTGATTACCGTTGCCTTGCTATCGTATTTTGCAGGCTGCGTCACGTCGATCTGATAGGTTACACCGTCAATCACGTCAAAGTTGTATGTCGGGAAGTCCATGTTGATCAGCTGCTGCTGTCCGCCTTTGGACGGATCGATCTGGTTGAACTGTCCTGCCGACCACTCCAACCATTCTTTCAGCTCGGCGCCGTTGATCAATACGGCATGTACCGTATTTGGATATACGTACAGATCAGCCACATTTTTGATGGCGATGGTGCCCGCAGGAATGTTGGTATAATAAGCCGGGCCTGAACGTCCACCTGCCTTGAATGGCGCTCCTGCGGACAGAACCGGAATATCCTCGTAGTCCGTTCCTTGCAGATGTTTCTCCACATACCATTTCTGAGCATTCGTTACGATCTGGATGGAAGGGTCGTCCTGCACCAGAGCAAAGTAACTGTTGATGGGAGCCGTTGTTTCGCCGACCGGGCCGCGAATATATTCAAGTGTGCCCTCATGCTCGTCATGGATGGCATCCAGAATTTTTTCGTCCGCTTCCACCAGCGGTTTTTTGTTCGCCGCATCATAAATCGGACGTGCCTCGGTTGCGGAATCTACGACTTTCCATTTGCCGTCGACTTGTTCCAGATCCAAATCGATGATCCCGAGATGGTCGCCCCAGAATCCCGGCTCAACGGATGGCACGCCATTAATGGTGCCTTTATCGAGATCCACCCCTTTTTTGCCGGCAAAATCGGCGCTCGGGAATACTTTATGGGCATGTCCGAACAGAATGGCATTAATGCCTTCCACCTGGCTCAGGTACAGCACCGAGTTCTCCATCAGATCGGTTTGGGGAATATCCTCGAATCCGGAGTGCGGAATGGCAACGATAATGTCCGCACCCTTCGCCTTCATTTCGGGAATGAATTTTTTGGCCGTAGCCACGATATCCTTGGCAATCACTTTGCCTTCGAGATTTGCGCTGTCCCACTGCATGACCTGTGGCGGCACGAACCCGATCACGCCTACCTTGATCGTATGCTCTTTGCCGTTCTCATCGGTCACCTTCTTGTCCAAAATCTGATAAGGGGTGAAATAGTTTTTGTCGTTCGTCTCGTCATCGTCGCCGTCATCAACGTATACGTTGGCATTGATATAAGGGAAATTGGCTCCCTCCAGCGTCATGTCGAGATAGTCGAGTCCATAGTTGAATTCATGGTTTCCGATGTTGCCCGCATCGTAGTCGAGCAGGTTCATCGCCTTGTATACTGGATGGGTTTCCCCTTGTTTGAGCGGATCGATTTTGGCGACGTAATCGCCAAGCGGATTGCCTTGAATCAAATCGCCGTTGTCGAACAACAGGCTGTTTTTGGCCTCGTCGCGCGCTTTTTTGATCAATGTTGCCGTTTTGGCCAATCCGTACTGGTCTGTCTCTTTATCAGAGTAGTAGTCATAGTTCGCCAAGTTGACGTGAATGTCCGTCGTCTCCATGATGCGCAGTTTGACTTTGGCCGCATCTGCAGCCGATACGGGCACCGGAAATACCGCAAGCACGTTTAATGCAACAAAAGCGGCAGTCAGGCTCGATAACACTTTTTTGTTCCTTTTCAAAATAACCCCTCCCGGTTATGTACATTGAATCAAACCTTCGTTTAATGGGCAAACGAACAGACGCCAAAAGGACAGAATTCATGGCTGTGGGATGCTTTGCTTCCTGGGGCACTGCAATTCGTGATTCAGGTCAGCTAAACTCACATGAATATCTGCTCATATCTGAAGTGCGACGTTTACATTCCAAATCATAACGCAATGCGATGCGGTTGAAAAGCATTATTTTTTACTTTATCCGCACATATCCTCGGAAGTTTACATAATCATGCGTGTTTTCGACATTATACGTCATTACTCTACCTAAAATTAGTTTACATTACACGTAAAATACGTACATTACATTTACTTCACATCGATTCATGCCCTTCCCCAAAAATGGCATAAACAACATAAAAAAGCCGCAAAGTCCGAGACCTCACGGCTGTCTTGCCTAGAAGGCATATGGTTCTGATTATTGCTCCCAGACTTGATGTTCATGATCCTTGCCTGTGTATTCGATGCGCTGCGGCGTAATATCCAGCACCACGTAATTCGGATCATCCGGTCCGTCGAACCAGGCCTTCAGCTCATCGTTCCAAATCTCCTGACGGAGCTGTTCGTTTTTGGTAACCTCGCAAGTGCCTTCGATCTCGACCACTTCTTTGGTACCGCCCGTTTCATAGCCCAGCAGCAAGCTGACATTCGGATTGTTCTCAAGCTCTTCTACCTTATGGGTACGGCGATTCGTAGCCAGATGGATGTTCAACCCATCATTAAACAGTGCCATGTATCTCGCTTTCGGTTTTCCGTTCTCCACGGTGGAAAAACTGCAATACGGATTGTTTTCCAAAGCGCCTATGATCTGCTGCTCCAATTCGTTTCGGTTCATGATCATGCTCCCTTCCGGATGGTGTATATGATGGAAATCTCACATACTTATAGTGTACCCATCTCACCGGGAGCGAATCCGCTGCAGGTTTAGTTCAAATCGCCCAAATAAATACGTGCCTGCTCAGGGCGTAGAAGCATTTCGCCGATCGTTTTCGGATACAGTCTTACCTGCGGCAAGTCCTCAAGGGGTATCCATTCTACCGCCACTTGGTGATCATCCGGATTGGAACCCGCAAATTCGCTTGCTTCCGGGTCATTCAGATGACATTTGAAATAAAATTCGACTTGATGTACGTCCTCGTCCCACTCGGCAAATTCGTGGTTTTTGCCGATGTACTCGCGAATATGCAGCAATTCCCCTACCGTCACGGCCTGGCCAATTTCCTCCAAGCATTCCCGTGCAACGGCATCCTTCAGTTCTTCTCCCTTTTCCTGCCCGCCACCGGGGAAAACATATGCCGTTCCGTATTGGTCCTCCAGTTTAATAACCAGAAGCCGCCCGTTCTGTATGATGACCGCTTTGGCCGAATTGCGTATCGGTTTCATTTCCACGTTTCCCTCCTTTGTACTTCTTGTGATCTTTGTTAGTGTTTCATGGCTGTCAAAGTGACCCCTTCGGCTTCAAGAAGATTTCGGATATCCTTGGCAAAAGCAAGAGCCTGCTGCCCGTCGCCATGGATGCAAATCGTTTGCGCTTTGATCGGCACAACCGTCCCGTCCACTGCCAGTACGCTGCCTTCAGTCACCATGCGCAGCACCTGTGCCAAAGCCTCGTCGGACCGATGAATGACCGCTCCGGGCAGCTGCCGTGATCTCAGCGTTCCGTCCGCCTCGTAGGTTCGGTCCGCGAACACCTCGCTTACGCTGCGCACGCCGATCCGGTCCGCGGCCTCGATCAACGCGCTGCCGGCCAGGCCGTACAAATACAGTTCCGGCTGCACGCGATATACCGCCTCGGCAACGGCTTCCGCCAATGTAACGTCCGCAGCGGCCATATTGTACAAAGCACCATGCGGCTTGACGTGATGCATGCGACCGCCCCGGGCGCGGACGAAAGCATCCAGCGCGCCGATCTGATAGACCATCATGTCGTACGTCTCCTGCGGCGTAACATCCATCCTCCTGCGGCCAAAACCTTGAAGATCCGGCAGACCCGGATGAGCCCCGATCGCAACCTGATGCTCCAATGCCAGCTCTACGGTGCTTCGCATCGTTGCCGGATCGCCGGCATGAAAACCGCAAGCAATGTTGGCCGAGGTAATCCAAGGCAGGATGTGTTTATCCGATTCCATCCGATAAATGCCGTAGCTTTCGCCAAGATCGCAGTTGATGTCGACTGCACTCATCGTTCATTCCCCATTTCGCTCATTTTTCGCCGTATCCACATTTCCGCTTGCCGCATGCTTTTCTCCTGATGCAGAAGCAGCTGCTGCGCTTCCTCGTGGGATACCCTTGCAAAGGCAACCCGGTTACCGGGCCTCGCCTGTGCCAACAGCGGCAGGTCTACACGAGCGATCTGGGCGATGACGGGATAACCGCCAACCGTCTGATGATCGGCCATCAGCACGATCGGCTGGCCATCCGGGGGTACCTGAACCGTGCCGTACGCGACGGCTTCGGATAAGCGATCCGCCTTCCGGGCAAGCTCCAGCGCCGCTCCTTTAAGGCGATATCCCATCCGATCCGATTCCGAGGTGACCATGTACCGATCCCGATAGAACTGATGCAAGCTTTCCTCCGTGAATTCCCCATGATCTTTGCCAGGCATAACCCGCAGAACAGGATCGGTGCGATAGCCAGGAATTTCATACTCGGAGAGGCGCCACGAAGGGGCGGCCATTCCTTCCCCCTGCTCTTTGGCGCGTTTAGCCATAACATGCAACAAGGCATGAGCTGCCCCGCTCCCCTCTCTCGTGAACAGCCTGTCGCCTGCACGCAATGGGCGTCCATCCAGACCGCCGAAGCCTGTCTTGAGATCGGTGCTGCGGCTGCCCATCGTCCGTGGGACTTCCACGCCGCCAGCAAAAGCGATGTAACCGCGCATGCCCAAGCGGCAGCTCCCGATTCGCAGCACGCTGTCCTGCCGGATCACAACCGGACGCCAGAGAGGCACCGGCTTTCCGTCTACCATGGCGGACATGTCGGCACCGCACAACGCAATGAGCCGGGTTTCCCGAAACCGGAGCTCTGGACCGCTAAGCGTCATTTCCAACACGGCAGCCTCACGCGGGTTGCCTACAAGCATGTTCGCTGTCCGGGCAGCAAAGGTATCCATCACCCCACCTGACGGAACGCCATACTTTCGATAACCGGTTCGCCCCTCATCCTGAATGATGGAGAGCATTCCTGGACGAATGACCTCGATACTCATGGACAGCCCTCCTTCAGAGAAAGGTATTCCTCAAGCGTAATCGGTTGAAAACGGACCCTGTCCCCTGCTGCAAGCAAGCTGGGCGGGGATTGATCAGGCGCAAACAAGGCAAGCGGCGTCCTGCCAATACACTGCCATCCGCCGGGCGTGGCCACGGGATAGATTCCCGTTTGACTGCCGCCGATGCCCACCGTCCCGGCCTCGACGCGAAGTCTTGGCGTCGCCCGTCTCGGTGTGGCGATCCGCTCGGACAAGCCGCCCAGGTATGGGAAACCCGGTGCAAAACCGATCATGTGCACCAAATATTCCGCCCCCGAATGGATCGAAACAACCTCATCGGCATCAAGCCCGTTCACGCTCGCGACGTGCTGCAAATCAGGACCCAGCTCCCCGCCATAACAGACGGGAATCGTCACGATTCGAGACGGCGGCGCCGCGCCTTGATTCTCCGATAAGCCCGATAACTGCTCCAACAACCAGCCGCAGATGGCCTCATAGGGCAGCATCGCCGTCCTCTCCAACAGCTGCGCTGACGCCGCAACCTTTACGGGATCAAAGAACAAGGTAACTGCATTAAAAGACGGAACAACGTCAACGATTCCCATGACATCCTGTGACTCCAGCAAGGCACACACAGACATCACCCGATGGTGGACTTCTTCGGAAATGATATCCCCGCAGCGAATCACGACGCCGGACTCGCCAAGCGGAGATAAGGTTTCCTTCGTCCATATGTACGACCGATCAGCCATGCGAGCCCTCCTTCACCCACTCCTCAACAGTTCCCATTGTCCTCTCAGTGCGACTGCATCCGTAGATTATTCGTCCTTGGACGGGACCAGGTGCGCGCTGCAATTGTACAGCTCGCATTGCCAACCTCTTTGCCCCGTCATGATTCGGGTAATCGAAGTGTTGGACAGTTTGGCGCTTACATCCAGATCGGGCACGAGACCGCGCAGCGTATTGCGTAAAATCGCTCCATGGCTAACGACCAATACCTTCCCGTCCGGATGCTCGCGCGATATTTCCTCCAACACTTCGGAGCCTCTTGCCGTCCCGGCCTCGGGTGCTTCTTTGCCCAAATCCAGGGTGCTCCAATCCGCTCCCCACTTTGCAACGCGCTCTTCCTCCGTCGTGCCTTCCACCTGTCCGCCGCCCATTTCGCGCAGCCGCGCGTCCAAATGAATCTCCTGAATGCCCAGACGCTCCGCAATGATTCGGGCCGTCTCACTGGCGCGCTTCAGGTCGCTGGCATAGATGGCATCCCAATGTTCTCCGCTAAGCCGCTCGGCGAGCAATTTCGCCTGCTCTCTTCCTTCATCGTCAAGCAGGTTGTCCGTCTGGCCCTGAGAACGTTTCTCCTTGTTCCATGCCGTGCTTCCGTGGCGAATCAATGCAAAATGTGTCATCCCTTTTCCTTCCTTTCTGTCTCCACCCGAAACGGATGGATGATCATCTTCAGATGTTATTGACGAATCACAGCCCCAAGCTATAGCTCATCCTCGGTGAAATGCCGTCGCGTCTTTGGTTTGGCGAATTTGCCGCCATTATAATCGGCAGAAGCGTTTCTAGGGATGGACAGGCTGTCCCAAGGCGTCTCCTTGATCATTTTGGCAGCATAGACTATTTGCCCGACATGATAGGGATAATGCGCGAGTTGACGGATAATGGCCTCCATGACGGTATGACCTTCATTGCGAATATATATGATGCGTTCCAAATCCTCGGCCGTAAAGGCACGAAGCGCGGACAAAAGGCACTGCCACCCTTCCTCCCATTTGTCCATCAGCTCTTCGCGCGTGGATATGTCGTTGACGAACTCGGCGTCGCGCTCGCGCCATGGCTTTTCGCCATCGGAATTCAGCACGTCTGTCCAGCGGGACAGCATGTTTCCCCATAGATGCTTCACAATGACTCCGATGCTGTTCGTATCCTCATGCCACGACTGAAAGAGCTGTTCTGTCTCCAATTGGGCCATCGCTTTTTCGCCGAGCTGTTTATAATACAAAAACTGTTTTTCCGCCGTCTCCAGAAACATTCGGTTCGTATCCACGCTCGCCGCATCCTCTCCATGTTTTCGTCAAATCAGGCCATCATCATCTATTCTTTATCTTCCAATTATTCCGATACAGGAAATGCAAACGTCCCGTCTTCGTTCGGACCGAACGGAATCACTTTCTGCACGGCATCCAGGTTCAGCTCCCCGTATATATGCGGGAACAGTTCATTCAAGTCGTATAGGTCCTCATAAACCAATTCCGGCTTCAATGCTTTTTCGTCAATGCCCAGCAGCACCAGATCGGTACGCCCGGCATAATACTGCGATGCCACCCACGGAATCTGTTCTTTGGTGGAGCAATGGATAAATCCCTCTTTTTGCAAGCTTTCCGGTGCGTACACTTCTGCTTTCGACACCTCTTCCCACGCTGCGCGGGAAATAATGCTGTATATCATACTTGACCCTCCCCCCATGATTCGAAAATCGTTCGATGTCTTGCATCCGCTTTCGAATATTATAGATCATCCCGGATGCGTGCGTACAATTTCTGATCGGTGAACACGCCTTTAATCTTCAACTGTTTGCGCAGTAAACCTTCATACGACATGCCGAGTTTCTCCATCACCCGGGCCGAACCGATATTGCCCGCATTGCACCTGCCTGCCAATCTGTTGCAACCCAGCTCGCGAAAGCAATAGTTCACAACAGGCTGCATCGCTTCGGAGGCCACGCCCATATTCCAGTACCTGCTCGATATCGCGTATCCCAATTCGGCGCTCTGCATCGATTCGTTCATGTCGAATACGCCCCCGCGCCCAATCAGTTCCCCGGTGTCCTTCCAAATGAAGGCCCAAATGTACACAGTCTGCTGTTCATATTGATCCAGTACCCGCCGAATATATCCGACCGAATCATCTATGGTCTCATGACAGTTCCAGAGGCTGTGCTGGCTGACGAGCGGATCGGAGGCAAACGCAAAATATTCAGGCACATCCTCCAAGGTCAGACGTCTCAACCGCAAACGTTCTGTCTCGAATTCGGGCGATTCGGAAAATAATTTGTCGACATTCATGTTCATTTCCTCCTGACGAATCCGTTTCAAAAGAACCACTCTTGCCGCATCTCTTTCAACGCTCGGTTTCGGCCTTTAACACATATCGATCTACAAACCAAACTCCCAATATCCCCACGGCGTAACGCATGAGATCCATGACCAAAAAACCCCGGCCCAACACAAGTGCCCCTAGCGTCGTCGAACGAATTTCGTTCAACCACGGGACCTGGATGAGCTGCGAGCATTCGATGAACCAACTGAACAGCAATCCGGCAAAGGCTGACCATCCCTTGCTCCACGACGTGAATATTAGGCGGATTCCAAAATAAATCATAGCTGCCCATAAGGCATCCCCGGCATGTTCTCGCAGAAATGCGGGCAAAACCTCGCCTTAGGCCCTGGAGGCATACCCGGCAGACATCGCCAGCAATGTCACGGACAAATACAACAGTTCGCCTCTTAAACTACTGGCGCACCTCTGCTTATGCATTGTCATGATTGTATTTCAACCCGTATCATATGCGATTTCCCCCAGGCTTGAGTTCGATTCCACGATCGATGCATCTTTCATGTATCTTCCTCCCATCGTACAAAAGGATACAAAAAAAGGGCGTTGCCAGCGCCCTTCAACATTCCATTTTTTAACATTATACCACTAAAACCAGAACCAAGCTTGCTATTTTACCGTCACCGGAATCGTAAGTTTTTTGTTGTTCCATTTGACGACCACGGAAGCCTTGCCTTTGCCAACGGCCTGGATTTTGCCATTCGAAACCGTGACCACGCTTGGCTTATTGCTGCTCCATACCGCGTCACTCGTTACCAAGGCGGTCTTTCCTGTGTCATACTGGGCCATAACGCTCACCGTTGCTGTGCCCTGAGGAGACAAGACCAGCTTTTTGGTGCTGCTGATCAGCTTTTTGAGCAGAGGCACCACGGTCACTTCCGTTTTGACGGTCTGATTCTGGTACACACCCGTCAATGTGGCCTTGCCTTCTGTCAGCGTTTTGACCGTGCCATTTTTGACCGTGGCCACAGTGGGATTAGACGATGTCCAGGTCACTTGCTTCGACAAGTTCACCGTTTTGCCGTTCTCATAGGTACCGATGACCTTAAGAGCTTTGGACTTCTTGATGTTCATCTGGATGGCCGATGGCGTAACCTCCACCTTGGCGATGATATCGGTAATCGCTACAGGGACTTTGACCGTGGTTGAGCCGTATTTTCCTTGCAGCAGCACGCGTCCCGGTTCCACCCCTTTGATTTTCCCATTTTCCACGACGGCGGATGGCTTGGAAACTGTCCAGACGATTTGGGAAGTGACGTCCTCTTCTTTACCGCTCGTTCGCACGATCGTTACTTTGGGCAATGCGCTCTCCTTGCCTTTGACAAAATTATAAGAGCTCGGCGATGCCTTGATCTTTTTGATTTTCTCCTGTACCTGCACGGCAAACTGCGCTTTCTCGTTATCCACCTGGGCGACGATGGTCGCTTCTCCCGCACCTACGGCTTTGATCTTGCCTTTCGTTACGGTAGCGACTTTGGCATTGCTCGACGACCATGTCACGCCAGCCGTGACGTCCTGCTCGTTATCGAATCCTTCCACCACCGCCATCACTTTCAACGAGGCCGTTTCGGAAACGCTCATTTTATCCGTATTACTTACAATTTTAATGGATGTGATATCTCCTGCGGCCGCCATGGCCAGCGATGGAATCAGCGCAACGCACGCCACGATCAAGGCTAGGGTTGCCTTGAATCCTGCTCTTAAACCTTTCATGCCCATCTTCATCTCCCATAATCCAGTATTTTACTCCTATTATAGTATATCGGAAATGGTATGCCCAGAAATGAATACTATAACTGAAGAAATTCGGATAACAGGACCATTCGACATGTTTTGTTATTTTTCTGCTTCCGGCAGCTTCAGGTATTCCAATCCCCCCATATAGGGCCGAAGCGCTGCCGGAATGCGTATGCTCCCGTCCTCCAATTGGTGATTCTCCAAAAGCGGGATCAATATGCGCGGCGATGCCACTGCCGTATTGTTAAGGGTATGGCAATAGACCAGCTTGCCTTCTGCGTTACGACAACGGATGTTGGAGCGCCGGGCCTGGAAGTCGTGCAGGTTCGACGACGAATGCGTTTCTCCATAGGCCCCGCGGCTTGGCATCCATGTTTCGATGTCGTATTGTTTATAGGTTTTCTGCGACATATCCCCGATGCACACGGCAACCACGCGATACGGAAGCTCCAGCAGCTGCAGCAGTTCCTCCGCATGTCCGGTGATCTCCTGCAGCATTCGTTCCGATTCGTCCGCATCCGGCGCACAGATAATGACCTGTTCTACCTTGGAAAACTGGTGCACCCGATACAGTCCGCGCACATCCCTGCCGCCCGATCCAACCTCGCTGCGGAAACAGGTGGACATGGCGGCCAATCGGATCGGTTCCGCTACATCCACGACTTCATCCATATAATAAGAAACAAGCGGCACCTCCGAAGTCCCTACCAACCATTTGTTCTCGCCCTCAAGCTCATATACCTGATCCCGCCCTGTGGGGAAGAAGCCCGTGTTAACCAGCGCTTCCTCCCTCACCATCAGCGGCACTTCCATCGGCGTGAAGCCTTTCTTCAATAATAGGTCGAGGGCTAACTGTTGTACGGCCCGATGCAAAAGCAAACCTGCTGCTTTCAATACATAACTGCGAGTGCCGCCGATTTTTACGCCTCGGGCAATGTCGATCATGTCATGCATTTCACCCAGCTCAACATGATCCTTCGCATCGTAATCGAATTTCGTAATCTCACCGACACGCCGCACTTCAACGTTATCTTCATCCGATGCTCCTGCCGGCGTATCCGGCGACACCACGTTCGGCACCAGCCACTGCAGTCTCGTTACCTCCTCCTGCACGTCGGCAAGCTTGGTCTCATTCTGCTGGAGCTTGTCGTTAAGCTCCTTTACGCGTGTCCGCAGCTCTTCCGCCTGTGCCCGATCTCCCGTCTGCATCAGCTTGCCAATCTCAGCCGACCAGGCGTTCCGCAAGCGGCGCCCTTCCTCCGTTTCCTGCAAAAGCCTTCTTCTTTCCTCGTCCAGCGTGAGCAGCTCGCGAACCGAAACCTTGATTTTTTTGCCGTCCGCGGCCGCCTGAACCTCATCCGCATGCGCAAGAATCCATTTCATATCCAACATGTACACCGTCTCCTTTGGGCTATAAAAATGCAAAGAGCGCCCTCATCCCTTGGGACGAGGAGCGCTCTGCTCGCGGTGCCACCCAACTTGCCGGGACAGGTAATCCTGTGTCCAGCCTCTTGGTCCGCGATAACGGGCGGTTCCGGTTAACTTGGGGAATGGGTTCGCTCCCCTGGCGAAAACGCCTCCGAGTTGGATGCTCTTCAACGGCATAGTTCCGATCTGCAATTGTTGACAATGATTATATATGAAATGCTCCCCCATTCGCAAGAGCTTCATTCATTATGTTTTCAAACGACCATTGCCCAGGAAATAAGACAGATCGGTCAAGCGCTGACTTTGCTTCTGTCCACCACATTGCCAAATACAGCCCGAACGATCGGCCCCACCACCAGAAGCTGTGCCGGAAGTGCCAGCAAGAAGTTATGGCCGATCGCCGAACCATAGCTTCGCAGGATGGAACGACCTCCAAGTCCATTGGTGAGGTAGGATGTCATTACACCATAGAAAGACATGACCAACACCATGCCGACCACCATAAAAAACGAGAGCGTCAACACGGCCACCAATTTGTTCGACTTGTCGAACGGCAGGGAAAACGCTACTTTTTTCGCCACAGGACCTACCAATATCGATTCAACCGCAAAAGCGACCACAAAACAGATCACAAACTGCAGCAGAATCTCCATCAAAGACAATTTCCCGATCATTCCGCTGTTATACAGATTAAACAACAGCATGATCGTGACCATGCCGAAGCACATCATTAATCCGAACACCACTTGTTCTCTTTTCGTTGTTGGCAATGCACTCATCCTTTCTGTTCATTTGATCATTATAGTGATCACGTTATGCCCTTCATAAGTGAACAAATTGTGAACTTTTAAAATTTAAATCTTTATTTTTTACGTAAGCGCGTTCAATTGCCGCTCTAATTCCAACTTGACAGCTTGGGTTTTCACATCTATTCTATTTCTAAAATGCTAATGGCGAATTATCTGCCCCGGGAGGTATGTTCATATGGCTTTTCAAAAACGCGTCGACCACGTCGGAATCTCCGTTCGCGATCTGGAAACAACGCTCCGCTTCTATACCGAGATTGTCGGTCTGGAACTGAAGGGACGGTTGACTCACACCAACGGTGTCATTCAGCTGGCATTTCTCGGTTTTAACGGGAGCGACGAGACCGAGATCGAGCTGATTCAGGGGTATAGCGACAAGCTGCCATCCGAAGGAACGGTGCACCACTTTGCCATCCATGTGGAGGACATCGAAGCGGAATACCGACGCATTCAGGCAACGGATGCAGAGTTCATCGATGGGGAGATTGTAACCTTGCCGAACGGATATCGTTATTTCTTCATCTATGGACCTGAAAAAGAATGGATTGAATTTTTCCAACGGTAATCCCGGTCGTCCCTCCAATTCCTTACTGGACACAATCCGGACTCTTGCCTATAATTACTGTGATAGCAACGCCCGTAACTTCATAGCTTCCCAGGGGTGTCGGAATTGGCCGGCTGAGAGTGTATCCCATAAGATACTGACCCTTAGACCTGATCTGGATCATGCCAGCGTAGGAATCGGAGTATATTGACCAAGGCACAGCCCCAAGGCTGGTGGCCATTCTCTAACGCCTGCATGCGTCCCGAATAACGGGGCGCTTTTTTGTTAATATCAGAACGTGTGGACCGCGATGCAATTCCCCTGATATGGCATTCTTAATCAGATGTTGTGGACATGAAGCCAAGGAGTACCCGTGCCGATGGCCGGACAATATGAAGGAGAGAAAAAGAAATGAAATGGCGCAAAATGATGGGCCTGATGCTCCTGTGCATCACCCTCGTAACCGTTGCCGCATGCGGCGGCAAGGAAGCGGCACCTGCCGGCGAGAACGGCAGCAGCACGGAAAAGGCAAGCGAAGGCGGCAATGCCGCACTGAAAGACGTTAAGGTGGTGCTCGATTGGACGCCGAATACGAACCATACCGGCCTGTACGCTGCGGTGGATCAGGGCTTTTACAAAGCCGAGGGACTTAACGTCGAAATCGTGCAGCCTGGCGCAGGCGGAGCGGACACGATGGTAGCCTCGAACGAGGTCCCTTTTGGCGTCAGTTACCAGGAGAGCGTAACTCAAGCACGCACGCAAAACGTACCGCTCGTATCCATCGCCGCGGTCATTCAGCACAACACGTCCGGCTTTGCCGCTCCGGTGGACCGGAACATCAAATCGCCCAAAGACTTTGAAGGCAAATCGTATGGAGGCTGGGGCTCTCCGGTAGAAGAAGCCGTCATGCAATCGATTATGGAAGGCGAAGGCGCCGACGTCTCCAAGGTGAAAAACATCAATATGGGCGATGCCGATTTCTTCACTGCCGTGAAACGCGACATCGACTTTGCCTGGATCTTCTATGCGTGGACCGGGATTGAAGCCAAGCTGCGGAATGAACCGATCGACATGCTGTACGTCAAGGATTACTCCGAAGCGCTCGACTATTACACGCCTGTGCTCGTAACCAACGAAACGACGATTCAGAATGATCCGGAGCTGGTTAAAGCGTTCATGAAAGCGACATCCGAAGGATATCAATATGCGATCGATCACCCGGAGGAGGCTGCCAACATTTTGCTGAAGGCCGTTCCGGACCTCGACAAGGATTTAGTACTCGCCAGCCAGAAGTGGCTCAGCCCTAAATATCAGGACGATGCCGCACGTTGGGGCGAACAGAAACAGGAAGTTTGGCAAAATTACGCGGACTGGATGTTCAGCAAAAAACTGCTCGACCAGCAAGTCGACGTTTCCAAAGCGTATACGAACGAATTTTTACCACAATAACGAGAACTATATAACGAAATCGGAAGGAGCCGTGAATGGACATGGCCAGCACACTGCTTAGCATACAAGTGATTCCCAAAACGCCGAACGGCGAAAACTCTTATCCTTACGTCGATCGCGCGATCGAAGTCATTCAACAATCCGGCGTCAAATATCAAGTAAACCCGCTGGAAACGACCATGGAAGGCGAACTTGAGGAGCTGCTGCAGATCGTGCGCAAAATGCACGAAGCACTCGTGGAGGCCGGCAGCCCAAGCATCATTTCCCAGATCAAAATTGCCCATAGCCCTGACGGGTTCAGCATGGATGCCCTCACGGAGAAATATCGCTAATGAATTCATACTGGAAAAGCGTATGGCCGCCCTTCGTGGCGGTTATTCTCTTTATCGCGTTATGGCAGGGAGCCGTATCCCTGTTCCATATTGAAAAGTGGATGCTTCCCGCACCCTCGGACATCGCCCGCGAAGCGGCATCTCAAGCCGATCGCCTCGGCATGCATGCTTGGGCTACCATCCAGCTTACCCTGATCGGCTTCGCTGCCGGCACGGCCGTCGGATTGCTGATCGCGATGGTGCTGCATCTTATTCCTTTGCTCAAACAGGCGTTATACCCTTTGCTTATTTTAAGTCAAAACATACCCACCATCGCGCTGGCTCCGCTCCTGCTGATCTGGTTCGGCTTCGGGCTGCTGCCCAAGCTGATCACGATCGTTCTCGTCTGTTTCTTCCCGGTCGCCGTAGCGGCCATGGACGGGTTAACGCGCACGGATGCAGCCATGATGAATTACATGCGCATGGCCGGTGCATCGCGCCGCCACATCTTCTGGAAGCTGGAGCTGCCGCATGCGCTGCCCTCCATCTTCTCCGGCGTGAAGATTGCCGCCACGTACAGCGTTATGGGCGCCATCATCGCAGAATGGATCGGCGCCGACAAGGGCATCGGTTATTACATGATGCTGCAGAAGTCCGCTTACCGGACAGATCGATTATTCGTTGCCATCATGATCATCGTGGCGCTGAGCCTGCTGCTCTTCCTGCTCATTGCCTTGCTGGAGAAGCTGCTCGTTAAATGGCGGCCGCAGAAGCGCTAACCCGACATTGAACCAAGGAAGTGAATACGACATGAATCATACCGGTTCTCCGGCAACACCAGCGGCTGCCCCAGCTATGCAGGCAAGCGAAACGGGAGCGGCTCACTCTGACGGCACGGCACCGACATCGGCATCGGCAACGGCGCCTGCGCTCAACGTCAGGAACGTGCACGCCTCCTTCCGCGAGCGGCGAAGCAAGCTGCCGGTGCTTAACGATATTTCCCTGACTGTGGGGCAAGGCGAATTCGTGGCACTCGTCGGACCGTCCGGCTGCGGCAAAAGCACCCTTTTCCATATCATCGGCGGGCTGCTGAAGCCGCAGCAGGGAGAGATCTGGATGAACGGCGAGAACGTGACCGGCCAGCGCGGCAAGATCAGCTACATGCCGCAACAACCTGCGCTCTTCCCGTGGCGCACCATCGAAGAGAACGTGCTGCTTGCGGGCGAAGTGTCTCCATCGGCCCAGCCGCGGCATACCGCGCTTGCCGAAGCGCGCCAATGGCTGGAGAGCGTCGGCCTCGGCGGCTTCGAGCAGGCATATCCGCACATGCTGTCCGGCGGAATGCAGCAGCGCGCCGCGTTCCTGCGGGCGCTGCTCAGTCCCCAGGAGCTGATGCTGCTCGACGAGCCGTTCAGCGCGCTCGACGCCTTGACGCGCAGCGACATGCAGCGCTGGCTGCTCGACATATGGGAGCTGAACCGCCGCTCGGTGCTGCTCATCACCCATAATATCGAAGAAGCGCTGCTGCTCGCCGATCGCGTCTACGTGCTCTCGAATCGGCCCGCAACGGTGATGCACGAAGTCCATGTTCCTTTTGAGCGGCCCCGTCAAGAAACGATCGCCGATCTGCCGGCATTCCTGGAGCGCAAACGGCAAATCTCCGAGTGGATGAAGCAAGAACAAAAGAAGGCCCGCCTATCCTGAGATAGCGGGCTTAAATCATGCAGAAGGAGCGTCTCTCCATGAAAATGCCAACCCATGTCCCCTTCATCGATGCCCATCTTCATCTGGATCAATACACCCCGGCCGAACAGCAGGACATGCTTCGCTCCCTGCCTTCGCACCAGGTTGAAGCGGTCATCGCCGTCTCCATGCACCTTGCCTCCTCGCAGGCCACGATGGACCTGGCGGCCAGACATCCGCATGCCGTCTTTCCGGCCATCGGATTCCATCCGGAGCAGCCTCTACCTTCGCCGTCGGAAGCGGAGCAGCTGTTCGACTGGATCGAGCGCCGCATCGATCAGGCCGTTGCCATCGGCGAAGTAGGGCTTCCCTATTACAGCCGCCAGGAGGCGGAGCAAGCAGGGAAACCTTGGGACCAATCCGGCTACGTTTTGCTGCTCGAACGTTTCGTTCGGCTCGCCAAAAAGCACGACAAACCGATCGTGCTGCATGCCGTGTACGAAGATGCCGATGTGGCTTGCGACCTGCTGGAGCAGTACCAAGTAAACAAGGCTCACTTCCATTGGTTCAAAGGCTCGCCGGAAACGATTCGGCGAATGGCGGACAACGGATACTACGTCTCGTTCACGCCGGATATCGTATACGAAGAGGAGATTCAAGCACTGGCAAGGGTGTATCCTCCAGGACAGATCATGGCCGAGACGGACGGGCCCTGGCCGTTCGAGGGCCCTTTTGCAGGCAGGATGACGCATCCAGCCATGACAAGCCGCGTCGTTCAGGCGTGGTGCGAGATTACGGGAACGGAGCCGGAGGCGGCAGTACGCATTTTCTACGAAAATACGAAGCGCTTCTATCGTTTACCCTGAAAAAGGACCCCTAATTGGATCATCCAAGCCGCTAGAGCAGGTCATATATTCTACGCAATAGAAGCCAGTCCACGAGGACTGGCTTCTATAATTATGCGGATGCTATGTGCAGTGTCTTTGTTACATCTTATCCTCTATCCAAACAGGTTTCCTACTGAACGATATCTCACTCGCGTTCGCTGCCCGAATCTGCGCAACGAGCAACTTGCGGCAGTTTTTCACCGTTTTATAAACCCTTTGCCTTCAAGATATGTCTTCATTTGCAGCCTTGCCGGCTCCGTAAGGCGTTTCGCCATCATTTCGGACCATGTCGTCGAACGCTCGCCTTGGGTGCGCTCCTGCATATATGCTGCAAATGTTTCATCGTACTCTTTCATGCCTTGCAGCGTCTGTTCAGCCTGGTAGCGGCCATGGTGCAGCACCGCCTGCAGCGGCAGTCTTGGGCGAATGCCCGTATCTTGATCCGCTACGCCGATGCACATGCCATACACAGGGTATACGCCTTCAGGCAATCCCAGCAGTTCCGAAACTTCGCTGATCCGCGTACGAAGACCGCCGATATATACAATTCCGAATCCGAGCGACTCCGCCGCAAGCGCTGCGTTCTGGGAAGCAAGGGCCACGTCGATCGTCGCTACCATGAAATTTTCCATGCTATCTTCGAACGATTCTTTCTCCGGCGCATGTTGAACTGCGGCTTGCTTGAGACGATACAAATCCGCGCACCACACCAGGAAAACAGGGCATTGATCAATGTAAGCCTGGTTGCCCGCAAGCTCGGCCAGCTTCGCCTTCTGGTCTTTGTCGGTAACCGCAATAACCGTGTAAGCCTGCACATTGCTGGAGGTAGAAGCCATTTGACCCGCCGATACGATGGCGGCCAATTGTTCCTCGCTAACCGGATCAGGTTTGTATTTCCGCACGGAGCGGTGCTTCATCATCAATTCAATGGTTTCGTTGTTCATGCTCATTCACTCCCAATCCTCGTAATACAAACTCGACGGTCTGTTCGACTAGCTTTTCCGGATCGACATTCGGGTAGTCCAGCATAAATCGTGTGTTATGGGCTCTTTTGTGGGCAAGCGCCACGCTTAATACCTGAAGCATGCCATATGTGGCCGACTCGATGCGGAATACTCCCTGCTCCTTGCCTCTTTCCAACAATTCGGTCAGCTTGGTCCAGATCGGCTCCAGGAAACGAATGACGGAAGCGGCGCGGTTGGTCCGCAGCGCCATCTCCAATTGCACGATATCACTCATGTCCCGGTCCGACAGGGTGAACCTGACAATCTCGCCGATGACGAGACTTACCCCCTCGGCTGGTGACATGGACTGAATGATCTCATCCAAATCATCCGGAATACGGATCAGGAAATAACGTTCGAACAGCGCTTCAAACACTTTCTCTTTGCCGCCAAAATGATACGAAACGAGCGAAATATTCGCTCCCGCCTCGTCGCAGATCTGCCGCACGCTCGTCCCGTCATATCCCTGCTGGGCAAAGAGCTTCTTCGCTGCCACCAAAATCCTCGTTTTGATATCCAATTCCGGTTCCGTCATTCCGTTCTCTCCCCTTGTCCGTTCTATTCAAGCGCCCGGCACGCTCGGACTGCATGCCTGATCTCTACCTGTTATTATGAAAGTTTGTGTCAAAAAGTGCAAGGCATGTCATGTGCCGTTTCCGCAAAGCCAACACTCCAGAACAGGCGAACACCCCGATGAATTCCATCGGGGTGTTCGGTCGATCGCAGCGATGAGGGTATCTGCATCTGCGTCGCAAGCCTTCATTTTTCTTAACCGTTAACCGGTGCCGGGTTTGGCGCTACTGCAGGCATACGGCCTTTTTTGAGCAACGTCGCCAGCAAGGACAGCGCCACCGCAACGACCAGAATGATCGCAATCGTTCCTGCGGCCGCCTGTGCTCCGGGACCGCCGAGCTGAACGCTCAGAATGCCCTGTACCGCATATGTGGCTGGTAAATATTGTCCCAAACCGCTGTAGAACCCGTTCAGCAGTTCACGCGGCACCATCGCGCCGGAAGACACCAGCTGCAGGGACAGCGAGATAATGTTGAACACACTTCCTGCCGGTCCGAACAGGATCAGGAAAAATTGGGAGAAGAACATAAATGTGCACAGGAACAATGCCTGGAACATCCAGAACGCGATAAAGCCTTGTTCGAATTGTCCCCCGAGGGCCACGATCAGAGAGGAACCAACAAGGGATACAAGCAGCGCGGATCCGATGTTAATGATCACTCTTGCCCCGAACAGCGACAGGCGCGAATGCATCGCTGCCAGCATGCCCATGGCTCCTTGCACGTTCATTCCCATGATCATTGCTCCCACATAGGAAGCCAGCACCATCATCATCGGCACCATTTGGTTATTCATGCCGTTCACCTGATTGATGGATGTCGTTGTTCCCTCCACGCGGGAAGTCAACGAAGCGGCTGCCGAAGCCGCTTGGTCGGCAGGTGCGCCGGAAGCGGTCAATACCGCTTGAACGCCTTGTGCAGATGCCTGTTTGTTGATCGTGTTGGTCACGCTTTGGGAAACGCCTTGCATCATGCTTTTGATCGTAACCGGGTTTGCTTCGTTAAGCGTGTACTTGATCTGTGCCGTGGAGCCCGGCGTTTGAAGCACCTCGTTGAATCCGGCCGGGATGTCAAGCACCATGTGCACCTTATGATGCTCCAGTTGGTCCAGCGCCTCGGCGCTGCTCAGATTGGCCACGGTGTGGAAAGGAAGCGTTTGGGCCAAGCTGTCTGCAATCCCTTGGGATTGCGTGCCGTCCTCATTGACGATGGCTACCGTCAGTTCTTTCGTTCGATCATTGACGCCGGAGTAAGCCGTCATCCAGATCACGCTGAAAATGACTTGGAACATCAACGCCGTCACAATGCCGATAATGACTGGCGGTTTCTTTAAAAGAGCGCGTAAAGCTCGCAGCATAAAGTTTGTCCTCCATCGGATATTTAGTTTTACATTGATTTAAACAATCGTTTGAATCAAACAGTCGTTTAAAATTTTAAATGGAGTTGTCTGTATTGTCAACCCGGTTTTCTGAAAGATGCAGAAATACACACTAGCATTTTCATTAAAAAACGGAGATCAACTGTCTGGCATCTCAACCTTGCGAACAGATAAAAATGCACGGTCCGTCTTGGCGGGCCGTGCAAAGTGCTCACATCTATTTCAGGTTTCTGTATTCATCAAGCCAAAAGAACCACCGCGACGTTACCCGGCACGCCGCTGGAGCTTCATACGCTGCAAGCGCAACGCGTTCAGCACGACCGATACCGAACTGAATGCCATTGCTGCTCCGGCCAGCCAAGGAGCCAAGAAACCGGCCGCAGCGATCGGGATGCCCAGCACGTTGTACCCGAGCGCCCAGAACAAGTTCTGTTTAATGTTGCCCATCGTGCGGCGGCTCATCTCGATCGCGTCGGCGATGCTGTTCAGATCGCCGCGCATCAGCGTGATGTCGGCCGCTTCCATCGCTACATCCGTCCCCGTTCCGATCGCCATGCCGATATCGGCCGTAGCAAGCGCAGGCGCATCATTGATGCCATCGCCGACCATGGCGACCTTGCGGCCGCTTTCCTGCAGCTTCTTCACTTCCGCAGCCTTGCCCTCAGGCAGGACTTCGGCGAGAATGTGCTTGATGCCCGCTTGTGCCGCCACGGCGCGGGCGGTACGCTCGTTGTCGCCCGTAATCATAATGACATCAATCCCCATCGCATGCAGACGACCAACGGCCTCACGGGACGTTTCCTTGATCGTATCCGCAACGGCAACGATGCCTGCCCATTGACCGTCCACCGCGACAAGCATTGCCGTGCGCCCTTGCTCTTCAAGCTCGTGCATACGCTGCAGGGCCTGCTCCGGCACGTTCACCTGAGCATCGGCAAGCAAACGGCGGGTCCCCACCAGCACCTGCCGGCCACCTGCCACTGCATGTATACCGTATCCGGGTATGTTTTCAAATTGTTCCGCTTGTCCAGGTTCCAAGCCCTTGCCCCGGATTCCTTCTACAATGGCTTCCGCCAAAGGATGCTCGGATCCTTGCTCCGCGGCGCCTACCATTTCCAACAGCTCGGGCTCGTGCCAGTCCCCGGCAGCAACCACGTCCGTCAGCACCGGTTTACCCTCGGTAACCGTGCCCGTTTTGTCCAGCACGACCGTTTGAATCTGCTGCGCGGTTTCCAGGTATTCGCCTCCCTTAAACAGGATGCCGAACTCCGCTGCCCGTCCCGAACCGGCCATGACGGACGTCGGCGTGGCAAGCCCCAGGGCGCATGGGCACGCAATGACCAGAACAGCAATGGCTTTTTCCAGCGAACCCGCAAAATCTCCGGGACTGACGAAGAAATACCAAATCAGCAGCGTCAACGCCGCAATGCCGACAACGATCGGCACGAATATGCCTGATATTACGTCCGCAATGCGTTGGATCGGCGCTTTGGAGCCTTGTGCCTGCTCAACGACTTTGATGATTTGCGAGAGTGCCGTATCCGATCCGACCCGGGTGGCCCGCAGCCGCAAAACGCCATTTTTGTTCAGCGTGGCACCCGTAACCGGATCGCCCGGTTGTTTGTCGACCGGCAAGCTCTCCCCGCTCAGCATGGACTCGTCGACCGACGAACGTCCCTCTTCCACCACGCCGTCGACCGGGATGCTGTCGCCCGGCTTGACGATCACCAGATCGCCAACGGCTACATAAGCGGAGGGGATGACAACTTCCTTGCCGTCGCGAATCACCCGCGCCTCGCGCGGAGCAAGCTCGATCAGGCTTTTAATGGCCTGAGAGGAACGCCCTTTGGCGACCGCTTCAAACCATTTGCCAAGCAAAATTAACGTAATCAGAACGGCGCTCGTCTCATAATACAGTTCAACGGAAGGGACGGAGACTGCCGTACCCATCCCCATTCCGCCATGTTCCATAGCTGGCTGTGTCCCGTATGCGCTGCTTAGGGTCAGATATAAACTGTAGAAAAAAGCTGCGCTCGTTCCCAGTGCAACAAGCACGTCCATATTTGCGCTGCCGTTTCGCAATGCTTTGTACGCTCCGACATAGAACTGCCAGCCAATAACGAATTGCACCGGTGCTGCCAGCAGCAGCTGGAACCAAGGGTTCATGAACAAATCGGGCACCCAGATCCAGGACGTGAAAGAGAAGTGACCGACCATCGCCCAGAGCAAAGGAATGGACAGCAGGGCAGAAACGATCCACTTCCATTTTTTGCGCTGCAATTCGCGTTCGCGGACAGACTGATGTTCTTGCTCGCCCTGCTGCACTTCAGCGCCATAACCGAGGTGTTTGATCTTGGCCATGATGTCGGACGGCTTCAACGTGCCGGCGGCATATTCCACATGCGCCGTCTCCAGCGCAAGATTGACGTTTGCCCGCGATACGCCGGGCAAGCGGGACAATCCTTTCTCGATGCGGGTCGAACAAGCGGCACAGGTCATGCCCGTGATGTTCAGGTCCAGCGATTCCGATGCGGTGCCGTAACCCAGTGCCTCCACCTTGTCGCGCAAGCTGGAGACGTTCACCATTTTCGGATCATACGAAATCGTTGCTTGCTCCGTGGCCAAATTCACGTTGGCCTGATTCACGCCCTCCATGCGGGACAATCCCTTTTCGATCCGGCTCGAACAGGCCGCGCAAGTCATGCCGGTAATCTGCAGCGTGGTCTGTACTCCAACCGGAGACGTCAACGCATTCGAATCTTGATCGCTTGCCGTTGTCGATGATTTAACCATAACACAGTCTCCTTTCCCTATTCCGAAAATACCCCTAAGGGGTATAAAACAAGCCGAAATCCGGGCTTAAACGCCCGCTTCCGACTCTCTTAAGAGAAGCTGCGCTTAAACCCAATACGATCGCTCATTGCTTATCTTAGGCTACGTCATAACCTTGATCTTCAATCGCTGCCTTAATTTGTTCCACGCTCACGCTTTGCTCATCGTACTCCACGGCAACCGTTCCCGCTGCCAGATCGACCTGGGCTTTCGCTCCTACACTTTTAACGGCTTCCTCTACGGATTTGACGCAATGGTTGCAAGACATGCCTGCAACGTTCAATGTGATGTTGGACATCGTTCATTCCTCCTTCGTATATATTCATCATTTCATGAGCTTTCTGACCGTAACAAGCAATTCGTCTACAACCTCATGCTCTCCGGCCTGAATGCGTTCGACGATGCAGCTCTTCATATGCCCTTCCAACAGCAGCTTGCCGACCGAGCTCAATGCGGATTGCGCTGCAGCGATTTGCGTAAGCACATCGTCGCAATACGTATCCTTCTCAATCAGCCCTTTGATCCCGCGAATCTGCCCCTCCACGCGGTTCAAGCGGGAAATGAGATTGCTCTTCATCTCCTGGGAATGATGGCTCTTGCGAACCGGTTTCCCGTCAGGTCCCGGCGTATGACAGGCATTTGCCTGCGTTTCCGGCAGCGAACCTTCTTGCCCCGCTGCGGTTACCGCCGTTTCCATCTCTTCATGGGGATGGCTCTGATGTTCCATCATGAACACCCCTTTTCAAATGATTTCTGAATCCAGAATAACATACCCCATAGGGGTATTCAAGCCCTATTTCTTCTCGCCATCAATTGTTCATCATTTCTTCATGAGGGGCTTACGCTCGCAAAATATATTCCATTCTGCTGCTGCGGACGGCGAAACCAAGTTTCTCGTAAAAAGCCTGCGCTCCCTCGTTGAACGACGATACCGTCAACTCCACGCTGTCTGCCTGAAGCTCCTTGCCCAGTTCGATCAGTTCCGTCATGATTCGCTGCCCGACGCCTTTTCCCTGCCACTTTCGATCCACGACAACTTCGTTGATATACAGCATATCCCTGTCAAGCAGCACATTCAGGTTCCGGATCTGCTGCCATTGGGCGCTTGCAAATCCGACAATCTTCCCCGCTTCCAGATCCTCTGCAACGAAAAGGTATCGGTTATCCGTTTCAAGCCATTCCTCATATTCGGCCCCCTCCAATCGGGGCTTAATCGCCCGATAGATATCCGGTCTCCCTTGCACGTGTTGTTCATGCAACTCATCCATTAACGCGGAAATGCCGATATAATCTTTAACCCTGGCACGTCGAATCAAGAGCTTGTCCATAAAGTAATGCCACCTCGCCACTTGTTTCCATGATTATACATTACCGGTTGGCAAGGTGCCCAGACGTGCCATAACACCATAACAAGTTCACCTTCTGATGAAATGGTCCAAAAAATCGACACTTACCTATTCCAAACCTGCATTTTTTGTATAAAAATGAAGGAAGTGCTCGAATGATGACGAAAATCATACAAGTACCATGGAAAAACATAATGGGGATTGACGTAAATGAAACCGAAACGGGAAATTGCACTACCGCTTATGATCGGCATTTTTTTGCTGATCACGGTAGTTAGCCTTTATCAATGGTTAGTGCCACCGATGAAGGGAGTCGAGGCCAAAAACGGGGTGTTTGACGCCCGTCAATGGAACTTCGAAGCGGACGGCTACTTGCCGCTGCGCGGGGAATGGGAATATTATGCGAACCGGCTGCTGACTCCTGTGGATTTTGCCGAGGACGACGGCAATCTGTCCAAGATCCGCAAGCTGAAGAATGTCCCGAATGAAAAAACCAATGCGCTCTCCTCGGCCAATCCCAACAACCAAGGGGCTGGAACCTATCGTTTGCTCGTTGAAGTGCCCGAAGACGGAATGTACGGACTTCGCGCCAAAAAAATCCGCATCTCATCGCGCTTCTTCATTAACGGCCAGGAAATGGGAGGCAGCGGGAAACCCTCGATGACTTCGGAACACTTCGTACCAAGCAACACGCCCTATTTTCGCACATTTCAATTGAACAAAGGCGTAAACGAAATCATCGTGCAAACGGCTGCGTTCAACAACCTGGGCGGCGGCATGGTTCAGACACCCGAGTTCGGCTTGGCTACCCAGATTGGCAAACGCGTTGATGGGGCAAGGCTCGCCGATATGGCCATCATTGCCATGCTGTTTTCATTCGGTCTTTATTATGCCGGCATGTTCAGGCAATGGGGCAAGGAACGCTACCTGATGCATTTCTGCCTGTTTTGTCTGGCGACAGGTCTTTTTATCAGTATCGACAACGAAATTCTGGCGCTAATCATCTTTCCGGATATGTCTTTTCCTTTTCTGCAGAGATTGCTGTTTTTGCTGCCGATCGCTTCATTTTATTTTTTTGCAAGTTACGTGCATTCATACACCGACGAGACCAAATTCTTTTTGTTTAGATGGCTCGGGTCATGCGCGATCGTTCTTACGGTCATTTTGCTCGTGCTTCCCAACGATTATCTTCCGTTTTCCCTGGCGCTTGGAATACCGATACAGATATTTGTGTTTTTCCTAATCGTAAGAGCCATTTTCCGGGGGAGAAGAAAAGGCATTAACGATCGCCATCATCTGCTTCTCGGTTGTTTCTTTCTTGCGGTCTACTGGATTTTCGGGGAGCTGCGATACTTGTTTGCTCTGGACAATCCCTATTTCATGGTAGGGACGCCGCTGCTTCTTTTATTATCCCAGGCCCTGCTCATCTCCGACCGGCTGCAGGACAACTTTTTACGGAGCGAAAGCCTTGCAGAAAGACTATTGATTTACGACCGTCAGAAGGATGAGTTTTTGGCCAAAACATCCCATGAACTGCGGACGCCGTTGCACGGCATCGTCAACCTGTCCCAATCGCTCCTCGACAGTACGGAACACCCGCTGCAGGAAGATCACCGCGAGAACATCATGCTTCTCCATCTGATGGGCCGAAGGCTGTCGGGGATCGTCAATGACATTCTGGATCTGAATCGGATCAGGCATGGCCAATTCGTGATCCATCCGACCCCCGTCAACGTGGGCACTTCCATTCATTTCGTCTTGGAGACCCTTTCGATCGCGCCGATCAACAAGGAGGTTCGTCTCGTCAACAAGCTGCCTGATGCGCTTCCCCTGGTCTATGCCGACGAAAATCGTTTGAAGCAAATTTTGCACAACCTGATCGAAAACGGGCTGAAATTCACGAAACGGGGGACGGTGACCGTATCCGTGGAATGTCTTGAAGAGGAGATGGCTATATCCATCACCGATACGGGACCAGGCATCCCTGCCGAAGAGCTGGATAACATCCTGCAGCCCTATAATCAGTACAAGGACAGCTTTCAGGACGATACTTCAGGGGGCCTCGGGCTCGGCCTTAGCATTTCCAAACAGCTGATCGAGCTGCAAGGCGGTCGCCTGGAGGTAGCATCGCAGCTGGGACAAGGTACCCGGTTCACGTTTACCCTTCCGTTAGACAAACAGTCTGAAGCCTCGGCCACGACACCGACCGTCTCCTTGACGGTGGACGCGGAAACGATGAACGACATGCTGCATCCCAGCCCCCTCGCGCCTTTTCACGCGCTCATCGTCGATGACGAGTTGTCCAATATGAAAGTGCTCGTCGATGTTATATCATCGTTGGGGTACGCCTATACCGCGGTCGGCAGCGGCGAGGAGGCTCTTGAAGTGCTGCGTGACGGCTCCAAACCGGATATCGTTTTATTGGATTTGATGCTGACGGGTATTTCGGGAATCGAAGTATGCCGCCAAATTCGCGAGAGACAGGGCCTGGCCGAGCTTCCTGTCCTGATGCTGACCGCTTCGGGACAGACCGGCGATATCGTGGCTTCGTTGAACGCGGGAGCCAACGATATTTTGCAAAAGCCATTCGAGCTTGCTGAATTGAAAGCAAGGGTCCGCTCCCTGCTGGAATTAAAAAATTCCTCCGAGCAGGCAGTTCGCAGGGAAATGGACTTCTTGCAGGCACAGATTATGCCCCACTTCCTTTACAACAGCTTGAACAGTCTCGTAGGGTTGAGTTACACCGACCCCATCAGGCTTAGAGAAACGATCTATCACCTGACGACGTACCTCCGCTCCAAGTTTACGTTTGTTTTTCATAGCGAACCGATTACCTTCGAACGTGAACTGGAACTGGTACAAGCTTATGTTGCCATTGAAAATCTAAGGTTCGGCGAGAGATTGAATATTCGTTATGAGCTTGAAGAGAATTTGAAGTGCCTGATCCCCCCTCTCACGCTGCAGCCGATTGTGGAAAATGCCGTTCGCCACGGCATCGGGCCAAAACCCGAAGGCGGTACGTTGTTGATCTCTGCGCATAACCGGAACGGCATCACGGAAATCGTCGTTGAAGATGACGGCGTTGGCATGAGCAGTGTTCAGCTGGAGATGCTGGAACGCGATCAGGCTTCAGGCATCGGTTTTCGGAACGTGAATCGCCGCCTGCAGATGTTGTACAATTTAAGGCTTGAAATCAGCAGTGTGCAAGGGAAGGGAACACGGGTTAAGCTTACTGTACCGGAGGTAAGAAATGTTGAAAGCAATGCTGGTTGATGATGAAAAAATCGCCCTGGATGTGTTGGAAATTTTGCTGAACGAAATCGGCGGCGTTCAGATCGTCCGCAAATGCCAGCTGGCAGCGGACGCACTGGCCTGTGCTGCAACCGTACAGCCGGACATCATTTTTCTCGATATTGAAATGCCCGGGATCAACGGTCTGGACGCGGGCAGGCAGTTATCTCTCCTGTGTCCGGATGCAGAGATCGTTTTCGTGACGGCTTATCAGCAGTACGCGGTACAGGCATTTGATGCCCGCGCCATCGATTATTTGCTTAAGCCCGTTGCGAAAGATCGTCTGCAGGAAACATTGCAGCGTTACACCCGTTTGCGGCAAAGACGCGACGAATCAAAAGCCTCCGCAGTCCAGGAGTCCGTCGTGCAAACCAAACAGCTTCAGCTCAAAGTACTCGGCGGGCTGGAACTGTACAATTCCGGCGGCAAGCTGATCACGTGGCGAACCAAAAAGACAAAGGAGCTTTTCGCCTACCTGTGGTTCCAACGGGGAAAACCGGTTTATCGTTATCACCTGCTGGATGATCTCTGGCCGAATATCGACGTCGAGCGTGCGCAGGCCTTGCTTCATACGACGTTGTATAACTTGCGGAGCCTTTTGAAATCGGAAGGGTTCGTCAACAAAGTGGAATTCGGCGACGAACGCTATTGGATGCATGCGCATTGGATCAGCAGCGACATGACTCGCCTGGAGTCCTTGCTGGAGTCGGAAAGCGGCAATGTCCGGGAACTGTTGGAGCTGTACAGGGGAGACCTGCTCGAAATGGAATATTACCAGTGGGCCGACGTCAAAAGGGAAGAATTGCGGAGCAAATTTATCAGGCACTTGGAGAAGCTCCTGCCCAATGTAGACGAGGAAATTCGCTCCATGTTGCAGAGCAAGCTACTGGAACTGGATTACATATGATTATCGACCTTTTCCAATGCCTCCGGAGGTATTCTTCTTTCTGCAAGAGAGCAGACGAAGCCAAACAACCACTTGCAGCGGACAGATTGAATGAATAAGACGATGCCAAAAGCGGGCACCCGATCGGGTGTCCGCTTCGTTTGAATAAACATCGTTGTTTCCGCTATTTTTTGGACGTTGTATCCGCTTCGTCAAATGCTACCGGTGAAGGTTTTGCCGCCCAAGCGTCTGCCTGCGGCTCAATGTCCACTCCGTTCAGAATCTTTTTCTTTTCCATCAGGGAATCCCCATCCTCGTCCAGCTTGTTGCGGATTTCGGCCTCGTCCTGAGGCTGGTTGTTTTGCTTCATGATGGACTCCTCCTCTTCATTATGGGTGTAATGCTTCTTAAGTAATTTACCCAATTTGAACGCCATCATTCGAAAAATGCATAACGCCTGCCTGAAAAAATGCAGAGAGGCAAATCGATCTTTGCCTGCACTTCACAACCTAAAAACGTATGGATCAGTCTCCCTGCCTTACAGCTCCCGCTAGATGCAATACGTTTTATTTCATCCACGCTATTTAAAGTCTACATGCTTGTCCAGGATGACTTCCTCCATCTTGATCTCCAGTTCGTGAACTGCCGGAACAAGCGAAAATTTCACCTGCTCCAATGACGGCGGCAGCGCAGGCACAACCCGGTAGCTAAGCTGAGCATCGCTACCGCTACCACGACTGCCTTCTCGAAGAACCATGTGTTCACCCTGAGCACTGGTGACCTCCAGCATCAATTGCGGTTTGAGAAAGACATGCTCTGCCTTGGGCTCCCGGTGGTGAATGTCGAGATGCACAATGCTTTCATGATCATATTGCATGGCATGTGTAATCACATAATCGCAGCCGTCCTGCGTCGTTTGTTTCATAATCGGAAGCACACCCGTCAGTTTGGTTTCCTCCTGGGGGACAAACGGTCGTTTGGGCATTGGCTGTACACTGCGAAGAACATGGCGAATGTCCTCCTCCTTCATGTCCAGTCGCTCCACCCACTCATCAATGGTTTTCTGATCCGGATGATGGTAAGCAGCCCCCGTAATGCTTTTTCTTGCCGCCACCAGCCTTAACAGCTGTTCATCGATCTGCTTCACCTGATCATTGTATTCAAACGGAATTTCCCGAAATTCAGCCCAGCCCATAGACATGATCCTAATGATCCTCCTTTTACATTCCAAACTTTTCTATTAATCCTGTTTCGATCTAGCCCCCAGTATACAGCAATTTTTCTTCAAACTGGAGCTATAAGCCATAAAAAAAGCACTCTGAATGCCGTTCATCGGCAACCAGAATGCTTATTTCAAGGACGCTTCTTGTTCCTGCCAGCCTGCACTGTACTATTCCTTGTCCTGGCGGGCGAGCGACGCAAGCGCACGCAGCGCGGCATCGATCTCGCGCTCCACGGCCTTGGATACCGCATCCGTATGCGGGTCGTATTCGGCAGCCAGATCACTGTCCGCAAAACCGTCGATCGCCACGATCGCTCCGGCGCGCGCACCTCGCAGGGTGCTCACGATGTAGAGCGCTGCAATCTCCATTTCGGCCGCCAAGGCTCCCGCTTGTTTATATTTGCGGTGGGGAATTTCCTCCACGCCTGTAAAGAACGCGTCCAGCGTCACCGTAATGCCGACGCCGAGCTTCCCTTGCTCGCCTTCTCCGGCTTCCGCAGCCGCTAGCAGCGCTCGGGTCACATCCAGGTTTGCAACGGCGGGGAAACCGTCGGGCACGAGCTGACGCGTCAAACCGTCCGTACGAACCGCCGCCGTGCTGACGATGACGCTGCCAGCCGGATAGTCGGCCGTATACGAACCGGCCGTGCCGACCCGGATCAGCGTCGTTACGCCGGCGCGAATCAATTCCTCGAAGCACACTGCTGCTCCGGGACAACCTACGCCATGGCTGACCACAGCCAGCCTTACACCCTCGTAATCACCTACAAACGTACGATATTCGCGACTGAACGCCAGCTCCTTGGCTCCGTCCAGTTTGCGGGAGATTTTCTCCGCACGGGCCGGATCACCGCACACGATGGCGTAAGCGGGCATATCCTCCGAATGAATTTGCAAAATCGGCATCAACATGTCAATCAAACTCCTTTTTCGTCCATTCGTCTTCCGGAATCGGCAAATCCTCGCCCGAGAAGCGCTGTTCTTTGAACGGATCGGCAAAATGGTGGAAACCGTTGCTCTCCCAGAAGCCATTGCGGTCCTCCGTCATAAATTCCAAACCGCGAATCCATTTCGCGCTCTTCCAGAAATAGAGCTGCGGCACGACGAGGCGCAGGGGATAACCATGCTTCGGCGTCAGCGGCTCGCCGTTATATTTGAAGGCGAGCAGCACGTCATCGTGCATCAGTTCCTCCAAAGGCACATTCGTCTCATAATCATAGTCGGCGTGGACCATCACATATTTCGCTTCCGGCTTGACGCCGAGAATCTTCACGAAATCCGAGAAGCGGATGCCTTCCCAGGACGTATCAAACTTGGACCAGCGCGTTACGCAGTGGATGTCGCTGACCGTGTTCACCTGCGGCATCGCCTGCAGCTCGGCGAAGGAGAACACCCTTTCCTCCCACACTTCGCCAAACACTTTCAGATCCCAGGTGGACAGGTCGTATTCCGGCACTTCTCCTTCGTGCAGGATCGGGAATTTTTCCGTCAACACCTGCCCTGGGGGCAGGCGGTCGCCATATACTGAACCGGCCTTCGACGCCGGGGCCTTCGTTTTTTTCAGACGTTCAGCCTTTGTATGCAATTTGCTTTCCTCCCTTGCTCGATTGGCGCGCCGACGTTATTTCACCAGCGGGCATTCAGATTAACGCGAGCTTCCGCCCGCTTTTTGCGCGTCCTGCGCATAAGTCCGATCTTTGAAAAAGAACATGGCCACCAGCGTCACGATATACGGAAGCATCATCGTGAAATGCGTTGGCAGGGAGAAGCCCTGCAAACGAATGCTCAAAGCTTCCATGAAGCCGAACAGCACGCTGGAGCCCAATACGCCAAGCGGGTTCGCCTGCCCGAGCATCGTCGCCACGAGCGCGATGAATCCGCGTCCAGCCGTCATGCCTTCGGTGAACATCGTCACCTGGCCCAGCGACAATTGCGCTCCCGCCAACGCGCACAGCACGCCGCACATCAGGACGGCGCCGTATTGAATGCCGCGCACCTTGATGCCGATGCTTTGCGCAGCAATCGGATTTTCGCCGACCGAGCGCAAGCGGAATCCGGAGACGCTTTTGAACAGATAGAACTGGAGCGCAATGACAAGCACGATCCCCAAATACACGAGCGGACTGTGGCCAGAGAACACGTCCCCGACCCAGGGGATGTCCTTGATCAGCGGAATGTCCCATTTCGGAAGTCCCTGCATGTCCTTATCGTAATAAGCGCCTTTTACGTCGAAAATCGCGCGGAGCGCAAAGGTCGTCAGCCCTGTCGCCAAAAAGTTGAGCGAAATGCCGACAACGATGGCATTCGCCTTGAGATTAATGCTGATGAATGCGAATAAGGCCGAAAACAACATGACGATCACGATGGAGAACATCACGGCCAGCAATACGTTGCCGAACAGGTAGTTTCCCACGATCGCAGAGAAAGCGCCGATCAGCACGAGTCCTTCCAGTCCGACGTTGAACAGTCCGACACGGGAACACAAGGCCCCGCCAAGCGCCGCAAGCAGAATGGGAGTCAGGATCCGCAGGGTCGAGCCAAACAAGGCTGCATCAAACAGTTGCTGCATTGGATTTCTTCTCCTTTCTCCGCTTCAGGAATGAATAACCGATCTGCGCTGACACGAACAGGGTCAGCACGGCTTGAATTACGCTGCCGACTTCCAGCGGCACATCCGTGTTGCGCTCCATGCCCATCGCTCCCGTCTGCAGAGCAGCGAGCAAGATGGCCGCTACGGCTGTTCCAAGCGGATGCGAGCGGGCCAGCAAGGTCGCCATGATGCCGCTCCAGGCATAACTGGCCGAAGACAGAGAGCCGTCCAGGAAGCGGTACTGCGTGCCAAGAACCTCTCCTGCACCCGCCAGTCCGGCGAGTCCGCCGCTGATAATCATGGACAGCATCATGATGCGAATGCGGCGAACCCCGCCATATGTCGCAAAGGACGGGTTGCTGCCGAGCATGCGGATCTCGTATCCGGTCACCGTTTTATACGTAAAGAAATAGATCAGAACCGCCGCCACGATGGCAATAATGAAGCCGGCATGCAAACTCATGCCCTGAAACAGCTTCGGCAGCCAGACGCTCTGGTCGATCATCGGCGTCTGCGCCATGGCGGCGGAGCCGGTGCGGTCCTTGAACGGGTACGATACCATATATCCCCCGAACCAGATCGCAATATAGTTGAGCAGCAGTGTGGTAATGAGCAGATTCATGCCGAACCGCGCATCCAGCCAGCCTGCCAGCAGGGACCATATCCCGCCTGCCAGAATGCCTGCGACGATCGCGGCAATACATACGAACCAGCCTGGTCCAGGAAGGTAGAGCGCCGTAAGCGCTGCGCTGAGTCCGCCCAGAATCATCTGCCCCTCGGCACCCATGTTGAAAAATCCAGCACGGAAAGCCAGCGCGACGCCCAACCCCGCCAGAATGATCGGCGTGGATCGGGCCAGCGTGTTGGTGAAGAAATAGAAGTTCCCGAAGGCCCCCTTCCACATTTCCCCATAGGTTTCGATGACGTTCCCGCCAACGACGAGAATCGCGATTGCGCCGGCCAGCAAGCCGATCAATACGGCAAGCAGGGGCTGCACAAGCCCGCGAAGTGAGTCTTTTAATCGATTCATACCCGCTCTTTCCCCCCTGCCATTAACAAGCTGATCTGTTCTTCCGTCGCATCCGCCGCGTTCAGTTCGCCGGCGATCTCGCCTTCGTACATGATGACGATGCGGTCGGACAGCTGCAATATTTCAGTCAATTCCGAAGAGACAAGCAAAATGCCGGCTCCCTCATTGCGTTTGCGCAATAACTCGGCATGGATGGTTTCCATCGCGCCGATGTCGACGCCGCGGGTAGGCTCGGCGGCGATCAGAAACGGCGTGTCCTGAGCGAATTCGCGCGCCGCAATCAGCTTTTGCAAATTACCGCCGGACAAAAACTGTGCCTTGGTGTCAGCCGATCCCGTTTTGATGCCGAACTGCTTAATCCAACCTTCCACCATCGCCCGGGCTGCCTTGGCTTTGATCAGGCCGCGGGATTGCAGGCGGTAATGATGGCCCATCAATCCATTCTCGCGTACGCTGGCATCCTTCGCCGCTCCCCACATGTAGCGGTCTTCCGGAATATGCGCCAGACCCTGCTCGCGGATGCGCCGTACCGGCCAGTTCGTCGTATCCTGTCCGGACAGCAGCACGCGCCCGCTGTCCGCCTTGCGCAGCCCTGCAATCACCTGAATCAGCTCGGACTGTCCGTTGCCGGAAATGCCCGCCACACCGACGACTTCGCCCTTGCGAACCTCAAGCTGAATGTTTTTCAGTGGCGAGCGGTCCTTGGCACCGGACAAATTGACGCCTTCCACCCGAAGCACGGCTTCGGCCGGAACGGACGGCTGTTTGTCCATGCGTACAAGCTCGCGCCCTACCATGAGACGGGAAAGCTCCTCCACGTCGGTATCCTTCGCATCCAATGTGCCCGTGACCTGACCGTCGCGGAGCACCGTGATCCGGTCCGCCACATCCATCACTTCCTGCAGCTTGTGGGTGATCAGGACAAACGTTTTGCCCAATCTGGCGAGCGATTTCATGTTTGCCAGCAATTCCTTCACTTCAAGCGGCGTCAATACGGCAGAAGGCTCGTCCAGAATGATGATGTCCGCACCTTGATGCAGCACCTTCAGAATCTCCACGCGCTGCTGCATGCCAAGGGGACATTCGGCTACCTTTTTCCACGGATCGACCGGCATCCCGTACTTCTTGCCGAGCTCGTTCACCTGCGCAGCCGCCTGCTTGCGGTCAAACACCCCGGCCGATGAAGGCTCGCGCCCGATGACGATATTCTCGGCAACCGTAAAGGATGGAAACAGCATGAAATGCTGGTGTACCATGCCGATGCCGCAGGCCATAGCCTGCGAAGGGGTGGCAAAGCTCACCTCTTTCCCACGGACGCGGATCGTTCCAGATGTAGGCTGCTCCATACCGTAGAGCATACGCATCAACGTTGTTTTTCCGGCACC
This sequence comes from Paenibacillus sp. FSL W8-0426, assembly GCF_037969725.1. NCBI lineage: Bacteria > Bacillati > Bacillota > Bacilli > Caryophanales > Paenibacillaceae > Paenibacillus > Paenibacillus sp. FSL W8-0426. The sequence goes on along the minus strand of NZ_CP150203.1, from coordinate 450,408 downwards.
GTTCTCGCCTACAAGGGCATGGATCTCCCCTTCGCGCAGTGTAAAACGGATGTCCCGGTTGGCCGTGAATTCGCCGTATTTCTTCGTAATCTGTTCCATCTCCAACAGCATTTCCCTCATTCGCTCCCCTCGGTCTCGGACATGATAATAGCAGCAAAACCGGCTGCCTGATTGGGCAGCCGGCTGATCAACATGTCAATCACTCCATAATCGACACTTCAATCTTACTGTTGCAGTGGATCTTTGACGACGATTTTGCCGGATACGATATCATCCTTGATCGCTTTTACTTTGTCGATCACTTCTTGTCCCACGAAATCGCTCAGCGGGGATTCGCTGTCACGCGTAACGAAAGTCAGGCCAACGCCATCTTCCTTCAGGCCGTAGTTTACCGCGCCAGCCTTGAAGCTGCCCTCCACAAAATCCTTGACGGTTTGATAAGCAACGGTATCCGTGGATTTCAACTGGGACAAAACGATGTGTTCCGGATCTTCAACAGTACGGTCCGTATCCTGTCCGGAAGTGTAGAATCCTTTTTCCTTCGCTGCTTCGAACACGCCCAGATCGCCTACAGCCGATGCGCCGGCGATGAAGTCGGCACCTTTGCCGAATTGAACCAAGGCCAATTCTTTAGCTTTGGCCGGGTCATTGAAGCCGCCGACATAGTTTACCAGGAACTCGGCATCCGGGTTAACGGATTCCAGACCTGCTTTGAAACCTTCTGTATATTTCTTGATCAGAGGCACGTCTACCGCTGCGATCATGCCGACTTTATCCGTTTTGGTGGACAATCCGGCTGCAGCGCCGAGCAGGTAAGCCCCTTCGTACTCGCGGAAACCGACGCTGCGCACGTTAGGCAGGTCTACCGTTGTGTCCACGATCGCGAATTGCTTGTCCGGATTTTCGGCAGCCACTTTTTTCAGGGCATCTTCCGCTTGGAACGTAGCGGTAATGATCAAGTCGTAATTCTCGGCAACAGCGGCACGCAAATTTTGTTCAAACGCAGCCGGGTCTGTCGATTCGATCGTTTTCGTATCTACCTTGAACTCTTCGCCCGCTTTTTTGAAACCTTCATCCATTTGTACGAAGAACGGGTTAACCCCGATTTTTTCGGGAAGCACCAGCGCCATGCGGAGCGATTTTCCGGAATCGCCACCTTGCGCGGATTGTTCGTCTTTAGAGGCCGAATTTCCGCAAGCAGCCAGCAAAATAGCGACCATAACGATGGATAAGACGAACGATAAACCTCTTTTCATTTTTAAAATTCCCCTTTTCCACATTCTTTTGTTATCATCCTATCGGATAATGTCGATCCTTGTCAATAAAACTTTAACCGTATACACTCTTTTAAATGGCTTAATGTGACATCCTTCATTGCGGCAACTTTGAACGACAATGATATCTTTGTTTTTTTCGTTGACATCCTCCGCTTCACCGTGCTAAATTCATTCCAATCTTTAAATTCGGATAGGATTTGTCAGAATTTTAATGCTTTTCATCCAAACTTTCAATACATATTTCCTTTAAGGAGGCATTTCCTTTGAAAAAAATGACTCGCGCCACACTCGCCGCACTGCTTGCGGCCCCGATTACGATCGGCAGCATTGGCCTGCCCCTCACTCCGGCATCCGCTGCAACGGCGTCCACGCCGGCGCAAGCTTCGGCCCCAGCATCATCAACATCGGCAACGCATGCCGAAAGCGCCGCTGATTACGCCCAATTCCTGCAAGCCAAGTATGGCGTGCGGCTGCCGGCACAGATCACGAAGGGCGACTTTATTCAAGCCGTTGCCGCCATCACCCAAACCGCTGAGGCTGATGCTGCCGCAGATCAGGCGGTTTCGTTTACCGACCTGAAGGCCGGCGACGACGTCTATGATGCCGCAGCTTCGCTGTTTAACGCAGGCATTCTCACTTCTACCGAAGTTCGGGCAGACGATACGCTCGGCACTTATGCCGCAGTATACCTTGCCGTCAAAGCAGCCGGCTTCAAGGAGCTCGCTTATACGTACCCTGAAGCAAAGGTGAAGAATGCGCTGGCCAAAGCGGGCATTTCCAAAAATCGCGTCCAAGGACAAGCCGCTCAGGAGCTGGCCGCTGCCATCGATACGGGGCTGTTGCCAGCAAGCCTGTACCCTGCGTTGCGCAAAGGCGGGGCAGCAAGCAAGGATTTCGCCAATGTATTGCTTGGACAGGTGCTGACCAGTCTGGGACAATACAAAAATGAAATCGGAAGAGCCGGCGACCCGGATATTTACTCCAAACTGTATGCCGCATACCGCACGGCTGATCTGATCGATGCGCCTGAGCTGAGGAAGATCGTCGATCAGGCATTGCGCGACAATCTCGTCACAGGTTACAACCTGAAGGACGAACGTTTTAATTCGAATTTCATCGATGAGCTGACATTGACGTATGGTCATGACGACATCAAACATGCCGCACAGCTGATCGGCCTGCTGCGCAGCGAAGGCATCGATGCAGACATACAGTTCCAGCCGAAAACATCGGCATTCATTTATTTGAAGGAATGGGGCGAGCCGAAAGAAACCCCGGATTATAAAGTAACGCAAATCGAAAACGGCAATTATATCGCTTATGCCAAAGAATACGACATTCAATTCGAGTTCAACAATGCGGCAGACAAAGCCCGATTTAACGACATCGTTGCAAAATATGCCAAAAAGAACAGTGACGGCACGTCCCCGCTGATTCATGCTTCCTGGTGGCAGCCGCTGTATTACTCGCCAACCGCCATTGACGGTTACCCGGTTATTTCCAATACCAAAATCGCGCTTGGCCATTATTACGCGCAATCCTTCTCCCTAAAAGAGCAGGCGCAAACGATTCGCGATGGGTTCCGCAAGCTTGCCCCGGATGCCGATATTTCCGGATACGACTTCTGGGTGGATCAGCCGTTTTTCAATTACCTGAACGGCGAATCGGAATAATTTCGAACCATACCGCATTCATGAACCTGCAGCGACTAGTCGCGAAGGCTCACGAATGCGGTTTTTTGACCTTTCTCCAGAGGTTAACAATTTTTTTATCGAATCGTCCAAAATCATGAAGGAATTACCAATACGAGGTCGAATAACATAGATACATAAACACGCATTTACTTACACATATCTGCAAGAACAGGAGTTTTCCATGGTATACGATGGGATTTTGATCGGTGTGATCGTCGGGCTGTTTCGGGGCGGATTTCGCCATGGTCTTGCCCAATTTTCAACGTTAAAGTTGAAAGGCGGCTGGATTTTCCCGTTATTGCTGCTTGGCCAGTTTCTGATTTTTTACGTACAGGAGAAGTGGACTTGGGTTGCTTCTATTAATGGTTACTTGTTTGGAGCCGTGTATGTCACCGGTCTCGTTTTCCTCTGGATGAATAGGAAGTATCCGGGGTTTACATTGATCTGGATCGGGGTATTTCTCAATTTTGCCGTCATGGCGGCGAATGGCGGTCGGATGCCCGTTTCAGTGGAGGCTTCTGAGGTACTGGGTCCGTACTATGTGGATTTATTGCAGCAAGGGGGTGCGGTCTCCAAACATTTTGCGATGGATGCCTCTACCCGGCTATCTTTCCTTGGTGACATTATCCCCTTGTCCAGTCCCTATCCGCGCACCCAGGTCATCAGCATCGGCGATGTGGTCATGAACTTGGGCATCTTCCTGTTTATTCAGCACATGATGGTGGACAAGAACCGGAAGAAAGCCAAGGCTCCCGAAACACGTCAGGCATAAACGGAATGGTTCTGCCATCCGATTCCAAGGAAGGGAGGTTCAATCCATGAAAAAATTTGAAAACATCAAATATTCTCGCCTTGTCATCAATGCAATCATCGTAGCTTCCGTTGTTGTGGCTTTAACTTCCGGATACAAGCTTGGCGGCTAATAACTCCAAACTTGCCAACTAACGAAAACAGGCTGCCCAAGCAGCCTGTTTTTTCGTTCTGGATTTTTGCCCAGCAACTTGTTATGGTATACATCGATATAGTATAAGCGGATACAACATCACGAGCAGACTAAATCAAGCGGGAGAATTGGCATGAACTTCATTCGTAACCTTATCCATAAAGCAGATCGCAGCAGCGTGTATACCATTTTGCTATGCTGCGCGGGTATCGGTGGTTTTCTGTATATGAACAGGTGGTCTTATTTTCATCTCTCCATGGATGATTGGGTTATGGTATATACCATGCTCGGGGCCGCGCTGATCCTCGACTACTTCACGTTCCAGATTCCGCCCAAAGGCAATCAGCAATCGATGGATTCTTCCGTATATCTTGCATGCATCTTCATGTTCGGCGGCGCCTTCAGCCTGTCGGTGCTGCTTCCCGTCTCTCTCATTCTTCTGATCAAGGATCGCAAGCTTGCCTGGTGGAAGCATATCATCAATTTCAGCATTTATGTCCTCATGATTGCCGGGGCCGCAGCCGTATTTGCTTGGACTGGCGGCAAACCCGGCCTGCTGGACGGATACAACCTGTTCCCTTATATTGCTGCGCTGGCGGCGTACTTCATTATTAATACGTTCACGCTTGGACTCTTCTTTCATTTCACAACCAAGGATGCCCTTCAGCAGATGAAACGCGCCTTCGTCACGGAGTCGCTGCTCGTCTACCTGTGTACACTCATTCTCGCGCTGGTTTTAACGATACTGGTTAGCCATAACGGCGTACTTGGATTGCTGCTGTACCTCAGTCTTACCATTTTGCTGTCGCATGCGTTCAAACAACTGTTTCTCATGTATCAGGACATTGAGGAAAAGGCCAACAAGGACCAGCGCACAGGACTGTTCAACCACAGCTATTTCGAAAACATGCTCGAAAGCGAGCTGGCCAAGACCCGCATTCAAGGAACGTCGCTTTCTCTGGGATTAATCGACATCGACGATTTCAAGAAATACAACGACCGCTTCGGGCATCTGCAAGGAGACAGCCTGTTGTCTTTTTTTGGCAAATTTCTGATCCAAAAAACGAAAGGCACACCGTTTACCGCTTTCCGTTACGGCGGGGAAGAATTCACCTTGCTCATGCCGGGCCTGGAGGTGGACGAAGCGTTTACGTTCATGAATGCACTGCGCAAACAACTGAACGATACTCCTTTTGAAGGCGTGGAGGTTTTCCCGCATGGCTGCCTTTCCTTTTCCGCTGGCGTTGCGCAATATGAAACAGATATGTACAACAAGTCCCAACTCGTAGACCAGGCGGACAAGGCACTGTATTACGCCAAGAAACAAGGCAAAAACAATGTGCATCGCCATGGCAGCAACGACGGCATGGAGCAGGAAATCGACCTGGTACAGGACGTGCGGGATATCGAACAACAGCTCAACTTGTTCCGGTACAAGGATATGGATACATTTAAACATTCGAAACGGGTATACAAATACGCAATCGATATCAGTGAACGCATGCAGCTGGACAATGCCGACAAACGGCGCTTCGTGCTGGGTGCATTGATTCACGACATCGGGAAACTGGAAATCCCCTGGTCTTTGCTCAACAAAAAAGATAAGCTCACCGCCGATGAATGGGAAACGATCAAAGGCCATGTCACCTGGGGCAAAAAAATGGTCATGACCAACGAGCGGTTTGCGGACCTGATTCCTTACATTGAGCTGCATCATGAGCGGTACGACGGGAAAGGTTATCCTTACGGCCTCAAGGGGGCCGAAATTCCGCGGTTATGCCGCATGCTGACGGTCATTGATTCATTCGATGCGATGACGACGGAGCGGCCTTACCAAAAAACGAAAAATATGCAGGAAGCCATCGATGAGCTTCGCAGGTGCTCAGGCACGCAATTCGATCCCGAACTGGTCGAACTGTTTATCGGGTACATCCAAACCAAACTCTCCTAACGCTCCTGACCCGTATATAACCGGACTGTAGTTCAGCAGAACGTCAAAGCGCTATCCCCATACAATCCGGGGATAGCGCCATTTTTTTTCGAAATATTAAATTCCAAGAAAACACTGTTCATGCAGGCGGCCATAATTCGTATTCGAACCCATTCCCTGTTCTACGAACGCTATTATCGCTGAGCGTTCAGTTCATGCGAAGTCTGAACCAATTCCTTGATCATTTGCTGCAAAAACATGCTGTCCTGGCGGCTGATTCCATATTGATTATCCTGCAGAATCATTTGATGGATGTTTTTTTTGAGCAACTCGCTGCGACGTTCCAATACCTCTTGATTCATGTTGATGCATTCACTCCTTAACATGGTTTGTCATCATTTAACGCTCTATATAAGTATAAAGAACCTTGGCGGTTCGGGAAAACGGGGTCATCCATGCTTAGCCCTCCACATCGGGCTTAACAGTCCATCAGGGATACCCACCATGTCTGTTCGCAAAGATCCTCCCGGATGCTCCTGCATACAGCCCAATCGCCATATCCCCCCACCGGGCTATGGTCTTCGAGAACGGTTGCGTTATAATGAGGCCATGCCATCAATCTTGTCATGTTTGTTGACTTTGAATTCTATCTAAGGGGTTATGCTTGGTGTCCTACAAACAGATCAAATGGATGATATTGCTTATTCCAACCGTCACGGTCGGACTATGGGAGTATATTCGCCACCAGTTTCTGATGCCCTATCTCTCCATGGACGCCGGAAACTGGCTTACGCCGGTCATCGTGTATCTGGTCAGCGTAACGCTGCTCAGCCGCCTGTTCAATATGCTGGAGAGTGCCAGGGCTGCTCTGGAGCAGGAGCGATCCACCAAAGCTGCGCTGGAAGCCAGGGATCAGCTGGCCAGGGAATTGCATGACGGCATTGCCCAGTCGCTCTTCCTGCTCTCCGTCAAAACGGATAAAGCCGAGCGCAGCCTGGCCGGAAGCGAACACGAGCGAGATATCCGTGAAATTCGCAAAACGGTTCAAGAAGCGAATGATTATGTAAGGCAAGCTATCTCCCAGCTCCGATACGTGCCGGGACATTCGGCCATGCCGGGAAAGGCACCTCTTCTCGGCCAGGTCAAATCGATTGTCAACGATACCGTTCCCTCAGCTCGCGTTCATTGGCAGCTCGATGCCACCTTTTTGACGCCCAAAGAGCAGGTCGAACTTTTGGCTTGCATCCGCGAGGCATTGATGAACGTACGCAAGCATGCAGAGGCCACGGATGTCCGGATTGTTGCAAAAGGCGATTCCACGTTCTGGACCATTCGAATCGAGGATAATGGCGTGGGAATCAACGGTGACCCGTTTGCCCTTAAGGAACGATACGGACTGAGAATCACGAAAGAACGTGCCGCGCAGATGGGCTGGTTCTTTTCGCTGGAATCCAAACCGGGGCTTACCCGCATAACGATCGGAAAGGGGAATGACTGATATGGAGCATGTACGCGTATTGGTTGTGGATGATCATGCACATGCGCGCGAAGCGATCTGCAGCATTTTGTCCGAGGACCGCTTGTTCGAAGTGATCGCTACGGCCGCGAGCGGCCATGATGCGCTCGCATTGACGGAGCAATGGATGCCGGATCTGATTTTGATGGATGTGCAGATGCCCGATATGGACGGATTGGAAGCCACCCGGCTGATCAAGCTGCGTTTTCCTTACGTCATGATCGTGATGGTTACCGTCTCGGATGACGTGACCTACCTGTTCGAAGCGTTGAAACAAGGAGCTCAGGGATACTTGCTCAAAAACCTGTCGCCCTCCACATGGCTCGAGTACCTGCGTGCCATCGTTTCCGACGATGCGCCGCTGACCAAGGAGCTGGCCTATCGCATTTTGCAGGAATTTCCTGCGCCGCGCAGTCAGGACGTGCCCGATAACCCGTTGACCTCGCGCGAGCTGGAGATATTGCAGTGGGTATCTGCCGGTTATACGAACCGGGAAATCGCAGAACAGCTCGGCATTTCCGACCAAACGGTGAAAAACCACCTTAAAAACATTTTGCAAAAGCTTCAGTTGGACAACAGGGTCCAATTAACCCGCTATGCCCTGGAGAGCGGGTTGGCCGGGCGCAACCTGCGTAAGTAAACGCAAGCTCTTACCGTAGAGACATCCATGCATTTGTCACATTTCAGGAAAGCAATCCGTTTTTTTATAGCCCGATGTAGTCATATAACTATAAATTGGACAAAGTTATAATGGAATAGATTGTGATCCGTATCACAGGAAAACCATTCCAACTTACCTGAAGGTGATTTTTTGATTCTTTTTCACGGATTTAAACCGGCATGGACCAAGAGACACTGGTCCTTTGCCATCTCCTTGTTGCTCTTTTGCTGCCTTGCCATGCCGCAATGGGCATCCGCTCACGCCTATATCGTTAAGGCCAGCCCGGGCGAGAACGAGACGGTTGCCTCCGCACCGGCTCTACTCACGCTGGAATTCAACGAATCGCTGCAGACGGCCTTCTATGACGTCGTGATTACCGGACCGGACGGCAACCGGGCGGACGATGGCAGCGTGCGCATCGATGAAGCCAAACCGCATGTGCTGGAAACCGGGCTTCGTAGCGGACTTGGGAACGGAACGTATGCGGTAAGCTGGAAAGCCGTATCTGCCGACGGGCACCCCATTCAAGGCGTTTATGTATTTCATATCGGTGCACCGTCAGGAGCGCCACCGGGACTTGAGAACCTGACCTCAGGTTCCGGAGCGGAGCAAGGCGGCGGCCCGCTCAAATGGCTGGTATCGTTGACCGACTGGATTCAATACTTGGGACTGTCCACGATCCTTGGCACGCTGGCCTTCCTGCTCTTTCGGATCGTACCGAAGTCCATCGCCGGCGAAGCGTTGGACGTGCCGCGCAGCCACAGGTTGTTATGGATAAGCTATGCCGCCGCGTCCGCTGCGGCGATCATCAGCCTGCCGCTAAACACGATCTATGAATCGGGCGTGGCCATCGGCGAATTCAGCTGGTCGCTCATCGGCAGCGCGCTAAAACTGACCTCCTTCGGACAGCTCTGGCTCGTCCAAATGCTGCTCCTGATGCTGCTCGCTGTGACCATCCTGTCCGGATATGATCGCGATCGTTCAGTGAAGGCGCGGCACTGGAATTCCTATGGCTCGCTAGTCCTTGTCCTGGGCTGGCTGTTCACCCATGCCATGACCGGGCACCCGGCGGCTGCGGAGGAGAAGGTACTGGCGATTGCCATGGACTACATCCACCTGGTCGGAGCCTCATTTTGGATCGGCGCCCTGGCGGCTATGGCTGTATGTTTGCCGCCGCTAACGGACAGACTCCCCGCGTCCTTGAGAGGAGAAGCTTACTGGGCGTCCATTCGCCGCTTCTCGGCCTGGGGAATCGGTGCCGTGGCCGCTCTGGTTGCTACGGGGATCTATAGCAGCCTGGTCATTTTGCCCGAGCCGATCCTGACATCGCTGTTCACGACCGCTTATGGCTATGTCTTGTTGGCCAAAGTGCTGCTGCTCATGGCCATGCTGGCACTCGCATGGCGCCACGCTGCGCTTGCTCGCACCGGAACGGGGGACCGGCTTTCGGGAAGCCTCAAGGCTGAACTGGTCGCAGGCGCTGTCGTGCTCGCTCTTGCCGCCGTCCTGACACATCTGTCGCCAGGACAACCGGCCGCATCGGGGCCGTTTCAGGAAACGCAAGCGATCCAGGACGGATCGGCGATCACGCTCCAGATCAGTCCCAACGTTACGGGTGAAAATACCTTTACTGTGGATATCAAACGGGCAGACGGAACAACCGTCAACGATCTGGAACAGGTTACGCTTTCCCTGACTCATTTGGATATGGATATGGGCATCTATGAGATTACCATTCCCAAAAACGACGCCGGCATCTATAAAGCCGAGGATTATCTCTCCATGCCCGGCCATTGGCACGTCAAAGTACACGCACTGACAAGGTCCCTGGATTCACTGGATGCCGAATTCGAATTCGAGACAAACAATCCCTGAATAGGCGATGATCCTTTTCCAAACCTTGGCTTTACCATTAAAAAACAAAGTTACGCATTACGAAAGGGGTTACTCAAGTTGAAAAAAACGTCATGGATGTCCAAACTTGCTTCCACTTTAACTGCCGGAGCCGCCGCCCTCATGCTCTTTGCCGGGTTCGCCAGCGCTCACGTTACCGTCAATCCCTCTGTCGCACAGACAGGAGCATGGCAAACGTATACGATCAAGATTCCGTCCGAGAAGGACATCGCCACGACCAAAATCGCCTTGAAAATACCTGAGGGCGTTTCGTTCAAACAATACCAGCCGCTGGCCGGTTGGAAAGTAACCACCGAAAAGAACGATTCCAACGAAGTCACTATGGTCACTTGGGAAGTGGACGGCGATAACGAAGGGATTCTGGCCGGACAATTCCAACAATTTAACTTTGTTGCCCAGAACACGGATCGCGAAGCGGAAGTTGCCTGGGATGCGTTCCAATATTACAGCGATGGCAGCATCGTGGAATGGACAGGCGAATCGAATGCGGATTACCCGCACAGCATCACGACCATTACGGCCAATCCCGACGCCGCAGATTCCGCGGCGGACAGTCATGGCCATGACAGCGACGGAACAGCCGGCAGCACGAACAAGGCAAGCGATGGCAGCAAGTCCAACGACAATACCACGCTTGGCGATGCATTAAGTGATACGGTAACCGGAGAGCCGAACAACACCGACTCCGATCCCGGTACGCTGAGATTGCAGCAGGCTACGCTGATCGTTTCTATTTTGGCATTGATCCTGTCCTTCCTCGGTATCGCACTGGCCACACGTCGCAAAAAAAGATGATCATGCACTTCTTCAATGAGACGTTAAACGCTCCACATCTTCATCAGGAAAGATAAGCTCTGAAATAAAAAGAAGCCATCGGACCGCACGGAATACCCGTGAGCCGTGGCTTCTTTCTGCTTTGCTTCTGCTCGTCCATAGCGCCTTGCGGATTCGGCATTTGTCTATCGTGCGGGGAATGAAGGCCAGCACGATCTCATCCATACTGCCGGATAGCCGATTCCATCAGCTGCTCGCCAACCAACTCGGCATACGTTTCACAGCGGCTCAGCAATTCATCATGCGTACCGGCGTCGATCAGCTCGCCCTGATCAAGCACATATATCTTATCCGCATTCCGAATCGTGCTAAGGCGGTGGGCTATGATGATTTGGGTGCATTTGAGCATGCTCAAATTGCGTGAAATGGTTGCCTCCGTAATCGTATCGAGTGCGCTGGTCGCCTCGTCCAGAAGCAATATTTTGGGCCTGCTGACCAGCGCCCTCGCCAAGGCAACCCGCTGTTTTTGCCCACCAGACAGATTGGACCCCGCTTCCGATATCAAAGTGTTGTAATTCATCGGCATTTTCTGAATATCTTCGTGAATGTCCGCCAGCTTGGCGGCGAAAACGACCTCTTCCATAGTTGCTTGCTCCGCATGAAGCCTGATATTGTCACATACCGTTCGGTTGAACACGAAGTTATCCTGAAGCACAATACTGATCTGGTTACGAATCTCCTGCTGCCTTAAATCCTCCATATCTACGCCGTCAAAGAAAATCTTGCCTTGGGTAGGCGCATACAACCCTACCAGCAATTTTGCCAACGTGCTTTTGCCCGAACCGGATTTGCCGACCAAAGCAACCCGTTCGCCGGCCTTGATCTGCATGCTGATGCTCTTCAAGGCTTCCGATCCATAATCGGTATATTTGAAGCTGACCTGTTCGATCGCAACTTCGCCTGACAACTTAAAATCCGTCAGGTTGTTATCCGTTTCTTTTTCCTTAAATCTCTCGCCCTCTTCCGCCTGGATGACGTCATAGATCCGATCAAGCAGCGTGTCCGCCATGACAAACTCATTCAGCATCAACGCCAACGCATTCAACGGGCCAAGAAACAGGGCAGCCAGTGACTGAAATGATACAAGCATGCCCAATGTCATGTTCCCCTGCATGATTTGGTACAAGCCCACCAACAAAATCAGCATGGGCGCCACGAAATTAAGCGTATTCGTTACCGTATTGACCCGGGTTTGAAAGATCGACTTCTCCTTGATCGTGGCCAATTGACGTTTGAACAGTTCCCGCCACGTATCCTCTGTTCGCTCTTCAATGCCCAGTGATTTGATCGTCGATATTCCCTCAAGCACTTCCGTCATGAACGACCCCGCAAGGCTTTGCGCGACGATTTGAGTCTGGGTCAGCTTCTTGAATCTGCTGCGCGTCCATCCGAAAATCGCCACCTGCAGCACGCCGATGCCCAATAACGTAAAAGCGATCACCCGGGACTGGATAACGATATACGTGAAGGTCACTACGATCAGAAATAAGTTGATCAGGGTGGAGATCATTTTTTGGGATACGATTTCCCGAATGGTCGTATTGCTGTTCAGCCGCATCATCAGATCGCCGCGGGACCGAATCTCGAAATACTGGTATGGCAGTTTCAACATATGGGACACGAAACGAGTCGTCAATTGTGCATCGAGCAGTTCCTGCAGCTTGACGATACACATATCCTTGATATAGCTGAAACCGATCTGAAACAGGGTCAATGCCGCGATGCTGACGATCAGCACCGAAAAAATGGACTGCCCGCTCTCTCCCATCGCCGTATCGATGGATATCTGCATCAGGAAGGGGAAAGCAACCGATACGAGTTGAAGTCCCAGTGCCAACGCTACCGTCCAGGCAAAATATTTTTTGTTGCTGCGGATGAGTTCTCCGAAATAGCCAACCTTGCTGATTTTTTTACCCGTTAAAGGCACGAAATGTTCATTGGGGTGCACGAGCAGAAAAATGCCGGAATATTTTTCTTCGAATTCTTTCCGGTCAAGCGTGACCCTGCCCAGCGCCGGGTCAGCCACCACATATTGCCCGCCTGCCCTAATCTGCTCCAGGACGACGAAATGCCTGTTTTCCCAGAAGCAAATGACCGGCAAAAATTCGTTGCTCATCTGCTCCATGGATGCCCGTTTGGCAATTCCGTTCAACTGATAGCTCTCGGCCACTTCCTTCATTTTGAGCATGGAGCTTCCGTCACGGCCATTGCCGAGCATAGCGAAACGCTCCTTCAGCTCGGCAAAGTCTGCCTCATAACCGTAATAGGAAAGCAGCATGTGCAGGCAGCTCGGCCCGCAATCATACTGGTTCATCTGCAATTTAATAGGAACGCGGCGTCGCTTTCCCCGCCATAGCCCGAGCACCTTTCCCTTAGGCATAAGGCTGCTCCCCCGCATAGGTTTCAACTCTGCTCGGAATGCCCTCCAAATGAAGCGTCCCTTCCGGATCCGTTCGGTTGTCGCTCCGTGGTCCTTCCATCATGAGTACGGAAGGCAAGTCGGGATTATGAAGCCTTAGCAGCTGGTATCCGATTCCCGCCAAGCCAAGCATCAATCCGGGGATCTGCTGGCGGCCGGGAACGCCGCATCTCCAATGATGCCCGTCTTTGCGTACCTGCCTTACGATGTGGCCTGCCATATCGTAAGCATACTGTTCCAGCTCACGATCGCCGAAATGACTGGAAGCCAGCAGCAGCAGCTCCAGATTCCCCATATCGCCATGACATAGCGAATAGCTTACTTCCGTGAATCCGTCGTCGATCGTTTTCGCTACGGCGCGATGAATGTCCGTCTCCACGCTCTGGGCTGCGGCAGATGATCCAAGCTGCTCCGCAATGCCCACTCGAGCTATACCAACGCCCGGCGCACCGTTGCACCAGTACATGACATAATGATTCTCCGGCTCGCTTCCATCGGTGAATCGAAGGTCTTTCCAGTTGTTCAATTCCGGGTTGTATAGGCTTTCTTCATATTCCAGTCCCTTCAGGCAAGCATCCAAATATTTCGTCTGGCCGGTCACGCGGTACAACCGGGCAAGCGCAAGGCAGATTCCCGCATTTCCATGGGCAATTCCGCTGAGCGGCGTTTTATTGATGGCCGAAGTGACCCAGGCGATTCCGCTTTCCATGGGACGCGCCATTTCCAACAAACGATCGCCGCAGCGTCTGGCCACCTCCAAAGCCCTTCCGAAGGATTGGGAGACGTACATGTCTACGCAGGCGATCAGCGTACCCGCACAACCGGATATCACGTCAAGCTGCTGATCGTCATCGATCATCTCTTCCAGAATGTCCAGCAATTCAAGCGTATCCGCATGGATTGCCGGTTCGGAACAGACGCTGGATCGATGCATCAGCAGGTAAAGCAGCGAACCGTATCCCGTGAACAAGGAAACGTTCCTGTCCATTTTTTTGCGGATCATCTCCCAGGCCGTCTCCGTGCACCGATCCACCATTTCCAAATACTCGCTCTTTCCGGTCTCCTTGCTCAGATAGAGATAGAAAAAGGCAATTCCCGTTACCCCGTTATACAGACCAAGCTCGGAGGATTTGTAGATCAGCTTCTCGTCGGCATCCATTCCCATGCTTATCCACGATACGGACTGACCGTCGTCTCCCGCAATGGCAATTTCTTTTATGTAATCCCCGATCCTCGATGCTTCAAGCAGGTAATCCTCGGCGGACAACGTGGTGCGCTTTCCTTCTATTTGTTCCGCCCTGACGCGATCCTTGCTTTTTTCCATGGCGAAGGAACGTTCAAGCACATATTTCGTTTGAATGGTTCGTTCTGCGAACTCCCACTGCATCTCCAGATCTTCCGGGCACATTCGCATAACCTTGTCCGCCGTCAGCGTCAAAATGTCCGATGCATACACGCCATCGATCGGCTCATGATCCGAATGGTGAAACAAAAGCTTGTCTCCGATCCTCGTCTTGAACATCGGTACATCCCCGTGCAGCAGATCATAATACTCGTATGCGAACAATCTTTTCCGGTTCCGATCCTGGCGAACGATCATCCACATCATGTCGAAAAGAAGGTTCCGATCCAGCGCATTTTTTAAATATTTGGGATGCGAACTTGCTTCGATCAGGCTGAAATAGGAAACGGTAGGACGGACGATGGTTCGCACCGTGCAACCGTGAAAATACGAAGACAGCGCATCGACAAAGGACTCTTTGCTTTCCATGATAAGGGAATACGTGCGGTAGAAGCCTGTCTTCAGGTTCTGGATGTACCGCTCGGGATTGATCGGCTTATTGCGGTAGGAAGGCAAATGATTGAATCGGGTTACGCTAACCTTCGTTCGTTTGATTCGCATCGTATCTGTATTTTTGTCCAAAATTTCATACGTATTGAGTACTTGGTCCACATCGCCCGCCAGCCCGCTCAAGTCGCTGTGGTACAAGGCATTGGCATCGAGCGTAGGAAGCATGCTTGTTTTCAGCAGCGAATCATTCAGGATGGCCATCGTTTTCTCGAGCGCCGTTCCCCCTATCTGGTCATCGTTATACTGGAAGGGTTGATTGTGCAGAAGGGACTCCAAATCGATAAAGAATGGATGCTCGCCATGAACAACGATATTTTCCATGTGCATATCGGTCGCGTTCAACGCATACAAGACGGCGAGATATTGCCCCTGCCGCTCGAAAAATCGTTCCACTTCTTCAAGGCTTGCAGCCTCCTTATAAGGAATGAACTCCTGCCATCCATAATCCGACCGATCCAGCGACTTGATCATTCGAAAAGGCAGCGCGATCTGCCGATCATTGAACCATTGCAGCAGCTTGGCAAAAGCCGTGTCAATCCCCATATCTCTCGGCTTGTACATCAGGCTGGCACCGCTGGCAAACTGCAACCGCATCACGCTTGCCCCGCCATTGTGGGAATCTCCCAGATAAGCGACATCCTCCAGCCGGTCCAAATTAAAAGCAAACACCTCTTCCAGGTCACGACGATCCAGCGTAAGCCTATCCAGAACGGTCAGCAGATTTAGCGCAATCCGCCGGGTCTGCTCGACAATGGCTCTGGCCAGTACGGGGTAATCGATGAGCAGGTTAAGAATCTGATGCCGATGCTGCAAGTTCTCCCTGACGAAATATTTATACCTCTCGGCAGGATGATCTCCCTTCAATTCTCCCTGTAGTCTCGACCTGTTCAACTCATAAATCAGCATTTTGGCGGACAGGTGAAACACTTTATCCGATACGGTTTTGAGCACCAGCCCCGTGATGCGCCTGCGGTCCAGCCACTCATAGCCTTCGTGCATGCCCTCCTGCAAAATATGAATGACTCGTTGCAGAAATGGCCTGGAAAATTCAAAAAACGGAATTTCTTCCGTCTCGCCCCCGATATAATATTCGATTTCATAATCTTCGTTCTCCAAAAAGGTGCGCTTCAGCTCCCAATACCATTCCATGTGCGTGTAAGCATCGGACCAATCCTCATGTTCAGACAATGAACGAACCTCTTCAAACGTCATATGCTCAGCCTCAAAACGTTCCTCCAAAAGCTGCCGGTCACCGAAATACTTCTCGATCCAATCGGCCATCCGACCTCCTGATTCCTCCGGTCCTGCGGTACGGTTATGCAGAGACGACCATGAGGCGGGTCCAGACGACACGGCCTGCTTGAAGCGTTCATATTTTTCGTTCAGGTATAGGGCATTGTTCCATCGAACATCCCCCAGTAGTTCTTGCATGCTCATTTTTCCCAACTCCTGTCCTGTGCGAGATGATATAAAGCCCTATAAGAAAAAACGTCCATCTACGTAACTTTAAGGAAGATGGTCCGTTCTTAGACGAAGTTAATTTTGCGATATAGAATGGTTCAGCTCCGCTGAAACCTGTACGTTCCATAATTTTAAAAAATTCAAGCACACAACTGATAACAGCCATGTGCTTGAAGATGATCAAAAGAACTTAGCAACAAGTCAACCAGGAAGAAGGCGAAACCGAATTATAATGACACTCATGACTCACCGTGCAGAACACGCCGCCGCTTTTCGCAGCCTCGATGGCCGCTACCGCGCCCGTAATGACCATGAGCTCGTCATCACTGATGTCTTCGATTGCTCCCAATGCTTCAAAATTGAATTCTTTCATTGAGAAAACCTCCATTCGAATAATTTTTTTATGAATAGCTTAAATTAAGCTAAACACCACATTAAATAAACATTTTATTACATTATTTAAATATTTTGTAAATCTTCTATACTCATAATCTACCATACTATTCTAGTATTTGTAAATAGTTTCCTTAAATTTCTTTCCAACATTTTTACAAAAAATGCAGCCTGCCTACAATGCCTCGTCACTCCAAGTTCTTTTGCCAGTTCAAAGAATGCACTCCTCAAAGCATTGAACGATCCAATGAATCATATAAAACGTCCTTATGTATCTTTCTATCGTTGTTATAGGCATAAACATCAAAGAGTCCCGTCCCCGAAAGATACCTATCGGGATAGGGGAAGCTCTATAACAGCCCACAAACCTGCTCCAACGTCGCTTTTCAAGATCAGCTTGCCCTTGTGAGCTTGGGCAATTCGCGAAACCATAGGTAAGCCCAAGCCGTGTCCTTGCCGGGAAGGACGTTTTCGCCCTGCGGCGTAGGGCAGCATGACGACATCGGACAGTTCCTCCTTGGCAATGCCTTGGCCGTCATCGGACACCACAAAATGACAAAAGCCATCGGTTGAAGAACGCAATGTTTGCAGCCGGATCGTGCATCCTTCGGAGTTGTGCCGGATACTGTTCTGTATTAAATTCGTGACGGCCCGATATAGAAGACGCTCATCGCCCATCACCTGCAAACTTTCGTCCTGTACTTGAAGCACGATGTCGTACCGATCATCCAACCCGTTGTTCAAAAAGTCGGATACGACCTGTCTCGCGAGCACAGAGAGCCGGATCGGCTTCATCTGCAGCGGCTGCATCTCGTATTCGAGCATGGATACCAGGTTGAGATCGCTGACGAGCGAACGCAGGCGTTCTCCTTGCCGACGGATGATCCCAGCTTGATGGCTGGCCTCCTCAGGCAGCTCCTCCCTCTCCTCCAGCTCGCTTGCGTAACCCAAAATCATGGAGAGCGGCGTCCGTATGTCATGCGATATGCCTGCGATCCAGTTCGAGCGGGCCTCGTCCCTTGCCTTTAATGCCTCGTTTTTTTCCTGCAGCATGCGGGACGCGGAGTTGATGCTCTGGGAAAGGTCGCTGAAAATACCGCCGTTCTCCACATGCACGGGCTTTCCTTTTGCAAGCGCATGGATGCTTTCCATGAGTGGACGGATGCTGCGAATCAGGCGTGTTCCGATCAGTATGGACACCACCAACGCCAGAACTACGTTGCATACCAATAGCAGCAGGATGCGCAGCGGAAGGGATCTCAACCAATCTGCGAGAAAATCAAGCTGATATTTCCCGTGGGAGTTCTTGGGGTATCCTACCACTAACAGACCGTTCGCGTGTTCCCACACATACACCGGGTACTCCATGAGATAATATCTGGAAAACTTTGCGACATCGGTTACGCTGTACGATCGTGGAATTTCAGTCGGCAAATGCTCGCTCCACTGCACCTTCCCCTGCTCGTCCAGCAGCATCGCCCAAGCCTGATGCGCACCAAGCAGGCCGGAGGATTCCGCATTTAGCTCATAACCTCCCTGTCCATCCTCCGCAAGACCGCTTGAGAGCTGCTTCACAACCGCTTCAGGCGAAGGACCCTCATGAAGCTCTTTAAAGATCAATGAACCGAGCAGGATTAAGTTGAATATGAGAAGCACAACGGATACGAGAATGGTGGAACCGACGAATCGCCTGAGAATGCGGACGGCCCCATCCATTAACGCGCCTCCTGAACAGCGAGCAGCTTATACCCCAGCCCCCGCACGGTCAGCAAATACATCGGCTTGGACGGGTCCTCCTCAATCTTCTCCCGGATGCGGCGCACATGAACCATCAGCGTGTTTTCATATCCGAAGCTTTCATCCCCCCAGACTGCCTGGCATAGTGCATCGCTCGTTACGATTCGGCCCTGATTCTCGTACAGCTTGACCAGAATGGCATGCTCCTTGGCCGTCAGGGGATGCTCGCTATCCCCCCTTTGCACCGTTGCGCTTTCCAAATCGATGACTTGCGAACCGAGGCGAAACACAGGCAATCTTTCCACGACCGGTGCCGCGTATACCCGTTTCAAAATAGCCATTAGCCGCAAAATCAACTCTCTCGGCAAGAAGGGCTTTACCATGTAATCGTCCGCGCCCAAGCCAAGGCCCAGCAATCGATCCTCATCTTCGCCTCGGGCCGACAAGAACAATACAGGCATATCCGAGAATGAGCGAATGGACGAGAGCAGGGAAAAACCGTCTCCGTCCGGAAGCATCACGTCCAGAATCGCGGCATCCGGCTTTTCCATCCTGCATACCGAGAGTGCATTGGCAAAGTTGTCTGCCGTGTATACCCGAAAAAAACCTTCTTTTCGCAAAAACCGTTCAATCATCTCCCGTATTTCGGGTTCATCGTCCACGATCAATATTTTTTTGTTCTTCATTGTATCCAATTCACATCACCTTTTTTTAAACTAGGTACGCTTCCGGTGCGGCGGTACGGTTCCCCGGCACTGCACTAAGAACTTTCTTCGGCTTTTTCCAACATTCCATGAATTTACATCTACAGACTTTTTTCTTATTATACATGATAAAGGCATTCACCCGATATTTTCCAATTTCATTTAAGGTAAATGTAAGGTTACCTTCAGCGGGGAGCAAGGCGATGACGCTATATTGGGGACAACGGGATAAATCGAGTTGAAATGGAGTTGAGACGACGATGAGCATACAACCCATCGTAGAAACACGGCAGTTGACCAAAACCTACGGCGGCGTAGAGCGCGTGCATCAAGTCAACCTTTGCGTGGAAACCGGACAAATCTATGGATTTTTGGGTCCCAACGGGGCCGGCAAAACAACGACACTAAAAATGCTGCTAGGCTTGATCAAACCTACGGAAGGCACCATACGGGTTTTTGGCAAAGACCTGAGCAAGCATCGTCCCACGATCCTGAACCAGACGGGTTCGCTGATCGAATCCCCCTCCTACTACGGCCATCTGACCGGATTGGAAAACATGAGAGTGATGCAGCGGTTGCGGAATGCTCCTGCGAAAAATATCGACAAGGTGCTGCAAATCGTCCGCCTCGAAAATCAGAAGCACAAGCAGGCGGATCAATATTCGCTCGGCATGAAGCAGCGTCTCGGGATCGCCATGGCTTTGCTTGCCTTTCCCAAACTGCTGATTCTGGATGAACCCACGAACGGCCTTGACCCTTCCGGTATCGGCGAGATCCGCGAGCTGATCAAGTCCCTGCCGGGGCAATATGGCATCACCGTGCTGCTCTCCAGCCACCTGTTATCCGAAATCGAGCAGATTGCCACATCCGTCGGCATCATCAGTGACGGGAGATTGATGTACCAAGGAACGATGCAGGAACTGCAGGCCAGCAACAGGGCAACGATCCATTTCCAAACGGCAGATCCTGCCCGGGCGGAGAAAATTTTGCTTACGCAGGGTTATATGCCCAAAACAAAAGAAAAACAGCTGGTCTTCGACTATCTCCGCGATGAGGAAGTGTCCCGCTTGAACAGAATTCTGGTGGAACAGGAAATCGCCGTAACGCGCATCGAAGAGCACAAAAAAAGCCTGGAGGACATCTTCCTTGATCTTACCGGGAAGGAGCGGAGTTTATAATGAAGGCACTCGCGCTGGAGTATTTCAAAATTCGACGCAAAAAGATTTGGGTCATGCTGACCCTGTTTCTCGCCGCCGAGATGATCTGGGCAGCGATGTCTATCAGTATTTCCATCTCCCGCAGCGCGTCTAACGCAAACTGGGAGGCCCTCATTTTCAGCATCGCTTCCATGAACGGATTGTTCCTTCCCATCATCTCGGCGATTGTCGTCTCCCGCATCTGCGACATGGAGCACAAGGGCAGCACCTGGAAAATGCTGATGACTACCAATATCGGGCGCAATGAGGTATACACCGCCAAGTACGTCTGTTCCAACAGCCTGATTCTGTACGGCATTCTGGCTCAGGCCGTGTTCATCGTCGCTTTTGGTCTTTCCAAAAACATACCGGGCCCTCTCCCGTTCTCCCTGCTCGGGCAGTTCGTGATCGGGACACTGCTTACGACGCTTGCGATTACCGCTCTTCAACAATGGTTATCGCTCACCGTCCATAACCAGGCCTTTGCGCTGTGCCTTGGCATGCTCGGAGGATTCGTCGGAACGACATCAGGCTTGTTTCCCGCAGGCGTTCGGCACCTTTTTATCTGGTCCTACTACATGGATCTCACTCCGGTGACGTATATTTACGGCGCTTCCTCGGGGTCTTACGTTTCTGGCAGCCTGCCTAGCGGACTGCTTGCCGCCGCCCTGCTCATGGCAATCTTGTTTTACATCGCGGGCAATATCCATGTCTCACGACAAGACGTGTAAGGAGGAAACCACATGATCCGAAGCATTTCCGCCGAATGGCTCAAGCTGAGGCATTCCCGGATCAGCCTGGTGTTGGCCATTCTGCCCATTATCAGCCTGCTGATCGGATGCTTCAACTATTATTTCAACCAGGCCGCACTTCAGAACGGATGGTACAGCCTTTGGACGCAGGTGAGCCTGTTTTACGGGGAGTTTTTTCTGCCGATCCTAATCGCGATATGCTGCGCCTTCGTCTGCAGACTGGAGCATAACAATCGTAATTGGAACATGGTGCTCTCGTCCCCGATGTCCGTTACCAGCTTCTTTATGGCAAAATTGGTTATCGTCGGCGTGCTGATTCTGGCAGCCCAAGGGTTCTTTATGCTTATGTATTGGGCTGCAGGGAAGCTGTTTGCCATTCCTGACGCCTTCCCCATGGAGACCATCATATGGAGTCTGCGCGGTTGGTTCGCATCCCTATCGATCGCCGCTTTGCAGCTCGGCCTGTCGATCCGCATCCGCAGCTTCGCCACGCCGATCGGTATCGGCCTGTGCGCCGTCTTCCTTGGCTTGGGGATGTACGTACTCAAAATCGGCATGCTGTTTCCCCATTCTCTGCTGACCATCGGCATGGGCGTCCTGAGCCAGACAGGACTCACACGGGCCCAGAACGTCCTGTTTATGTTGATGAATATCGCGTTTATACTGATTTTTGCTTTCTGGTCGATACATCGCCTGAAAACCAAGGACATCGTCTCGTCCTAAAACAAACGTCATCATCCATTAAGGAGGGTAGGTCCCCATGAAAAAAGCATTCACCTTACTGGCTGTGGGACTGGTCATCTTGACTGGCCTGTGGCTGTTTTTCATGAATCCGGCCAAGCTGACCCCAGACAATCCGGCAGGCAAAACGATTTATTACACCGTCGTAAATCAGGAAAGCGCCACGACGGATAGCAATGGCCGATACGCGTATGAGCTGACCGGTTACACGGATGAGGGAAAATCGAAACAACTCAGCTTTACCGCAAGCAAGCCGCTTCAGCAGGGCGCATTCCTGAAATTGTACGTAACCACCTTGCGCGGAGTCACACATTGGGAAGAGGTCAGTGCAAATGATCTTCCTGGCGAAGCACGACAGTTATCTTCCCAATAGCATCCGGAATCGCCTACGGAAGTGTGCCGTATTCATCTCCTCGCACCAAACAACCCCGGTAATACGGACGGAGGGCAGCTGCCTCCGTTCATATTGCCGGGGTTCAGTTTATAAAGTCCATGGAATTTATTTTATGAACCGGATCGGATGGGGTGCAAATGGCTTACCTCGACTGGTCCGTCTGGATCATGGCCTCAATATACTGCAATAAACTCCGCTTCTGCTCCTCAATGGATTGTATGCGGCTCGACAGACCTGCAAAAAAGGCTTCGATCTGCTGCCTGACATGATCGGCCGATTGCCCTTTCCAGTCTTCCAACCGTTTGTAAAGCGCCCTCGCTTCCTGTTCATCCGCCTGCAGGCGCACCAGCAGCTGGGACAGCTCCCTTTCCGCAGTCCGGAGATCATTGAGCTCTACAAGCAATTGTCCGTTCACTTCGCTCCCTCCTTATGTACACCCTCTAACCAGGCAACAAGTGACCATGCCCTATCGGGCAAAACTAACCTGCGTTTGGTCCGCCTGCCGGAATTCTTCGGCTTTTTGCTCAATGAAGTTCAAAAACTGGCTTGTGTGTTTCATATGCCAAGTACCCAGTTCGTTCATCGAGGCATCCAATTGGCCAACGATCGGCTCCAGCCTTCGGCTGCGGCTGGAATGCAGATATTGCATCATGCGGCCCCGCACCGCGTTCAGTTCCCCGTTGCATTGCTGGGCATGCTGCTTCCAGCGAGTGGCCACGTCTTTGAGTTCTTCCGGGGTAACCTGGATCGTGCCCGCAACCGCCCCCATGGCAATTTCGCCTGCGCGAATGCCAATGTTACGCATAAACAGGGCAAGATCACTCAGCGCGTTGGACGGCTGTCTTGGCGTGCGTGCGATCCGTTCGCCGGTGACGGGGTCGTACAATTCGTTGGACACGTAGCCATTTTCGAACTCATAGCGATCCAGGCTATGATAATCTTTGCCCCCGAAGGTGTTTTTGATCTTGTCGATCATGCTCATGTCGTCGTTCATGTCTTGGTAATTCGAATCGATGTAATAGGTAGAGCCGACGTGGCGGTCGTATCCTCCAAAAAACCCGCTGGCCACGAAATCGCCCGGATGCCCGAAATTGATGATCTGGCTGTCGAATTCTCCATCCTCGGCCTTACGCTTCATGCCCGGCGTCAGACTTGAAATGACGGATGGCGCGCTGAACGTGACTGCAGGCAGGCCCGTATACACCGCAGCGTACTGCGCATTACCGCCGCCAAGCGAATGTCCTGTCAGCGAAAAGTCCAGATCCTTGTGTTTTTTCTGCATATCCTTGGCATAATCCTCAGCCTCGTACATCTGGTTTGGTCCAAAGGAAAGGTGTTTATCGATCCCTTTATCCACTTCGCCGAAAAAGTTTTCCACTGCGGTCATGCCCGTAACGTCCTTGACCTTCTGAATGCCGCCTGACAGCCAGTCGGGCCGCAGATCCATGCTTTGATCGATTTTGCGCCCCAACTCGGGAAGCGCAATCTGTCCGTCCGCGAACAAGTCGGGAGCCATGCGATCCAGTCCGGCACTGCCTTCGGTTCCCCGATAAGCGATTACCGCCTGATTGGTTTCCGGGTTGTAAAAGGTCACCGCATCGAATCCCGACCTCTTGTTCCCATGGCTGTCTTCAAGCACCTTCCAGCCCGGCAAGTCCTGCACCTCGTCCCCTTCTTTGAAATCGCGGTAGGCAAGCTGGGACATCGTCTTGTACGTTTCGTCATCGATTTTCTGTCCTTGGCTCAAACTGTTCCCCCCTCCCTATTCGGCCTGCGGCTTCGCGAACGGATCGTATCCATTCGCTATGATGGCTTCCTTGATTTCCGGGCTCATGACGAAGCCCACCATGGTTTTTTTGTCATAGTTATACGAAATGCTGAAGTGTTGTTCCTCGTGTCCCTGAACATGGCCTTCCAGACCGATCTCGTTCATTGCCATTTCGGGCAGCAGCTTCTTGCTGGTAATCGCCACGTCCAATTCATAATTGTTCTTGAAATAACTGACAGCCTTGGCCTCCGCCTCCTTGAACAAGGCTTCTTTTTCGCTTTCCTTCATGTTCTGGCACCCCCCCAATACGAACATAGACAACATCGTCACGACTAACAAAATCACCCAAGGTTTTCTCGGCTTCATGCGGGTCACCTTCTCTTCCCCATTGAGTTTCCTGCGAAAAACAGACGCTGAAGTCAATCCGCCCCATAATGAATCTATGCAGACCCGTTTGCTCCATATCCGCTATTTTGCCTGTTAGATGAATGATAGTACAAAATCAACATCGGCCATATCGGCTGTCAGCATCGTTTTTGTGAAACTTTATTCCTAAAATGATTCGGGCAAAGTGTCCCGGTCTATATTACCCGCTTGTCGGTCCGATGCAACATGCTGTGCTGTTATAACCGGGCTTTCCTTGAACCCTCTGCAATCCTTGTGCCATAACGGCACGAACGCATGCCAAAGAGAGCCGCTTCCCAGCGGCTCTGCGGCTCTCTCCTTTTCCCAGACGATTCTGGGGTTCTCGCTATTATTCCAGCACCATTCGTAGTCCCGTGAGCACGATTCCGATGATAAAACCGGTAACCGCGCCGTTAATCCGAATCCACTGCAAATCTTGTCCCACTTTGTCTTCGATCAGCGAAATCAACGTTTTATTGTCCATTTTCTCGACGTTTTCGCGGACCAGGCTGCCGATCTTGGAATGGTTCTTCTCCAGCAACGTCGTGACGCCTACCACGATTTTGGCGTTGAGCCCGGACAGCAGCTCTTCGTCGGAGCGCAGATCCGTCAGCATCCTGCTGATGGCAGGCAGCGCATACGCCTCTACGTAGGCTCCATCCTCCATGGCGCTAAGGGCCTTGTCGCGCAGCTCGGTCAATTTGTTAAGCACCGTCTGCTCGGCATCCCATTGGTTCAACATGTCGTTCTTCCACATATTCAGCCCGTCTTGCACCTTGGCGCTGAAAGCTAGCTTGGAGGCCTGCTCACGGACAAGGCCAAGCACTTTGTAGCGGAGGGCGCTGCCTTCGCGTTTCATGTCTTCTACCCTGTCGAAAAGATACCCCTGCAAAATCGCGCCCATCTTCTCTTCGTTCATGTAACCCAGAAAAGCGTTCATCGCAAACTGCATTAGCCCATTCATCTGGATGCCGCCGATCGCTTTCATGGCGCTCTCGCCAAGCACGTAGACCGTCTCCGGCTTCACCAGCCATTCCTCAGCCTGCTTCAAGCCATAGTCCAGTGCCTTGGCGTCATACCCTTTTTCGCTCACCTGCGATATCGCCCGTTCCAGAATCGGTCCAAGATCGAATGCCCCGGCTTGCGTTTTGATCTCTGCCGCCACGATGGGAGCAATTTGCTCCAGCGGCAGCCCGGCCAGAATGCGTTTGCAGAGCGTATCCATCATCTGCTTGGCTCCGTCGGTATGCAGTTCCCGCATAAGGGTATCCATCACCATCTCCGCTGCTTTGAATCCGGCGATTTTCTCCGTGATGCTCTCCTTGTTGAGCAGGTTGTTCTCCACGGCAGACACAAGCCCTTCGGTCATTTTCGCCCGATTCTTCGGCAGCAAGGCCGTATGCGGAATCGGAATGCCGAGCGGATGGCGGAACAATGCCGTGACGGCGAACCAGTCCGCAAGTCCTCCCACCAAACCGGCCTCGAACGACCCCACCAGCAATTTGCCGGCAATCGAGCCTTGGAACGGCAAGGATGCGGCAAATCCCGCCCCCATGACGACGAGGGACCAGGCCGCCGCGGTTTTGGTATGTTTCGATTTCTTCATCTCCACTTGCTCCTTTATGGTTAATGACACGCCCCGTTAGTTGCCGTTCGAGCCGCATCCGTTCAATTGAGATCATCCTTCGTCAGCGGAAGCAAAGCCCCTGACTCGTTATACTTCATCTTATCACCCGTGCGCATCAAATCCAAACCTCTTCCTGTAGAATAAGGAAAAAAACAGCTGGTCTTCATGTCCAACATGGTCCATAAACTTTGCCGACGGAGGAGCAGCTTTAGTATAATAAATGTTGGAATCATCCTGCAGGGCCAAGCACACATCCGGGGAAGCACACGGAGAACACATCGACATAACCAAAGGAGGAATTTCGGACCATGAAACATGTACAGGACACGACGACGCTGTATAACGGAGTCAAAATGCCATGGCTTGGATTTGGCGTATTCAAGGTGAAGGACGGACAAGAAGCCGTGGACGCCGTCAGAACGGCGATTGAAACCGGTTACCGCAGCATCGATACCGCCAAAGCCTATAACAACGAAACCGGCGTTGCCCAAGGCATTCGCGAATCCGGCATTGCCCGTGAAGATTTGTTCATTACAACGAAGGTTTGGAATTCCGACCAGGGTTACGAATCCACGCTTGCTGCCTTCGAGGCCAGCATGGAGCGCCTGGAGCTGGATTACCTGGATCTTTATCTCATTCACTGGCCGGTCAAAGGAAAATACAAAGATACGTGGCGCGCGCTTGAACGACTGCATCGGGAAGGACGCATTCGCGCCATTGGCGTAAGCAACTTCCAAATTCACCATCTGGAGGATTTGATGACCGAAGCAACCGTTGTTCCTGCCGTCAATCAGATTGAGCTGCATCCGCTATTGAACCAACAGGAATTGCGGGATTATTGCAGCAAGCATAAAATCCAGGTCGAAGCATGGTCTCCGCTTGGTCAGGGCCATTTGTTGGAACATCCGCTGCTCCAAGAAATCGGAGCCAAGTATGGCAAGTCCCCGGCCCAGGTCATTCTGCGCTGGGACCTTCAGAACGGCATCGTCACCATTCCCAAATCCGTTACACCTCAGCGCATTCGGGAAAATGCCGATCTGTTCGACTTCGAACTGACGCCGGAAGACATCGGGCAAATTAACGGGTTGAACGAAAACAAACGCTTCGGTTCGGACCCCGACAACTTCAATTTCTAAAAAATAATGATGCCAAAAACCCCGATGCAGGCTCATGTCTGCATCGGGGTTTTCGTTTGTTGTTGGAATGAATGTTAACAATGGTTAGGATGCTTTCGAAAAGCCAAATCAGCCCTTGGCTACCAGTTTGAAATCGTCGTAGTGGAAACCTGGCGCCACCACGCACGAAACGAGCACCGGCTCATCGCCAAGCGGACGCGCCGTTTGCCAAGCACCTGCCGGCACAAGCAATTGCGGCAGCTGTCCTGCGGCAATATCCATGCCGAGCACATGGACTTCCTCATTTTCCGGACGCTCGCCGGTACCGCCCAGCTTCAGTTCGATCGGACTTCCGCTGTGCCACATCCACAGTTCATCCGACAGCACCGTATGCCATTCGGAAAATTCATGCGGGTGAAGCAGGAAATAGATCGAACTCGCCGCAAAGCGCGGGCCTGAATAGGCTTCAGGCAGCACGGACTGCGGAATTTGATAGGATGCTTTCCATACTTCCTTATACCAACCACCTTCAACGTGCGGCTGCATGTCGAGCGCAGCTACGAGAGGCGAAAGTTCATGTGTCGTCATAACCAATTTCCTTCCTTCCACTTCAGTTTGGAGACGCCGATCCAGGCTCTGTCCCACTCCTCCTACTGTAAATCATCGTTCATATTTTGTCATCCTTCCCGCTCCTAACCTGAACGATACTCGGATTTAGAGCCGATTCGCCCCACCCCCGGCCTTCAGCATGTCAATTTTTTGATAGCGTTTACAATTAACTGGATTTTCCGTTATGATATGGTTATATTCGTAAACCATTCTTGCAGGGAGGAACTGCGCAAATGCATGTAATCGAGGATCGAATCGGACCCAAGTATCGCATCGGGGAGAATTCATTTACCATTCAGCATATACGCAGACAGGACGGATACGCCATGACACACCCGCATGCCCATCCGTTTTACGAGCTGTATTATCTCCTGGAAGGAGAACGGGTGTATTCCATGAAGGGACAGGTTCTTACCGCACGCAAAGGGGACCTGATGCTCATCAATCCCCATGATCCACATACAACATCCAAAGGAAGCAATCCCGGCTTTGAACGGATCCTGATCGAGTTCTCCCCCTCTTTTGCTACGGGCATGGAGGTCGGCCTCTGCGGCCTGCTTCCCTTTGACCATTCCCGTTTGGTTCATTTCCCGAAAGAGGAGCAACCGGAGACCGAACGTTTGTTATGGCAGATGCTGCGTGAATGCAAAGAGCGCCGATCGCATCATGAGATTGCGGTGAGAAGCCTGCTTGCCCAACTGTTGATCAGCATCCATCGCGTAGAAGAGGCTACGCGCCAGACGATGTCCGATCCCGTCCATCCCATGCAGGACAAGATTAGCGAAATCGTAGGCTACGTTAACGAGCATTACAGCCAAGCCCTTACGCTTGAAGATACGGCGTCCCGTTTTTATATCAGCCCTTCGTACCTCAGCCGGATGTTCAGCCGATTTACGGGGTTCCGTTTCAGCGAATATTTGCGCGTCGTGCGCGTCAGGGAGGCCCAGCGCCGATTGCTCTCTACCAGGGACCGGGTACAGATGATCGCGGAGAAGGTGGGATTCGAGCACACGGCCCATTTCAATAAAACATTCAAACAGGTGACGGGGACGACCCCCCTTCGATACCGGAAAGAACATCGGTGAACGGTCTGGAGCAAGCATATTGCATTTCCGGCCCTTCTCTCCGTCTTTTTCATATAGGACAAAAAGAGCCGCATTTCGCGAATGCGACCCTTACCCGATTGGACGCTTAAGCCGAGCCACTGGAATGTGGAGATCAACGACTGGAGTTCTCATTATGAAAAAAAGGCGCGGTGGCTGTGCCCTGTTTCCAGCCACCGCGAGACACGTCTGTATGACAGCGCCGCTCCCTCACCCAGCTGCGGCGTCTTGTCGGGACTATCTGCGAATAAGCGCCCCGCTCCGCACTTCGGGTCCGACGGATATCTGGCGTCCTGCTGTTTCGTCATCACCTTCGCGGCAAACGATCCCCGCTGTTTCTCGCCCGGTCAACGTCAACAAACGCCCGTCCGCGCCATGCCCCCCAATCGCCTCCAGCTCCGCTCCTTTGCACTGATGCAAATGGATTAGGGAACCTTCGGCAATGTCGGCCTCCAGCCGCGCAATTCGCAAATGTTTGGCATGGGAGCACTGTACTCCGGATCGGGACTGTACCTTGTAATCTTCGATGACCAATCCTTCCAACGGCATTTCGGGCAGCCCGCTGACAAACAGCGCCGTTTCCGCGCCTGCACAGACCACTTCCCGAA
The DNA here is from genome assembly GCF_037969725.1 of Paenibacillus sp. FSL W8-0426. Classification (NCBI taxonomy): domain Bacteria; kingdom Bacillati; phylum Bacillota; class Bacilli; order Caryophanales; family Paenibacillaceae; genus Paenibacillus; species Paenibacillus sp. FSL W8-0426. The sequence continues at coordinate 420,755 of NZ_CP150203.1, read as the reverse complement.
TGTGAATGTCACGGAAAACGGGGGTCTCCTCGCTAACCTCCTGCGCCAAGTCGCTGCCCCTCGCTGAACCTTCCTGGTTAGCATAGAAAAAGGAGAACGAGATGCCTTCCCAGATGATATCTTTCATGTAAATACGCTCGATCTGAATATCCTCGACAACCCCTCCGCGTCCGCGTGCACTTTTGAAACGCAGCCCGATGTCCGTGCCGATAAACGTGCAGTCCGACACGCGTACATGCCGAATGCCGCCGGACATTTCGCTGCCGATGACCACCCCGCCATGCCCGTGATACACGGTGCAATCCCGGACCGTGATGTACTCGGAGGGCATTCCCAACTCGCGTCCTTCCGCGTCCTTGCCGGATTTTAAGCAGATGGCATCATCGCCAACGTCAAATACGCTTTGTTCCACCAGCACATGACGGCATGAATCTATATCCAGCCCGTCACCGTTCTGCGAGAACCACGGATTACGCACTTGCACATTTCGAATCGTCACGTGTTCGGATGCCCACGGATGCAGGTTCCATGCCGGTGAATTCTGGAACGTCGGTCCGTCCAGCAGCACCCGTTTGCAGCGTCGCAGGCTGACCATGTTGGGACGCAAAAAATCGCGAATTCCTTCATAGGCCGCCACATCCCGTACCTTTTCCTGATATAGGCGCAGGGCGATGGAACCGCCTTCAAGCGCAGACGCGGACGGCCACCAGATCTGGTCCTCTTCTCCGGCTCCCGCTACCACTCCGCCCGAAGACACAAGCTTTCTCCATTGCGAAGGTGTCAGCTTGGAACGTTTGACCGGTCTCCAGGCTTGACCGCCCCCATCCCAGATGCCCTCGCCCGTAATCGCAATATCTTCCACCCCTTCGGCATCGATCGGGGATTGGCATCTGACGACTTGCCACCCTTCAAAACTCGATGCAATTAAGGGATACTGATCAAATGCCTGACTAAAGGTGACCAACGCCCCTGCTTGTGTATGAAGTTCGATGCTGCTGCGGAGCACGATTGGTCCTGTCAGCCATACGCCTGCCGGAATGACGATTCGCCCGCCGCCCGCTTCCGCGCAGGCCGCTATTGCCAATCGGAATGCCTCCGAATTGTCCGTGTGGCCATCTCCAACGGCGCCGTAATCGGTGATTCGAAAATCACGCGCAGGAATCTTGGGCAGCTGTACTTCATATTTTGGTTCATTGGTGTTGAAAGCAGTACCTTTGTCTGTTTGCAAGGAAGCGTTATATGTATTCATCGAACCGAATCACCCTCCATATCATTACTATTCATAACTTTGGAATGGCACCAAAACCGGACATCAACCCCCCGGTTCACAGATGGTGGCTCCATCATATCAGCAGGACAAGCCCTTCGGGTTGAGCTTTTTTGCTCTGTCCGCACGGAATTTGAGATTATATGCTCCATGATCCACATCATTTGGGCTTCTCCATAATAAGTATACTACAACCATATATTCCAATCTCTACAAATCATCTAGGCGATTCGATTCATTTTTTTGTCAGGATTCGTCACAACAATTCCAACAACATCACAAACATATAACATAATAACGAGCTTCAGGCCCACTATTTCTATTACTTACGTCATATTTTATAACAAATCAATTGCCATGAAGAGGATGTCTCGGTATGATAGAATAACCAATTCCATTTAATCCCTAAAATTTCCTGTCACACCAAAACAGCAGAAAGGATGGGATGTATTTTGATTGAATTCAGGGGTGTTCAGAAGCATTATGGTCAATTTCATGTCCTCAAAGATATCCATCTCACCATTGCCGAGGGCGAGGTCGTCGTGATCATCGGCCCTTCGGGCTCAGGCAAAAGCACGCTGCTTCGCTGCATCAATCGTCTGGAAACGATCACCGAAGGCGAACTGTTCGTTAGCGGCGTCGCCCTGCATGGCAAAAAGGTGGACATCAACCTCTTCCGGCGCGACATCGGCATGGTATTCCAGCACTTTAATCTCTACCCTCACAAAAAAGTCATCGATAACATCACCCTTGCCCCCATCAAAGTACGCAAACAATCCAAAGACCAGGCCGCGGCCACGGCCATGAAGTATTTGACCCGCGTAGGCATTGCCGACAAAGCCGACAGCTATCCCTCCCAATTGTCCGGTGGCCAGCAGCAGCGCGTGGCAATTGCGCGAGGACTCGCGATGGAGCCCAAAATCATGCTGTTTGACGAGCCCACTTCCGCGCTTGATCCGGAGATGATCGGCGAAGTGCTCGACGTCATGCGCTCCCTGGCCCATCATGGCATGACCATGGTCGTCGTGACGCATGAGATGGGCTTTGCCCGCGAGGTAGCGGACCGGGTTATTTTCATGGATGAAGGAAGAATTGTGGAAGAAGCCGCTGCCGCCGACTTTTTTGATCAACCGAAGGAGGAACGTGCACAACAATTTCTTAGCCGCTTGATTCATCATTAGGAAAGCAGAGAAAATCCACGATCCGAAAGGGGTTATGATCCGATGAAAAACGTGTTGAAATGGCCTGCATTCATGTTGGTGCTGATGCTCTCTATTGTACTTTCCGGTTGCAATAATACGGGGAGCGATTCACCGGGGAGCGGCGGGGATGGCGATTCCTCGGCCAAAGGTACGATCGAACAGATTAAAGAGCGTGGCAAACTCATCGCAGGGGTGAAGTATGATACCAAGCTGTTTGGCCTCAAAGACCCGTCCAGCGGAGCCGTCGAAGGCTTCGACGTCGATATTGCCAAAGCGCTCGCCAAGCAAATTCTCGGAGACGAAACCAAGGTCGAGCTGAAAGAGGTCACCTCCAAAACGCGCATCCCCATGCTGCAAAACGGCGACATCGACATCATCATCGCAACCATGACCATTACCGATGAGCGCAAGGAGCAGGTTGATTTCAGCGATGTGTATTTCGAAGCAGGGCAATCCCTTCTCGTGAAAAACGATAGCTCCATCACCGGGCTGGATAGCCTTGGCAAAGGCGTGAAAGTGCTTGCGGTGAAAGGCTCCACGTCTGCGCAAAACATTCGCGAAAAAGCACCGGACGCCGAGGTGCTGGAATACGACAACTATCAAGATGCCTTCACGGCCCTCAAAGCCGGCAAAGGCGATGCGCTGACCACCGACAATATCATCCTCATCGGCATGCAGCAATCCGATAACAACTATAAGCTCGTCGGCGGCAATTTCACCAGCGAACCATACGGCATGGCCATCCGTAAAGGAGACAGCGCCTTTGTGGAGGAAGTGAATACCCTGCTCAAAAACATGAAAGATAGCGGCGAATACGATGCCCTGCATGAAAAGTGGCTCGGCAGCAAGCCTGAGTAAACAAGCAGCAGGGCGGATAGGTCTGCAGACAATCAACCGATACCAGTCCTCTGCCCTGCTTCACCCAATCTGTGTCACTCCCGCAACGAACGGAGGCGTTTAACGTTATGGGAACATTGGATTTCAGCGTGCTGACGAGGCACTCGGACCGCTTCCTTGAAGGTTTCCTGAATACGATCCAGATTAGCCTGATCGCCCTCGTTGGCAGTTTTCTTTTGGGTGCGGTCATTGCGGTCTTTCGCATCGCTCCCGTCAAGCCGCTTAACTGGATCGGCACCGCGTTTGTCGAGTTCATTCGCAACATCCCGCTGCTGCTGGTCGTGTTTTTCTTTTACCTCGGGCTGCCTGCACTCGGCATTTCATTGGACGGCTTCATCTCGGGCACGCTTGGCCTGACCATTTATACTGCGGCGTTTATCGCCGAAGCGATCCGCGCGGGCATTCAGTCCGTACCGCGCGGGCAGCTGGAGGCCGCCCGGTCATCGGGTCTTTCCTACATTCAGGCCATGAAACTGGTCATCTTGCCGCAGGCAATCAAAATCGTGCTGCCCTCCATCGGCAACCAATTTATCAACCTGGTCAAAAATTCCTCGATACTGGCCGTCGTGGCTGGCATGGATCTGATGTATTTCGCCGACTTGGTCAACTCGGATACGTTCCAGCCGCTCAGCGTTTATACGATCGTTGCCTTGTTCTATCTGGTCCTGACCTTGCCGCTCAGCTTCCTCGTGCACTACATGGAACGGCGGCTCGGGAAAAGCGATGGTGGAATTCGGCCCAAACATCAGCATTCCCGAAAACCGAATAAGCGCTCGGAGCAAGCGACGATGTGAGGCATTCTTTTATCAAAGGTGGTGATCGATCCCATGGACTTTGCCGGCGCTTACGCTTGGCCCAATCTACGCTTTCTGCTTCAGGGGTTTCTGGTAACCCTCCAGGTCGCCGGATTATCCATCGTATTCAGTTTCGTGCTTGGAACCGTGTTCGGAACGATCCGGTATATGCGGGTTCCGGTTCTGTCGCAGCTTGCTGCGGTCATCGTGGACATCATTCGCAATTTGCCGCTGTTGCTGATCATTTTTTTCATCCATATCGTCCTGCCGCAGCTCGGCATCAAACTGCCTGTATTTTGGTCCACCGTTGTGGGTTTGAGTTTGTTTGAGGGGGCCATGATCGCCGAGATCGTTCGCAGCGGGCTGAACTCGATTGAACGAGGGCAGATTGAAGCAGCCCGCTCGTCCGGCCTGAGTTATATGCAGACACTAGGCAGCATCATTATGCCTCAAGCCTTGCGGCGCATGTCTCCTCCCATGGTCAGCCAGTTCATCTCCCTGCTAAAGGATACGTCCCTTGCGATCATCATTTCCTTGCCGGAGCTGATGCGCAATGTACAGATTCTTGGCGGACAAAGCTTCAATTACGTTATTCCGGCCCTGCTGCTGGCGACCGCGCTCTATTTTATCATCAACTACACGTTGTCGATCGTGGCACGACGACTTGAGGCCCGTATCCATTGAGGAGAACGCATGGCTCGATAACGTATCCGATGAATGTATGAACGATACCATGACAAAACCGCCGAATGCACGATGCAATCGGCGGTTTTTCGACTCTTTTCATTTTTGCAAACAAAAAAACCGACGGCTCTACGCAATCGGCTGATGGTTCAGAATACGTTTTTGGTAATCGAAACGATAGTACTCATTAATAAGCTCGTCCAGCACCATGGACTGGTGCAGCACTTTCTGGTCGTGCATGCCATGATCGGCCGCCAAACGACTTAGTTCCTTCCGGTTCTGTTCGATTTGGTCTCTAATCTGTTTCGGTACTCTCACAGCATGCCCCTCCCCTTCTTATATCCATTTTAAGATAGTTTGCCAAAAAGTTGAACTTTTTTTCCTTTGCAAATTGAAATGATGGTTTGCAAGAATAATTTTTCATAGAATATTGACACCCTCCTCAAATATAACCAAACAACAAACTTCCAATCACTGATAAAAATTTACTTTATTTTTCACAACTCTCCAAAAGAAAATATTCAGCAAATAAAAAAACCAACCAACATCGGTCAGCGTCCGACATTCAGTTGGTTCCATATTTTTTACGCTCACAAACAGTCTGAAATAACCTCTTGTATTCTTCCATCTGCTGTACGGTTGCATGGTTCCTGTATTCACCAAAAAGATCAACGCATTTCAGCGTTCGCAGCTCATCTCGAATACATATCGAATCTTCAAAGCTTTTGAGCAGAAATTTCATACCTTCGTCGAACCTGTCTTTTCGCAATTGATAATGTGCAAGTTCGTAAAAAAATGTCACTTTATCGATATTGTAAAATAGATGCGTTGTCGACAACGATTTCGAAAACAATCGATCAATGGTTTGCCGATACTGCTCCATTACAAAATCAGTATCATAATCATACTTGTTCGCTGCCTGAAAAATATTAAGCAAAGCTATGCAAAGTTCCTTATCCTCGTCTGGGATCGCTTCTAGGTACTCACATACTTTTGTTTCATCCCCCTGTAATACTTTATAAAGCAATGTATTCATATGGGACCATTTTCTTAATTTTCTTACATGAACCAATTCTTCATCTGTCGGGTTATCGAACAGAGTGAGGTCATAATAATGCTTAGCGCAAGACAAAGCCTTGTCGTAATCACCGACCTTATCGTAATAACCTCCTCTCACCAAATATGCATAAGCTTCATATACGAATGGGGGGTACACTGATTTATAGTCATTTTTATTTTTAAGAAATCGCCGAACCATTTTTGATTTATTCTCTAATTTAAATGTTGACTCATACCATTTATCATACTGACTACAAGCTGCATACGTATTCATAAGATCTTTAATTCCGTCTAACTGATCTTCTTCATCCAATCGATCAACATATTGCTCGAAAACAGATGCTAGCCTTAAGTTTTCCTTCTGTTCTAATCCTTGTGACAATAAAAAAATTCTGTATTGACATAGTGCCAATCGCTCTGAGTACTGATACTTCTCCCCCTCAGCAATGCATTGATAAATGATTAATGCCGCGCTCCCCATGCCGTTTGCACGAATTTGTTCGGCAAGTTCAAACAAATCCGTCAGATACACTCGCTTTTCCGTCACTCCATAAACAACCTTACGGATTAAATCCAATTTATTCAATTCGGCGCAGCGAAGGAGGAATGGTTCAATTCTTCTCCAATGCGGCTCATATTCCACAAAAAATTCGTGCGCATATTGTTCATAAAAATGTCCCTTAGGTAATTCCATAGCTTCCGTGAGCGCATCAATCTGAGAAATAGCAATAGGACGATTGCCATTCACGATGCCGCTGATCGTTCCTGCATTTAACCCCGTCAGCTCTGCCAACTGTTGGAGCTTCAGCTTATTCATCTTAATGAAATCGCCAATGTATGCTCGTATTGTGGTATCCGTAACCATTATTCAGCCTCCACATCTCAAGAATTAATCTTATCAGGCTCTGGTTCTATCGCTATCTCCATTAATGAAGTAATTTTCAATCATTTTTTAATACATGAGATTCTAATCCTTTATTTTACAGTAGTCAACATAGAAAAAACGGCCTACCTCCGGTTGCAGGAGTTACGCCGTTTTGATTTCTTGTTCCCCTATATTTCTAGTTCTCTATAAGGTTCCATCTCCATGTGAAGATGGCCCCATAAGTTTAACTATATCTACGGGGCTTGCTTGCACAGTAAAGACTACTAACACGCTAAACAAGAGTATAGCTACGATCTTTTTGATTTTCATAATTTGAGCGAACCTCCTCCATAAGAAATGCATACATTTTCAAAGCTTCTTTGGATGCAAAAGACCTGAATTTTTCGAACATAGCAACACATTGTATGATATCTATGTGATTGTTAATCTTAATAGCAGAACTTAAACAGGTCAACAGCCTTTGCATCCCTTCCGTATAGCGTTCATGACGGAAATGGTATACGGATAATTCCACCAAAAATCTTGAATGGCGATCATTCTTAATTTGTTCGTTGTATCCAGCAGATAACGCCCAGTCACTTAAAAGCGTGTCGATCCTATGTTCAAATTTGCGTAAAACCGCGTCAACATTCATATTATGAAGATTTGCCGCTTCGACAATTTTGACAAGAGCAGTGAGCGTCTCTTTTTCATTTTTATCGATCCATTCGACATAATCCGGAAGTACAGCCTCATTACCCATCATTAACTTATATAAGATGTTGTTCACCTTGGTCCAGCCTATGAACATTGTGATATAAAACTGTTCTTCATCATTGGGATCTTCAATATTAACGATGCTTTCATATTGTTTTGTAAATTCCAATGCTTGAACATAATTCCCTTTCCATTCGCTAGCAGAGGCCTTCAACAGGTTGGAATAAGCTTTATACACAAATAAAGGATAGGCAGATACCCGTTCTTCTTTCTCCACCCTTTTTTTCGTGTAAGGCTCCATCAACTCGGCTTTACGGCCAAGCTCGTCCGCCAACGCAAACATCTTGTCCCAATAGCGCAAGGCCGAATATGTATTTGCCAGATCCTTGATCGCATCAAGCTGCCGCTCCTCATCCAGCCGATTGATGAAGGGCTCGAAATGCACGGCCGCTCTCAGGTTTGCATGTTGATCCTGACCCAAGGACAAGGTGAAAATCCGGTATTGGCAGAGTGCCAAACGCTCGGAATGTTGATACTTCTCGCACTCCGCAACGCATTCGTAGAGCATGAGTGCCGCCTGTTTCTGTCCGCGCTCGAACATGCCTTCCGCCATCTCGAACAATTCGGAAATGTACGAACGGTCGTCTGTTACCTGGCGAATCACGTTCTGGATGCAATCCAGCTTGTCCAATTCGGCACAACGCTGCAGGAAAGGCTCCAGCCTCCTCCAATGCGGCGCTGCTTCCACGAAGCATTCGGCCCCATACTGCTCGTAAAAATGCCCCTCTTCCAGCTTCATGCCTTCCGTCAGCAAGTCTAGCTGTGCCATGGCGATGGGCCTTGTTCCTTTGATGATGGCACTCAAGGTCCCTGCATTAACACCGGATATATCAGCAAAGTACTGCAGGGTGTACCCCTGTTTCCTGATGTAATCCTCGATCGTCGAGCGAATCGTAGCTGTAGGTTCCATGCATCCCACCCCCGCAATAAAATCCAGAAATTAGAATTTATATGATAACAATAATTTTAACCCTAAATTTTACAGTGGTCAATAAAAATCGTGGCAATTCCGTTACCTTTTCAATATCATTCATGCTATGTCTGTTCGTTTTCAGTGATTTTTGTCACTAATCAAATTATTTTCTCGTGTTCATGATCGGGCTGCTAATATGCGAAGCCGTACTCAACGCATTCAAAATAACCTGGCTTCGAATCTGACTCTACACCTTTTCCGCTGCTTATAGAAAAAATCCATTAGAAGTTTGATTCGGACCATGGTACATTAAAAAAGTAACTTATCCAATTATTCCAATAGGATATGGAGACGATGGAATGAAGTTTGCCTTGTTCAGCCTCATGATGAATCTGCCCAATGCGTTAACAGGCGAAGCCCTGACCACGCAGCAGAAGTTCCTGAACATATTGGATCAGGCCCGCCTGGCGGAGAAGCTGGGCTTCGATGCATATGGGGTCGGCGAGAGACATGGCGCTCCCTTCCTCTCATCTTCCCCTCCCGTCGTGTTAACCGCGGTGGCTGCCGCGACTTCGCGCATTCGTTTGCTGACGACGGTAACCGTGCTTAGCGTGCTTGACCCCGTGCGTGTAGCCGAGGATTACGCCACGCTCGACCACTTCTCCGGCGGACGCCTGGAGCTAATCATCGGCAAAGGCAACGATCCCCGGCATTATCCGCTGTTCGGCATCCGTGAAGAGGATCAATGGGAATCTCTAGGAGAACGATACGAGCTGCTGAAACGGCTTTGGACGGAAGAGAGCGTCACCTGGAATGGAAAATACCGCCCACCATTACATGAAGTCACAACCCAGCCAAGGCCTTATCAGCAAACCATCCCTGTTTGGCATGGCAGTGCATCCAGCACCCTGTCTACCGAGCTTGCAGCCAAACATGGGGAGCCTTTGTTCACTTCGAATTCCTTCCATCCCCAAGCCAAATACAAGGCGCTGATTGACCATTATCGAGAACGCCTTGAGCACTACGGCCACGATGCCGGCAAAGCGCTTATAGGCTCCGGAGCAGGCAGCCTGTATTTGGCAGATACGCGCGAGGAAGCCATACGCCGATACAAGCCCTACTACGAGGCATTTCATGCAACAGCCGCCGCTCAGCATAACCAGTCGCCTTTCAAGGACCTGGAGGATAACATCGCTAACGGCCCGGTACTGATTGGAAGCCCGGAGCAGATCGTCGAAAAAATTCTGGATTACCACCAGGCATTTGGCCATCAGGTGCTAAGCATCAGCGTGGACGGCCTGAGCCATCAGGAGCAGTTAGAGCAAGTACAGCGTTTCGCTGAAGAAGTGGCTCCCATTTTACGGAGGGAAATCCCCAGTCAGGTGTGGAGCACACCCCCGATTCTGAATGAGCATGACTCCACTTCGTCCTCTGTCGGCATCCCTCCTGCCATTTCCCCGATTTTTCAGGTATGATATTTGTCCTCTTCCCCACGCAAACTAGGGGCGATTCCATGGAATCGTCCCTTAATCTTTTGCCCGAACAATCGCTATGTAACGCGAATCCCCTCAAATAACGAGTCCAGAAGCTCCAGGATGTCGCTCTCCAAGATGCCTTCCCCCGTAACGAGCATTCGATAGAAAACCGGTCCATAGATCATATCGATATACAATCCGATGTTGGCATCGGCTCTCAATTCTCCGCGTTTCACGCCTTTCTCGATGATCCCCCAAGCTTCCTGCCTTCTAGGGCGGATATACCTGCTTCTGTATTCTTCGGCCAGCGCAGGATCGAGTTGTCCTTCTCCAATAATTTCAGTAATCATTTTCCCCTCACGGCTCGTCAGAAAAACGACGAGATTGGCGGCATGAATGCGCAAATCTTCGAATACGGTTCCCGTATCGGGAACGGGAAGCCGTGCCGTGGCCGCATTCATGTATCCGTCCATAATTACTGCGCCTTTGTTCGGCCACCATTTATAGATCGTTGCCTTGCTCACTTGCGCCCGTTCAGCAATTTTCTCCACCGTAACCGCCGCGAATCCGAGTTCAAGCAGCAGCTCGTACGATGCGGTCAGAATAGCGTTCTGGGTTTCCATGTTGCGAGGGCGCCCTCTTTTGGCAGTCATCGATAGTCCTCCCCAAACCTAATAAACTAATCATCCATATAATGTACGTTCATTATACTAAAAGAAATCGGACACAACCAATTTTCGCCCCGCTTCAAATTTGAATGCAGAAAAAATGAATTTGCCTATTTACAATACTAAACGTATAGTTTATTATATAACCATAATTAATGAACTAAACGTTTAGTAATTCATGTTTAACTTGCAACGAACGATACGAATAACAATTTGAATATTACGGAGGATGATCGTCATGGAAATGACCAAAAATTCGAAGCCGGCTGCGCCCGTATCATCATGGATGATATTGCTTTTGGCCTCGGCATGCGGGCTCATCGTGGCCAATCTCTATTATGCTCAAACCGTCATTGGCCCAATCAGCGCTGCCACGGGGCTATCGTCTGCCGCAGCCGGACTGATCGTCACCATTACCCAAATCGGGTACGTCCTTGGATTGCTTTTTATCGTGCCGCTTAGCGACATTACCGAAAATCGCCGTCTGATCACTATACTTCTCCTTGTTCTGATCGTCGCACTTATGGTGGCTTCGTTCGCACCTAATGCATCGCTGTTCCTGTCAGCTTCGCTGATTATCGGAATCGGCTCCGTGATCGCCCAGATTCTTGTGCCGTACGCCACGTACCTGACTTCCGAAGAGCAGCGGGGGCGCGTCGTGGGCAACGTGATGAGCGGCCTGCTGCTCGGCATTATGCTCGCTCGCCCTGTCGCAAGCTTCATCACCAGCCTGTTCGGATGGCATGCGGTCTTCATTTTCTCGGCCGTCGTAATAGCTCTGCTGACCCTGCTCCTCTCTCGGGCCCTGCCTACCCGGAGACCCGAGCCTGTCATGAATTACGGCCAACTTATCGGATCGCTCGCCAAGTTGTTCAGAACACTGCCGATGCTCCGTCGCCGCGCTTTCTACCAGGCCAGCCTGTTCGGTGCCTTCAGCCTGTTCTGGACCACCGTTCCGCTGCGTTTGGCTAATGACTTCAATATGTCTCAGCAAGGCATAGCCTGGTTCGCTTTGGCTGGTGTGGGCGGTGCAATAGCTGCTCCGATTGCAGGCCGTCTGGCAGACCGGGGCATGACCAAAGTATTGACGGGAGTCGCCATGGTCGTCGCTGCCCTATCCTTCGGTCTCGCTTATCTGTTCCAAGGCCACTCCGTCCTGTCGCTCTCTCTGCTCGTCGTCGTCGCCATCACGCTGGACATGGCCGTTTCGGGCAACCTGGTTCTGGGACAGCGCGTGATCTATTCTCTGGCAGGCAATGCCCGCGGACGCGTGAATGGGATCTTCATGTCGATCTTTTTTATCGGCGGGGCGATCGGCTCAACACTCGGCAGCTGGTCTTATGCAGCCGGAGGATGGAGCCTTACCACGCTTATCGGATTGATTATGCCGCTGCTTGCTCTCGGTTACTATCTGACGGAGAGAAAAGCTCAGGCCGCAGTCAATCCTTAAACTTCTAGTTTCGACGCATATAAAAAATCAGGAGAATCCTGCAAGGGACTCTCCTGATTTTTTGCTTATGCTGATTTATCGGCGCAATCTGCGGGAGCTCAGGGCGTGATGCCCATTTTGCAGAAACGTACTGCGCGCGTTTTTCATCCATTCAATGCGACGCTCAGCCAGACGGTCCGCCGCCATGTAGGTTGCTATACCTTCCGTCCGCGAAATTTCAAAAACCTTCTCCAGATTTTCGTAAATTTCCCCAATCTTGCTCCATGCCCTCTCCCGGTTATACCCGCTGAGTTCATCGGCTATGTTGATGACGCCTCCTGCGTTAATCACGTAGTCAGGCGCATATACGATGCCCATCTCGTGAAGTCGGTCGCCGTGCCGAGTCTCCAAGAGCTGGTTGTTCGCACAGCCAGCGACGACCTTTGCCTTCAGCGTCCTAAGTGTGTCGTCATTGATGGTGCCGCCAAGGGCGCAAGGTGCATAAATATCGCAGTCGACGCCAGTAATATCCGAGGGATCCACGGCAATCGCGCCAAAACGGTTCACCGCTTCCTGCACAGCGTCTTTATGGATATCCGTCACGATCAGGCGGGCTCCCTCCTCATGCAAATACTCGCATAAACGCATGGCCACGTTTCCGATGCCTTGCACGGCTACCGTTTTGCCTTCCAGTAAATCGGTGCCGAGTGCCTCCTTGGCTGCTGCCTTCATTCCCCGATATACACCCCAGGCCGTCGCCGGAGAAGGATTACCGGATGAACCGTAACTCGGGGAGATGCCCGTAACGTAGTCCGTCTCCTGATAAATCAGGTTCATGTCTTCCTCGGTCGTACCGACGTCTTCCGCAGTCACATAACGGCCGTTCAACCCTTGAACGTATCTGCCGAAAGCGCGAAACATCGCTTCATTTTTGTCCCGTCGCGGGTCCCCGATAATAACTGCCTTTCCTCCGCCCAGGTTCAGGCCGGATACGGCATGTTTGTACGTCATTCCGCGGGCAAGCCGCAGTGCATCTTCAATGGCTGCATCTTCGGAGGCATATGTCCACATTCGCGTCCCGCCCAGTGCAGGTCCAAGCGTTGTGTCATGGATAGCGATGATCGCCTTCAATCCGGATGATTTATCCTGACACAAGACGAGCTCCTCGTAATCATGGCGTTCCATTGCTTCAAACCAATTCATGGCTAACCGTCTCCTCAAACCGTTTTTGCGATCGAATCAATCGTTCTGTCTTTTTGACTGCTCTCTGTTGCGCACGCGATTCATTATTTCCATTACAATGACACCAACCATGTAAAGATCATATTCATACTAGCTTTCTAATGTCAGAATGGATTACTTATTTCTGGGGGCAATATATTTCCTTTCCGTGCAGGCCCTAACCTTTACTGAATCGTCTCTATCACGTTGATTGGATGGAGCTCCCCGTCGACTGCAAAAGAAGCCTGTCCCGTCTCTTCGGAGACGACCAGCACGATCGCGTCCGTCAGCTCACTCAGTCCCAACGCGGCCCGGTGACGGGTTCCCAACTTTCCTCCAATGGCGTCGGCCTGCGAGACGGGAAGCACGTTGCCAGCCGACACGATCTGGTTGCCGCGAATCAACACGGCACCGTCGTGTAACGGAGCACCCGGAATAAAAAGCGACTCAAGCAAAGCATGCGTGACTTTCGCATCCACGGCAACGCCGGAATGGATAATCTTCTCAAGCGATATTTCGCGTTCGATCACAATCAACGCACCATATCTGCGATCCGACAAATGCTGCACACTCACCGTCAGTTCGGCAAATTTCTCCGTGAAGGGTGACAAATAGCAGTCCAGATAAAAGGAAGCAGCCAGCACCTCGACCCTCTTGATCTCGTTCCGAATCTCCGCAAACTGTGCCAGCAAACAGACGCTATCCTGATCGAAACGCGTCAATGTCTCATTCATGCGGTTCGCCACGCGCCGAAGATCCTCCTTCAATTTTTGCCGCATGGATGAACTGTCGCAATCTGCCTGCCGATGGATCATGGAATGTTCCTCCTTCGTGATGTCTTCATCCTTTCCAACGTTCACGGTACCTAATGTTCATTAACGTGCCCATAAGCCCATTCAATCTATGCAATGCTGCATAATCTGTTTGCCATCGTAGTAAAGGCTCTTTCATCAGCCGTGGAACATCATTTATAAGCAACAAAAAAAGCCCTTGCAGCGCAAAAGCTTTTTTGTGTTTTAAATATAAGTTGGGTGATGGTCGAAGTCTATGGTTGTCAAACGTACACAAGATCGAGAAAAGGACCCGCTCGTCTAAATGCGAAGCAGATCCTTCTTGCATTAATTTAAAAACAGACCATTAAGAGACGACGAATTGGACTACTATTGGGGTTCCAGGATCGAGCGCTTCGCCTCCAGGAATCGTGGCATTCTTAAATACTTCTACATTTCTTTTTGCGTTTATAATATGTTGTTCCACTCTTTAGGAGGATCGGGCGAAAATCAGAACTGTGGATGGGCCGGTACAGATACCGAAATCTAGGATGTGGAATTGAATATTCCTCCCTGGTCGGCATCGCTCCGAGGATTGAGGATACGGCATACCGCGGGCACGCTGCTTCGAGATCAGTATGTCGAAATTTAAGCAAAGAAAAAACCCTTGTCGCACAAGGGTCTCAAAAAAAGTTTAAGCGGGTGATGGGAATCGAACCCACGCTACCAGCTTGGAAGGCTGGAGTTCTACCATTGAACTACACCCGCATCCTATAAAAAATCGGGATGACACGATTTGAACATGCGACCCCCTGGTCCCAAACCAGGTGCTCTACCAAGCTGAGCTACATCCCGAAAACATACCGGTGAGAGGACTCGAACCTCCACGGTTTCCCACTCGATTTTGAGTCGAGCGCGTCTGCCATTCCGCCACACCGGCTTATTTAATTAAATGGCGCGCCCTGAGAGATTCGAACTCCCGACCTTTTGATTCGTAGTCAAACGCTCTATCCAGCTGAGCTAAGGGCGCATATTTGGAGCGGACGACGGGAATCGAACCCGCGACCCTCGCCTTGGCAAGGCGATGCTCTACCGCTGAGCCACGTCCGCATATGATTGGTGCGGTCGAGAGGACTCGAACCTCCACGGGGGGTTAGCCCACACGGACCTGAACCGTGCGCGTCTGCCAATTCCGCCACGACCGCATAATATAACTGGTGAGCCATGAAGGACTCGAACCTTCGACACCCTGATTAAAAGTCAGGTGCTCTACCAACTGAGCTAATGGCTCTTACTAAAAAAATTCTCTGGCAGGGGCAGCAGGAATTGAACCCACACTAACGGTTTTGGAGACCGCTGTTCTACCTTTAAACTATGCCCCTATAAAATAATGGTGGAGGCTGATGGATTCGAACCACCGAACCCGTACGGGAGCAGATTTACAGTCTGATGCGTTTGGCCACTTCGCTAAGCCTCCACAATATAAGGTGGCTCGGGACGGAATCGAACCGCCGACACGAGGATTTTCAGTCCTCTGCTCTACCGACTGAGCTACCGAGCCATATTCGTTTATAAAGATAAAAGCGGAATTGACAAACCCAATACCGAATTGCCATCCCTGATGAATATTCAAAGTGACGGAACCGACGAGATACTCTCACTTCGTTCGAGACTGCGCAGCTTATGCTTTCGAAGTGAATGCTTCGACGAACCCATTTACGGATTCTCATCCCTGATGAATATTCAAGTGGCGGAACCGACGGGATTCGAACCCGCGATCTCCTGCGTGACAGGCAGGCATGTTAGGCCAACTACACCACGGTTCCAGGCACTAAATGGTGCCGGCGAGAGGACTTGAACCCCCAACCTACTGATTACAAGTCAGTTGCTCTACCAGTTGAGCTACACCGGCGTATATGGTGGAGGCTGAGGGGATCGAACCCCCGACCCTCTGCTTGTAAGGCAGATGCTCTCCCAGCTGAGCTAAGCCTCCACATTCTTAGAAAGTTGCTATGACCCGTAGGGGATTCGAACCCCTGTTACCTCCGTGAAAGGGAGGTGTCTTAACCCCTTGACCAACGGGCCTTGATATAATGGTGGAGCCAAGCGGGATCGAACCGCTGACCTCCTGCTTGCAAGGCAGGCGCTCTCCCAGCTGAGCTATGGCCCCATAATATGTAGGATTTATTGATTTGTAAGTTAAATGGTGGGCCCTGGTGGACTCGAACCACCGACCTCACCCTTATCAGAGGTGCGCTCTAACCAACTGAGCTAAGGGCCCAAGCAAATAAGGCGAAAAAAAAGCCCCTTAAGGGGTTTCGCTTGGCGACTTCCTACTCTCCCAGGACCCTGCGGTCCAAGTACCATCGGCGCTAGAGGGCTTAACGGTCGTGTTCGGGATGGGAACGTGTGGAACCCCTCCGCCATCGCCACCAAACGATTTTTCAGTTCAGAGATTGCTCTCTGAAAACTGGATTCGAAACGAAACTTGCGATCTTAGAACCTGCATTTCTTGGATAAGCCCTCGACCGATTAGTACTGGTCAGCTCCATGCATTGCTGCACTTCCACCCCCAGCCTATCTACCTCGTCGTCTTCAAGGGGTCTTACATACTGGGAAATCTCATCTTGAGGGGGGCTTCACGCTTAGATGCTTTCAGCGCTTATCCCGTCCGTACATAGCTACCCAGCGGTGCTCCTGGCGGAACAACTGGTACACCAGCGGTACGTCCATCCCGGTCCTCTCGTACTAAGGACAGCTCCTCTCAAATTTCCTACGCCCACGACAGATAGGGACCGAACTGTCTCACGACGTTCTGAACCCAGCTCGCGTACCGCTTTAATGGGCGAACAGCCCAACCCTTGGGACCTACTTCAGCCCCAGGATGCGATGAGCCGACATCGAGGTGCCAAACCTCCCCGTCGATGTGGACTCTTGGGGGAGATAAGCCTGTTATCCCCAGGGTAGCTTTTATCCGTTGAGCGATGGCCCTTCCATGCGGTACCACCGGATCACTAAGCCCGACTTTCGTCCCTGCTCGACTTGTAGGTCTCGCAGTCAAGCTCCCTTATGCCTTTGCACTCTTCGAATGATTTCCAACCATTCTGAGGGAACCTTTGGGCGCCTCCGTTACTCTTTAGGAGGCGACCGCCCCAGTCAAACTGCCCACCTGACACTGTCCCCGTACCCGATTAGGGCACCAGGTTAGAACCTAGATACGATCAGGGTGGTATCCCAACGGTGCCTCCACACAAGCTGGCGCTCATGCTTCTCAGGCTCCCACCTATCCTGTACAGATCGTACCCAAATTCAATATCAAGCTGCAGTAAAGCTCCATGGGGTCTTTCCGTCTTGTCGCGGGTAACCTGCATCTTCACAGGTATTAAAATTTCACCGGATCTCTCGTTGAGACAGCGCCCAAGTCGTTACGCCATTCGTGCGGGTCAGAATTTACCTGACAAGGAATTTCGCTACCTTAGGACCGTTATAGTTACGGCCGCCGTTTACTGGGGCTTCGGTTCACAGCTTCGGGATTACTCCCTAACCGCTCCCCTTAACCTTCCAGCACCGGGCAGGCGTCAGCCCGTATACTTCGCCTTACGGCTTCGCACAGACCTGTGTTTTTGCTAAACAGTCGCTTGGGCCTTTTCACTGCGGCCCCCTCGTGCTATTCACACTACCGGGGCACCCCTTCTCCCGAAGTTACGGGGTCATTTTGCCGAGTTCCTTAACGAGAGTTCTTCCGCGCGCCTTAGAATTCTCTTCTCGCCTACCTGTGTCGGTTTGCGGTACGGGCACCTTCATCTGGCTAGAGGCTTTTCTTGGCAGTGTGAGATCATGACCTTCGCTACTGTAATTTTCACTCCCCATCACAGCTCAGCCTTGCGGTTAGCGGATTTGCCTACTAACCAGCCTCACTGCTTGGACAGGCATCCATCAGCCTGCGTCACTACCCTACTGCGTCCCCCCATCGCTCGTAACGATTTACGGTGGTACAGGAATTTCGACCTGTTGTCCTTCGACTACGCCTTTCGGCCTCGCCTTAGGTCCCGACTTACCCTGAGCGGACGAGCCTTCCTCAGGAACCCTTAGGCTTTCGGCGGATCAGATTCTCACTGATCTTTTCGTTACTCATACCGGCATTCTCACTTGTATGCTCTCCAGCGCTCCTTACGGTACACCTTCAACGTACATACAACGCTCCCCTACCCCTGATCATAAGATCAAGCCATAGCTTCGGTGGTGTGTTTAGCCCCGTTACATTTTCGGCGCAGAGTCACTCGACCAGTGAGCTATTACGCACTCTTTCAATGATGGCTGCTTCTAAGCCAACATCCTGGTTGTCTGTGCAACTCCACATCCTTTCCCACTTAACACACACTTGGGGACCTTAGCTGATGGTCTGGGCTGTTTCCCTTTTGACAATGGATCTTAGCACTCACTGTCTGACTCCCGGAAGTAAGTCTATGGCATTCGGAGTTTGACTGAGCTTGGTAACCCTTGCGGGCCCCGCACCCAATCAGTGCTCTACCTCCACGACTCTGTTTTCCGAGGCTAGCCCTAAAGCTATTTCGGGGAGAACCAGCTATCTCCGAGTTCGATTGGAATTTCTCCGCTACCCCCACCTCATCCCCGCACTTTTCAACGTGCGTGGGTTCGGGCCTCCAGTGCGTGTTACCGCACCTTCACCCTGGACAGGGGTAGATCACCCGGTTTCGGGTCTACGTCCACGTACTATGTCGCCCTATTCAGACTCGCTTTCGCTGCGGCTCCGGCTTCTCACCTTAACCTTGCACGGGAACGTAACTCGCCGGTTCATTCTACAAAAGGCACGCCATCACCCATAGATCGGGCTCTGACTTCTTGTAAGCACACGGTTTCAGGTTCTATTTCACTCCCCTTCCGGGGTGCTTTTCACCTTTCCCTCACGGTACTGCTTCACTATCGGTCGCTAGGAAGTATTTAGCCTTGGCAGATGGTCCTGCCGGATTCATACGGGGTTTCACGTGCCCCGCACTACTCGGGATCCGTCTCGGAGGGAGCAGACTTTCAATTACAGGGCTTTTACCTTCTATGGCGGGCCTTTCCAGACCTCTTCGTTTAACCGGCTCCTTTGTAACTCCATGTGAGACGTCCCACAACCCCAGAGAGCAAGCTCCCTGGTTTGGGCTGTTCCGCGTTCGCTCGCCGCTACTGACGGAATCACTATTGTTTTCTCTTCCTCAGGGTACTTAGATGTTTCAGTTCCCCTGGTATGCCTCTCCTGCCCTATGTATTCAGACAAGAGTAACTGGGTATTACGCCAGCTGGGTTTCCCCATTCGGACATCCCCGGATCAAAGCTTGCTTACAGCTCCCCGAGGCAGTATCGTTGTTCGCCACGTCCTTCATCGGCTCCTAGCGCCTAGGCATCCTCCGTGTGCTCTTAGTAGCTTAACCAATTGCTCGGATGAGCAATGCAGTTTTCGCTAATATATAAACTTGTTTTGACACAAGTTCAGCTAAAAGGAATGTTCTAATTCGCATTTTTCGTTTCGATATCCAGTTTTCAAGGAACAATCATGAGAGTTTGAACTCTCAAAACTGAGCAACGAGTGAGTCACTAGCCGACCTGGCTAGATTTTAAATTTGAATGTCTTCATCGCAGAAGACGATTCTCCATAGAAAGGAGGTGATCCAGCCGCACCTTCCGATACGGCTACCTTGTTACGACTTCACCCCAATCATCTACCCCACCTTCGGCGGCTGGCTCCTTGCGGTTACCCCACCGACTTCGGGTGTTGTAAACTCTCGTGGTGTGACGGGCGGTGTGTACAAGACCCGGGAACGTATTCACCGCGGCATGCTGATCCGCGATTACTAGCAATTCCGACTTCATGCAGGCGAGTTGCAGCCTGCAATCCGAACTGAGACCGGCTTTTTAGGATTAGCTCCACCTCGCGGCTTCGCGGCCCGTTGTACCGGCCATTGTAGTACGTGTGTAGCCCAGGTCATAAGGGGCATGATGATTTGACGTCATCCCCACCTTCCTCCGGTTTGTCACCGGCAGTCACCTTAGAGTGCCCACCCGAAGTGCTGGCAACTAAGATCAAGGGTTGCGCTCGTTGCGGGACTTAACCCAACATCTCACGACACGAGCTGACGACAACCATGCACCACCTGTCTCCTCTGTCCCGAAGGAAAGGTGTATCTCTACACCGGTCAGAGGGATGTCAAGACCTGGTAAGGTTCTTCGCGTTGCTTCGAATTAAACCACATACTCCACTGCTTGTGCGGGTCCCCGTCAATTCCTTTGAGTTTCAGTCTTGCGACCGTACTCCCCAGGC
The DNA here is from genome assembly GCF_037969725.1 of Paenibacillus sp. FSL W8-0426. NCBI lineage: Bacteria > Bacillati > Bacillota > Bacilli > Caryophanales > Paenibacillaceae > Paenibacillus > Paenibacillus sp. FSL W8-0426. The sequence continues at coordinate 400,409 of NZ_CP150203.1, read as the reverse complement.
GGAATGCTTAATGTGTTAACTTCGGCACCAAGGGTATCGAAACCCCTAACACCTAGCATTCATCGTTTACGGCGTGGACTACCAGGGTATCTAATCCTGTTTGCTCCCCACGCTTTCGCGCCTCAGCGTCAGTTACAGCCCAGAGAGTCGCCTTCGCCACTGGTGTTCCTCCACATCTCTACGCATTTCACCGCTACACGTGGAATTCCACTCTCCTCTTCTGCACTCAAGTCATCCAGTTTCCAGTGCGATCCGGGGTTGAGCCCCGGGATTAAACACCAGACTTAAATGACCGCCTGCGCGCGCTTTACGCCCAATAATTCCGGACAACGCTTGCCCCCTACGTATTACCGCGGCTGCTGGCACGTAGTTAGCCGGGGCTTTCTTCTCAGGTACCGTCACTCCTTGAGCAGTTACTCTCAAGGACGTTCTTCCCTGGCAACAGAGCTTTACGATCCGAAAACCTTCATCACTCACGCGGCATTGCTCCGTCAGGCTTTCGCCCATTGCGGAAGATTCCCTACTGCTGCCTCCCGTAGGAGTCTGGGCCGTGTCTCAGTCCCAGTGTGGCCGATCACCCTCTCAGGTCGGCTACGCATCGTCGCCTTGGTGAGCCGTTACCTCACCAACTAGCTAATGCGCCGCAGGCCCATCCTCAAGTGACAGATTGCTCCGTCTTTCCAGTTCTCTTCAGGCGAAGAAAACAAGTATTCGGTATTAGCTACCGTTTCCGGTAGTTGTCCCAAGCTTGAGGGCAGGTTGCCTACGTGTTACTCACCCGTCCGCCGCTAAGCATCAAGGAAGCAAGCTTCCTATCAACTCCGCTCGACTTGCATGTATTAGGCATGCCGCCAGCGTTCGTCCTGAGCCAGGATCAAACTCTCCAATAAAGATGAATTTCGGTCACGAGGTTAATCGTGATGAAAATCATCTGAGGTATTGAAAAGAGCGATTAGCTCATTTTGAATCTGACGAGATAAAATATCTCAATATTGCTCCGGTTTTCATACAGTCATACGACATGTACCAAAAACCCTCGCATTACTCACTCGTTGTTCAGTTTTCAAAGATCAAACTTCGTTTTCGTTACTAAGTTGTTGTCCTTAGCAACTCTTATATCTTATCACATCCGAACCAAATTTGCAAGCATTTTTTTAAGTTTCTTTTTTCGAAGCTTATTTGCTTTGCTTGCCGCACCATGTTTCTCGGTGTTTTCTTGGCCGGAATTAGAATATACCACGCTGATAGAATAATTGCAATACTTAAATAATCTTTTTTACCTGTCATTTTCTAACAACGATTTAAAATAGACCATGTATGCTCTATCTTTTCTTGTCGATACTAGATAATATTCAACACCTCCCCCACTATATTTAAGGAGATGCTGCCTATGAAACTCGTTTTTTTACTATTAATCGTCATCGTTCCTATTTTGATGTTTTGGCTAGCTCGCCGAATCGCATTCCTGGAACGCTTATTTCACGTTCTCGCTCTGTTATCCTTCTATAGTATGGCTGCAGTCATTGCCGGAGACGTGTATGCTACCAATGCCCACAACACTACCTTTACGACTGATATTCATCATTTATTGCTAGATGCGTGGTTTCTCTTTCCCGCAGCCTATCTCGGCGTCTATGCCCCTTACCTCATCTGGATGTGCCTACGTTTAACCGGCTCACAAAGATAATGGATGATCTCCTCAAAAAAATGCATCCATTTTTGCTGATCGCCATTGCTTTTTATAACCGTTCATTGCATAATAGACATATATTTTGATAATGATTATCATTATTATAGTCGTTCTGTTACTTATTAACTATGCATATGATTTCTGAACACATAGATAAAGGGGTACGAATATCGAATGAATACCGACATGCAAAAAGCCACGCTGCAGCTTGATGATTATCTCGACCTTCTGAATCTGGCAATCCAGCTTGGGGATACGAGATGGCAAAAAGAAATCACCCGCAAGCTTGCCTACAAGTATCCTGCCGATCAATGCAAACCCATGAGATAGTTTTACTCTTGCATACCTACCCATGAACGGTTCTTTACCCGAATCGATTCATGGGTTATTTTTATATCATTATATGTAAGAAAGGAGATTGACATGAAACTTGAAACCGAACGTTTGGTCATCCGCGATATGCTCCAGTCCGATTGGGAACATGTGCATTCGTATTCATCCTTGCCCGAAGTTGCCAAATATGCTTCTTGGGGACCGAACACGGAAGAGGACACCCATCAATACATCCATCATGTTCTAACTCAGCAGCAGCAATCACCAAGGAATGCATACGAGCTCGCCGTTTGTATAAAAGATCAGGATCTGATGATCGGCTCGGTGGCCATTTTTATCGAGAAAACAAATGCCGAGCTGGGTTACGTGCTTCACCCTGAGCATCACGGAAAAGGGTACGCTACCGAAGCCGCTATGGCTCTTCTCGATTATGGATTCAATACACTGGGCGTTCACCGTGTTTTCGCTACCTGCCGCCCAGCCAACAGAGCGTCCGAGCAGGTTATGAAGAGAATCGGCATGCAGCGCGAAGGCCTGCTTCGGGAACATTGGCATTTCAAAGGCGCCTATCATGATTCTTTGCTGTATTCGATTCTCGCCAGTGAGTATGGTCGAAGCCCTGTCGAATAAAACCAATCCAGAAAAGGGCTGACACCCGCTCAAGCGAATATCAGCCCTCCTCCAATTTATCCGATGCGACCCCAATCGCCATCAAAACAAAGCAGATACATCCAATCTATTTCCTGTTACAAGCGACACATCTCTTCCGGACAGCTCGGAAACGTCGGGCATCCGCACATGCTGCGCAGAGCTCCAAGATCGCGGATCATTAACTTTCCGTCCTGCGTATCCAGCGTCCCCTGCTCCTTCCATGCACCAAGCATACGTGTGACGCTTTCCCGCGTAGCGCCGATCATTTCGGCCAACTCGGTATGGTTCAGTTTCATGTCCAGCACAATTCCCTCCGGCGTAAATCGACCATACGAGTTGCTGGCACGGATCAGTGTCGAAGCAAGCGCACCCGCCTTGCCGTACAAGAGCAGGTCGCGAAAACGCGACTGGGTGATTCGTTGCGAAAGTGCCATCCATTGCAAAAACTTCAGCGCGAGATCGCCATGTTTGCTAAGAACGCCTTCCAGGTCGCCGAGCGAAATGATCGCCAATTCCCCTTTTTCCGTCATTTCCGCGCTATAGCTATGCGTTTGACCACCGATGCCGCCGAATTCCCCGATCAAATCACCTTTCTGCTGGATCGACAAAATGATTTCTTTCCCGTCTTCCGTCGATTTGGTCATTTTCACCCGGCCTGAGCGGAGGTAGTACAGATATCCGGCTTCATCACCTTCCAGAAAGAGGCTATAACCGGCCTTAACCCGTTTGGATTGCATTTTCGCCTCAATCCACGACCACTGCTCGGCTGTAACAAACGAAAGTATCCCACCTGTCTCCCGCACCATTTTGTTCCCCTCCGTTGGTTCCTGTCCCGTAGCTCGGGTTCCTCTTTCCACGAATACCGTACTCATGACTGTTCCTCCTCGTGTTTCCTTATGATTCCATCATACCGCGAAAATACAGGATTGGTTATCAGGGGATTACCTGAACCTCTGCGATAAATTCCCTGAATTTGCTGTGAGAAATGTCACATCGGTTAATGGTCCGCATTGGCAAGGGTGTCTGCATCTTCGCGTAGAATGCGGCTTCTCTGTCTTTTCAATGCCATAATCGGTAAATACGCAGATTTAAATAGGGGTTTTCCCTGAATTACAAGGCCTTCCGAATTGCCTACAATATATAGTAAGGAACCATCGAAGGTAGCATTTCAAAAAGGAAGTGTCTTCTCATGCATGATGAGTTTTCATTCGACATTCAGGAGATCGTCGATCATTTGCGCGAGCATACATCCAGCGACTTCTGTGGATTGGCTTGCTTGTCCGGAGCAATGCTTCATTGGAAGTTCACGTCGGGCGCAAGCAATGAACGCGTGAAGCGGATGCACATGCGGCCAGGCCAGGATCTCGTGGGCACGGCGCTTCGGACCGGACGTACCGCCATATCCGATGGACGGACTTCAGGCGACCGTCTTCCCGGGCGCTGCCCATTGATGCTTGCCGAGCGGCTGGTCAGCGCGGTCGTCGTACCTATTTTTGAGAAGAGCAGCGTCCCGGATGCCGTCATTCTTCTCGGAAACAGACAGCCCTGCAGCTTTTCGCCGGATGTTATTCAACTGACCGAGCAGGCAAGCAGGGAATTGCAAACGCTAATGTATGCCTGAAGACGTCGGTTGCCAACCAAGCCTCGTTATCCCGCTAAGGGATAACGAGGCTTTTTAGATGAAAGATTCGAAGAATCAAACTCTGGGTACCTCGCTTTTTTGGTATGATAAGGACAGCAATATGCAAAGGAACAGGAGGAATTGATGTGATTCGTTTGTTGGTCGTAGACGACCACGTTGTTGTACGCTCAGGTCTGATCGCGCTGCTTGACGGAAAAAATGACATACGCATCGTTGGCGATGCAGCAGACGGTGACGAAGCCATCTCAAAGGCTCAGGAATTGAAACCCGACGTGGTGTTGATGGATTTCAGCATGCCGCCGGGCAAAGATGGATTGACGGCAACCGCCGAGCTGAAAAAAATTATGCCGGATCTGTCCATTCTAATACTGACCATGCATGATGACGAAGAATATCTGTTCCGTGCCATCCATGCCGGAGCATCCGGATACATACTCAAAAGCGCTCCGCACGAGGAGCTGTTAGCTGCTATACGCTCGGTTGCAGAAGGAAGCGCCTATCTGTATCCAAGCGCAACCAAACGGCTGATGAGCGAATACCTCGATAAAGCCAAGCAGGAGAACGCCGGGCCGTACGACACGCTGTCCGAACGGGAGAAAGAGATTTTGTCGTGGATCGCCAAAGGTTACGCCAACAAGGAGATTGCCGAGCATCTGGTGATCAGCGTCAAAACGGTCGAAACGCACAAAAGCAATTTAATGGAGAAACTCGGATTGCGCACCAGGCCGGAACTCGTCAAATTTGCAATGAAAAAGGGGCTGTTGAACTTTGAGTAGTGCGCGTCCAAACCGACTCAGCAATCTGGCCGATCAACCGGTTCGCGAGCTGCTTGAAGTGATCGACAACCACATTGCCGATCCTGAATTCCGCAGCAGGCTGAAGGGTTCCCTGCATCAACTCAGCGACTTGAAGTTTGCGTTGGATGAATCGTCCATCGTGGCACTGACAAACAGCCGGGGTAAAATCCAGTACGTTAACGACAAGTTCTGCGAGATTTCGCAGTATCGGCGGGAAGAGCTGATCGGCCAGGATCACCGGATCATTAATTCCGGTTATCACGGCAAACTTTTCATGAAAAATCTGTGGGAAACGATCTCTTCCGGGCAGGTATGGAATGGCGAAATACGCAACCGGGCCAAGGACGGCAGCTATTATTGGGTAAACACAACCATCGTGCCTTTTCTGGACAACGAAGGAAAGCCTTATCAATATCTCGCAGTGCGCAGCGAGGTCACCAAACTGAAAACGGTGGAAGCTGAACTGCAGCAAATGATGACCCAGGTCATGAACATTCAAGAGGAAGAACGGCTCCGCATTTCGAGGGAACTGCATGACGGCATCGGCCAAAGCCTGTTCTCCCTCGTCATCCAAATGGATCGACTGCTGGCCGACCAGCCTCATCCAGGCGTGGAAGCGTTGAGAAAACAGGTTACCGGCATCATGGAAGACGTCCGCGGCATGGCCTGGGAACTGCGGCCCTCCGTGCTCGATGATCTCGGCGTCGTTCCTGCAATCCGGACTTATGTTGAAAATTACACCCGCCATTATGGCATTAACGTTCAATTGGATTGCAATTTGCGCGGTCGGCTGGATACGAGCCGCGAAATAGCGATGTACCGCATTATCCAGGAGGCATTGACCAATATCGCGAAATACGCGGATGTCTCGGAAGCGGCAGTTAGCGTGGAGGATACTGCAGAGGCCATCGTCGCTACCATTGCCGACCACGGCGCAGGGTTCAGCGCATCGACGGCCGGCAACGGCGTCGGACTGTTCAGCATGGAGGAACGGGCACGCGGAGCAGGAGGCACATTAAAGGTGACTTCCGATCCGGGGGAAGGTACCACCGTAACCCTTTATCTCCCCAAAAAGACGGAATAGAGCATGTTCTTCTAACGGAATGAGCTGCTTGCGGCATGGAACCGCAGGCGGTTTTTTTACTTTGGTATAGGTTACAAATTGCAAACCGGAATTCGGAATAAATTCACATTTTCAATAAATGAATTGACTGGCATTACGATTCGTCAGTAAAATATGGATGCTGCATGCAAAATGTCTTTCCATTTGTTGATTTTCAAATATAACGCAACAAAATGACAGAGAAAGAAGGATCGTTGATGACTAACAAGCGCTCTTCGGAAGGAAGAGAAATTCCGCTCATGCACAACCTGGATGCCATGGATCGAAAAATACTGGCCGCCCTCCATCAGAACAGCCGGATTTCGTATACGGACCTGGGGCAACAAATCGGTTTGTCGCGCGTAGCCGTCCAAGCCCGCATTAATGCTTTATCCGAAAAAGGCATCATCGAACGCTTTACTGTCGTGATCAATCCCGTCAAGGTCGGAATGCAGGTCTCGGCTTTTTTCAATGTAGACGTAGAGCCTCCGTTTCTCGACGAAGTCGCCGAAAAGCTTGATGAAGAGCCGGCGGTGACCAGCCTGTATCATATGACCGGGCCCAGCACGCTGCATATGCATGGCATTTTCGCCGACATGGAAGAGATGGAGCAGTTTTTGCTGGAGAAGCTGTATAAGATGCCTGGCATCGTCAAAGTAGAATCCCAATTGCTTCTGAAGCGTTACAAAAGCCGAATGGGCATGAGACTGTAGGAGGATAACAGCATGAGTTGGAAGGTTTACAGCGGTCTCATCGCAGGCATGGTTAGGACCGGCATTCTTGGTTACGGCGGGGGGCCATCGGTTATTCCGTTAATTCGTTATGAAGCGGTCGTCAGATACAAATGGGTTAGCGACGACGAATTCGGCGAGATTCTGGCCATTGCGAATGCCCTCCCCGGACCGATCGCCACGAAGATGGCTGCTTATCTGGGATATAAAAAACAAGGCGTCTTAGGCGCTATCGTCTCCGTGTTGGCACATATTCTGCCTACGAGCATCGCTATCATCGCCCTGCTCGGCTCCATGTATGCCCTGCGTGAATCCAAAGTGGTCGCCGGCATGGTTGCGGCGGTTCGCCCGGTCATTTTCGTCATGCTCGGCATGATGGCCTATGAATTTGCCAAAAAGGCATGGTCAGGCCTTGGCAAAATATTCGCCATCCTGTTCGGCGTCATTGCCTTCGTGCTGCTGCAGCTGCTCGACATTCATCCAGGCATCGTTGTTGCGGTATTTCTCGGGTATGGCGTCTTCCATCTGGATCTCGTTCAGCGCTACAAAGCAAAGCGCAGCTCCGACAAGGAGGTGTCCTAACCGATGATTCAGACTTGGTGGGAATTGTTTTGGGGATTTTTCGTGGCCAACGTGCTCGGTTACGGGGGCGGCCCGGCTTCCATCCCTTTGATGCAGGAAGAGGTCGTCAACCATTACGGCTGGATGACCAGCGAACAGTTCGGTGACGTGCTCGCCATCGGCAATGCGCTCCCCGGTCCGATCGCTACCAAAATCGCCGCCTTTGTCGGCTATCAGGTGGCAGGCTGGTTCGGCGCAATCATTGCCAGCTTTGCCACGATCGTGCCGTCGGCAGCCGCTTTGATTTTGCTGCTCAGACTGCTCAACAAATACCGGACCTCGCCTAAAGTAAAAGGCATGACCTTGCTCGTGCAGCCAGTCATTGCCGTACTTATGATCCTGCTCACCTGGGAGTTCGGGCAAGTATCCGCGAATTCGATCGGCATCTGGCAAACGTTAATCATTTCAGGCATTTCGCTATGGGTCATGACCAAAACCAAGCTGCATCCCGCCATTCTCATCGTTATTGCTTTTGCATACGGCGCCTTGGTTTTGTCCCATACGATGTAGTTATAAGTTGCTGCATACGTTCCAATGCAAAAAGGGGTACCCGCCTAATGCGAGTACCCTTTTTCTTTATCTTTTCTAGTCGGTGCATGTGAATGCGGGTAATGCTCGCATTACTTCGCCTCTACAATAACCGTCACTTTGGTTTTTTTGCCGGCAAAGCTCACGGTAATCGTCGCTTTCCCTTTGCCGTTTGCTTGAATGACGCCATCCTTCACGGTTGCGGCGGCAATCTTGGAAGACGTCCATAGGGCCGGCTTGGATACGTCGGCTTCCGATCCGTCCGCATAAGTTGCGGTAGCTACTACCGTCACTTTGTCGCCCGGTTTCATCGTAAGCGTTACTTTATCGGTTTGCAAATACTTGAGCGTATCTACGTCAACGGCGACGCTCACCGATTTGCTGCCGTATTTGGCGGTTACTTTCGCTTTGCCGTAACCGACGGCCTTTACCTTGCCTTTGCTTACTTGAGCAACCTTGTAACTATTTGTCTTCCAGTCGGCTTTGTCGGTTACATCCCGCTCGGTGCCATCGCCCAGGATTGCGGTCACGGTGATCTCTCCCGAATCTCCGGATTTCATGGACAATGCCGGAACGGAAGCCACGAGGCGGGTAATCACGTCCACTTCTACTTGAATCGTCACTTTTTGTGAGCCGTATTCAGCCGTGATGTTCGCTTTACCGCTCGCGTTAGCCGTAATAACGCCTTTCTTGACGTCAGCAACGCGGGAGTTGCTCGATTTCCAAGTGGCTTCCGTCGTTACCACCTGCGTCAATCCATTCTCGTCCGTTGCCGTCAACACGATTTGCTGGGTTTCTTTGGCGGACATCACCACATAGTTCAAATCTGCTTCAAGTCCGCTGGCCATGCCAACTTCAACCGGCAGCGTAAGGGATTTTCCGCCGATTTTGGCGGTGATGGTTGCTTTACCTACTGCAACACCGGTAACGACACCTTTGCTGTCGACCTCAGCGATTTTCTCGCTGCTGCTGCTCCACTCCGCCTCCTCGGACACGTCCTTGGACGTTTCGCCGTAGACGGCAAGTACTTTGGCGTTAAATTTGCCGCCAACGGAAACGGAAGCCTTTTTCTGTTCCATTTGATACTTGTCCGGAACGTCCACATTCACGGTGAATTTGGATGTTTTGCCGCCGTATGCCACGGTAATTGTTGCCGTACCGGATTTGTAAGCGATCAAGTCGCCTTCGGAAACGTAAACTACGTCCGCATCGCTGGATGTCCAGGTTGCTTTTTTAGTCACGTCCTCTGTGCTGCCATCGATATATTCCGCTTTGGCTTCAAGCGTCTTGGTTTTGGTGGAATCCCCGAGACTCATCGTCAATTTTTCTTCTACGCCTTTAATGTCGAGATATCGTGCCGTATCCACGTCTACGGCGATTTCCACCGATTTATCCCCGTATTTTGCTTTAATTGTAGTCGATCCTGCACCCACCGCCGTAATTTTGCCTTGGTACACGGTGGCTACTTTCTCGTTGCTGGAAGTCCACTCGGCTTGAGTGGTCACGTCTACATCCGCACTGTTTGGATACGAAGCGGTCAGAGTCATGCTTGCCGTTTTATTGGTATCGGCCAGGCGGAAGAAAATGCTTTGTTTCTCCACGCTGATCTTGCTTGTCAGGTCTACGTCTACATCGATCGTTACCGATTTGGTACCATAGCTTGCCGTAATTTTCGCAGAACCGGCAGCATAACCGGTGATTTTGCCTTGAATGGCGTCAGCCACTTTCTCATTGCTGGATGTCCACTCGGCCAGCGTCGTAACGTCTTTGGTGGAACCGTCCGGATAGGTCGCTGTCAGTTTGACATCTTCACTTTTGTCCAACAGCAAGCTGATTTTCTTTTTGTCCACATCGACACGTTTAACAACCTCGACGTTGACATCCACGGTGACGCTTTGTTTACCGACTTTACCCGTAATTACTGCCGTACCGGCGCTTTGTCCGGTAACTTTGCCGTTGACGACCGTAGCAACCTTCTCGTTGTCGGAAGACCATTCCGCAATTTTGGAAGCTTCGGTATCTGTCGAGTTGTCGCTGTACGTTGCCGTCAGGGCGATCTCTTTGGTGTCGCCGGTCCGCAAATCAAGGGTCTGCACGTTCTTGGACAGTGCTTTGACCTTTTTCGTGACATGCACGGTCAACGTTTGGCTTTTACCTTGATACGTAGCCGTAATTGTAGCTTCTCCTTCTTTTTTGGCTGTAATCGTCCCGCTATACACGGAAGCAATAGCATCCGAATTACTGCTCCAATCGGAGCCGAGCGTTACGCTTGCCGACGAATTATCGCTATATACACCCGTCACCGTCACTGAACCGGAGTCACCCACTTCAAGAGACAGCTCATTCTTGGATAAGACGATTTTGGACAACTCTTTGTCTGCCGCAGCGACCATGCCTACGTTGGAAATACTCAAAATCATTACCAGCATCAACACCATGTACTTGGTCCATCTTGGCTTAAACATCATTTCCCCCCTGAATGCGATCATTTTTTTCCATATCTTTAATGTCGGCATGAACTTTCCAGATGTTTAGACTTTCGGTGGATTTTTAGGAAAACAACACGAAAAGCAGCCGTCTTCTTAAGGGAACCGCATGTATGCCCAGCATGCCTGTGATCCGCGCATATCTGATCCGGAAATACCGCAAGTTTGGCCCAAGCGAAAGAGCCGTCCCGAAAGACAGCTCTCCCTACAGAACATATAAACAGGCCATGCGACATGGGATGCCTCGCTCGCTCCTGACGGTTGCATATATTCGCCCCTTCGGCTGAACAACCATGAAGCTGAAGCCCTGGGATTCAGAACCATCCTTCCCGCCCGCGCAGCTTCGCCAGCGTTTCCATATAGAAGTAGTCGCCATAGATAATCGGCACGTTCAGGCCGCGCCGTTCAGGGTAATGCACGGTTCCCTGCAGGATCAGCCCCTCCTCCGCGGACGAGGCCCCGGAGCTGTAGCGCTCGTATAAGCCGCGCGCGATGCGCTCTCCGGCTGCGGCATATCCCTCGCCTCGCGGCGACAGCTTCGCCAGCTCCAACAGTCCGCTGGCAGCGATGGCCGCAGCGGACGAGTCCCACGCCACCTGATGCTCGGCAGGTGCGCGAAAGTCCCATGGCGGCACGATGTCTTCCCCGAGCATGGCGAGGAAGACATCGGCCGCGCGCTCCGCTGTCTCCAGATAGCGGGCTTCGCCCGTGTACCGGAAAGACAGCGCAAACCCATACAGCGCCCAAGCGTTGCCGCGCGCCCAGGCGGAACCCGGAGCATGGCCCTGCCCGCCATGCTCCCGTACCTTCTGCCCCGTGGTCGGATCGAATTCCACCACGTGGCAGATGGACCCGTCGCCGCGGACGAATTCGCGCGCGACGGTATCGGCATGCGCTTCGGCCAGCCAGCGGAAGCGCGGGTCGCTGCTCTCCTCGGATGCCCAGTAGAGCAGCGGCAGGTTCATCATGCTGTCGATAATCGCCACGCCGCGCGTATCCATGGCCGCCGAATCGAAATTCCAGGCACGGATGAACTGTCCCCGCACATGGAAGCGGGCGGCGAGCAGGTTGGCCGCAAGCAGCCCGCGCCTCCGTCCGTCCGCGTTTCCGGTTTGGCGGTAATGGGCAACGCCGCTAAGCAGCCAGACGAAGCCAAGGTCGTGATCCACCAGATCCGGATCACGCAAACAGACCTCCAGCTGTTCTTCGCAACTCAACGCGATCCGGTACAATGAATCGGCTTCCTGAGCCGTCCCCGCTTCCCTCTGCACAAGCCACAACAGTCCCGGCCAGAACCCTGCCGTCCACCACTCCGGCGCGTTCTGGTCATATTCCCCCTGAATCGAGGTATGCGGGAACGTATCCTTGATCCGCTGCGCGTTTCTGACGGTTTTAAGCACTCCCTGCTGCCATGCCTCTTCTGCCCAATTCGTTTCTTCTGCCATAGCTGCCATTGTAATACTCCCCCTTTATCTTTTCTTTACGTGCCACCACTCGACAACATCACCAAGCCGCTCATTAAGCACCTGCATCCCCCTGTAAAGAGAAGCACCCCATCATGCCTTCCCTGTCGACGCGCCCAGTTCCACCGTAAACGTCAACGTGCGGCTCCCCGGCACTTCCATTCTGGCGAATCGCAGAAGGCCATTCCGCGAGGCCACCGTGCCGTCCTGAACATGCACTCGCCCGATGCTGTCCACCAATTTCGATTCTGCATAGGCCCCGCGGAATTCGGTACGCACACGATTGGCGGAACAAGTGATCTCTGCCTGCTGCTCACCGTCGCCGAACATGAGCGGAATGACAGCACCCGCCGCCTGAATCTGCCCCTCGAACTCGTAGGTGATCTGCAGCAGTCCCTGCTGCTGCAAGACATGCATACGCAGTTCTTGCAATCCTTGCAGCGGGCCATGCCACTCCAGCGTGAATGAATTACGGCAAAAATGTTCCCGAGCCTGCTCGCCATGGAATGCTTCCGATTCCACCTCCAGCTTGACCGAGCCTCCACCGAGTGCCGGATCGATGCCTGCATCCCTGTCGTATTCCGCGCCGGACGAAATTCCCTCTGCCAGCGTATGCCACTGTCCGTCAGGCGTCTGCCAAGCCGGACAGTAACTTAACGGCAGCGTCTCCCCTTCGCCGAACTCGGTGAATCCCGCATTCCCATGTCCAGCCGCTGCGGGACCGATGCCTCCAGGCAACCCCTGTTGATGAATGCGAACCAGGCCCGGCACCGTGTAGGGATCATTTAGCGCGGTATGCAGGATGATCTGCTGACCCGGCACCGAAGCGGAAATCGTCTCGAACCAGCCGTCCATCTGGAGCACGCGTGCGCCAACCTCGGAAGGGATCGGCCGCTCCTTCAGCCCGTCCCCCGGATCACATAGGTATGCATTGGCTAATGCCGCCACCGTCCACAAGTTATAGCAGGTATGATTCGTATATACCTCATATCCGTGTCGTTTCTCCGGAGGGTAGAAATTTCGAACGATATGCAAGCGTCCGTCTTCCATGCTCCAGCGGGCCACGGCATCGAAGCACAAGTTGGCGGCGCGGGCAAAAATGCCGGCCATTCCGCGATCCCTGGCCTTCAATGCAGCCGAAGCCTGGCTCGCAAACACGGACGCGGCAGCCGCTTCGTTCCACTGATGCTGTGAACTGCGTCCCCGCGGGGGAATCTCTCCGAGCGGCGAGAGCGTAAGCAGCGAGGAAAAGGCACCGTGCCGCAGACATTCGGCAAGTGCAGGGGCGCACTCCCCCTCATATCCGGCATCAATCATGATGCCCAGATGGTAACGCGTAGCGATGTCATAGGCGAGCGGGCAATTCGGACGATCGAGCGGGCCGTCCTGATAAAGGCCGAGCGCCGTGAACCGCGTCAGATGATACGCGCTTAAATAACGGTCCATCCATTCGGTCCCTTCCCCGGCCAGTCCTTCCTTCCAACGCAGAACCTCGCCCGAAATCATGATGGCATTCCAATTGATCATACGGTTCGGATTGTTCATTTTGCTCATCGTAAATACATAGTCCCGTTCCGGCTCAATCTGTCTTAACATCCCGGCCCAAACCTCCGCTTGCTCAGGCAAGAAGGGTTTGAGCAGCATATAAGCGCGCATCATCAAGACTGGAAAAAAATCCGGATGGGAATCCGGAGCTTCCCCTTGCACGACGGCCGATATGCTTCGCGTGAGGGCGGCCGACGCTGAGGGCAGCAGATCCGCATGGCCTTCCTTAACCAACACGGCCGCCGCCATCGCATAAGCTGGGGTTGAGTAATACCGCTCCCTGCCTGAGTATGGGTCTTCGATCGCCCCATTTTCCTGTTGATAAACCCTGTACGCACGCACAATTTGTTCAATGAGCGCCAATTTCCGCTTGCGACTCCATCCGGTCGGTTCAATCCCATCCGCCTGCGCCGACAATGCCCGAAACTCCTCCAGCTCCCGCTTCCAAGGATAAGAAGTCCCGGCTGTATACGTTAACAAGAGACAGACCTCCTTAAGATCGGATTTTCCCTTTTGCTGTCACAACTCGCACAACCCCATCGCTATCCTTTGCCGCCTTCACCTCGTGGGGATACGACAAATCTCATCTTGCATTCGGTGACCGGCGAGCCGGGGCCAGCTCCTTGCCCGGATTCCGGCATCGACCCCGCCCGGCTCAAAGACAATGCCGTTCGATACAATCTCAACGGGCGGTGATCATGATCCACGGCATCCAATACCTCAACCTTTGCATCCCAACAAGCAGCGTCGTAATGCAAGGTCACGGCAGCGCGTCGGCCCGCCCATCGAATCCGTCCACGCTCCGATACCGGCTCGAATCTGCTAATCAGGTGTTCAACCACGAAAGGAAGCGCCTGACGTTTCCCGCCAGTGTTCTCATCGATTGCGTTCTTCCATACGAATCGATCTTCCACAACCAATTCCGCATCCTCGCTTCCTCTTGGACCGTTCCACTTCAAATGACGGAAGCAGGCTGCAAGGTTATTCGCTTCCCCGTAGGCCGACGTTAGGTCGAAGGCGATCTCCGCCCTTCCCGGCGAAGTTACATCCGCCGCCAGCGTATGCGCGGCTGCATTCCGTCCCGACACCTGATAGGTGCCTTCGATGACCGGAACGCTGTGCCCCTGAGAGCCGATCTGCATGATCGATTCGCGTCCCGGCGAAAAATAAGCTTTGGTGTACTCTCCCGAACCCGGATCGCAGAGAATCGTTTCTCCGCCTGCATGCAGAAGAAAGTGCCCCAGATCATTATGGTTATGAGGCTCATCATTGTGCCCGCCCTTGACCGAAAAAGCAGCTGTCCAACTTGCGCCATTCTCTGCCTGCACCGTCCCTCGGGAAATCGTCCATGACAAGTTTTCCAAATGGACCGTTGTCGCCTGGTTCGCAGGTTGGCCTTCTGCCGCAAACCAAACCGGATCGCTCCACAGCACGTTGCGCATGGCATGTGCCCAGCGGCGGCAAGGATCGCCCGTCAGCAGCGGCAGCTCAAAAGGGAGACTTGCCGGCTTGCCGGTATGGGAAGCCCAATAGGACAACAAGCCTGACGGGAGCACCTCCCGTTCCCGGCTATCCGAATAGTTGACGAAGATACCCTCCGATAAATGAATATGGCGAGGATAAGCTGCAATGGCTTCGATTTTCGGACCGGACAGCAGATCAAGTTCTCCCCCGCTGAACAAATGAAGCATGTCGGCATAATACGTATAAAATCCGAAACCGTACCCCCAATAGCCGATGCCTTCCGCACATCCGCCATCCATGCCGTAGCCGCTCAGAAAAGCCTCCATGGAACCAAGCGTTTTCCGGACTGCCGCTGCAAGCAGCTCCTCGTCTTCCACAAGCAGCAATGCCGCAATACCGCATCCCCCGCTGCATACCGCCGACCAGTTATGGTCCGCTCTCTCCCAACCGAATGGGGCATTGTCCCGATACAACGGAGCGAATATGCGCCGATCAATCTCCCCGCGTACAAGCCTGCCGACGCGTTCATCCAGCTCATCGCCCAGCATGACGACCATTTCCGCCAGCATTTGGGCCGTTTCAGCGGCGAACAGGTCGATCTGTATCCCCGACCGCGCCTCCTCACCGGCACCGACATGGGCCGGCAAACACCAGGTCAGCTCCTGGCACACGTTCCAGATCAGATCTTCCAGCAAAGCCAGCCTTTCCGGCTCCGGTGAAAATGCAGCCAGCAGACCGGTCGCGACAACTCTCCCCCGCCGTTCGAAATACGCTTGCTCGTATGCCTTGCGCTCACCCGTATCCCTGAATTCGCGATAAAGGGAAAAGCTTAGCTCAGGCATCGCCTCTTCGCGAGCCTTTTGTTCGTACGCCAGCAGGTCTGCGCGAAAATCAGCAAAAGCCGCGCTATGGAGCGTATCAGCCACCCGTTCCCTCCAACTCTGCACGCTCTTCAACGCAGCCGGTCTTGCGGTGCGAAGCGCTTGTTTCATCTGATCCGTCGGCCAAGCGAAGCCTGGATGAACAGTCATCGCCATCCCTCCCCGTTTTATGTAACCGATTTCATTCTAGCCCATCACGTCGCAAAAATGAAGGGGATTTCCGAAACCAGATATTTATTGATAAAACTGCGTAAAATAATCATATTTCCTGCAACTCCTACACAGACGGATCGAATTCGTCCGATGTTTCCCCAACGACACAGGGAGACAATGACACTGGAAATTTTATGGCTGGAATAGGAAAAAAGGTGCAACCTTTTGACCCGCTACCTCGTACATGTCATTGTCGATCAGCATCAGATCGTGCCTTTTTATTCATTTTATAAGGATAGGTGAACAACACTGTATCATGAATTTTTCCGCCAAGCGGCAGACGATCTTGTACAGCGTTCCGGAAGCCGGGTTCGTGTCCGCATCGAACCATGTTTTCCGGATGGACGTCTAGTCGGCGGCAAATACCATGCTGCCAGCCATACGGTTTTTCTTTACGAAGAAGAAATCATAGAGCAATGCAAGCTGCTTTTCGGTTCGCTCGAACCTTTGAGATCCTATATACGCGTCATCCTGGCTCATGAACTGGGGCATGCCGAGGACAACGAGCTGGAGTATCTGTCAGGACTTCTCGACACGTCGTCTGCTCCTGCGGATCGGTTCAGAGTGATGCTGCACATCGAAGAAAACGCGTGGAGATATGCGGAAGCATTGCTCCCGGATATCGATCCGATATTTCTGCGCACCATCGTTGACGAGTCCTTGTTCAGCCATCGCCAAGCTGTGGAGCAGCATATTGCCTGAGTATGGCTTCCGTCGCTTTCATGGATGCCATTTGAAATACCGCCAAATGAACAAGGCCGGATTTCACCCCGTTCGTTCGGGTTGAAGTCCGGCCTTGTTTATTTTTTAGTCAGGGCGGTTCATGTCCTGACCAGGTCTTTAATCGTTTCGATTACGGGCTCGGGCCTGTCCGCCTTTGCGCCCGGCTTCCTCGCGACTCATTTTGCCATCGTCATTGTCCTGGTTGTTTCCGCTCGCACGACCGCCCTCACGGCCGATCTCCTGGTAAAACTCTCTGCCATGGTTGTTGGAAGTCGCTTCTCCGCCTTTACTGCCGATCTCTTGGTAAAACTCGCGATCATGCGAATTGGACGTTGCCTCTCCGCCTTTGCTGCCGATTTCTTGATAAAACTCGCGGTCATGGTTTCTTGAGGTTGCTTCTCCACCCTTACGTCCTGCTTCTTCACGGCTCATTTTTCCGTTTTGATTGTTTTGTGCCATTTGAATTCACTCCTTATCGGGTATTGAATATAATGTGCTACGATTTTTATTTACCCCTCCTATTGTTATTTAAACATTTTATTTCTAAAAATGGTTTTAATAGTTGAAAACAATTAAAAAGCAGAGGGCATGTCATATGCCTCTCTGCTCGCCTGCCTTGCTATTGGATTTTCAACGGACTTTCCTGCACGATCTTCAGCCACTGCCGTGCCATCAGCTCGTGTCCTGCTGCCGTCGGATGAACGCCATCCCAGAGCCAGTATGCGGCGTCCGCCTGCTTCAGAGCAACGTCGAACACCTGCTGCAGCGGCACGAACACGGCCCCGAATTCCTCCGCCAGCCCGGCAACGATTCGCTGGTAAGCGGCCATTTTCCTCTCCCAGACGTCCCATTGTTCCGCTGGCGCGCCCGTGTTCAGGATGAACGGCTCCATCAAAACCAGACCGGTATCCGGCAGCACTTCACGCGTCTCTTCGAGCAGATGGCGATAAGCGCGTTCGAAACGATCCGTAATGCCGCTCGCTTCCCCTTTCATCGTGCGCCAAAGATCGTTCACGCCGATCAAAATGCTGAGGAGCTCCGGCTTCAGGCTGATCGTATCCTCGTTCCAACGTGCGTACAGATCGGAAGCGCGATCCCCGCTAATGCCCCTGTTATAGAAAATCGGCTGCTTGCCTGCCAACTCCATGCCCAGCTTGCTGGAGATGAGGTACGCATAACCGTGGCCCAGAAAATGGTTCGGATCGTCATTGCGCGAGCGGCCTCCATCGGTAATCGAATCTCCCTGAAACAAAATAACGGACGGACTTTTCACCATGATATGTTCTTTCCTTCCTCGCTATGTAAAATGAACTTCGATAACGCCCTGTTTCCATTGTAGACCTTTCCCGTCCAATAGAAAATAGCGTTTTCATATTCATTTGCCGAGGCCGATATCATGGTTCTCCGAAAGTTCCGACGTTCAAACGAATTCCTGTTACTCTCCTTTGACAAAGGGGCCATTACCGTTTCGGTGGATCCTTGGCCACATATCCCCCGCCCTGATACGGCGTCTCGTCCTGCTTATCCGGTTCTCCCCTGCGTTTTGCCTCTTCCCATAGCACCGCAGCGTCATCCTCGGGGCGATATCCGATGCTGTCCGCCAAATCGCTGATATCGTAATAGTTGTCGGCATTGGCCGAGGTTCCGTACAGATTGAAGAATCTCATGGACTCGTCCGCTTCGATGCAGCATGAAGCCAGCTGCACCATGTCTCTGGGCGAAATCCAAATATGCGAAGCTCGCTCGGAATGCGGGTGATTGTCTCCGGAAAAGTTGCCTATACGGATATTGAAGCAGGACAGACCGTATTTGTCGGCATAATACCTGCCGAGCAGCTCAATGTAACATTTGCTGAGCCCATAGAAGCTGTCCGGACGGTACGGGTCATCTGCCTCGATCGCCTCGCCTGTTTTGTAGAAGCCCGTCGCATGATTGGAGCTGGCAAATATAACGCGTTTTACCCCGTTCAGCCGGGCTGCTTCATATAAATGGTAGGCTCCGGTCACGTTAATCGGCAGCACCTTGCCCAAAAAGTCCTCCTCGTCCTTCGCCCACGCAATGTGCAGCACCGTGTGTACACCTTCGGTCAATTCCCGCAAACGCGAGGCATCCGTCACGTCCAGCGCAACGATGCCTGCATCATGATCCGGACGCAGATCAGCCGCCACGATTTCATACCTGTCCAATGCCTGCAACCCATCCAGCAATGCGCGTCCAATAACGCCGGCTGCGCCGGTGATCAACAATTTTCGCCTTGGTAACTCCATCTCTCTCGCTCCCTTCCCTGGTGAAGTCAGACGTTAAACCCAATGATCAGGTACGCCATATGTTTCATTATTAACCGAAGAAAAGAGGGAATTACCCGCAGGCTTAGATGAATGATCGGCATCTGTCCGTCTGCCACATTTTCGCACGCTGCCCCGAGCCGCTTTTCATTGGTTGCGAAGCGCCTGCAACCTGCTCAATGCTGCATTCACCCTAACCAGTAGCGCAAGACCATCATGGCAACAATGCCGACAAGCACCGTTCCGAGCAGGCTGCGCGTCCAGATGGCCACGGCAAACGTAGGGAGCGCTGCCCATAACGCAGCATTTTGCGTAATGGGGACAAGCTGGTTACCCGACATAAACAATTCCTGACCGATGAGTGCCGCCATGACCGCTACGGGCACATACTCCAACCAGCGTAGAAGCCAACCCGGAATCGGTATGCGGCTGAAGAGCATGAGCGGCAGCACACGCGGCAGGAAGGTCAGCAGCGCCGCCCCCATAATGATCCAGAATACGTCCCATCTTATTTCCATCGTTCCATTAGCACCCCCATCGTTGCAGCGATGACCGCCGCCACAATAATGCTCATGCTGCCCAGCGATGCCATGCTTGCCCCAACGACGCAGACTACGGCAATCACCGCCACGCTGATATGCAATCTTCTGTTTTTCCGCTGGGCGAGTTGAAGCACGATCAGGCCGATAAACATGGCAGGCAGCGCAAAATCAAGCCCCAATCTTTCGGGATTAGCAATCCATCTTCCGAAATAGGCGCCTGCCATATTGGCGGCAAACCAATTCAGATAGGCTGTAATGTTCAGACCATGCATCCACCGCTGGCTCAGCGACGTGCGTCCGATGGCCCGCGTCATCGCCACGCCGAACGACTCGTCCGTGAGCAGCGAGCCGATCCACATGTTTTTGAGCGGCGTCAGGTGGCGGAAATACGGCGAGATTGCCGCGCTGAGCAGCAGGTGGCGCAGATTGACGAAAAAGATCGTAAATATGATCGCTGCCGCCGACCCGTTGGAGGCCAGCATGCCCGCCGCGATGAACTGCGCGGAACCGGCATACAGAATAAGGCTAATTAACGCCGTTTCCGCCAGGCTAAGCCCGGCCGTCATTTCAATGACTCCTGCGGCGAAGCCGATGCTCAAATATCCGAGAAGGGTTGGAACGCAATCCTTCACGCCTTGCATGAAGGAGGCCTCGTCCAAAGTTTCAGCACGGTACGTTCCATTAGCGTCCATTCCCGGTACCGTTTTATTCAAGTAATGCAACTCCTTTCCGATGTCTTCATCGAATCAAATTATGATGTAGTCTGCTTAATTCCAGAAATATACCACAAGTTGGCGGTTTCCCGAGAGACAGATTAGCCGTATACAGAACAGATATGATCCATAAGAACTAATCCATAGCAACTTTCATGCAAAGCCATTTAAAATTATGTTGAATAAACTCGAAATATGTCATACTATAGCACCAGAACCATCTGAAAATGCATGTTTTTCCAGATGTAGAAATGACTTGGCCTTACATATGGAGATGATGATCACATTTAGGGGCATGCGGAAATGCCATGCCACCGAGGGGGAAATCGGATGAAACAAGGAACGAAGCACAGGACGGCCAGAGCACTGAAAATGAGAGAAAAACTGATTTTATCGTTTACGCTGGTACTGTTGATCCCAACAGTCAGCCTGGGCATCATCTCCTTCCAAACGGCGGAGGCCAAAGTGGAACAAAAGATGTTCGATAGTGCGATGAGCAGCGTCAAGGTACTCAACCAGACTATTGACCAGATTATCGGCGCAACTCAGAAAAACGTCGATCTGCTGGCAAGTCAGCTGGACCCGGGCAACGTCGGCCCTAAGCAGGGCGATGAGACGGACACGATCCGAACGCTTCTGGATGCATACAAAGAAAGCCACAACGATGCGGAACTTGCCTCAATCGGCACGGACAAGGGCGTTTATGTCAATTCTCCGGTTACCGCGGTCAACAAGGCTGGATACGACCCCCGGGAACGCCCGTGGTATCAAGCCGCCATAGCCAACAAGGACAACCCCACAGTAATCACTCCATACATCTCAAGTATCACGAATAATGTCGTTGCCGCAATAGCCCAAACGACGGAAGACGGTCATGGCGTTGTTTCGGTCAGTCTATCGTTAGAAGGCCTTGCCAAAACCGTGAACGGTACGAAACTTGGAGAAAAGGGTTATTTCTACATCATTGACGATCAAAATAAGATCATCGTGCATCCTACCGAGAAACCCGGTACCGAAGGCACGATGTCACCGTATAAAGATATTTACGAGCAAAAGAACGGAAACATCTCCTACTCCCTGAACGGAAATGCGGAGCATGCCTTCTTTGAAACAAACGCTACGACAGGCTGGACCGTTGTCGGTGTTATCGATGACAGTGAAGTCACGGCATCGGTACGTCCGATTTTGTACACCACCCTGGTTGTTATTGCGATTGCGATCGTTGTAAGCGTCGGCATCATTTTTTGGATCGTGCGATCGGTCACCCGGCCGTTGAACCGTCTGGTCCAGGCCACGAACGAAATCAGCGAAGGCAACTTGGCCATCGAGGTGCCTGTTCAAGGCAACGATGAACTCGGTATGCTTAGCGCCAGCTTTAACAAAATGAGCGAATCCCTCCGCGGAGTCATTCAGGATGTACGGCATACGGCCGAAGAACTAACAGCTTCTTCCGCCCAGCTGGCCGTCAATTCCTCGGAAACGACGAGAGCCACGGAACAAGTCGCCCTGATTACGGAGCAATCCGCCGCCGGCATCGAGAAACAGGCGAGCAGCCTCAAGCATACGGCACAGCAAATGAACGAGCTTGCGCAAGGCGTAGGCCAGGTCACCGGTAGCACGCAGCAAGTGTCTGAAGCGGTCATGCATGCCAGCGAACTTGCCCAACAGGGCAATGCAACCATGCAGAGTGCCGTTGCCGAGATGGGTGCGGTAAGCCTGTTGGTGGACAACATGGCCCAAACCTCGGAACGGCTCGGCCGGCATTCGGCGGCCATTGGCGAGATGGTGTCTGCAATCACCGGCATCGCGGCGCAGACCAATTTGCTCGCCCTGAACGCATCCATCGAAGCTGCGCGGGCAGGAGAACACGGCCGGGGATTCGCGGTCGTCGCCAGCGAAGTCCGCAAATTGGCCGAGCAATCCAGTCAATCCGGCCAACATATCGTCGAACTTGTCGCAGCCATTCAGAAGGAAATCGTGCAAGCGAACGAAGAAGCCCAGAACGGCAAACGCGAGGTAAGCAGCGGCATGCAATCCGTCCGCTTTGCGGATGAAGCGTTCTCTCAGATCCATCAAGCAATCAACAGCGTAAATACACAGCTCGAAAACATCGCAGCCGCTTCCGAGCAAATGTCTGCGAGCACGGCTGAAGTCGTGAATTCGATCGACCACATTCATGGAATTTCTGAACAAAATGCCGATGGCACCGAAAACATTTCGGCAGCAACGGAGGAGCAGGTCGCTTCCATGCAGGAAATCTCCTCTTCGGCCGATTCGCTGGCCCATCTGGCGCATAAGCTGCAAAAGCTGGTTGAGCAGTTCAAGCTGTAAGCCGAATTGCCACGAAATACAAAAGGTCCTAACCGCGATTGCCGGTTAAGACCTTTTGTACGTTTTACCCTTTTGCATGCCCCAGTCAACTATGGTATCCCTTGTCGCCGTAAGGCTCGAGCTGTTCCATCCAACGTTTCAGCAATTTGGCAAGAGCATCCTTGGCATCGAAATACGGGTTATCTTCTTTTTTTAACACCTCGAGTACTTCGATCGTAAATGCCTGCTCGCCGTACTCCTTCCATTCGGCCTGAAGCTGGCGATTGAGGTGTGTACCCATCTGGAGCATGAATTTCTGTCCGTTTATCGTTTTCAGATTCGGCGTGCTGTCTACGAACACCTTCCCGTTACGTTCATTGCGGATACAATATATACCTGCTTCGATTTTGACTTCTTTGGCCTGCTCCTGCAGTTCTTTGCGTCGATTCATTCCTTTTTTCTCTCCTTTCGCTGCACCTTTCGCCGCTTTGACGTTATTTTGTGAACTCTCCCCCAAGTCACGCAGCCAATACTCGCTGCCATCCTGCTTGCGATCCAACAGCGCGTAGTCGACCAGATATCTCCTGATCTCCGCGTAATCGGGGTACACCCGTCCCAACAGTTCATTCACCTGTTTCTCGGTATACGTCCTTCCGGATTCAAAACGCCTCGCGATTTCGCAAAGCACAATGTATTTATGTTTCTGCTGCATGTGAAAGCTGGCCAGCGGACCGTCCGTGCCTTCCGGAAAATATTTGAGAAGCACCTTTTCCCGATCCTGCTCGGAAATGTCGAACAAAGACGCGTCAATCATGCTCATCTTGCGTGTAACGGGCTGCGCCAGCTCAGCAGGCTTTTGGGTATCCTTGCTTCGAAGCAGTTCCATAAGAGCCAAAAAAATTTTGGCCTGCCGTTCCTTTTCCCTCAGCGTAAACCGGTGATTGCGTATGGTCGATGCACTGCCGATCCCGAGGGCCGCTTGCACCTCGGCATCCTTTTTTCCCTCATAAAACTGACCAAGCAGGCCGCGCTGCACGTCGGAAAGTCCGTTGACGCTTTTGTCCAGTTCCAGCAAATACTCAAATACCGACCCATGGACTTTCTCGATGTGCACACGCATATATCGTTCCGATTCATAGAGCACCCCGTCTTCCGGGTAAACAATTCCCGACTCGGTTTGGTAGCCGCAGCACACGCATACAAAAACTTCTCCCTGCTGTCGATATCCCCGCTTAATCTCTTCCAGCGAAGCGGCCTGCAGCAAAGATTCTATATTTTCCATAAAATAACCGCCTAATCGTTTGTCTATTTATAGACATTTTATTGTTTTGTTTATTAATTGTCAAACAAAACTCCAAAAACAAGCTGTATCCCAATTCCAACTCACGCAAGACGCATCACTCGGATTTTGGTTTCCCCAAAGCTCAAATCGAAAAAACCGCAGGGATTTCTGCTCCCTGCGGTTCTGTCATGTTTTTGCGACGACTTGCGCCATGTTTGCTACAGCTTGAATCGTTCAATCATCTCTTGCAAATCTTCCGCCATCTTGGACAACGCAGCCGAAGAGGCTGCCACCTCTTCCATCGTGGCCAATTGCTGCTGGGCGGCGGCAGATCCATCCTCCGTACCGGCAGCGATCTGGTCTGACAGCTGAATCGTATCGTTGACGGCTTTGGTCACATGACCCATCCCCCCATCAATGGCTCGGGACGCCGTGGATACCTCCTGGACCTGCGCGGCAACTTGCTGCACGGCGCTTCGGATAGTGTGGAAAGCTTCGCCCGCTTCCGTGATCAAAGCTGAACCCTTAAGCATGCCTTCTCCTGTCCGGGCAAAAGCCGAATGCACTGCATCCGTCTTTTCATGCATCTCACGCATCAGTTCGCTGATGCGTCCGGCGGAATGGCCGGAATGTTGGGCCAAGGACTTCACTTCTTCGGCAACAACCGCAAATCCCCGGCCATGCTCGCCGGCCCGCGCGGCTTCGATCGACGCATTAAGCGCCAGAATGTTCGTCTGCTTCGCAATCGCCGTAATATCGGCAACGATCGCGACGATCTCATCGTTTTTGGAACGCAGATCCTCAATCACCGCCGATACGGCTTCGCTTTCGCCATTCACCTGCCGGATATGCGCCACAGCCTCTTCCACCGTAACCATGCCTGCTTCCGATTTCGCTGAAGCTTCCCCGGCGATCCGTGCCGCATCCTCCGCGCTTGCCGAAATCTCTTTGACGCTATGGGACATTTCCTCCACAAGCTGTCCCGTAGCCGCGAGACTGTCATTTTGTTTTCCCGTTCCCGTCGCGGCATCCTGCATCAGTTCGGCAACCTGCTCGGTAGCCCTGGAGGTTTGCTCGGAACTCGCCATCAACTGTTCGGATGACGCCGCCAACTGGCTTGACGTATCATGCACTTCGCCCAGTACGCCGCGCAGCGATGAGGTCATCGCGTCAAAGCTGTCTCCGAGCTTGCCAAACTCGTCCTTGCGCTTCAACCCTACCTGCACGGTTAAGTCGCCGGAGCTTACTTTGGATGCCGCCTGCGTCAGTTGTGCCAAAGGTCTATGGATGCTGCGAATCACAAACACAAGCACAATAAGACCAATGATCAGGGCACCTCCGACCAGTGTATACGTCCGAATCATAATCGGCCTTACGGCCTCTTGCGCTTCGGAAGCGACCAGCTCGCCAACGATTTTCCACCCTGTTACCGGATTGGTATCGTACACGGCGATCATGTCCTGCCCGTTATACGTATAACTCACGGTTCCGCGTTCCTGGGTGTACATTTCATTGATGTAGCTCTGGTCGGACTGACTTCCTGATTCAATATCATAATGGAACAGGAATTTTCCGCCATTATCCAGCATGTACAGCTTGCCCGCTTTACCGATGTGCACCTCTTCGACCGAGGCTTTCAAATGATTGAGACTGACGTTGGCCCCGAACGCGCCTTTTCCGTCAGGCAGCTTGACTGCTGCGGTTACTACCCACTCGCCCGTCGTTACAGATTGAAACGTATCCGAAATGATCGGTTCATCGCTCGCCATCGCCATTTTGTACCAGCTGCGTTCGCGCGGATCATAAACCTGACTTCCCGGGTCCGGGGATTTCATCCAGCTGCCGTCTTCTGCCCCAATTGTCAATACGCCAAGCTCCTCATGGGCAGCGGACATCTGGTCCATCTTTCGTTGAAGGGCAGGCGATTTATCGATAACGTCTTTCGAAGATACCCCGGCAGCAAGCTGCGCCGCGTTTTGTTTCTCCATGTCCAGCATTTGGGTAATTTGAAAGTTCAACATTTCCGCTTTGGCATGTGCCGTGGATACAAGTTCCTCATGAACCCTTTCCGCCGCTTTCAGATAGGATAACCACCCCACCGTTACACTGGGCACGATCAGAAATAGGAGCAATACGGCGACTAGCCGTTTTTTTACGGTTGGCCTCAGCCAGCCTTGTATCTTTTTCTTCATTATAAAATAGCCTCCATCGTTTAGCTTCACCTTTCATTTATCGGACAGTTTCCATGAAAACATTATGGATGCAGCAAAATGGTTTCATGAAATATCGGCATGCCCTTTCAGCAAGCTATCCAATAGATGAGTTGCCCGCCCCACTTTGCAGATTGCGACCGCTTTTTTGACCCCCTTTCCAAGATCGTTTACAATAATCCTTAAAGTTGGACAAACATGAAACGTTTGGAAGGGGAGGATTCGAATTTTACGCAAGCTTCAGGTGCAGGACGGCGTTATTTCTGTATTTTCGCCCGTATTGCGCATCCTGCTCGCCTTTGTTCTGGTCGCTTCCCCGGCATGGATCGGTCAGACTTCGCCAGCAGCGGCCGCGCAAAGCACAAAGGATGTTTACATTGAGGTCGATGGCATTCAGCAGCTTTGGAAAAACAAACCGCTTATCATTCAAGGCACGACGTTTGTTCCATTGCGCGATGTCGTTCAATCGTTACAAGGTTCTTTGAAATGGGATCAACGGACCCAGTCGGCCACCATCACCTCAGGCCGGGACACGCTGGTCCACAAGGCAGGGACCGATGTGATCGAGGTCAATGGCTTACAGATGAAGGCTGCCACTCACTCCCGCAACCTGAACGGAACGTTGATGCTGCCTGTACGCATGATGGCGAATGCGCTCAAGGCAGATATTCACGTAGGGCGTACGGATGGGGGACAAATGCGAGTCAGCATCAGATCGGACCAAGTCAGCCTGCTTCACAGCGAAGTCGCCGGCGTGGACGACTACTTGCGCGAAATCCAGTTTCCCGGCATCGCGCTCATTGCTCATAAAGGCGAAGTATTGCTTCGGCAGGGATATGGTCTTGCCGATGCGCACACGCTGAATCGTCCTGACCGGAAAACGCGCATCGCTTCCCTGAGCAAATCGTTTACGGCAGCCTCCATTCTCAGTTTGGCGGAAAAAGGAAAGCTGGATGTGCAGGACCCGATCTCCAAATATATTTCCGGCATACCGGAGGGAGACAAAATCACCCTCCATATGCTGTTATCCCAAACGTCAGGCCTGCCATCCGCTTTCGGCCGTGGCGAAGGCACCACCCTTGAAGAGACTGTGGAAGAAATTCGCCATAAAACGCTGAAATTCGAACCGGGCTCTGCCTATTTGTACAGCAACAGCGGATACGTACTGCTCGCCTATGTTATTGAACAAGTATCCGGCATGAGCTATGCCCATTACGTGCAGCAAACGATTTTGAAACCGCTGGACATGAAAAACTCCGGCGAAGCGTCCCCTAAAGTGAATACGATCAGCGGGTTCGTGCAGTCCGGCGGAGAATGGGTCGAGGCCCCTTATTACGTATCCCAGTCGGGTTCGGGCACGATCTATTCCACCGTAGACGACCTGCTGAAATGGGACCGCGCACTGTATACAGACAAGATCCTGAGCCAGGATACGATCGAAACGATGTACGAACCGTACTCGGACAAAAACTACGGTTACGCCTGGATCCTCAAGGAGAACGGCGACAAAAGAACGGTCTTTCATAACGGTAGCGGCGGCGGTTTCTCCACAGCCCTCTCGCGCAACTTGTCCGATGATGTGACTATCATTCTGCTGGGCAACCATGCAGGCATGGACATGACTGCCTTGATGGACGAGGTGGAATCCCGAACGGCCCAAGCTATGCAATTGCAATAATACCGATTCCCAATAATCAGCATGAACGCAAAAAGACGATCCTCCCGGGGATCGTCTTTTGCGTTCATGCTACTCCGTATGATGCCTGCGATACTCCAGCGGCGATATGCCGGCATGTTTGCGAAAGGCACGCGAGAAATGGTGTTGGCTCTCGAACCCGACTTGCGCCGAGATATCCTTGATCGGATAGACGGTCAACGAAAGCAGCTCCTTGGCTCGCTGCATGCGCATCAATTGCACATATTTCATGGGCGACGTCCCGAGCGTCTGCTGGAACAGGGACCTGAATTGCTCCTTGCCGAGAGCGGCACGCTCCGCCAGATCATCCAGCGTCATCGGATCGGACAAATGCGCCGCGACGTAATTGCATATTTGGAAAATCCGGTGGTCGTACATTACAGGTCGTTCAGGCAAGAAGGAACGCAGCGTCTCGAACAGTTGGAGCAGCCACGACAAGCCCAGCGTTTGCATCTTCAAATACTGGATGGCCTGGTTCGTGTCCAACCTCGCTTGCTGCAATCCGTTCACCCGCCCTTCCTTTATCGTTTCGGTGTACGACATGCATTGATCGGCGACGTTGTGCCATGATTGCAGCAGTTTGCCGAAGGCGGACGGATCAACCGCAGACGCTACCCTTGGAAAACGATACAGGCGAATGAAATCCAGAAGCCCGATCTTGGCCTCCAAAGCAAACGCATAATAATGAAAAGGTTCCGAATCATCAATGCTCTGCCACGACTGGCAAGTTTGAGGAGGAATGCATACAATGTCCCCTTTTCCGATGATGTAAGGGGTTTGATCGTACAGGATGGTTGCTTTTCCTCCGGTAACCAGCCAAATGGCGGTATACGGGAAAACAAACCGGCCGGAATGGCCTTCCCGCACATCCCACTCCTTGAGCCATCGGATCTGGATGGAAAGCTGTTCCAGCAAGTTTCGAGTCTCGAATTCAAGACTCTGGCGGGTCTGGGAATGCCAGCGGTCAATCCGGTCCTTTGAGATGGAATCGACAGCAGGGACGGTTCTCTGCAACATCCTCCCTCCCTATTCTTAATTGTGCAAATCTGCATAATGGGTAACGATTTACGTTTTTTGAGTACATACGCTTGTACCTCTGAATGCTATAATCATAGGCATTAAATATTCAAAAATCAAGTATTTCAGTCGGAATACTTGATATGTGTTTTGACCGTACGTACGGAGAAGCACGCAGACTGTAAACGACGATGACGAACATATCTGGGGGGAAACATGTTGAAAGCAAATTCACTCATTCGCGCCATCCTGACAATGACCGCCTTAAGTCTGCTGCTTGCCGGATGCGGTCTGACGAGCAGTGGCCAACCTAACGCTTCCAGCACCGATAAGGTAGAGAACGCTGGACAAATTGCACTGAGCTTCTGGTTTCCGGGGACGGATCAGGTGACTGTAAACGCTGTAAAGGAGTCTATCGAAACGTTCGAGGAGCAGAACCCAAATATTAAGGTAAATCTAACCTCTGTCCCTTGGGACCAATATTTCCAGAAACTTGCCGTCGCGTACTCCGGTGGAACGCAACCGGATGTGCATGGTCTCGGCTTCGGTCAGCTCATTTCCACGGTAGATCAGGGCAAATATCTGAACCTGCAGCCATACATCGACAAAGACCAGTGGGAAGGGACAACCGACTTCTACCCCGATATCCTCAAAGCAGGCCAGTGGGAGAATGGACAATACGGGCTGTTGATACCGGATCTGCGCCCACTGGCATGGCGTAAAGATTATTTGGCCGAAGCCGGCCTGGATCCGGAATCTCCGCCGCAAACCCTCGATGAGCTGTTCCAGTACGCCGATCGGTTGAAAGTCGTGCAAAACGGCCAGACGGTACGCTCCGGCTTGGATATTCAGACGAGCAACGGAGAGCAATCCTATCTATCCCTCCTGCTCCTATACGGAGAGAATTTTTACGACAAGGAAGGCAATCCGACCTTTGATTCGGAAACCTCCATCGCTCTGGTTGAGAAACTGGTCGAGCTATACAAAGCGGGTGTATTCACGGCAAGCAATCAGCAGCAGACCGGAGGGACACCTTTCGCTCAAGGTCAGGCCGCGATGGCATTCGTCTCTCCTTCCAATACCGCATCCTTGATTCAATCCATCGGAAAGGAGCAGGTGGATTGGGCGCTTCCGCCAGCAGGACCGAACGGAGAACGCACATCGCTGATGCTGGGCACGTTCCTGACAGCAGCCAAGGCTTCCAAACATCCGGAGGAAGCTTGGACTTTCATCAAGTTCTGGTTCAGCCCGGACAATCAAATGGCTTATACTTCCAAGACCGGAGCACTTCCGCCTTTGCAATCCATTCAAGACGAATATCTGACGAACTTTCCGCAAAATCAAGTGATCTATGAAGCGATGAACGATGCACAAGGGTATATCGCCTCCAAATACTGGTCAGTAAACATCAAATATCTGAGAACGGCCCTCGAAGAAGCCTATAATGGCTCCAAATCGGCGGAAGATGCTTTGACTGCCAACGCCGAGCTTGCGCGGGACGAAATCAAGTCCATCAAGTAAACATGAGCACCCTAATTCGGTATCATGGCTGGATTAGGGGCATCTCCATGGCCCAAAGGACGTGTAACGATGAATAAAGGCTTGAATCGCGTTTTCCCGTATCTGTTCGTTTTTCCGAGCATGCTGCTATTCGTATGGTTTGGGCTGATTCCAATCGCCTGGATCGTCTACCTGAGCTTCACTGATTACTCCATGCTGCAGCCTCCCGTATGGAAAGGGCTCGACAATTATGCACGCCTGCTCCAAGATCCGCTGTTCGCCAAATCGGTGGGCAACACCGCATGGTACTGGCTCGGCACCGTATTGCCCTCGATGGCCATCGGCCTTGTTCTGGCTGTGCTCATGTCCATGCAACTAAAGCTGCTGCCCCTCTTCCGGGCTTTGATCTACTTGCCCGGCACATTGTCTTCCGTTGCCGTTGCCATGACATGGCTATGGCTGCTGGATCCGTCCAGCGGGCCGGTGAACCGCTGGCTTTCTTTCATGGGCGTTGCCGGACGCAACTGGCTGAATAGCCCGGACACGTCCCTTGCTTCCATCATCGTGATTGGCATATGGACAGGCATCGGATTTTGCATGATCGTGCTGCTCGGCGGCATTCAAGGCATATCGGTCAGCCTGTATGAAGCCGCCGCGCTCGATGGCGCTTCCGGATTACGTCAGTTTTTTCACATCACGATTCCCCTCCTGAAGCCCATGCTGTTGTTCCTGTTTATCATTGCAACCATTCGGTCGTTTCAGGTTTTCGATCTGGTATACATTCTGACCGGCGGCGGTCCTGCCAATTCGAGCACAACGATCGTCAGCCAGATCGTCAATGCCAGCTTCCAAGAATACCGAATGGGATACGCTTCGGCGATGGCCGTCTTTTTGCTGCTGGTCACGCTGGCTGTCACGCTGCTGCAATACTGGATGGGCGGACGAAATTCTGCCTCAGATTAGGAGAATGACATGAAACCGACAACATTCGAACGAATTTCAGCCTATGCCGCACTCGCTTTCGTCACCGCGCTGTCTATTCTGCCGCTCCTGGTGCTTGTCTTCACCTCCTTGAAGGGGGATGACGAGTTTGGATTGGGCAGAACGACCATCTTGCCTTCCGGCTTGCAATTCGATAATTACGTCCGGGCGTTGGGCATGGCGGAATGGGGTCTCTTTTTCCGCAATAGTGCTATCGTTACTGCTGCAGCTGTAGGGGGCAGCCTTTTGTTAAATACCCTTGCCGGATTTGCTTTCGCCAGGCTCCGCTTCCGAGGAAGCCAGTTCATGTTCCTGCTGCTGCTGCTCGGCCTCATGATTCCGGCCCAAGTCACGGTCATCCCCCAATTCCTGCTGCTGAAGTCTGTTCCATTCTTCGGCGGGAACGACTGGCTTGGAAGCGGCGGGACCGGCTGGCTGGACAGCTACTATGCCTTGATCATTCCCGAGTTATCCGGAGCGTTCGGCATCTTTATGGCACGGCAATTTTTCCAGCAGGTGCCGAAGGCGCTGGACGAAGCGGCATATATTGACGGAGCCGGTATTCTGAGATTGTTTTTCTACATCTATATCCCGCTGAGCGGGCCGCTGCTCGGTACACTTGGCATTTTCAAATTCGTTGCGGTGTGGAACGACTTCTTTCACCCGCTCATCTACACCAGCAGCCCGTCCATGCGAACAATCCAACTGGGCCTTCAAGTTTTCCGGGGCGAATATCAGGTGCAATACAACCTGTTGATGGCCGCTACACTGATGGTGTCTTTGCCCATCGTCATTGCCTTTTTCCTATTCCAAAAACAATTCATCCGCAGCGTGGTATCCTCGGGTGTGAAAGGATGATTTTTGCATGAAAGCAATCATGGTCATGTTCGACACGTTAAATCGGCATATGCTCTCCCCCTACGGCGCGCCCGATTGGGTACAAACGCCTCATTTCGACAGGCTTGCCCGGCGCAGCGCCGTTTTCCTGAACAGTTATATCGGCAGCATGCCCTGCATGCCGGCCCGCCGGGAACTGCACACAGCTCGGCATAATTTCCTGCACCGAAGCTGGGGCCCGCTGGAACCGTTCGACGATTCCGCCATCGAGCTGCTTGGGCAAGCAGGAGTGTACACTCATTTGGTCACGGATCACCAACATTATTGGGAAGACGGGGGAGGAACATATCACCCCAGATATGAGAGCTTTGAATTCGTTCGCGGCCAGGAAGGAGACCCTTGGAAAGGTGAGGTAAGCGAGGAGGCTACCCAAGGAAGAGCGGGATCGGGCATCCCGTTAACGTACCAGAAAATTGTTCATCACGACCGGATCAATCGCAAACACATCGTTTCCGAGGAGCAATTTCCGCAGGCACAGACCTTTGAGCTGGGTATCGACTTCATCCGCCGCAACGCTGGTCAAGAACGCTGGTTCCTGCAGCTGGAGACGTTCGATCCGCACGAACCGTTCTACAGTCCGGAATCGTTCCGCAACTTGTATCCGAAGCTGATCGGGGATCGTGGAAACGATTGGCCGGCTTACGGACCCGTGAAGGAAACGGATGACGAGGTAGAGCGCATGCGGCATCGTTATGCGGCCCTGCTCACCATGTGTGATGACCATCTTGGGAAAGTGCTGGATGTCATGGACGAGCTGGATCTGTGGAAAGATACATTGCTTATCGTGAATACGGATCATGGCTTCTTGCTTGGCGAGCACGGACATTGGGCCAAATGCGTGCAGCCCTTCTATAACGAGGTCGCCCACACGCCGCTGTTTATCTGGGACCCGCGCAGCAACGTTCAGGGGGAACGGCGAAACAGCCTTGTTCAAACCATCGACCTGCCTGTAACGCTGCTCGATTATTTCGGCGTGCAGCCTACATCCGATATGCATGGTCAATCCCTTCGCGCTACCATAACCAGCGATCAACCTGTGCGCGAAGCAGCGCTGTTCGGATTGCATGGCGGCCACGTATGCGTTACAGACGGGCGTTACGTATATATGAGAGCAGCCGCAAGCGAGGACAACCAGCCGCTGTTCGACTACACCCTGATGCCCACGCATATGCGAAGCCGCTTCTCCCCTTCCGAGCTGCAGGACATGGAGCTTGCCGGACCACTTCCGTTTACCAAAGGAGCACAGGTCTTGAAAATAAGGAGCGCAGGCCGGGGAACGCTGCATCAGTTCGGCTCGCTGTTGTTCGACCTGGAAACGGACCCGCGACAGGAGCATCCAATCGAGGATGCACAACTTGAGGCCAAAATGGTTGCTTTGCTCATCCGTCTTATGCAAGAGAACGATGCGCCGATCGAGCAATATGAACGATTGGGACTCGAACCGAACGCACGCCGGGAAGCAAAAGTGCCGTATTCCGGGGAATTGGCTTCCGAAGGCGAAAAGGAGCATCGTCCATGACCGCGAAACCGAAGCGTCCGCATATCATCCTGTTCAATCCGGACCAATGGCGGGGCGATGTGCTCGGCCATCTCGGAAATCCGGCAGCACGAACGCCGCATTTGGACCGTTTCGTAGCCGAAGATGCCGTATCGTTCAGTCACACTTTTTGTCAGAACCCGGTCTGCACGCCAAGCCGCTGCTCCTTTATGACGGGGTGGTATCCGCACGTCAGGGGCCATCGGACCATGTACCATATGCTCAAGCCGGATGAACCCATGCTGCTGCAAAAGCTGAAAGAGGCTGGTTATTACGTATGGTGGGGTGGGAAAAACGATCTGGTCGATCCCGAATCGGGCTATGGCGAATATTGCGACGTCAAGTATGTTCCGCCCGACACAACGAGACGCATGTTCGGACCGGATTGGAGGCGCGGCAAACCGGAAGAGGATACGTTCTATTCGTTTTACGTCGGCAACATCGACAAAGGGGACGGGGAAGACTATTATCCCGACTCGGATTGGGCTCATATCCACGGAGCGATTAATCTGATTCGGGAAGCCCGGTCGGATCAGCCTGTATGCATTTATTTGCCGATCCTGTACCCGCACCCCCCTTATGCCGTAGAAGAGCCATGGTACGGTTCGATTGACCGTTCCTTGCTGCCGCCCCGCGTCGCCGAGCCGGTCTGGGAAGGCAAACCGTCCATGTTAACCGGACTGCGGGAGAGGATGCAGCTGCACGGTTGGACCGAGCAGCGCTGGGACGAGCTGCGAGCAACGTATTACGCCATGTGCGCCAGAGTAGACGAGCAGTTTGGGCTACTTGTTCAGGCTCTGAAGGACACGGGAATGTACGAGGATACGGCCATTTTCTTTTTCTCGGACCACGGCGATTTCACAGGGGACTACGGGCTGGTGGAAAAAACGCAAAACACGTTTGAGGATTGCCTGACCCGCGTCCCCTTTATCGTCAAACCTCCTGCAGGCGTTCCGGTACGGCCAGGCATCTCCGACGCCATGATTGAGCTGGTCGATCTGTGCGCTACGGTATACGATTATGCAGGCATTGACGAGGGGTACACCCATTTTGGCCGTTCCCTTTGCGGCGTAATCAGCGGGCAGCTGACGGAGCACCGTGACGCCGTTTTCAGTGAGGGCGGCCGACTGCATGGCGAATCGCACTGCAACGAATCCACGCCGTTTAACGAAGACCCCCGCAGCCTGTATTGGCCAAGGGGCGAAACGCAGCGCAGCGAGGGACCGGAGCATACCAAAGCCACGATGATCCGCACGGATCGGTTCAAGTATGTGCGCAGACTTGATGAGCAAGACGAGTTATACGATCTCGTTCTCGACCCGGGAGAGACCCGCAACCGGATCAGCGATCCTTCCCTTGCGCAAGAATTGCAACGTTTGAAGGAGCGCATGCTTGATTTTTACCAATCCACTTGCGACGTGGTCCCGCACCGGCGCGCACGACGGGAATGATAGTTATATTGAACGAAAGGAGCATGAACACGGATGAAACCATCGAAAAACGGATGCTGCTGCTCCGTAAAACGGAATTCCGCCATTGCAGCGACCGTGCAGCTCCCCAATCATCATGCAGATCTGGGGACCAGCGTCGAAACTGTGCGGCCCGAACTGCTGGAACGTATGGTCCGCATCGAAGGCGGCACCTTTGTCATGGGAACCAATGATCTGAACGGTTTCGCCTCGGACGGCGAAGGGCCCTCCAGAATTGTGGAAGTGGATAGCTTCCTTATGTCACCCTATGCAGTGACTAATCGGGATTTCAAGGAATTCGTCAAGGAGACGGGTTACATGACCGAAGCGGAGCAATTCGGCTGGTCTTACGTTTTCGAATTGCTCGCGTCGGAGAAGGTTCGAAACGAAGTGCAGCGCGTGCCTTACGGCGTGCCATGGTGGCTCGTCGTGGAAGGCGCGTGCTGGCACCGCCCCGAAGGGAGGGATTCTTCTATTGAGGGGAGGGAGAACCACCCGGTCGTACACGTCAGTTGGAACGATGCTTTGGCATACTGCTCGTGGTCCGGCACCATCCTGCCGACCGAGGCGCAGTGGGAATATGCAGCGAGAGGAGGATTGGAAGGCAAAACGTATGTATGGGGCAACGAATTGCTGCTTGACGGAGAGCATCAATGCAACATTTGGCAAGGGCGATTCCCGACTGAAAATACTGCAGAAGACGGTTACGCGGGAACCGCACCCGTTGATGCCTACCGTCCCAACGGATACGGTCTGTACAATATGGCCGGGAACGTATGGGAATGGTGCCTCGACCGTTTCACGCCTAGGTATCATGAAATCACCGAAACGTGCAATCCGTTGTTTGCAGGAATGTCGGACAAGGTTTCGATGCGCGGCGGCTCTTATTTGTGCCACCATTCATATTGCAATCGGTATCGTGTAGCTGCGCGAACCGGGAATACGCCAGACAGCTCGTCCGGGAACTGCGGTTTTCGAGTGGTTGTTCGCTAAACCAACGCGGAACCTGGATCTGTATGTGCGATGAAAAGCCCGGTGCCTATGGCAACGAGCTTTTCTTTCGATTCCCGCAGAGCAGTAATGGTTCGATTAGAGCGACGTGCTATTTCAAAGACACCGGAAGTTTCCCTGCAAAAGGAATCTGCCCCGTCAGCGCGCGTGCAATGCTCTGCATAGCCAGCGGCCTGCTCTCGTA
Source organism: Paenibacillus sp. FSL W8-0426 (assembly GCF_037969725.1). Lineage (NCBI taxonomy): Bacteria > Bacillati > Bacillota > Bacilli > Caryophanales > Paenibacillaceae > Paenibacillus > Paenibacillus sp. FSL W8-0426. The sequence continues at coordinate 363,905 of NZ_CP150203.1, read as the reverse complement.
CGCGGCCACATATACCGATGCATCGGGAATGGCCAGCAGATCGTAAGGGCTGCGCAGCGCCACCACTGCTACCGGCTTGCCCAGTCTGTTTAGCCGGCCGATTAATCTGCGCTGCGGGTCGCCTGAGGGATTGACGGCATTGTAAGTGCCCACCACAATCTGCTTGACACCCTCATCTTCGGCGGCTTGAAGCAGACGCGCTGAATCGGACGCCACGTCTTCCGGTGATACCGTCAGATCCACTACTTCAAGGCCACAGTCGGCAAGTGCCGAACCAAGCGTCGGTGCCTGGACGAGCTGCTCGTCAGCAATTGTCGTTACCTCCGTCGCCACCGTAATGACCAGCGTTCGCTCAAGCTTGAGCGGCAGCATTCCTTCTTCATCGCGAACCAGCGTAATGCTGTTCTCGCTGATCCGCCTTGCCACATCCAGATGCGAGCGATCGCCCCGCTCTACGCGCTCTGCTTGTTCAGGCGCAGCTGCAGCTAGTGACATGGCATTATCCTTTTCGCGGCCAGCCACTGCTGCCGGCTCGTCGGCATCCATCCGCAGCAGTCCACGCTTCGCTTTGTATGTGAGCAGCCGCAAGACCGATTCGTCGATGCGCTTTTCGCTAATTCTCCCGCTCTCTACCGCCTGTACCAGCGCACCGAAGGACTCCCTCTGCAATTTTGCCGTGTGGCTGATCAACACGAGGTCCGCTCCGGCTTCAACGGCCATGACCGCAGCCTCCACCGTCCCATAATGAACGGCAATGGCATCCATCTCCATACAATCCGTAACGATCAGTCCCTCATATCCCAACTCTTTGCGCAGCAGTCCGCTCAGCACGGCAGGAGATAACGTGACTGGCAGCCGCTGCGGCTCCAGCGCCGGAAAATAAATATGCGCCGACATCATCGCGTCCACGCCGGCCGCTATGGCGGCACGAAACGGAACAAGCTCCACGCGTTCTACCCGTTCGCGCCCATGCGCGATGACGGGAAGATCCAGGTGGGAGTCTATGTCCGTGTCCCCATGACCGGGAAAATGTTTCGCCGTTGCAGCAAGGCCCGCATCCTGCAGCCCTCTTATCGTATGTACACCGAATTCGGCTACAGCCTCGGGTTCTTCCCCGAAGGAACGTACGCCGATCACGGGATTAGCCGGATTGTTGTTGATGTCCAGTACCGGGGCGAAGTTCATGTTAATGCCCATGGATTTCAGTTCCATGCCGCTGATGCGCGCAGCTTCGTACGCATCCTCCGGCGAGCCTGCTGCCGCAATCGCCATCTGTCCCGGCATCAGCGCAATGCCCTCGGTAATTCGCGCTACCATACCGCCCTCCTGGTCGATGGATATCCAGAGCGGCAAATTCCCTCTGCCCCTGGCAATGTGCTGCAATCCTTTCGACAGTAGCTCTACCTGCTCCGGCGACTCCACATTGCGCGCGAAATAGATCACGCCGCCGATCGGGACCTCCGTCAGCAGGCGCTCAATATCTCCGGAAGCTTCCGTGCCGTGAAAACCGCACAGCAGCATCTGCCCGATTTTCTCGCGCAACGTCATCTGCTTCAGCAGGCTTCGACCGCTTTGATTCTGCTCCATCATCTCTTCGTCCCCTTCCGCATTAATCCCATTCATAACCAAGCAAAAACGGCTGCCGGCGCTCATTCCAAGCCATCGCCTGCATCTTCCACTCCCGTCTGAGTCGTTCCAGGACTCCAGGATCATGAATGTTTTCCCGGACAACGCTTCCTCCGGTCAACAAGTCAATGAAGTACCGCGAACCCGATTTTGGCGGCTCCAGCCATCGAAACTCATTTTGCGCAAGCGAAATCAGCTCATGCAGAAGCACCAAGCCCATGTCCGCTGCGCGGAATTTCTCCGGCTCTGTCACGAAAATACGAACGCCTCCGCACAACTCACCCGCATGTTTGGAAAAGGTCGGCGACATGTACACGGGATGCAAATGGACTCCCTCTAACCCATGCTGACGAACGCGCTCGGCCAGTCGCTCACCATCGACCCATGGCGCGCCGATCCACTCGAACGGGCGGGTCGTGCCCCTGCCCTCCGATACGTTGGTACCTTCCAGCAAACAGCTTCCGGCGTATACCCGCACCGTGTCCAGCGTAGGCATGTTCGGCGATGGCATCATCCAAGGCAGCCCGCAATCGGCAAAGGACATCTTGCGCCGCCAGCCCTCCATGGCGACTACGTCCAACTCGCAAGGATGTTCCAGCTCACTGTTGACGAGCAACGCCAGTTCACCAACCGTCATACCATGGCGTACCGGCATGCGCCAGGCACCCACAAGCGATTCATACCCCGCGTTTAAAACGCCACCTTCCACGATGCATCCGCCCAACGGATTGGGACGATCCAGCACAAGCAGTCGCTTGCCCGCCTGCGCGCACGTCTCCATCATTTGAAACAGCGTCGATGCATAGGTGTAATACCGAATGCCGATATCCTGGATATCGAACAATACCGTATCTACACCAGCCATTATCGCGGGTGTGGGCTTTTTCTGTTCTCCGTACAAGCTGAACACGGGAATGCCAAGCTTCGGATGCAGTGTATCTCCGAAACGTACGCCTGCCTGCAGCTCGCCGTCCAGTCCATGCTCACATGCATAAAGCGCCACCAATTCGGCATCCTTCAGCCCGGCGCATACTTCAATGGTAGACCTGAAATGGGATGTGATGCCCGTCGGATTGGTGATCAACCCGATGCGCGAACCGGTAATCCATGGATGGGAAAGACCTTCCGCCAGCAGATCAACTCCTGTCCGAACCTTGGAAGACATCGGCTTAACCACTCCTGCCTTTGTAAGGCACGAGCCTAAACCCTTCACCACATCCTTTCTCGGAATCTTACGCCGTCCTTCACTTCCGTTCATCGCGCACTCCCTTGACTCTGGCCAAACCAAGTGGACGGTTGATGGTCATTACCCTGCAGTACGGCAGGTTCTTCCTCCGGCTCCAGTACATTTCGCGCCACCTTATGCTGATAAACGGCAAACATGCCCGCAAACAGCGCGCCATATCCCACAACGGTTAACAGGAGCAGCGCAGCAAGACACAATGCCTGAAATGCGGCAGCAATGGTGTATCCCGGATATCGGAAGAACAGCTTGACGCTCTCTCCCATCGCTTGCACGATCCCCATATCCTTCTGAATGACCAGTTGCCACGTATAGAACTGGGAAAGCGCCGCCATCAGCACAAAACAGGTCTGAAATGCGATCACCGCCATGCCCAACATGCTTCCCTGGCCGCCGTAGTACCACCATGTCGACCAAAGAATGAAGCTTAACACAGCAAACAGTACGCCAACCATCCCTCCGGGGACGATTCCCTTTAACGTCCCTGTCCACATATCCTTCAGGCCGTTCCGCTGCTCCTTGCGTTCCAGCCGATGATGCATCGCAAAGCAGGCTCCAAACAGCACAGGCATGTATGCGACCACAAGCAGCAGTAACGCTACGGGCAGCGGCGCAAACAGCAGGATGGGCACAAGCACCACCGAACTGGCCACACTGTACAAGGCAACCCGAATCATGTCCTGATAGATTTCAACTCCCGTCTTTACCAGCACCTCGCTCAGCTTACGCATATTTCAGCTCTCCTCCCTTGCGGTTATTGCCACAAATGACTCCGACTTCTCTGCACCTTCCTTGTTCCACCACTTATTCGCGTCCAATTGCAAGCTCTGTTTCCGGGTCAAAGAAATGCGCCTTACGCAGGTCCAGCACAAACACTTTATCCATACCCACATACGTATGCGTCTCAGGGTGCACCTTGGCGGTAACGGTACGATTACCCAACGGAAAATAAATCAAATTTTCGGAGCCCAGATGCTCAACGACCTGCACTCTTGCCTGCAGCATATGGTCCCTCGGAATATTCGGCGCAACATCCTCGCCAAAAACATGCTCTGGCCGAATGCCAAGAATCAACCGCTTGCCCTGATACTCGCGCAAACGCTCAAGCACATCCTCCGGCAAAGCAAACGACGTGCCCTCCAAAACCAACTGCGCACCATCCAGCCGCGCATCGATAAAGTTCATCGCCGGCGAGCCAATGAATCCGGCCACGAACATGTTGCGCGGACTTGCGTACAGTTCCTTCGGCGAAGCGATCTGCTGAATGTCGCCGTGGTTCATGACCACGATGCGCTCGCCCAGCGTCATTGCTTCGACCTGATCGTGCGTCACGTATACGATCGTCGCCCCCAAGCGCTTGTGCAGCTCGCCCAGTTCCACACGCATCTGCACGCGCAGCTTGGCATCGAGGTTCGACAAAGGCTCGTCGAACAGGAATACCTGCGGGTCGCGCACGATGGCGCGGCCCACGGCAACCCGTTGACGCTGGCCGCCGGAAAGCTCGCGCGGCTTGCGCTCCAGCATCGCCTCAAGCCCCAGGATGGCTGCGGCATGGTTTACCTTTTCATCAATGTAAGCTTTCGGTTTCTTCAAGTTTTTCAGTCCAAAGGATAAATTTTCCCGAATCGTCATGTGTGGATACAGCGCATAGTCCTGGAACACCATCGCAATATCGCGATCCTTCGGATGCAACTCGTTCACGATCCGGTCGCCGATGACGATATCTCCGCTCGTTTGTTTTTCCAGCCCGGCGATCATTCGCAGCGACGTGGTTTTGCCGCATCCCGACGGGCCGACGAAGACCACGAACTCTTTATCCTCTATGACAAAGTCCGACCCGGCGACAGCCGTGAACGTTCCTTTATGATCATCTTTGAATTCTTTGCGTACTTGGCGAAACTCCACGCGTGCCATTGGCAGATCCCCCTTTGCGTTGTCGCATGTGTTATAGCCCGATTAGAGAGGTTATCCCTTAACCGCGCCGATGGTAATTCCCTGCAGGAAGTAACGCTGCAGCGAGAAGAACAGTATGATCATCGGCAGCGCGCCGATCGTCGCTCCTGCCATCATCGCCCCGAAATCGGTCGATTCGGCAAAGACGAATGATGCGAGCCCCACCTGAATGGTGCGCATTTCGTTGGAATTGGTAATGAGAAACGGCCAGAAAAATTCGTTCCACGAAGCGACGAAGGTAAAAATCGCAAGCACCGCAATCCCCGGCTTCGCCATAGGCAGAATCACCTTCCAGAAGATGCCGAATTCGCTGCATGCATCGATGCGCGCCGCATGGATCAGCGAGGTTGGCAGCGTGGACATGAACTGTTTCATCAAAAAGATGTTGCCTACGCTTACCGCGGCAGGCAGAATAATGGCGATGTATGTGTCGCCGAGGTTAAACACGTTGACCATCAAAATGTAGAGCGGGATCAGCGTAACTTGAGCAGGAATCATCATCGTGCCGAGCAGCGTCCAGAAGACAGCCTGACTGCCCGGAAATTTCAGTTTGGCAAACGCATACCCTGCCAGCGAAGCAAAGAATACGTTGGTCACGGTCAGGATAGCCGAAATCAACAGCGAGTTATAGAGCCAGCGCCAGGCGTCCGTTTTGGCAAAAAAGCGTTCATACGGCGACAAGGACAGCTGATTCGGCAGCATCTGCGGCCGAAAGGATGCCGACATTGCGCTATCCTGCACCGAGCCTACCAACATCCAGTACATGGGGATGACTGTCACGATCGTCCACACGCTTAGCAGAACGGCAGCTATGATCAGCAGCAGCTTATGGCGTGATGTTTTCATGGATGAAATTCACCTCCGATTGCTTAATACTCGATATCGCTCGAGAAGTACTTGAATTGAATCACGGAGATGACGATGATGATCACCGCGAGCACGAACGACTGCGCCGACGCCAATCCGAATTCGTAGAACTTGAAGGCCGTCTCATAAATCAGGTAAGCAATCGTCGTTGTGGCAAAGTTCGGGCCGCCTTGTGTCATTAGATATACCGAAATGAATACCTGAAAAGACGTAATGACTCCGGTAACAAGCAGATAGAGCGTCGTCGGTTTGAGGAGCGGCCACGTGATTTTGCTGAATTGGGTCCAGCCGCTGGCATGGTCAATGTCCGCCGCTTCATACAGCGACTTCGGAATACCGCCCATCGCCGCCAAATACAGAATGATGCCCGCACCATGCGAACCGAGCCAGTTCATCAGAATAAGCGAAAATAACGCCGTTCCCGACTGCCCCAGCCAGATGACCGGGTCCAGGCCGAACAGGCTCAGGAAACGGTTCAGCAAACCGGAGTCGGTGGGATCGAAAATGGCAAGCCAGACGATGGAAATCGTTACTCCGGATGCCACGGCAGGCAGATATAACGTAGCTTTGAAGAAGGTCTGCCATTTGCTTTTCATTTGAAAGATGAAATAAGACAGCACAAACGTAATCAGAATGTTGACCGGCACGGTGCCCACCGTGAAAATGATCGTGTTGCGGATGGATTTCCAGAACGTATCGTCCTTGACCAAACGCTCGTAATTGTCCAGCCCGACCCACGTGGAATTCATAATATTGTACTTCTGGAAACTCATGACCAGTGCCGACAGTACCGGGTACAGCGTGAACACAAGAAACAGCAGGACAGGCGCCAAAATAAACAAATACGCCCACCCGTAATCCCGCCAAAACCGGGCGAACCGGGAAGTCCGGGCCGCGGACGGCTTTGGCGCAAGGGCGGTCTGCATGGCGAATCCTCCTCTCCGAGATGATGATGCCTGGATGCTTATTGGCCAAACATTTGCTGGCCTTTGCCTTTGAAGTCTTCAGCGATCTGCTCAGGCGTTTTCTCCCCCGAGAACAAAGCCTGAATATTCGGTTTCACAACCTGCTCCTTAAACTGTTTCATTTGGGCAGCCTTGTCGATATCCAGTTCCAGTACAACCGGCATTGCAATGTTCTCAGCCATAAGGTTGGCAGCAGCGATATTTTCCGGTTTGCCCAGCTCCTTGCCTCTGAAGAGGTCCGCCTGGGACTTTCTTACGAACGGCAGTGCCAACTCATTGGCCGAATTGCCCGCCTTCGCGCCGCTAAGCGCCTCCATGACCAGGAATGTATTTTTGGCATGCTGCTCGCCTTTGTCGTTTTTCTGTCTGAACGCGACATAACCTTCGCCACCCATCGTCGTCTGAGCCGGCTGGTCGTCATTGTGAGGCACAGGCAACAACACGAAATCGATTTTTTCACCTTGCACGTTGCCCGCATCGATGTCTTTGCTGCGATTCTGGATCATCACGTCGTAATAAGGAATCGCTTTGGAGATGATTGCCGCTTCGCCGGCATAGAACATGTCCGTGCGTTTCGCCGGAGCGATTGCGGCCGTTTCCTTCGGCATGTAACCTTGATCCATCAGTTCTTTGACGAAACCAAGCGTATCCAGAATGCGGCCATCGTTCCACTGGAACACGCCGTCTTTGTCCAATACGTCGATCATGCCGTTATTACGCGTCAACATTTCAATGAAGTCAAGCGACGTGCCATCGGTAACGAGAGCATACTGAGCTTTACCGCCATCCAACGTTTTGGTCAACTTCGCGGCAGCTTCCTTGAATTCGGTCCAGGTCCAGCCGTTCGCCTGAATGGATTGCCAGTCAATGCCCGCTTCCTCCAGAATGCGCTTGTTTCCGCCCCACGCCCACTGGAATTGGTATAAAGGGAGACCATATTGCTTGCCTTGAATCTGGCCTAGCTCCAGCGTTCCCGGCAGGTAATCGTCCTTGATCTCCGGCGTCAGATAAGAGTCCAACTCCAGGGCAAGCCCGGTATTCACATAAGTTCCGTCCACGCTGTGGAAATACAGATCAGGCGGATTCCCCGCGTTCAGCGCAACATCGAATTTTTTCGGTCCCTCAGCCCATGAGAGCACTTCGGTCTTCACCGTGATATTCGGATGCTCTTTATTAAAATCTGCAATGAGATCCTTTAGCTCGTCTTCGTAAGTGCCATGAACCGGATACGTCCATACCGTCACCGTATCGTTTGCGTCAGGATCGTTCTCCGTCGCGCTGCTCCCCCCATTGCCACAGGCCGTTACCAGAATCATCATTAACAGCATGGACCAAACCAGACTTCTCTTCTTCATGCTTTCATCTCCTTCGCATGTCATCTACCTTTGGTAAATATCTGAGCCAATTCCAATCTGTGTGCTGACCCTTTGAAATCTCTCCGCATCCTCCCCTTCAGATTCGACCCGCCCTTTGCTAATCAAATCTTTTTAATGAAAGTTTAACGTCAATTTAGATGACATTAACAGTATTAATTCCTTCCAAAATTGTAGATTGAGTTCATTATATGAGCTGTGAAATAAAAATTCAACAATATTTTTAATCATAAAATTTAATTTTACTTTTTCGTTCCCTGCCACTATACTATGAACAAAGAAAAATGAAGCAAGCGAGGTGATTCACTTTGCGTGTCTATGCGGGTATTGATGGAGGCGGTACCAATACAGATGCAGCGCTGATTTCCGATACGGGAGATATTGTTGCTCAAGTCAGCGGAGGACCAAGCAACCCATATAGCGTGTCGCTGGAGCAAGCCGTTCCCGAGCTGGAGAGAGTATTGGATCGACTATTTGGCACAAATCATGAGCTTTTGACAAAATGTGATGGTATATGTCTTGGTATGTCAGGTATAGACAAAATGCAAGAACGTCAGATGATCAGTGATGTCGTGATTCAATACATGAAAAGACGTTTACCGGAAGCGTTTAACACATGCCCTGTCTGGATTGTAACTGAAGGAGAAACGGCTCTTATGGCCTCTTTGGGTAGTACGCGCGGCGTTCTCTGCATTTCCGGCACGGGGTCCATCGTCTATGGATTCAACTCTGAAGGCACCCGTTATCGCACGGGTGGTTGGGGACATTTGCTGGGCGACGAAGGCAGCGGTTATCGCATCGGGCAGCGCGCACTTCAATCGGTCATGCAGAGCCATGACGGCATTCTGCCACCAACCCGGTTGACTTCGCTTCTCTTGCAAGAACTGGGGCTCAAGGAACCAACAGAGCTCAAGGATCGCGTATATCACAACGGTTGGGGAAAAAAGGAGACCGCTTCGCTCGCCCGCCTCGCCATCGCGGCGGCTGAAGCGGGAGACCCTGTCGCGAGCGACTTGGTCACTGACGAGGCAAGGCACCTCGCCGAGACTGCACGAGCGCTGATTGCCCGAGACCCGGAGTTCCCTGCAGCACCTGTCGTATTGTCCGGATCGTTATTTCGTCATTCTCCATTGTACCGAGAGGCCTTTATGCAGCAGCTTTCCCGGTACTACGAAGGACTCGAATACGTGCAAACGGAGCATGCTCCACCTCCGGCCATTGGCGCGGCACGCTTGGCACGGTTCCATCGCTCCCTGCACGATACCAGATAGAAGAGACAAGGAGGCCATACTGATGAATCACATGCTTAACTCATTGCTGACCGAACAACCCCATCCGCTAACGGATCAGATCGACGTGCTGCCTTCTGCGGAGATCGTTGAACTGATCAATCGGGAGGATCGCCGCATTGCCGAGCTGATTCAGCCGCTTATTCCAGTCATTGCCCAAGCGGCCGATCGCATCGTCGAAGCTTTCCATTCCGGCGGCAGACTGTTCTACGTTGGCGCAGGCACCAGCGGCAGGCTCGGCATTCTGGATGCTTCGGAATGTCCGCCGACTTATGGCACGCCGCCCAGCATGGTGCAAGGTATTATTGCCGGAGGTTTCCGTGCCGTGAAGGACCCGGTCGAGGGGGCCGAAGATAGCGAATCAACCGGTGCGGCTGATCTCGATGACCATGGCGTGAATGATCATGACGTTGTAGTCGGCATCGCTGCCAGCGGCAGAACGCCATACGTGCTGGGTGCCATGAAACGGGCGCGCGAATTGGGGGCCGGAGTGATCAGCCTGAGCAATAACGCAGGCTCCCCCATGTCCAGCTTGGCGGACATTAGCATCGAAGCTGTTGTCGGCCCGGAAGTAGTGATGGGTTCTACCCGCATGAAGGCTGGAACGGCACAAAAAATGATTTTGAATATGCTGACCACCACCGCCATGATTCGGCTCGGCAAGGTATACCGCAATCTCATGGTCGACCTGAACCCGTCGAACCAAAAGCTTGTCCATCGGGCCAAGCGTATGATCCGATTGGCAACGGATGCCAGCGAACCTCAAGTGGAGCAGGCGTTCGCGGAAGCAAACGGACACGTCAAAACGGCCATCGTCATGCTGATGGCCAATGTGGACGCGACGGAAGCTGTGAAAAGGCTGGATACGGCTGGCGGGTTTGTCCGCAGCGCCATTGCCGGCTCTTCATGACGGCAATACAGAACGCGCGGCGTGCCGCAAGCGGGCATGCAATCGTTTATACGCATGCGAGCTGCAGGCTGAAGGATGAAGCTTGCAGCTTGGAGTCCGGCATGGTCCGGGCTCTTTTTTTTATAGAGTAGACCAATACTCAACTCTATGGGTCAGCTTCGCAATATGGCAAAAATACAAAAAAACCTTTTCTAACGTTCGTGCCGATACGGACGTTAGAAAAGGGTTATTGGCCGTGGCTTGCCGAAGTGTGTTGTTGCCCTAGGAATCAAGCGTCCGGTTGACTGCAACTTATTTGTGTTCCAGGATGGCCTGACGGCTCTTCTCCAAATACTGAACCGATTGGTTATAGTCCCTGCTGGCGACCGCCAGATACAGGATATCGATCACGTTAAGCTGCGCAATGCGCGAAGAGGTGGCTCCGCTGCGAATATTGCTCTCCATGGAGGTAATCATCAGGGGAACATCCGCAAGCGAACTTAACGTATTGCTGCCCCATTTCGTAATGCTGATCGTCGCTGCTCCGCCTTCGCGTGCATGCTTCAAGCAAGACACGACGCTGCCCGTTTCGCCCGAATACGAGATGCAGACGACGGCGTCGTCTGCCCGGAGCGTCGTAGCGGATGAAATCTGCATGTGCGGATCGGCGAACGAAAAGCTCGTACGGTTGATGCGCATAAATTTGTAGTGTGCATCCAAAGCGATCAGATTGGACGCTCCCACGCCGTAGAAAAAGATACGGTTTGCCTTCTGCAGCACATCCACTGCCTGCTCCACCATGCGAGGATCTAAAATGTGAACCGTGTCCTTGATCGATTGAATGTTGTTCGCCGAGACGTGCTGAATGATGCTTTCCATGGAGTCCTGTGGACGTATCTCCGTATATTCATACGACTCCCCTGTCTGCAAATCCCCGGCAATCTTCAGCTTCAGTTCCTGAAAGCCTGTCACCTCCAGCGATTTGCACAGTCGGATGATCGCCGCCGGACTGCCCCCGCTGCGCTCCGACAGCTGCGCAACCGAAGACTGCACCGTTTCTTCAGGGTGCTCCAAAATATAAGCCCCGATCTTCCGTTCCGATGGGGTCAAATCATCCAATATAGCGCGCAAACGCACAAGCCCGCCTTTCATGCCTTCCATCTGCGCCTCCCTTCCGTACTGATTCATGTACATTCATTTTGTCTTATTCGTTCTAAAAAGTCTAATCTGAGTGTAAAGAGTAAAATCCCACCTGAGTCATAACGTCAGGATGCCCGAAATTACGGGGGCTGACGCTCCTGTCACAGCTGGGAGGGTATTCGCCCTTCCCATCAGCGCTTCATGTCCTAGCAACGCAAAACCCATCGCCTCACGTGCGTCATCCGGGACGCCATGATCAGCTGTACGCTCAAGGCGAATACTCGCGGGAAGGCGCTCGCGGATCATGCGCATCAGGGTAGCGTTGGAAGTCCCCCCGCCACAAGCCAGCATAGCAGCTACGTTCATTCTAGGCAGAACGAAATTCTCCACAGACCGCACAATGGTCTCTGCGGTAAGGTAAGTCGTGGTGGCTAGTGTGTCCTCCAACGATAATGAATGCTGCCGTGCCCATTGCATGATACGTTCGGCGTAAGCAGCCCCGTAAACTTCACGGCCGGTACTCTTTGGAGGCATTTTGCGGAAATATTCATCGTCCAGACATTGTTCCAATAATATTGTATCCACCTTCCCTCTGGCAGCGATGCTGCCATCCGGGTCATAATGCTGCCGTCCTTCGGTAGCTTGTCGAACAATCGCGTCGATGACCATATTTCCGGGTCCCGTATCAAAAGCCGATACCTCTTCCATTGAAGAAAGCGGAGGCAAAACAGTTACGTTCCCGATTCCCCCGATGTTCTGTACCAGCCTTCCTACGGCCTGACTTCGGAACAGTAGCGCATCCGCATATGGCGTCAGCGGCGCACCTTCACCTCCGGCAGCCATATCCCTGGCTCTCAGGTTGCCGATGACAGGTAGTCCGGTCCGTTCACGAACGACGGCACACTCCCCGATCTGGAGAGTCGATTTGACGTTAAGGAGTGTGTCCGCCGGGCCGGGAAAAGCCGCTTCCTCCGGCGCGTGCCACACCGTCTGGCCATGCATGCTGATTACGTCGACATCGGCAAGGGATATGCCTGCCGAACGAATAAGCTCGCTCACGCTGTGCGCATACCACTCGGAAACGCCAAAATGCGCGGTCGTAAGGTCATCGATGCGGGCCGTTTCGGGCGAACACAGCCGAATTAACCGCTCTCTTAATGTGTCCGAATACGGAACGCAAATGAAATCAACGAGCTCGATCTGTTGCAAGGCACCGCTTATATCCGTCCGGATTCGCACCAGTGCCGCATCCGTCCCATCCAGTGACGTGCCCGACATCAGGCCGATCATCACATGTTCCCGTTTCTTGCGATACTGTTCCCACATCGGAAAACTGCCACGATCCATTCCCCCATACCTCCCGCAAGCCGATTGAATCCGATCTCTCGAACAAATTTTACTCAGTATATGATATAAAATTTCACAAGTCAATAATATTATGAAATTATATTACACTCATACCAGAACATCGGAACAACTCCTTTATGTACCGCTTATCCTCGAAAACGAGGCAAATCTGCATTGTTCTTAGATTTACTCCAACTACCATTGCTTGATCCAAATTGGTTCCATATCGGAGTAACCCATGACTTGCAGCAGCTCCCAAGCATTGTCTATCGTATGCTGCTTTCCATTAACCCAAAGCTCTTGATCCTTCTGTAAATAATGGATCATTTCAGCGATATGTTTCGGTCTACCTAAATGGATGGTCGTATGTAGGTTGTTTTTTTGTGCTGCAATATCATAAAACGCCCAAAAAGCATGGCGAACCGCACATAACGCCAAATGCCCGCTTAGGTGCATCCAGCACCCAGCAGGTCATTCCATTCGCATCATGTCATTGGTTCATAGAATCAGTTCTTCTCCAGGGCCCAATGAATGCAAAAGCCCCTTCTCCGGCTGCAAGCTGTCACGCTCTTTAAGCAGCGTCTGCTTCAACCGATCGGTTTCGGCACGATCCGCATGCACAAGCACCGTGTGTTTGGCGGGAATCCGGTTCAGCATATCTCTGACATCTCGCACGCCTTGATGCACCTTGTAGCGTATTTTCCGCACTTCGCAAGCACCGTACTCCTTGGGGTTTTCCAACAACCGGTGGGCAAAAGTCCCTTTCGCGGCATGCCCGGTAATCAGCACAAGATTTTTGCTGTCATCGGCAAACTGCTTGTAATACCACCGTGCCAGCGTGGACTGCAGCATGCCGTCGGAGATGAACCATAAGGACGGTCCTGTCCGTTCCAGCAGCTGCTGGCGCTCCTCATTCGTGATTGGCGAGCTCCAGCCGCCTTCGTTCAGGAACCTTTTGATGACATCCACTGCCGTTCCTGGCCCCAAGTCCCCGGATTTCTTCAACCAGTATGGGGAGTGGAGTAACTGCATCATGCCTGCAGCCAGTTTCGGTTCCACAATTAGGGGTACGCTCGGAAACTGCTGCCGTGCCCAGAGCACAAGCTCTTGTCCGCGCCCTACCGCAGGCATGGGGAGAAGCACTTTGCCGCCGCGGTCCAACGTTTGCCGCAACGCCTCATGCAACTGCATCAGTTTGTCCTGCTGCGTTTCGGAATCGGTCCCATAAGCGGCATCCATGATGGTCAAATCCATGACATGCGGGATAAATGCCTCGTGCGATAAGCTGGCAATTTCCGTCGACGGTTTGACATGCTCCAGCGTTTTGGGGCGATGCTTGGACGATACAGCGACTCCTTCCCGGCCCAAACGTTCACCATGTTCTGTACCCGTTCGTTGCTCATGAATCCATTGATCATCATGCATAAGTAACGTGTCTGCCGGACAGTCATCCTGCAGCAACATGGATTCGGAGGTGTAATCCCCCGAATAGAAAATACGTTTGCCCTCCATCCGTAGGCCCAGCCATACCGAACCGGCCAGATGCCCGCTCTTTCCCCACATGGCCTGAACGTCGGGAAGAATTTCGAACCATTGCGCGCTCTCCGATTCGTCTTCCAAGTAACGATAACGTATGGCCTGCTCGTCGGCTTCGGTATAAGGCAGCTCATTCCCCGCACGTTCCATGTTATTTCGCCATGATTGAAAATAAGATTTCAGCTGTTCACGGGTTTCCCGGGTCGTCCATACTTCTCCCGTATAACCCATCCGGTACAACAGGGGAATCGCCACCGAATGGTCCTCATGGGCATGGGACAACAATACCGTTCCAAGCTGCGGAACCATTTCCGGATCGATCAGCGGGTATTCCCCGGCCCCTTCCTTCTTCACCCCGCAATCCAATAAAAGGTGAACATGGTTTCCGCTCAGGAGGTAGGCAGAACGACCATGCTCGCCAGCTCCGCCCCATACCTTCAACTTCATCATGATGCATTCCACTTTCTCTTTGAATTCAAAATCTCAATGCCCAGCAGCATCAACACCGTCATGCCGACCGAAACGACGGCCATCGCCATGCCAAGCGATACTTGCCCCTGCTCGAACTGAGCGAAAATATAGGTAGCCGATGTCTGCATCGATGGTGGCAGAATCAAGAGCGAAGCAACCAGCTCCCGCGCCGCGATCGTAAAGGTCATCATCCATCCGGCCAGCATGCCCGGAATGATGAGCGGAACCAAAATCCGCCGCAAAATATATAGCGGCTTTCCGCCGAACACCTGACCTGCCTGAAACAATGTGCCGTCAATCTGGGTAAAGCTCGACTTGACGTACTGTACCGTATAGGGCAGAAATAATACCACATAGGTTAGCACCACCATACCGTACGTGTTGTACAGATTAACCGGCATCCACGGTGCGTTCCATAACAAGATAAGTCCCACCACCATAACGATGCCCGGTACCGTGTTGGGCAACAAGCTGAACAGGTCGATGACACGCTGCATGCGCGATGACGAGCGGCCAATGGCCAGCGCGAAACCCGTGCCGAAAATAACGGCCACCGTAGAAGCCGCGAGCGACAATCCCAGACTGTTCAGGATCGCTTTCATACTGACCGAACCCCATGTGAGCAAGGTTCCGTAATGCTCCAACGTGAGATTGTTGAAAGAGAGCCCCGCCCCGCGAAGTTTCATCGTCGAAGCGGCAATGATCGAGAAATAGGGAATGCCGACCGACAATATGAGCAATGCCGCCATATACAAACCGCACAACCAGCCGGCACCCCCGCGAAGGGAATAGGTTTTGGAACGCTGGCCTTTCCCTCCGACCAAGCGGTACGTGAACTTGCGGCTCATGGCCGATTGCATATACCACATCACGAGACATACCGACAACAGGATCGAAGCAAGCGAGGTCGCCTTGCCGAAATCGATGGGCCAACTGGAGATATACTTGTGGATCTCCGAAGTCATGACGTAATACCCGATCTTGCGGCCAAACGTCGCCGGCGTTCCGAATTCCGCAATCGTTTTGACAAACACAAGCATGATCCCCATGCCGTAAGAAGACAGCAGCAGCGGCAAAATAATGCGTCTGAACCGATACCCTGACGGCGCGCCATGCACGGCTCCTGCTTCTTCCAGGTTTCCGCCGATGCGGATCAGCGCATCCCTGAGCAGCAGGTACAAGAAAGGAAACAGATGCAAGCTCATGATCAGCACCATGCCCCAGAAGCTGAAGAAATGCTCGGTCCAGTTTGCGGAAGAAGGCCACCATTGCTGCAGATAGCCTCCTTTTTGCATGAAAAGAATCCAGCCCATGGAGCCGATATACGGCGGGGTCATGAAAGGAATCATCAATATGACGTCGACCCAGCGATGCCGTCCCATGCGCGTCTTTGCCATCATCCAAGCCAGCGGCAGCGACAAGAGCGTCGTACCCGCCGCTACACATATGCCCAGCCAAACAGAATTCAACAGCACCCCGGACAAATGGTGTCCGGCAATGGTTCTTAGCGGGGCCATCCAATCCCACTGCCCGTCCACGTACACGCTCTGCCAGAAAATCAGCAGCAGCGGCACGCCAATGCTTACGGTTAGCAGAAAGAGGGCGAGAATGACGCCCACTCTCCGAAAAATACGGTTGTTGTCCACTGCAACAGGTCTCACTGCTTGTTCACCTCAGATCGCGAAGCCGTTTATTTGAAAATCTCCGAGAAGCGTGCCGCTGTGTCGTCGCCATTCTCGCTCATCCAGTTCCAGTCGACTTTAAGCTGAGGAATGTCCTTCAGATTGGCACGGTTAGTTGCTTCCACATCTTCGCGTCCTGGAATCAGGTAAGCATCTGCAACCAGTTTCTGTGCTTCGTCGGACAACAAATAATCGATGAATGCTTTCGCGTTCTCTACGTTTTTGCTCGATTTCAGGATCGCTGCCGGTCTAGGGCTGACCACGGTTCCTTCCGATGGGTATACGATATCCAGCGGTTCGCCTTTCGCTTTGGAGGAATACGCCATGTAATCCACGCCTGCCGCTACGATGCTTTTCGCTCCGGTGATGACCGGATCAAGCGCCTCTTGGTTGGCACCAGCCATGGCAACGCCGTTCGCTTTGTATTGGCTGAACAAGTCCCAGCCTTTTTCCCCGTTTGCGCTCAAATAACCGGTGATGAAGTCCAAGGCGGACCCGGACAGGGTAGGATCCGGAATGTTGACGGCGTCCTTCCAAGCTGCCGTAGCCAGATCGGCCCAGCTCGTTGGCGGCGTTGTGACGAGTTTCGTATTGTACACGATGCCAAGCGCAGAAGCGCTGGAGCTGAAGTAGTTGCCTTCGGCATCAGACCATTCCTTGTTCAGCTTGTCGCTATTCGCGGCTTCTGGATATGGCAATGTCAGGCCATCTGCTTTCAATGCTTGTGCGGAGGGCAACGAGGCCAGAATGACAACGTCGGCCACCGGGTTGGCTTTCTCAGCCTCCATACGCGCCAAAATTTTACCTGTCGTTCCTTGGAACATCTCGACTTCAATGCCCGTTTTCTCTGTAAAACCATGGATGATGTTATCTGCCAGTTTCTGCGGGCCGGCACTGTACAATACGAGTTTCCCACCGGTAGTCGATGTGGCTGGTGCCTCTGCCCCTGCCGCCGCCGTGCTGCTCTCCCCAGAGCCCTGTGCGCTTGTGCCCGTTGCCCCGTTCCCCGTGCTGCAGCCGAACAAACTGATGCTCATTACTGCCGTCAGCAGCAGCATGGCGCCTTTTTTGCGTTTTTTAACATTCATCATTTGGAATACCTCTCCTCTGGTTTTGTTCAATTTGTTTTTAATCGATTTCAGCGAAAATGTAACATTGCATGGCTACCGTACTGTCGCTCTATGCGCTAGCCCCGCTAGCGCTGCGTTCTACCTTGCGCTCCGCAGGCTTTTCACCCATACGGCAAATCCGGTCCGGCGACACATACAGCTTGACGCGCTCACCGGCTTTTACTCTTGTGTTGGAGTAGGTCGTCCAGATGCTAAGACCGTCGATCTGTACCCGAATTTCGTAGCGTTCACCGACATAACTGACATCGATCACCGCGCCCTGATAACACAGGTCGTCATGTTCGCTCTTGCTCCAGGATACATGTTCCGGACGAATCATGGATTGATCTGTGGTGAGCCAGTTCGATTTGCCGATGAACGAGGCTACGTATGCATTGCTTGGCGAGGAATAGATCGTTTCAGGAGCGCCCTTTTGCATAATCCTCCCTTTTTGCATCACAACGATTTCATCCGACATGGACATCGCCTCAACCTGATCGTGAGTGACGTACAACGCCGTCAGCCCCATGTCGCGTACGAGAGCCATCATCTCCAGCCGCATTTCCTCCCGTAGTACTGCATCCAACGCACTCAGTGGTTCATCGAACAAAATGACGCCTGGTTTGACTGCCACCGCTCGGGCAAAAGCGACCCGTTGCTGCTGTCCGCCCGACAATTGGTGAGGATAACGACCCTCCATGCCTTGCAAACGCACCATCTCCAACGCTTCAGTGACCTTCTGATGCAGTTCGCCCTTTTGCCTGCCGGCCCGCAGTCCAAATGCTACGTTCTCATATACCGTCATATGGGGCCATAAGGCAAAATCCTGAAACACCATGCCGAGATTTCGCTTATGCGTAGGCACATCGATTCGCTTGTCTGCGGAATAGATACACTCGCCGTCGGCATAAATCTCTCCCGCATCCGGCTGCTCCAATCCGGCCAGTATACGCAGCAGCGTCGTTTTGCCGCAGCCGGACGGGCCGAGCAGTGTTGTGAACTGACCATGCTCCAGCGTCAGATCGGTGGGAAACAGCGCCGGCGTCCGGTTAAACGATTTTTGCACGTTTCTGATTTCTAGTTTCATGAGCACCCCTGCCTGTCCTCTGTTCTGATCTTAGTCTAACGCCTGCCTTCGCGGTTTGTATGAGCCGAATGTAAAATTGGAATTAACTTTTTAGATGAATTCTGTTGATGTTCATAGATTAAATCTATAGAGGAGATATGTAATATGGAAGGAGTGCCTTTCGCTTGAATCTGATCAAACTGCAAATCGTCGAACTGATCGACAAACATCACCACATGACGAGCGTCGCCGAAGTTCTGGGTATTAAACAGCCCACTGTTACGTTTCATATGAAATCATTGGAGGAAGAAATGGGCGTGCGACTTTTTGAATCGCGCAATGGCAAAACCTTTCTGACCGAGGCAGGACAGGCCCTGCTGCACTATTCCGTCAAAATCAATGCCCTTACCCAGGAAGCCCGCCGCGTCGTACGGGAATATGACAGCCTGTATCGGGGCAGTCTGCATATTGGGGCAAGCTATGTGCCTGCAACCTACTTGCTGCCGGCCATGCTCAATGCATTTTCGCAGGAATTCCCGGGCATTCGCATCGTGCTGTCGGTCAAACCTTCGTCCGCCATCCGCGACATGCTCATCGGGCACCAGATCGATCTCGGCATCATCTCTTCCGAAACGTTCGTAAGACCTTTACTGCACGCAGAGCCACTGTGTGCGGATGACCTGGTGTTGATCTGTGCCCCGCAGCACCCGTTAACGCAGCTGGAAGAATTGCAGCCCGAGCATATTGCGCGGATTCCTTTTGCCCTGCATGGGGATGAATCCAGCACGCGCCGTTTGACCAACCAATGGCTGGAGCAGCATGCCGTCCGTCTGCGCACTGCCGTGGAGATGGATTCGCTCGAAGCGATCAAACAATTGGTTCTACTCGGCGGGCATGTGTCCTTCATGTCGCGGATGGCCGTGCAGTGGGAGGAACGGCAAGGGCTTGTCCAGGTGCTCCCTATTCCAGGAGAACAGGCCTCCCGCCATATCTATGCCGTGCATAATAAAGAACGCCATGCCTCCGTGCAGGTGAACCGTTTTAAGGAAATGCTGCGCGAGATGAGCACCCACTTTCCGCCTGTCCGTTTTTGATCTTATGAATAAAAACTATCGGGGACCATTCATCAAATCTATGCAGGATTAACGCAAACAGGCCCTCCATTTGATGGATTCAAGATATTAGAACGCTACATTGGTACTGTACGTTAATCCAAGTTTAGGGAGAGTGAATGTTTTGAAAACATGGAAAAAGGTCACCGCTTCAATCATGCTGAGCATCATGACGCTGGGAAGTGGACTGACGGTGCTCGAAACTCCTCAGGCATCGGCTGCGGCCAACGCGGTACCCGCTTATGAAGTCAAGTTTTTGGCCAAGCCGGAAGCCGTGCTGAATGCCGACGGCAAACCAAACAGCGACGTACTGCAAACGCTTGGATTGGACAGCTCGCCACGAGCCATTGGCGTAGAATATTTTGACACCGATTCCCTTGGATTGGACGAGCAGGGCTGGAACGTACGCTTCCGCAAGAAGGAGGATAAAAACAATTACGAGCTGACCTATAAAAAGCGCTACCCGATCATTGATGGTGATGTCGAAGCAGCGTTGACGCTGGCTAACCAGGAGGGATTTGACGCATCTGACGATAATTACGAGGCTGAAATCGATTGGGGCTACGGCAAACAGACCCTGAGCTTCTCCAATACCAAAAAAGTCGATGCCATAACAAGCGGCGAGCAGCTTCCTTCCGATAGCAAGGCTTTGGAAATGCTGCTCGACAAACTGCCGGGCAAACTGAAAAACTGGTCTGCTTCCAACTGGGGCAAACAACAATTGTCCGCTTCCCGTGCCTACGGCCCGATTACGTTTGAGCGTTATGAAGGGACTTGGAACGGTCAAGAAATGACGCTTGAAGTGTGGCCGATTCTGAATGAAGCTGGCACGGGGATTGAGAACATCGTGGAGGTCTCCTTCAAGACAGACGACGCGTCTACGGTATCCGGCCTCCGTGCCCAACTGATGCAGCTGCTGGAGAACGAAAACTGGCTTCTTCCGGGAGACGGCCTGAAAACCCAACTTATTTTGGAACGTTATTAATGGAATCTACGGGGTATGTTGTTTGAGCATCGCGTTTCTGATACATCTCCACTTTTGACAGAACAGCCGGAACGATTACCCACCTGCTGGCTGGTCAAAATAGCATGAAACAAAGGCCTCATTTCTGATCCTTAAGATCAATGAAATGAGGCCTTTGTTTGTCCGCTAGCACTTTGCGGTGAGATAAACGATCCTTTTCAGATGTTCTTTTTCCTATATAAATGTGGCAGTATCAATACACTTTGAATGTTTGCCCTGTTTCAATGCCAAGCGCGCTTTGAATGAACGTATTGGCGACGCGCTCAACGGGCACCGGGTTAAACCCAATGAAGAAATCACGGTATTTCTCGGCCGATTCCACAAACAGATTCGGACTGACGGAGTTCAAACGGATACCTCTTGGCAGTTCATAAGCAGCCGCCTTGGCAAATGCATCAATAGCCCCGTTCGCCATCGCGCTGGAAGCACCCTGTTCGATCGGATGGTCCTTGATAATTCCGCTGACCAGTGTAAAACTTCCCTTATCGTTAATGTAGTGTTGACCGATGAGCACAATGTTGACTTGACCAAGCAGCTTGCTCTGCACGCTGACCATGTTGTTCTCGGGAGTGAGTTCAGCCAGCTTGGCATAATGAGTCTGGCCTGCTGTCACAATGACGTAGTCGATATTGGCAACCGTTTCAAAAAGCGTCTTGATACTATCGGTTGAAGTCATATCGACCGTATAATCTCCCGAATTTCTGCCTGCAGTTACAACTTCCACAGACCATTCCTGCAGCTTGGCAACAACCGCTTTGCCCAATGTTCCATGTCCTCCAATAACAAGTGCCCGCTTCATCCTTCGAATCCCCCCTGGTCGTTGTTCATTCACTTCATTTATTTAATCAAAGATCACGTCTGTTATCAAATTCAAATCGTTGATCGGATGACCATATATTTTCGATACAAAACAAAAAATAGCCCTGCACAAGGCAAGAGCTATTTTGCGATTCGTTAAGCGGGTGATGGGAATCGAACCCACGCTACCAGCTTGGAAGGCTGGAGTTCTACCATTGAACTACACCCGCATCTTATAAAAAATCGGGATGACACGATTTGAACATGCGACCCCCTGGTCCCAAACCAGGTGCTCTACCAAGCTGAGCTACATCCCGATACTTGAGAGTAAATATGGCGCGCCCTGAGAGATTCGAACTCCCGACCTTTTGATTCGTAGTCAAACGCTCTATCCAGCTGAGCTAAGGGCGCATATTTGGAGCGGACGACGGGAATCGAACCCGCGACCCTCGCCTTGGCAAGGCGATGCTCTACCGCTGAGCCACGTCCGCATATGATTGGTGCGGTCGAGAGGACTCGAACCTCCACGGGGGGTTAGCCCACACGGACCTGAACCGTGCGCGTCTGCCAATTCCGCCACGACCGCATAATATAACTGGTGAGCCATGAAGGACTCGAACCTTCGACACCCTGATTAAAAGTCAGGTGCTCTACCAACTGAGCTAATGGCTCTCACCGAAAAAATAATGGCAGGGGATATAGGATTCGAACCTATGCATGACGGAGTCAAAGTCCGTTGCCTTACCGCTTGGCTAATCCCCTATAAAGTTAAGATAAAGGGCGATCGAGGGGACTTGAACCCCCGAGTGCCGGAGCCACAATCCGGTGCGTTAACCCCTTCGCCACGACCGCCATACGTTGTTCCAACGCAATGTAGGAACATTATAGTTTGTCCAACCGGACCCGGTTTTATTCAAACCGCTAAAAGAAAATCATGGTGCCGGCGAGAGGACTTGAACCCCCAACCTACTGATTACAAGTCAGTTGCTCTACCAGTTGAGCTACACCGGCAAAATCATAAAAGTGGCGGAACCGACGGGATACTCTCACTTCGTTCGAGACTGCGCAGCTTATGCTCTCGAAGTGAATGCTTCGACGAACCCATTTACGGATTTTCATCCCTGATGAATATTCAAGTGGCGGAACCGACGGGATTCGAACCCGCGATCTCCTGCGTGACAGGCAGGCATGTTAGGCCAACTACACCACGGTTCCACGATCCCTTATTAAAATAAGTTCAATTGCGGGGGCAGGATTTGAACCTGCGGCCTTCGGGTTATGAGCCCGACGAGCTACCGGGCTGCTCCACCCCGCGTCGTTAAAAAAATATATGGTGGAGGCTGAGGGGATCGAACCCCCGACCCTCTGCTTGTAAGGCAGATGCTCTCCCAGCTGAGCTAAGCCTCCATACTACTATGACCCGTAGGGGATTCGAACCCCTGTTACCTCCGTGAAAGGGAGGTGTCTTAACCCCTTGACCAACGGGCCTCAATAAAACCAAGCTGGCGGAGAGAGAGGGATTCGAACCCTCGAGACGCTTTTGGCGCCTACACGATTTCCAATCGTGCTCCTTCGGCCAACTCGGACACCTCTCCATAATGGCTCCCCGAACAGGACTCGAACCTGTGACAACTCGATTAACAGTCGAGTGCTCTACCAACTGAGCTATCAGGGAATGGTGGAGCCAAGCGGGATCGAACCGCTGACCTCCTGCTTGCAAGGCAGGCGCTCTCCCAGCTGAGCTATGGCCCCATGATATGTAGGATTTATTGATTTGTAAGTTAAATGGTGGGCCCTGGTGGACTCGAACCACCGACCTCACCCTTATCAGAGGTGCGCTCTAACCAACTGAGCTAAGGGCCCAAATTATATTCAAGACCTTCGAAGTATTTCAATACCCGAAAGGGTTTCGCTTGGCGGCTTCCTACTCTCCCAGGACCCTGCGGTCCAAGTACCATCGGCGCTAGAGGGCTTAACGGTCGTGTTCGGGATGGGAACGTGTGGAACCCCTCCGCCATCGCCACCAAACGATTTTTCAGTTCAGAGATTGCTCTCTGAAAACTGGATTCGAAACGAAACTTGCGATCTTAGAACCTGCATTTCTTTGGATAAGCCCTCGACCGATTAGTACTGGTCAGCTCCATGCATTGCTGCACTTCCACCCCCAGCCTATCTACCTCGTCGTCTTCAAGGGGTCTTACTAATTGGGAAATCTCATCTTGAGGGGGGCTTCACGCTTAGATGCTTTCAGCGCTTATCCCGTCCGTACATAGCTACCCAGCGGTGCTCCTGGCGGAACAACTGGTACACCAGCGGTACGTCCATCCCGGTCCTCTCGTACTAAGGACAGCTCCTCTCAAATTTCCTACGCCCACGACAGATAGGGACCGAACTGTCTCACGACGTTCTGAACCCAGCTCGCGTACCGCTTTAATGGGCGAACAGCCCAACCCTTGGGACCTACTTCAGCCCCAGGATGCGATGAGCCGACATCGAGGTGCCAAACCTCCCCGTCGATGTGGACTCTTGGGGGAGATAAGCCTGTTATCCCCAGGGTAGCTTTTATCCGTTGAGCGATGGCCCTTCCATGCGGTACCACCGGATCACTAAGCCCGACTTTCGTCCCTGCTCGACTTGTAGGTCTCGCAGTCAAGCTCCCTTATGCCTTTGCACTCTTCGAATGATTTCCAACCATTCTGAGGGAACCTTTGGGCGCCTCCGTTACTCTTTAGGAGGCGACCGCCCCAGTCAAACTGCCCACCTGACACTGTCCCCGTACCCGATCAGGGCACCAGGTTAGAACCTAGATACGATCAGGGTGGTATCCCAACGGTGCCTCCACACAAGCTGGCGCTCATGCTTCTCAGGCTCCCACCTATCCTGTACAGATCGTACCCAAATTCAATATCAAGCTGCAGTAAAGCTCCATGGGGTCTTTCCGTCTTGTCGCGGGTAACCTGCATCTTCACAGGTATTAAAATTTCACCGGATCTCTCGTTGAGACAGCGCCCAAGTCGTTACGCCATTCGTGCGGGTCAGAATTTACCTGACAAGGAATTTCGCTACCTTAGGACCGTTATAGTTACGGCCGCCGTTTACTGGGGCTTCGGTTCACAGCTTCGGGATTGCTCCCTAACCGCTCCCCTTAACCTTCCAGCACCGGGCAGGCGTCAGCCCGTATACTTCGCCTTACGGCTTCGCACAGACCTGTGTTTTTGCTAAACAGTCGCTTGGGCCTTTTCACTGCGGCCCCCTCGTGCTATTCACACTACCGGGGCACCCCTTCTCCCGAAGTTACGGGGTCATTTTGCCGAGTTCCTTAACGAGAGTTCTTCCGCGCGCCTTAGAATTCTCTTCTCGCCTACCTGTGTCGGTTTGCGGTACGGGCACCTTCATCTGGCTAGAGGCTTTTCTTGGCAGTGTGAGATCATGACCTTCGCTACTGTAATTTTCACTCCCCATCACAGCTCTGCCTTATGGTTAGCGGATTTGCCTACTAACCAGCCTCACTGCTTGGACAGGCATCCATCAGCCTGCGTCACTACCCTACTGCGTCCCCCCATCGCTCGTAACGATTTACGGTGGTACAGGAATTTCGACCTGTTGTCCTTCGACTACGCCTTTCGGCCTCGCCTTAGGTCCCGACTTACCCTGAGCGGACGAACCTTCCTCAGGAACCCTTAGGCTTTCGGCGGATCAGATTCTCACTGATCTTTTCGTTACTCATACCGGCATTCTCACTTGTATAATGTCCAGCGCTCCTTACGGTACACCTTCAACCCTTATACAACGCTCCCCTACCCCTGATCATAAGATCAAGCCATAGCTTCGGTGGTGTGTTTAGCCCCGTTACATTTTCGGCGCAGAGTCACTCGACCAGTGAGCTATTACGCACTCTTTCAATGGTGGCTGCTTCTAAGCCAACATCCTGGTTGTCTGTGCAACTCCACATCCTTTCCCACTTAACACACACTTGGGGACCTTAGCTGATGGTCTGGGCTGTTTCCCTTTTGACAATGGATCTTAGCACTCACTGTCTGACTCCCGGAAGTAAGTCTATGGCATTCGGAGTTTGACTGAGCTTGGTAACCCTTGCGGGCCCCGCACCCAATCAGTGCTCTACCTCCACGACTCTGTTTTCCGAGGCTAGCCCTAAAGCTATTTCGGGGAGAACCAGCTATCTCCGAGTTCGATTGGAATTTCTCCGCTACCCCCACCTCATCCCCGCACTTTTCAACGTGCGTGGGTTCGGGCCTCCAGTGCGTGTTACCGCACCTTCACCCTGGACAGGGGTAGATCACCCGGTTTCGGGTCTACGTCCACGTACTATGTCGCCCTATTCAGACTCGCTTTCGCTGCGGCTCCGGCTTCTCACCTTAACCTTGCACGGGAACGTAACTCGCCGGTTCATTCTACAAAAGGCACGCCATCACCCCTAAAATGGGCTCTGACTTCTTGTAAGCACACGGTTTCAGGTTCTATTTCACTCCCCTTCCGGGGTGCTTTTCACCTTTCCCTCACGGTACTGCTTCACTATCGGTCGCTAGGAAGTATTTAGCCTTGGCAGATGGTCCTGCCGGATTCATACGGGGTTTCACGTGCCCCGCACTACTCGGGATCCGTCTCGGAGGGAGCAGACTTTCAATTACAGGGCTTTTACCTTCTATGGCGGGCCTTTCCAGACCTCTTCGTTTAACCGGCTCCTTTGTAACTCCATGTGAGACGTCCCACAACCCCAGAGAGCAAGCTCTCTGGTTTGGGCTGTTCCGCGTTCGCTCGCCGCTACTGACGGAATCACTATTGTTTTCTCTTCCTCAGGGTACTTAGATGTTTCAGTTCCCCTGGTATGCCTCTCCTGCCCTATGTATTCAGACAAGAGTAACTGGGTATTACGCCAGCTGGGTTTCCCCATTCGGACATCCCCGGATCAAAGCTTGCTTACAGCTCCCCGAGGCAGTATCGTTGTTCGCCACGTCCTTCATCGGCTCCTAGCGCCTAGGCATCCTCCGTGTGCTCTTAGTAGCTTAACCATGTTACTCATAAAGAGTAAGATGCAATCTACCGTTTTATTGAAACTTGTTTTGACACAAGTTCAGCTAAAAGGAATGTTCTAATTCGCATTTTTCGTTTCGATATCCAGTTTTCAAGGAACAATCATGAGAGTTTGAACTCTCAAAACTGAGCAACGAGTGAGTAACTAGCCGACCTGGCTAGATTTTAAATTTGAATGTCTTCATCGCAGAAGACGATTCTCCATAGAAAGGAGGTGATCCAGCCGCACCTTCCGATACGGCTACCTTGTTACGACTTCACCCCAATCATCTACCCCACCTTCGGCGGCTGGCTCCTTGCGGTTACCCCACCGACTTCGGGTGTTGTAAACTCTCGTGGTGTGACGGGCGGTGTGTACAAGACCCGGGAACGTATTCACCGCGGCATGCTGATCCGCGATTACTAGCAATTCCGACTTCATGCAGGCGAGTTGCAGCCTGCAATCCGAACTGAGACCGGCTTTTTAGGATTAGCTCCACCTCGCGGCTTCGCGGCCCGTTGTACCGGCCATTGTAGTACGTGTGTAGCCCAGGTCATAAGGGGCATGATGATTTGACGTCATCCCCACCTTCCTCCGGTTTGTCACCGGCAGTCACCTTAGAGTGCCCACCCGAAGTGCTGGCAACTAAGATCAAGGGTTGCGCTCGTTGCGGGACTTAACCCAACATCTCACGACACGAGCTGACGACAACCATGCACCACCTGTCTCCTCTGTCCCGAAGGAAAGGTACATCTCTGTACCGGTCAGAGGGATGTCAAGACCTGGTAAGGTTCTTCGCGTTGCTTCGAATTAAACCACATACTCCACTGCTTGTGCGGGTCCCCGTCAATTCCTTTGAGTTTCAGTCTTGCGACCGTACTCCCCAGGCGGAATGCTTAATGTGTTAACTTCGGCACCAAGGGTATCGAAACCCCTAACACCTAGCATTCATCGTTTACGGCGTGGACTACCAGGGTATCTAATCCTGTTTGCTCCCCACGCTTTCGCGCCTCAGCGTCAGTTACAGCCCAGAGAGTCGCCTTCGCCACTGGTGTTCCTCCACATCTCTACGCATTTCACCGCTACACGTGGAATTCCACTCTCCTCTTCTGCACTCAAGTCATCCAGTTTCCAGTGCGATCCGGGGTTGAGCCCCGGGATTAAACACCAGACTTAAATGACCGCCTGCGCGCGCTTTACGCCCAATAATTCCGGACAACGCTTGCCCCCTACGTATTACCGCGGCTGCTGGCACGTAGTTAGCCGGGGCTTTCTTCTCAGGTACCGTCACCTTGAGAGCAGTTACTCTCCCAAGCGTTCTTCCCTGGCAACAGAGCTTTACGATCCGAAAACCTTCATCACTCACGCGGCATTGCTCCGTCAGGCTTTCGCCCATTGCGGAAGATTCCCTACTGCTGCCTCCCGTAGGAGTCTGGGCCGTGTCTCAGTCCCAGTGTGGCCGATCACCCTCTCAGGTCGGCTACGCATCGTCGCCTTGGTGAGCCGTTACCTCACCAACTAGCTAATGCGCCGCAGGCCCATCCTCAAGTGACAGATTGCTCCGTCTTTCCAGCTTCCTCCAGGCGAAGAAAACAAGTATTCGGTATTAGCTACCGTTTCCGGTAGTTGTCCCAAGCTTGAGGGCAGGTTGCCTACGTGTTACTCACCCGTCCGCCGCTAACTATCAGAGAAGCAAGCTTCTCATCAAGTCCGCTCGACTTGCATGTATTAGGCATGCCGCCAGCGTTCGTCCTGAGCCAGGATCAAACTCTCCAATAAAGATGAATCTCGGTCACGAGGTTAATCGTGATGAAAATCATCTGAGGTATTGAAAAGAGCGATTAGCTCATTTGAATCTGACGAGATAAAATATCTCAATATCGCTCCGGTTTTTATACAGTCATACGACATGCACCAAAAACCCTCGCATTACTCACTCGTTGTTCAGTTTTCAAAGATCAAACTTCGTTTTCGTCACTAAGTCGTTGTCCTTAGCAACTCTTATATCTTATCACATCCGAACCAACTTTGCAAGTGTTTTTTTAAGTTTCTTTTTTCGAAGCTTATTTGCTTTGCTTGCCGCACCGTGTGTTTCTCGGTGTTTTCTTGGCCGGAATTAGAATATACCATGTACATAAATATTATGCAAGTGTTTTTTTCAAAAAGAGTTCCCCTCCATATTTCCGATCACTGAAACGACTCGTACTCACCTTCTATTGAAATGATCCGGTTTGGCCGGACATCCGCTTCTTCGAAGGAAACATCATATCCGGCCTTGTCTCCGATCGCTTTCCTTACCCATGCGCAATCTCTACAATACTCGTTTACCTAATATAGAAGCAATCAATTCAACACCCAGTCTTGCAGTTTGCCTGTCGATGTCATAAAACGGGTTTACCTCGACTAACTCCATAGAAGTTACCCGATTCGTTGCGGCCAGCAGTTCCAGCGCAAAATGAGCCTCACGACCACTCAATCCACCCGGTACGGGAGTACCCACGCCAGGCGCCTCACTGGGATCCAGGCAGTCCATGTCAAAACTGACATGAATGCCGTCCGTGCCGTTTCCGGCCGCGGACAACGCCTGTTCAACGACATGCTGAATGCCCATTCGATCGATATCTCGTAAGGTGAAGCTTAGGATTCCAAGCTCCCCGATCTTTTCTTTTTCATACTCGTCCAGATCTCTTAAACCTACATATACAAGGTTTGTATGATCGATGAACGGTCCGGCTCCAGGGATACGGGATATATTAAAAGACGAATGGCCCAATGCCGCGGCCAAACCCATGCCGTGCATGTTTCCTGACAGACTTGCCTTCTCCGTATTTATGTCCGCATGGGCATCAAACCATATGACTCCCAGCTTCGCATATTTTGCGGTCAATCCGGCGATCGTGCCGATTGCAACGCTGTGATCTCCGCCAAGGACAAGCGGGAAGGAACCTCTGGTCACGGCGCCGGAAACTGCGGCGCACACATTTCTGCTCATCTGCTCCACCTCAGCCAGATACTTTGTACCATTCTGGCCAGGCTTTGCGGAACTCTCCATCAGACAATCCACTCGTATCTCTTCAGAAACCACATAACCCAACCACTCCAATTCCCGCTTCAATCCGGCGGCGATCAATTCGCCGGGCCCGAACTCCGCTCCCCTTTGCGCGCCACCAAGACCGAAGGGCACCTTAACGACGGCAATCTGCCGGACAGCCGATCGTACCGATGTTCCCGGCTTTTCGAGTTCCTGACATCGTTCAACATGCTCTTCCCCCATGGAAGCTGCCTCCTTGTTCTTCATTATTAGAAGTAATAAGCGGCGTTCTCTTCCCATCCCCAATCTATGCGTTAACAAAAGCCCGTTCAATCCGCTCCACAGCCCAATCGATTTCCGACTCCCTGATCGTCAGCGGCGGGGCGAACCGAATCGTCGTTTCATGCGTTTCTTTGCACAATAAACCGGAACGCATCAATTTTTCACAGAACGGACGCGCAGGAGCATGCAGCTCCATTCCAATGAATAGACCTCTTCCGCGTATTTCGCGAATCCATCGATTCCGGACACTCTGGAGCCGCTTCATAAAATAGTTCCCCAAGCGCTCTGATCGCTCTGCCAACCTCTCGTTTTCATATACTTGCAGGGCGGCAACGGCCACCGCGCAAGCAAGCGGGTTGCCGCCAAACGTCGACCCATGCGAACCCGGCTCGAACAGATCCAAAATTTCGGACTCGCCGGCTACGGCGGAGATAGGCATAACGCCTCCCCCCAGCGCTTTGCCCATAATCCATAGATCCGGCTCCACCCCCTCCCAATCCGACGCAAACCTCCGGCCTGTTCTGCCGAATCCGGTCTGGATTTCGTCGGCCATCAGCAGAACGTTCTGCGCCTGACACAATGCCATCGCCTGCGATAAATACCCGTCAGGCGGTATAACAATCCCCGCTTCTCCTTGAATGGGCTCTACGAGAAATGCTGCCGTATATGGCGTAATGGCCTGCCTGAGCGCTTCGATGTCACCGTAAGGAACAATGCGAAACCCTGGAGTAAACGGACCAAAGTCCTTTTTATATGAAGATGAAGAAGAAAAAGAAGTTACCGTCAGGGTCCGCCCGTGAAAATTGCCTGAGCAAACGATAATTTCAGCTTGATCTTCCGGTACGCCTTTGACGCGGTAAGCCCATCTGCGTGCAGCCTTAATCGCCGTTTCAACCGCTTCGGCACCGGTATTCATCGCCAAAATTTTTGATTTGCCCGTGAACTCCGACAGCTTTCGGTAAAATGTCGCAGCCGCACTGCTGTGGAATGCTCGTGATGTCAGCGTGACCCGCTCGACTTGCTCTTTCAGCGCCTGCACGATCGTCGGGTGTCGGTGGCCATGATTCATGGCCGAGTATGCGCTCAACATATCCATGTACCGACGCCCTTCCGGATCCTCCACCCACACCCCCTCCGCTTTGTCGATGACGATCGGGAGCGGGTTATAGTTAGGCGCAGCGTGCTTCTCAGACCAATGAATAAACACTTCTGATGTTGACATATGTCCCATCACCAACTTTTGTTGATTTGTATACAAAATACAATATCAATGTATGCTGTGCCTCGCCGGATTACGACTCCTTCGCCTTTTTTATGCCATAGCCTACTGATTCCATAATCCTCAGCCTGAGTAGAGCTCCCTTGACCGCTCTGCCCGCTTGCCCAACTCCAGTCCCGGTGTTAATATGATTTAAACTTCAGCCACTCGAACGGACACTGCACCGGGCTCTGTGCCCATGCGCATATCACAATATCACGGTTCATGGAAGGGGATTCGATATGAACGTACCCAAATACCGGTCCTTGAAAGACCATGTCTACGAATATATCGCCGAAAAAATACAGAACGGCGCATTGCTCCCTAATCAGAAAATCAATGAAGCGGAGATCTGCAAGAAACTCGACATCAGCCGAACTCCGACAAGGGAGGCATTGTTCCAACTCGCATCGGATAACCTTCTGCAATACATCCCGCGCAGAGGATTCATCGTCACGCCCTTCGATGCCGCCAAAAAGCTTGAATTCTCCCAAGCCATCGGAGCATTGGAGGCACTTGCCGGAACTCTGGCGGCAGACCAGTTAACCCATGCCGATTTGCTTGAAATGGAGGCCTTGATCGCAAGAATGGACGAAGATATCGCCAAGCTCAATCTTCCGGCCTACAATAAAGATCAGTACCAGTTCCACCATTTGTACATTCAGCGCTGCGGCAACGCTACCGTGATCGAAATGCTGAACATGCTGAAAAACGGATTTATCAGGCAGTCTTATGCAAGCGAGGACAAGAACAGACTCTTCAGCATACTCCGCGAAGTCAATGAAGAGCATCGCCACATTTTGGACGCATTCAAAGACAAGGATAAACCTTTATTGGAATCCTTGCTGAAGCATCACTGGCGTATCATCGATAACGACATGTTGTAATCCCGCGCATAACTAGACCATATAAAAAAGCATTCCAGCCGCTGAAGCTCCTCGTCTGTTAGTTACAACAGGACAGAGCCCAATACGGTTGGAATGCCTTTTATCTTTTATACCAAGAATGTTCTTATTGAAAACTTCATTGTTTTGCATTCATGTAATCGTCCACTACTGGCGCACTCGCAGCAAATACGGCATAACCCAGGCGCCTGCCATACTTCGCAAGCAGCCGGTCATTGAGGCGACTCATTCTCTTCATCTGCACGTCTTCATACAGATCCGGGTCCATCTCCCGCAGGGGATCATGGTCGATTCTCCACCTTCCAATTGAGGAAGAACGTTCAAGCACCTTCACCGTTTCGAACCCGGCTTCCTTAAAGTACTCCTTCCATCTGGTCACCGTAGCGAGCGTTCTTAACCCGAAAAACCGCTTCAGTTCCTCCGACATTTTATCGGATCTGCTTCCGGACAAAGTCATTTCCCGATCAATCAGCAGACCGTCCGGCCTCAGTACCCTCCTATACTCGGACAGGGCGCGGCGGCGCCGCATAAAAATCGTGACCGACTCCACAAATACGATATCGAAACTGTCATCCGGAAAAGGCAATGCTTCGCCATCAGCTTGAACAAAACGGATATGACGCCGCTCTCGCCTCGCACGCCTTACCGCTTTCTCCAGCATCCCTCGATGCCGGTCCACGGCCGTAACCCGATATCCCGCCCGATCAAGCAAACACGCCGTCCGTCCTGTTCCACACCCAACTTCAAGCACACTTCCATGCGCAGGCAGCGACAACGAACGAAGCAGTTGGACCGTTGCCGCAAATCCCCCAGGATGAGCACTCCCCTCTCCAAGCTTTGCCAGCATATCATGATAGTCCATAACTTCATCCCCCTCCTCTCCAGTGTATGGACCAACGCCAAAAACGGCACATCCCCATACGTTTTACGGGTACACACCCATACCAATCCCGCCGGCTTTTACTATGATATACAAACCGTTGATTTCAGGCGGCAATTCGCAACGCGAAGGAGGATATGCATGCACAGAATTCATCCGATCTGCGAAGAGACGGTGTCACCGCACATTGGACGTCCGGTTTGTCTCATTATGAAAGACGGAAAGCACATGTATGGCGCACTGGGCGGCTTTCGGGATGGAAAGGTTTACCTGAACAACTGCTTCGAAGGTCCGCGTTTGTCTTCCGTTAAACCCGGACAACAACTTCGCAAAAGCGGCAAAAAACGTACGGCTGGGAAAAAAGTGAATTCCTCGGCCTACGGACCTTATGGTTATGGACCTTATGGATCTTACGGATCTTATGGACCTGGATATGGGGCCGGTTATGACCTGGCACTCGTAGCCACATTGCTGCTGATCCCGTTCTTATTCATCTGACCTCGGCCTTCCCCGCTCGCCATTCCAGCCTGAAAATATCAAAAAAGCATGGTCTCCATCGTTAGCGATGGGCCCATGCTTTTTCTTTGAATCATCGTTGGTCACGCCAGCAATAAAAAAAACACCTCGCTAGAGGTGAGAAAACGATGCTATATCCGATTTCACTTGGACATCGTTGTCTTTGCAGGGTTCGTCGAATTCTCAAGCAATGGCAGCATTCTCGTTGTGCTAACCATCTCAGAAGTACATATCGGACAAGTTGGTACGCTGTCAAACGCAAAATTGTCCCGCATCCATCCTTTGCACGTATCGCTCGTACATTCCCAGATTGCCGCATCCGCTTGCGGAATCTCTTCAATCGGTTTTTTGCGATTATACATGACTTCTACCCCCTTTTGATATTGGAAACACATCCTGCAGACGTTATTTCACAGTAGCAAAAAAAGAAAAGCTGCCTTTAATCATTATAACATGTTAAGGGCAGCTATGCTTGAATTACAGTTTTACAACTTCTTCTGCTTGAGGACCGCGGTTTCCTTGTACAATTTTAAATTGCACTTGTTGACCTTCGTCCAGCGTTTTGAAGCCTTCGCCTTGGATTGCGCTGAAGTGTACGAATACATCTTCTCCGCCTTCAACTTCGATGAAACCGAAGCCTTTCTCAGCGTTGAACCATTTAACTGTTCCGTTTTGCATGTGAATTACACCTCCAAATCAAAAATTAACATGTTCCTTTGTTCTTTGCACAAGCAAATAAAAATTCACACATTATAAAAGGTACCAGTCATAACTTCCAAGTGATCGCCCTTTACAATATGTGAATTAGGTTTGACACTTTTTATCAACTTTCTTGTATTATACCTCTACTTCTGCCAAAAAGCAATTCCTGTATTTTGTTTTCAAACAGCTATGGAAATACATGTTATTCGTCTAACCCGGAAAAGGTCACCGGCGCGCTTACCACGCTTCGTCTTATGAAAGGATATGCAGATCGAAACCAATTTATACATTTATTTCTGATCGAATTTTGAACTGCATATCCAAAGGATGATTTTACTTCATCATTGCAGGGCCCTGTTTGGGTTGACTGACGCTCGAAGAATCGGCCCGAAGGCGGAGCACCAACCAGATCGCGTGAGCGGCCAACACAACAAGAACAAAAATATCGTAAGGAAGCGAGCCTTCCCCTTGATGGTCATCCCCCAGAAATTGAATCAGGTTATGAACAAAATGGAAAAAAATAAGCGGCCAAATATTCCCGTTCAGACTCATAAGCAGGGCAAGAACCACTCCGACCAACAATGCATATACCAGTTGCAGCAGGGTATCGCCCAGACTCTGGCCCGACATGGCGTTCATGATATGCGTAACGGAGAACAGAACGCTGGAAACAACTGTAGCCGCGACTACGCTTTTGCGCAACAAGATCGTAAAAATCAATCCCCGATAAATCGTTTCTTCAACGAAAGCGACCAACAAGGTAAAGAAAATAAAAAAGACCGATTTGGAAAGGGTCAATTCTCCGAACCCCTTCAAAAGCAGCGTGCCCAGCAGAAGGAGCAGCGGGATATAATACATCCACTGCCGGGCCGAAATCGTTCGCAACGAGCGAAATCCGATCAAACCCCATCTGCGCCGGAACGTCAAATAGATTATCAGCACGACCGCGATCGGCGTGAAAGACATCCATACAGGCGCGGTATAGTCCATTTCCCGAATGGTAGCGACGGCCCCGGCGGCAAAAACAGCCAGCAGCAGAAGCAATTCGATAATGACCACAGCGAGTATGGGCCTGCGCCCGGAAAAAGATTCACTGTCTTGGGACTGGGAAACCAACATAAAAATTCTTCCCCATTTCGTTTTCTTTTTTCGTTGTCATGCGAATTGATAACCAACAATATTTGTACCACATATTCCACAATATGTATATCGTAGATTGGATTAAACTGCAAAAGTAACAAAATAGAGACTTTCTTGGGACGTGATTACCCTAAAATCAGGTAAGATTCATTGCCCTTCAAGCCATTTCACATAAAATAATGATACGGATGCAGGGTTGACGCCGTTTCCAAACGTCTTCTTAGGCAGAAGACACATCAGGATTCATGGTTCATTCAGAAAAACAATCAGGGGGTAATTCATGAAAGCACTCTTTAAGCGCTGGTGGCACTTGCTTGCGATCCTTTGCGTTCCGCTTCAGGGCTCCATCTACGTCCTGCTGGGCAGGAATACAGGCAGCGATGTCTTTTACAATTATGCGTTGATCGATACTAAAATTCCGTTTATCAAAGAATTCATATATCCGTACGTAAGCTGGATGCCAATCCTGTATCTAGGCTTTTTGTATCTGGGCATAACCAACAAATCCCTGTTCTGGCGAGCGTTGTTCACGTATAACGTTGGCGTGATTGCCGCAAACATCTGTTTCGCGGTCTTTCCTACGCACGTTCCCCGTCCGGTTGTGGAGGGCAGCGACCTCAGCAGTTTGCTGGTACAGTTCATTTACAGCAATGACGCTCCATACAACTGTTTTCCGAGCGTTCACGTGTTGACCAGCTATCTGCTGTTCATCATCGTTCAACGGCATCTTACGTTCAAACCGCTGGCCAAAATCTCCTGGTCAGTGTGGCTATGGCTCATCATTGCATCGACCGTGTTCGTGAAGCAGCACTCCCTGCTGGACGTAGCCGGAGGCATCGCGTTCGCGGAAGCGGCCTATTGGGCGGTCCATGCTTTTGCCGGCCGCAAAGAGCGCGCACAAAAAACAGCCAAGCAACCGCTTGGTGCGTCGGGGACAAAGAGTACAAGCGGCAGTGCGTAATACGAATTCATGATTTGCGAGGGCGATATGCCCTCTTTTTTTATGCAATCATCTCTTATATCGTTGGCGGGCGTTCCTGCAACAGGTCTGATGGGGATGTTCCCGTAAGGCGTTTGAATATGCGGTAAAAATAAGAGAGGTCCCGGTAGCCGAGAAACTCGGAAATTTCCTGCACGGAGAGCCGGGACTCCGTCAACATGTACATGGCCCGTTTCATCCGCTGATCATGCACGTACTGACTGATCGTTTGATTCGTCATGCTTTTGAATAATGCCGCCGCATAATTGGGCGTCCGGCCGATTGCATCCCCGAGCTCCTCTTTGGTCACCTTTTCGCGATAATGCCGTTCGATGTATCGTTTCATCCGCTCCGCATGCACATGTTTCTCGGGCGGGATCACGCCCCGGTCCACTTCCCGATTCACGTAAATTAACACTTCCGTCAATAAGGCTTGGCTCATCATGACATAATAAGATGGCCGTTCCTGCCACTGCTGGAGAATCGTTTTCATGCGTTCCAGGATAAGTTCATAGCAGCCCGGTTTATGCCGCAGCGTTTCCGGTTGTTCCAACATCGGCAATTCACCGGAAGCAGGACATTGCAAATGGACGACAATCTGGGTGTGGGTAACGGTCGGGATGCTTTTGCCGTAGTAAGATACGCTCTCCGGGATCAGCAGCAGTTCTCCCTTTTCCATGATCTGTTTCTCGCCGTTCACCCAATATACACATTTTCCATAGGTGACCAAGCTGAGCCGCCAAGTCCCCCTTGATGGCACGCCCTTTTCGTACCAGCCGACACTGTTGATGTGCCGCACTTCTAGTGGGGTAATCATAAAACACCTCGCCATTGGACTATACTCCAATCATTGTACTATAGTTCATATTCGGATTCGACAGAAAACGCTACAATGACCCTATAAGCAAAGGATATGAGGAGGAAATAACATGTTGAAAACAAAAATTATTTGTACCATGGGACCTGCTTGTGACTCCATTGAAACGTTGAAGGTAATGATTCAGGAAGGCATGACAGTGGCACGTCTGAACATGGCACATGGCGAGCTCGAGGATCATGTTGCACGGATCAACAACATTCGCGCGGCTGCTTCCGCGCTGAACAAATATGTGCCGATCATGATGGATATCAAGGGACCTGAAGTGCGTATCGGCAAATTGAAAGAGGCTTCCTGCCATCTGCAGGCTGGCAAAAAACTGACGCTGACCACGGAAGAAATTCTGGGCGATGCCGAACGGATCTCGGTAAACTATCCTGAGTTGAATCTCGTGGTGAAGCCAGGCGACCGCATTCTGATCGACGATGGTCTGGTAGATCTGACGGTCACTTCTGTCGAAGGCACCGAAATTCATTGCGATATCGTTAGCGGCGGCATTCTGAAACCTCGCAAAGGCGTGAACTTGCCAGGGATCAAAACGACCCTTCCGGGCGTAACCGAACGCGATGTCATGCATATCGGATTCGGGATCGAAAACGATATCGAAATCATTGCGGCTTCCTTTGTGCGCAAGGGCGACGATATTCGCGAAATCCGCAGCATTCTCAAAGAACGTGGCGCCGAGCATGTTCAGATTATTTCCAAAATCGAAAACCAGGAAGGCATGACCAACCTCGACGACATTATCGAAGCATCGGACGGCATCATGGTTGCGCGCGGCGATCTTGGGGTCGAAGTGCCGATCGAAGACGTGCCGATGATGCAAAAAGAAATGATCGACAAATGTAACCGTGCCGGCAAACCGGTCATCGTGGCCACGCACATGCTGGAATCGATGCAGGTCAACCCGCGTCCTACCCGTTCCGAGGTGAGTGACGTAGCCAATGCCGTGCTGCAAGGTGCAGACGTAGTCATGCTGTCCGGCGAGTCCGCTGCGGGTAAATATCCGATCCCATCGGTCCGTACGATGGCTGCCGTTGCGCGCCGCGCCGAAACGATGATCGACTATAAGGAACAATTCAATCAGAAATCGGCCCAACAGGTGGCTAACATCACTGAAGTCATCAGCCAAGGTGCCGTTAGCTCTTCGCTCGTGCTGAATGCCAAAGCGATCATTACTTCCACCGAGAGCGGATTTACGGCGCGCATGATCTCCAAATATCGTCCAAAAGCGCCGATCATCGCGGTCACGCAGCATGAGAAAGTGCTCGCAAAAATCTGCCTGCTCTCCGGCGTTATTCCGGTGCTGGGCGACAAAGTGACTACGACGGACGAAATGTTCGAATCGTCCACGCGCAACGCTATCAAAACGGGTTACATTGAAAAAGGCGACATCATCGTGCTGTCTGCGGGCGTTCCGATCGGTCAATCCGGCAATACGAACCTGATCAAGGTCCTGCAAGTATAATCCCACATACAAGCAAGTGAATAGCAGCGCGCAAAAGCAACCCGGCCTCACGGGTTGCTTTTGTTCGATTACGGGTCAGCCGGGTTATGCAGGTGGGCCTTTTTTATTTGCAGCTGGAAGCAGAAGCTCATCGTCATTTCGCCATAGTCATCGAAGGCCGCTTTCGATATACTGGGATAAGTTGGGTTTACGGATAATTATTGAAACATGCAGGGGTGAAACCAGAAAGGATAGACCGATGAACGAAACAACCAACATTATGGGGATTCCCTTCCCCAACGTAAATATGGAACAAACGTTATCCTTATTAGGCGATGTTATTCAAGGAAATGATGCCACGCTGTTTCACGTTATTACAGGCAACCCGGAAATCGTCATGTCCTGTCAGCACAACGACCGCCTACGCTCCATTGTCGATCAGGCAGGGCTCGTTACAGCTGATGGAGCGGGCATTGTCATGGTTTCGAGGCTGCGTGGAGGAAAGTTGACCGAACGGGTCACCGGCTGCGATCTGCTGTTTCGCCTGTTGGAGGAGGGCGATCGCCAACGTTGGTCTTTCTACCTTCTCGGCGCGGAAGAGCATGTAAACGCAAGATCGGCCGATATCATCGAAAAAAATTATCCCGGCGTCTCGATATGCGGACGTCATCACGGTTTTTTTACGGAGGAAGATGAGCTGCGTATTGTGGAAGAGATTGGGGCGGCCAAGCCTGACTTTCTGATCGTTGCCCTAGGCGCGCCTTACGCTGAGGAATGGATACACCGGTATCGGGATCGGTTGCAGGCCCGCGTGGCCATCGGCGTCGGAGGAAGCCTCGATATCGTGGCAGGCAAAACAAAACGTGCCCCGGCGCTATGGCAGAAACTCCATCTTGAGTGGCTGTATCGCCTCATGCGCCAGCCTTCCAGATGGCGGAGACAACTCATTTTGCCGCGCTTCGCCGTTCAGGCATTGCTTTTCAAAGAAACCAAACGACAACGATCCTGATGTATTCGGGGTCGTTGTTTTTGTCTGATTGGGTATTCGACCAATTATAAATTCACACAATTTAATTGTCCAAAACTTTTTTGCTTCCGATTTAGAGTGCCAGACCTTATAATGAAGCAGAAGCCAATAAATTACATTGAGAGAAAGTATGGTGGTTCGTTTGATCAGCATGATTTTCGTGGCTCTTGTAGCCATTGAGCACATTTACATTTTAGTGATGGAAATGTTTATGTGGACTAGTCCGCGTACAATGAAAACGTTCGGAACCACGCCGGAATTCGCCGAATCCACGAAAGCACTCGCAGGGAATCAGGGGCTGTACAACGGGTTTCTCGCCGCAGGACTGATCTGGGGACTCGTTCATCCGAATGCGGCTTTCGGACACCAGATCCAGATCTTTTTCCTGGCATGTGTCGTCATCGCCGCTCTATATGGGGGTGCAACAGCTTCCCGCTCTATTATTATCAAGCAGGGTCTGCCTGCAATCATTGCCCTGTTATTGGTTCTCTTCCTCCCGTAAAGGGGAAATGGCCGACCGGTCATTACAAGCGTGCCTTGGATATGGTATGTTAGGGTCATGGCATGGACATGCCGATCATTGTGATGAATTCGGGAAGGAGAACGTCTCATGGGACTGTTTGACAAACTTAGACGACGCAAAAAGGAAACCCCGTCGACCTCTGGAGCGACAGAGCAAGCGCCCTACAATGAAACGATCGTCGGTTTCGTTTTGCTCGAGCGCCTGGACTGCGATTTCGATGCTTTCATACACACGATGAAACGCGAATGGAACATTGAAATTGCGGAGCGCCCGGAGGAGGGAAATCTTTTTTTCGAAGTGGATGATATGCAGGTCGTATGTGCCCACATCGAAGCACCGATTCCAGACCGTGAAGTGGAGGAGAACGCCAAACTGAATGTGCTCTGGCGCGAAGCGGAACAGGTAACCTCACGACATCAATCGCAAATCATCGTATCGGTGCTCAATGCAGATGATCCGATCCGCGGACATGTGTTGTTTACGAAAACAGCTTGTGCGCTGCTGCAGTTGGATCACGCCCTGGCCATCTACACGGCACCAATGGTTGCGGAAGCGAATAAATACGTAGAGACAAGCCGCTCACTGAAAGACGGCGAGCTGCCAGTGTCGCTCTGGATTTTTATCGGGCTGTATCAGGGACCTGAAGGCTCATCTGCCTATACCGTAGGACTCCGCAACTTCGGTAAGAAAGAAATGGAAATCGTTCATTCCCAGCAACATATAAGTGACGTGTTCGAGATGATGTTCATGACCATGAACTATGTCGTCGAAAACAACGTCACCTTGCACGAAGGAGAGACCCTTGGGTTCTCGGCCGAGCAAAAGCTGCCGATCACCCTTACCGAAGGAGTTGCCGTCGAAGGCAGCAGCTTGAAAATTGGATTTTAAATGCACAATTCCATATAATAACAAAAGGGAAAACGACGACTTAGCCGCGTTCTCCCTTTGTTATGTAAACTTGTCCTCTTCAATCCTTGAAATACTGTTCCATCCGGGACCAGTTCATCGGCTCATCCACTTTATAACTCGTCAGTGCATCCCTTGTTGCGGAAGCATCGAATATTTCGATGTGCTGCTTGTCGTAAAACGTGATGTTGAATCCGGACGATTCCCTGCCCTCCTTGTTGATCAATAGTCTCCATTCGTAGTAATAAGGTGATGCTTCTTCGCTGAGGCTCGGGCGATCGGCCCGCTTCAATCCGTGATCTTTATAATCGTTCAGCAGCTTCCTGATCTCCTCAGCGTCTTCAATAACACGTTCCTCGTCAGTTTCGTTCACTGTTTTGGATATTTGCCGGATTTCCAATCGTTTAAACCGATCCAGCATCCCAA
Source organism: Paenibacillus sp. FSL W8-0426 (assembly GCF_037969725.1). Lineage (NCBI taxonomy): Bacteria > Bacillati > Bacillota > Bacilli > Caryophanales > Paenibacillaceae > Paenibacillus > Paenibacillus sp. FSL W8-0426. The sequence goes on along the minus strand of NZ_CP150203.1, from coordinate 322,484 downwards.
AATGCTCCAGCACTTCAGCCCGAAACGTCGTGTGACGTTGCTGATTGATGTATATCGGTATCATAATTGCAACTATTGCCATCAAAATGACAGCAATAATGATGCCTCTTTTTCTCCTCAGCAAAATCCCCTCACTCCATTTGCATATTTTAAGAATGATTCATGTAACTGAATTAAATGTTCATATTTCCCAGTATACCATTAAATCTTATATCACTCATTCAACAAGTTCCAACGAATCGGCGTAAGTTATGAGGCACTGCACCGAAAATAAAAAACAAAAAAATGCACCTCCAACTGTTAGAGTGTGTCTAACAATTGGGGTGCATTTCACGCCTTGCTTGAGTGTGATCTCGGCTTGTTTTTTGATTGGATTGCACTGCCCGAGCGATTATGAGCGGGCCTTGGCCGTCGATTCCCGAACAACCAGCTCGGGCTTCAGGATCATGTTCCGGGCAGGCTGCCTTTCCTCTTTGAGCTCATCGATCAGCAAATCCACGGCATGGCGCCCAAGTTCCTCGATCGGCTGGGCGATCGTGGTGAGCGGCGGGCTGGTCACCGAGGCAAGGATCGTGTTGTCAAAACCAATGACAGACAGTTCCTCCGGTACCCGCAGCTTCAGTTCTTTGGCGGCTTGGAGCGCTCCGATGGCCTGCATGTCGTTGCAGCAGAAGAGCGCCGTCGGCCGAGGGGATGCGCCGAGCAGCTGCAGCGCGGCCGCTTTGGCTGCGCCGGGCTCGATTGCAGACTCCAGCACTCGCTCTGCTGCCAGCTCATGCCCTGCTTGCTCCAATGCTTCACGGAAGCCGCGCACCCGCTCGCGGCTGCTGCTCACCCCCGCTTGCTCCGCCAGAACCGCCATGCGTTCATGCCCAAGCTCCAGCAGATGACGCGCCGCCAGGGCCCCGCCCAACCGGTCATCGATTGCGACGGTGTGCACCTCCAGTGTCGGCAGGTGCCGGGCAATCAAGGCCACGGGAATGGACTGCTGCAGGAGCGGCGCCAAAATTTCGGCATTGCTGATCCCTGTTCCGATCATCATGCCGTCGACTCTTTTTTGCTGTAACAGGTTCAAATAGCGCTCTACCCGCTCGTCCTTGTTGTCCGTACTGCAAATAACGACGCTGTAGCCCAATTTGCGGCTTCGATCCTCCACCGCTCTGGCAAGTTCCGCAAAATACGGATTGGATATATCGGGTACGAGCAGCCCAAAGGTGTACGTCTGTTTGCCCGTCAGGGCCGCGGCGATGGCGCTGGGCTGATAGTTCAGGCGCTCCATGATTTCCATGATCTCGGCACGCCGCTTTTCGCTGATTTTGCCTTTGCCGTTAATGACTTGGGAGACGGTTGCAATAGATACCCCGGCCTCCCGCGCAATATCGTAAATGGTTGCTTTCATCGAGATTCCCCATTTGGTTTCGTTTACATCCCATTATGCAGGCGGATGCCCCCATAAGCAACATGAGTCGGCATGGACTGTTATGATCCGCCCATCCAGCTCAGGCACAAGCTGTATCCTAACCGCTATAACGGCAACGAAGACGGGTGTGAATTATTTAGGCTGCATCAGCCAATCGTGATCCGGATCGTTGCGGAACTTCCAAATTCGTGTCGGGCCGGCCATCACGTTGAGATAATACACGTCATACCCTGGAGGAGCGCCTACCGGATGATATCCGCGAGGAACCAGCACGACTTCTCCGTTGTTCACGGCTAACGTCTCATTCAAGGAACGATCATCGGTATACACGCGTTGAATGGCAAACCCTTGCTCGGGCTCCACGCGGAAGTAATACGTTTCCTCCAGCAACGATTCTTCCGGCAATGCATCCTGATCGTGTTTGTGCGGCGGGTAGCTGGACCAGTGGCCGTTTGGCGTAAATACTTCCACCACCAGCAAGCTGTCGGCTTCCTTCTGCTCCGGTAAAATGTTATGGATTTGGCGTTCCAGGTTTCCGTAACCGCGTCCCTCCACGCCGACATCCTCGGGCGCAATCAGCCGTGCCGGATAACTGCCTTTTCCCGGGGCCGCGCAGATGGCCAGCTCCAACGCTGTTCGTGCCGTAATTTCTACCCGATCCAAATTTGGGACGTACACGGAGTACGGGGGAATTTTTTCGAAAACGCTCATGCGTTTCCCCACATGCTCCCAGGTCTGTTCTCTGGTGGAGACATCCGCCACCCCGCTGAGAAAGACGATGCATAACTCCTGATCGCCGCTCTCCCGCGTCAGCGTCTGTCCCTTCGCCAGTTTCGCCACTTGGAAACCGACATACTCCCATCCGGCAGTCTCCGGGGTTACCGTCAGGATCGTTCCGTCTTCGTCAGGCGTGCTCTTCGGTTTGATGATGTATTCCGACATTTGTGGATGACACTCCTTTCCATGAACTTGGAAGCATTCAATATGCCCATGATTGCCGATCCTTTATTTGCAGCGTATCCGTGATCCGGCTTTTCGTTCCAATGATTGACGTTCTTCACAAAGAAACCGTCTTCGATCCGACGGGAGCCCCCGGCACTTCGCTAAGCTTGACCGGCCTTCCCCGCTGCATCGACATGCGGGCCGCCAGCGCAATGCGCTCTGCCTGCACGGCGTCATGACCGTCAACCAGCACCGGCACATCGTTTAGAATCGCGTCGATAAACAGAGCCGTTTCCTGCACGTAAGCTTCGTTATACCGCTCCAGGAAAAAATGCAGCGGCTTGTCGCGCATCAGACCTGCCGCCGTGCTGATCTCGGCTGTGTTCGGATGATCATTGGCCGCGGCGACGCTGCCGAGTGATCCGAACACTTCAACGCGCTGGTCATAACCGTATGCCGCCTGGCGGCTGTTATCGATGACCCCAATCGCGCCGTTGCTGAACGTCAGGGTAACAATCGCCGTATCCACGTCGCCGTGTTCCGCAAAGACCGGATGAATCAGCACATTGCCTTGCGCATATACTTCTTCCACTTCGCTGCCCGTCAAATAACGGGCCATGTCGAAATCGTGGATCATCATGTCCATGAAAATGCCGCCCGATACCCGAATGTATTCCGCCGGAGGCGGGCTGGGATCCCGAGACGTGATCTTGACGATGTGAGGGTCCCCGATGGCACCCGATTGCACATGCTCCCGTACCCTTCTGAAATTATGGTCGAACCTGCGATTGAACCCGATCTGCAGCTTCACGCCCGATTGCCGGACCGCCTCCACAACAGAACGGGTCTGCGCCAGATCCATACTGACCGGCTTCTCGCAGAAAATATGTTTGCCTGCGCGCGCCGCTTGTTCCATGAGCGGCACATGGGTGTCGGTGGACGAGCAGATCAGCACCGCGTCCACGTCGGACATGGCCAGCAGCTCACCGCTGTCCGTTGTGACAACCGGGATGCCGCGTCCTGCGGCCCAGCTCTCCAGCTCGGGCCCTGCATATAGATCGCTGATGCCGACGATTTCGGCATGCGGGTTGCGGAGCAGATTGTCGGCATGGATTTTGCCGATCCTGCCTGCTCCGATAATTCCGATTCTCACCTTGTCCTTCGTCATTCGTTTATCCTCCTGTATGCGACTGGACATACTGCAACCATTCAAGGAGCGGAGCTTCTAAGGACGCGAATCATCATTCCACCACGGATCGTAGAGGGGATGCTTCGCAAAAACGCCGTTCCATGCATGCATGCAAGTATGCACTTGCGCTTTAATGCGTTTGGCTTGCCGCCGATTACCAGCGGGCCGTCACCATTTTTTTGCGTGTATAGAACTCGACGCCGTCGGTGCCATTGGCATGCAGATCGCCGTAGAAGGATTTTTTCCAGCCCGAGAACGGGAAAAACGCCATCGGGGCAGGTACGCCCAGATTAATGCCTAGCATGCCCGCATCGATCGTTTCCCGGAACTGCCGCATGCTCGAACCGCTCTGCGTGAACAGGCATGCCCCGTTGGCAAACTCGGAGCGGTTCGCCAGCTCGATCGCTTCCTCCAGCGTAGCTACTCTCGCAATCGAAAGCACGGGCGCAAAAATCTCGTCCCGCCAAATTTTCATCGTGCTGTCCACGTCATCGAAGATGGTCGGCCCGACGAAATACCCCGATGCTCCGGCCGCTTCATCCTTCCGGCCGTCACGGATGAGCTTCGCCCCTTCTTGCTGTCCGGACTCGATGTAGCCCAGCGTGCGCTCTTTGTGCGGACCGCGGATAACCGGGCCGAGGAATACGCCGTCATGCATACCGTTCCCGATCGTGATCCGATCGGCGGCATCCGCCAGTTTCTGCACGAGCGCGTCCGCCACGTCGCCGACGGCAACGACGACGGAACAGGCCATGCAGCGCTCACCTGCGGAGCCGAAAGCGGCGCTCGTGATTTCCTTCACCGTCAGGTCCAGATCGGCATCCGGCATGACGATGGAGTGGTTTTTGGCACCGGCGAGCGCCTGCACCCGTTTGCCGTGCGCGGAGGCAGTCGTGTACACGTATTCGGCCACGGGCTGTGAGCCGACAAACGAGATCGCTTGAACATCCGGGTGTTCAAGCAGCCCGTTCACGACGTCGTGCGCGCCGTGAACGACGTTCAGCACGCCGTCCGGAAGCCCCGCTTCCTGAAAAAGCTCCGCCAGGCGGCATGCCAGCAGCGGCGTACGCTCGGACGGCTTCAGGACAAAGGTGTTCCCGCACGCGATCGCCAGCGGGAACATCCAGCACGGTACCATCATCGGGAAGTTGAAGGGGGTGATTCCCCCTACAACGCCGATAGGGTACCGGTACATACCCGATTCGAGCCCTGTGGCGATATCGGGCAGTTGTTTGCCCATCATGAGATTCGGAGCGCCTGCCGCGAATTCGACACATTCGATGCCGCGCTGCACTTCACCGTAAGCTTCGTTGTAGCTTTTGCCGTTCTCCAGCGTAACCAGCCGCGCCAGCTCCTCCCAATGCTCCACCAGCAGCTGCTGGTAGCGGAACAGAATGCGCGCGCGCCGCGGAACCGGCGTTTTGCTCCACGAGGCAAACGCCTCCTTCGCGCGCTTCACGGCAAGATCCACGTCCGCTTGTTCGGACAACGGAACGAGGGCGATGACCTCTTCCGTCGCCGGATTCACCACCGGCTCGGTGCGGTCGCTTGCCGGACTAGTCCAGGCACCCCCGATCCAGTTTTGCACGATTTTAACGCCCGTCTGCGTTGAAGTTTCATTTCCCATCATCCTGTTCCCCTTTCAACGGTGTTCTAGTCGGTATACTCGTCTCTGCTGCACAGCAACCCTGACTCTGGCGTCGGTAGCGGCTGTCTGATGTCTACCTCTTACGAACCTGACGCACGCTATTCGGCGAGATTTCGACCATCTGGAATTCTAACGAACATGAGAAGCGTTATTTGCCCCATTTATGCTCTTGTCGCAGCTAATTCCGGTAAATAACGCCGCTGAAGTTCGTTAGGATTAGACAGCCTCCATTTTCGAGGGAATAAGGTGCCTCATGTTCGTTACATTTTCCAACCACATTGTCACAGCCTTTGAAACTTCGGCCACCCTCTATAAAGTTGCTGGAGCTCCTGACTGAACCGGAAACCAAATTTTCCTGACCCAGCCTCACACATTCCAGCAATATCATCCTAAATGGGCTTGCGCTACTTCTTGCCTGCGTCACCATTCAGGGAACCGTAATCTCGCCCCGGTTGCAGCGCTCAATATAGTCGTTGACCTGTTCTACTGTCGGCATCGCATCCGAACAGCTATGGCTGGAAATCACAATGCATGCAGCCGCACTGCCGTAACCCATGCTTTGCTCGATCGTCCAGCCCTGCATCAAGCCGTACAGGAAACCGGCCGCATAGGAGTCGCCCGCGCCGAACGTCTTCACCACCCGCGCCGGATAGCTGTCCGCACGGTGGGATTGGCCCTCCCTCGTATAAGCGATGGAGCCTTGCTTGCCATGTTTGATGACGACGATCTTGGCCGAAAAATCAAACCACTTCCGGGCCGTCACCTGATCGCTGCGGTCCGGGTTGTGGTCGAACGCCTCCATCATGTCGAACTCCTCGCGGGTGCCCAGCAAAATGTCGCATTTCTCGGCCGCAAGGTTGTAGTACACCGCCGTCTCTTCCGGCGACGTCCACGTGTAAGGACGGTAATCGAGATCAAACACGATCACCACCCCATGCCGCTTCGCATACGCCAAAGCCTGAAACACCGCTTCGCGGGAAGGACTTTGCGCCAGTGCCGTGCCCGAAATCAGCAATACGCGCGAGTCGGCGATCAACTGCTCCTGCACTTCTCCAGCTTTCAGCTTCAGATCTGCTACGTTGTCGCGGTACATGAGAATGCTGCAATCGGTCGGGCTTTTGATCTCCGTGAAAGCCAGCCCGGTAACCGCACCGGTATCATCAGTAACTACATTGGACGTATCGATGCCGTTGTTCTCCAGGTAGCGGTGAATGAACCGCCCCATCTGGTCGTCCGCGATTTTGCCGACAAAAGCCGTTTTCAAGCCAAGACGGGACATCCCGATCGCAATATTGGCGGGCGAACCGCCGACATACTTCGTAAACGTCATCGTGTCTTCCATCGGACGGTTGATTTCATTGGCGTTCAAGTCGATGCACAGGCGGCCGATCGCCGTGAAATCCATTTTCCGCGAAGCGGGGAAATCAACGTAGTTCATGTGAGCGGACTCCTTTCCGTATCGTTTGGCTCCCGGACAAGAGAATCGATATACGCCAGGGAACGCTTTGCATATTCGTAAGGGTTATGCACTGCCGGGTCCTGCTCCCCTTCAAGCATCGCCCATCCGTTGTACCCTCGGGAAACGAGCTCCTGCACAATGGGGGCAAAGTCGATGCAGCCGTCACCCGGGACCGTGAATACTCCTTTGCGAATGCACCCCACAAAATCGCTCTGCTCCGCCCGTGCCTCTGCCAGCACTTGTGGACGGACATCTTTGAGGTGAATGTAAGCGATCCGGTCATAATGCTTGCGCAGCACTTCCAACGGATCGGCTCCTCCGTAATAAGCGTGCCCTGTATCATAGAGCAGGTGAACCAGGGCAGGATCGGTCAGCTCCATCAGCTTATCGATCTCTTCCGGCTGTTCTACCGCCGTGCCGCCATGGTGATGATACGTCAGCTTCAAACCATGCTCGCGGGCAATCTCCCCGGCGGCGTTTAGCCCTTCCGCCAAGGCTTGCCACTCCGGCTCTCCCAGCCTCAGCACCTCTTTTTCATGGGGCGTGCGCCGTGGGTCGAAATGCAGGGAACCGCCCACCTCGCATGTGCTGATCACCGTGCTGCCCATGGACTGCAAAAATTCGGCGTGGCGGCGGTAACCGTCAAGTTCGGACTGCCGATAGGAAGGATCGGAAAACAGCACCGACTTCCACTGGGAAACGAGGCGGATGCCCCGCTGATCCAGTTCCTTCTTAAGCTCAATCCGATCCGTCGGATACTTGCGCCCCATCTCCGTGCCCGTCAGCCCGAGACGCTGAATGTCGTCCAAAATTTGTTCGCACGTCGTATCGTTGCCGTGTTCCTTCACATCCTCGCCGACCCAATTGATCGGATGAATGCCGATCCGAAATGGAAGCTTGCTCATATATTCCCGTCTCCTTTGCGATTAGATGAGCCTTGCTTTGGCGCGATTCCGCCGCATGGCGCCATGTGCTTCTACCACCTTGCCCTCTGCGGATACTTCGGGAACACCCACGTTCCACCACGATTCATAACCGCCCGAGTTGGTGCCAGGCACCACCGGAATTTCGATCAATGTCGTCACCGTCTCGGCCTGCGCCGCCCGAAGTGCCTGTTCCAGCTGCTCCGCATTCTCCGCCCGATAACCCTTTGCACCCAAGCTGCGGGCATGGGCGGCGAAATCCATCGGCATGTACTCCCCGGTCAAACGTCCGGATCCGGCCTCGCGATAGCGGAATTCGTTGCCGAACCCGTCGCTGCCGTGCTCCCGCTGCAAATTGTGAATGCATTGGAAGCCGTTGTTGTTGAACAGCAAAATCGTCATTTTGCGTCCTTCCTGAAGGCTGGTCACCAATTCGGAGTGCAGCATCAGATAACTGCCGTCGCCAACCAACGCATACACCTCACGATCCGGCTCGGCCAAGGCTACCCCAAACGCGCCGCTCACTTCGTAGCCCATGCAAGAAAAGCCATACTCCATGTGGTACGTCTTCGGCTCGGCCGACCGCCACAAACGGTGCAGGTCACCGGGCAGGCTCCCCGCGGCGCAGACGATTACGGATGAGGATGGAATGGCGTCGTTGATGATGCCGAGCGCGTGCGTCTGCGCCAATCCCGCCTCATGCTTGAGCGCATACAGCCGATCTACCTCGGCATCCCACTGTCGACGGAGATCCGCCACCTCGGATGACTCGTATCCGCTGCGATATTTCCGCAGTTGAAGCGCCTCCTGCAAAGCCTGAAGACCCTCCCGCGCATCGGCCAGCACCGCTTCGCCGCCGAGCTTCGCGGCATCCATGCCGTTCAAGTTGATATTGACGAAGGATACGTCGGGATGCTGGAAAGCAGACCTCGACGCCGTCGTGAAGTCCGAAAACCTCGTGCCGACGCCGATGACAACGTCCGCTTCCCGCGCCAGCCGGTTGGCCGCCAGCGAACCGGTTACGCCAACCGCTCCCACATTGAGCGGATGGTCCCATGCCAGGGCGCTTTTGCCGGCTTGCGTCTCGGCGACCGGGATGCCGAAGGCTTCGGCGAAGGCCGCAAGCTGCGCGGACGCCTCGGCGTACAGTACGCCGCCGCCTGCGATCAGCAGCGGCCTGCGTGCGCGGGCGATCTGCTCAGCCGCCCGCTCGAGGGCGGCCCGGACCGGGGGACGCCGGTCCAGGTAGTGCACCCGCCGCTCGAAAAATGCCGCGGGATAATCATATGACTCGGCCTGCACGTCCTGCGGCAGCGCCAGCGTCACCGCGCCCGTCTCGGCCGGGTCGGTCAGCACCCGCATCGCGTTCGACAACGCCGTCATCAATTGCTCCGGCCGTACGATGCGGTCCCAGTACTTGCTTACGGCTTTGAACGGATCGGTAGCGGAAATAGTGTAATCGCTTCCAACTTCAAGCTGCTGCAGCACCGGGTCGGGCTCCCGCGTAGCGAAATTGTCTCCCGGGAGCAGCAGCACAGGGATCCGGTTGACCGTAGCCGTCGCTGCAGCGGTGATCATGTTCAAGGCACCCGGTCCAATGGACGTGGTGCAGGCATAGATTTGCCTGCGGTTCTTCTGTTTGGCGTAGGCTGCTGCGGTATGCACCATGCCCTGCTCGTTTTTGCCCTGCAAATACGTCAGGCTGCCGGGGCTGTGTTCCAACGCTTCCCCGATGCCGGTCACGTTGCCGTGCCCGAAAATGCCGATGACGCCTTTTACGAACTTCGTTTCCTCGCCGTCCACGGAAATGTATTGCTGGTCGAGATAGCGGAGCAATGCCTGAGCCATCGTCAGCCGAATCGTTGTCATGGATGAATCGTCTCCTTTCCCTTCATGGGTTAAGCGCTTAATCTACGTTAAAGTTAAGCGCCTTACCCCTGAAGGTTAAGCGCTTAATTCACATGATATTACAGCCGTATCATTTAGGCAAGTATTTTTTGTAAGCGTTTTATTACAGAACCCATAAAACGCTTTTCCTCTTTCACAGACTCGCCAAATTACGGCCTGAATCTTCCCATCACGATCGTATCATGGTACGTTCCGTCCGCATGCCGCCTGTCGTTATGCAGCACGCCTTCCACCTCAAACCCCGCCTTCTCGTACAGGGCTCGCGCCTTCGCATTGGCAGCCAGCACGGTCAGCGCCACTTTCTTAATCGCCTCTTGTGCATCCGCCCAACCAAGTGAACATTCCAGCAGCCGCGTACCAATCCCGTACCCCCAATAATGCTGCGCAACGCCTACGCCGAATTCCACCTTATGCGCAAACCGCTTCAATTCGCTCCCTTCGCATCTCGAATATCCCACGATCTTCCCATCCGCCACAGCCACCAAAAACAGATTTCGCGGCTTGATCGTATCCCGGGCAATCAGATCTTCAAAACCGATGGCATCGATAAACGCTTCACCCGGCTCGCGATCCATATGTTCGGTCTCCCCGTCAATCCGCAAGCGCAGTGCCGACAACGCTTCTCCGTCTCCTTCCTGCGCCGACCTGATCGCAAATGTCTTGCCCTTTGACTGGAACCGCTGTTCTTCAATTACCATTTCCTCATAACTCCATTTCGTATTCTATTCAGCATGTCATCCGTTCATGATCCGCGGTTAGTCTACTTCGGACGGGCTTCTTCCCGTCAGCATTTTGAACACCTGGCTGAAATAGGTCGCATTGCGGAACCCCGTCATCTCGCTCACCTCGTACACCATGTATCTTCCCGTCTTGAGCAGCTCCATGGCCTTCCGAACCCGATATCCGTTAAGGTAGCTGACGAAGTTTTCCCCCGTCACCCGCTTGAACAGTTGGCTCAAATATTTGGGATGAACGTACAACCCCCGCGCAATGGCCTCAAAGCTGATCTCTTCCGCATAGTGCTCCTCCACGTATCGCTTGACCTGGATCACCAGCTTGTTGGTTTTCTTCTCGGCCGTTTCTTTCCTTGCCTGCTCAAGCCAATTCCGAATCACGCCGTCCATCCAGCATATCAGATCCTGCAGCGTATATTTAAGCTGAATGTCGCGCAAAAAGTCGCTCATTGCCAACGGAGGGTCAAGCCTGGGATATCGGCTGCTCCAACTTTGCGTCAGCGTATCGAACAGGCTTACGGCCACCACTTGTACCTCTTGCATGCTCGTTCCGCTCCCTTTCTCCAACAAACAGCGAATGTGGCGCCATACCTCTTCCGCCAAGTCCGGCCGCATGTCGGTCCACGCTTCGCTCCATTGCCGAAGCTGTATGGAGTAATCGGGAGCAGGAGCTTCCTGCCACCCGTCCGTTTCATAACAATACACCCGGCTGCCCCCCTGGAATTCTGCCGTTTCCAGCGCCTCCCGGCTCTCCAGATAGGAGTCCATCAACTCGCATAAATGACCCTTGCACCCGCCGACGCCTGCGTTCATCTCCATTTTGAGATACGTGAACACCTGGTCGATCATGCGCTGCAGCAGCCGCTGAATCGACTCTGCCGAAGAATCGCCTTCCAGCATGACGAGCACGAACACTCGATCCGAGTAGTCGATCACTTCGATATGCTGCCTCTCTGCCATCATTGAAGCATGGGTTTGCACGGTTTCCCTGATGATGTCCGCCGCGCCATACCTGAGCAATTGCCAGTCGCGTTCTTTCATGCGCGTCAGGAATTCGGGGCGACCCAGCTGCAGACTGATGGCCCGAACGCGTCCGGCATCGCTCAATCCGACATATTCCATTCGGTCCCGCGACATTTCTTCCGGACGGTACCGCGTGGTGAGAAGCTCATGCAGGAACTGTTTTCTCAGATAGGGAAGCACACGTCCGATCTCCTGTTTATAAACGCGCTCCAGCCGCTCTCGCCGCTCTCTCACATCCTGTTCCAGCATGACCTCGCGCAGCACGGCCTCGATTTCCTCCACCTCCGCCGGTTTCAGCAAAAAGTGGTTCACGCCCCACCGCATCGCCGCCCGTGCATTCTCGAATTCGTCGTACCCGCTCAGAATAATGATAGGAACGTCGGGATGCTCGCTCCTCAGCGCCTGCGTCATCTCGAGTCCCGTCATTCCCGGCATGTAGATATCCGTCATAACCAGGTCCGGCTTCACGCCGCGAAACAGCTCCAATGCATCCGCGCCGTTCGCGGCAGTCCCTGCAATGGTCAGGCCAAGGGATGGCCAATCGACATGATGGGTCAGCGCCCGGATCATATGCGGATCGTCATCCACCAGCAGGATCGTTTTCATGCGCTCTCACCGCCTACCCACAGATTCAATTGTTCCTCGCTCTCGATCCGCGGCAGCGTAAGCGTCACCCGTACGCCGCCCGACTCGGCCGTGCCAAGCTGCACGCCGTACCCTGTTCCGCAGTACAATTGGATGCGTTGATGCACGTTGCGCACGCCGATGCCGGAGGTTTTCCCCAGCACCCAACCGTCCGGCAGTCCCTGCCCGTTATCCGTAATGCGAATAACAAGCCGATCCTCTGAATTACTTGTTTCCGCCTGGATATCCACCCGAATTTGAAGCGCCCCGTCCGCAGGATGGCCATGCATGACCGCATTTTCGATAAAAGGCTGCAGGATGATCTTCGGAATGTAACACCCGCGCACGAGCGGGTCGACCCGCTCTTCGTAGTCGATGGCAAACGGCAGTCGTTCCGCTTGAATGCTCACGTAACAGCGGGCGTGCTCCAACTCGTCCCGCACGCGAATAAACAGTTTGCCTCCGCTCAGTCCGATGCGCAGCAGTTTGCTTAATTGCACGATCATGCGACTGATGTCGCGTGCCTGATAGTCCATGGCGCGCCAGTGGATCATGTCGAGCGTGTTGTAGAGAAAATGCGGTTTGATCTGCGCCTCCAGCAGGCTCGTTTGGGCCTCCCGCTTCGCTCGGCTCTCTTCGCGGACCTGGTCCATCAGATCCGTCAACCGGGAGGCCATGTGGTTGAACCCGTAGGCCAGATGGGCGTACTCCTCGGTAAAGGAAAGTTCGACGCGCGTGTCGAAGTTCCCGCGCTCCAGCTGCCGCATGCGTTTAATCAACTGCCGCAGAGGCCGCACGATGCCGCGAACGAACAACCAGGCCAACACGGCCGAACACAGTAACCCTATGACGGCTACCCCCAGCACCTGCCAACCCGCCGCACGGACAGGGGTTAATAACATGTGCACGGGAATGATCTGCACCAAGCGCCACTGCAGCATGGCAGGCCGGGAATAGAGCACGAGCTGCGAGCCGCCCGGGGCAGACGCCACCTCAAAGCCGTCCCCTGCATGCGCTGCATGTTCCTCAAGCCAGGCTTGATCCACCCAAGGCGCAGCATCCCCCACCGTCGCTGTTTCCGCGCTTGACGAGTCGCCATTGCCGAAGGCCGTGCCATCCGCTCCGTTTTCGCCCATTTGCATGATGACGCTCCCCGACGTATCCACGAGCAGGACCTGTCCGTCCAATACGAGCGGCAGATCGGCAAAACGCCGAACGATGTCCTCCCGGCTTAACCGGATCAGTACATAAGCTACCGTGCCGCCATGACTGTCGAATATGCGCTGGGCGTATCCGACGAGCGAATGCCCCGATCCGTTCTCCCTGAGCGGGACCCAGGCGGCATCCGCGTTTTCCAGCGCGCCGTACCACGAATCGGCCGCTACCGTATCGACGGGGTAAATGCGATCGGCCATCGTCACGGCTACGCCGTTGAACGCATCGGTGTACAGCTCCACCGAGGTGATCCCCTCGCTCACGACTACGGTGTGCTCCAGTATTTTGGCGACCTCGCGCCTTTGATGAATCTGCGTCAGCCTGCCCGTGCCTGCCGTTTCCAGCAGGCTGGACAGCTCCCGGTTGCTTGCCAGGGAATATGCGGTGCCCGTTACGTTCGTGATGAAATCGAAGCCTCGGCGCGTGCTTTCGTTGAGAAGCGCCAGGCGCGCATTGCTGATCTCGGTGAACGTCACTTTGGAGAACGACTGATAGGACAGCCATACGATCACCGACACAAGCAGCAGATTAAATGCAATAAAGCAAGTCACCATCAAAGTGGTGAGCTTGCTTTGCTGCAGCCTATGGCGGATAAACAAGGATACGCTTCGTTTCCTCATGCTAAAGTCCCTACCTTCGTCTTGGAATTACCCTTTGAGCCCGGAGGTCGCGATGCCTTCCACGAAGTATTTCTGGCAGACGATGAAGACGATAAAGCATGGCAGCAGAGACAGCACGGACATCGCAAACATCGGTCCCCAATCCGATTGGGAGCTGGAATCCAAGAACAGGCGCAGACCGAGCGGCACCGTGTATTTGCTGACGTCGCTTAAATAGATCAGCTGGCTGAAGAAATCGTCCCATGTCCACAAAAAGGTAAAGATCATCGTGGTGACGAGCGCCGGGAACGCAAGCGGCAGAATCACCTTGGTATAAATGCGAACCGGACCGCAGCCGTCGATCGTGGCCGCTTCGTCAAGCTCCTTGGGCAGCCCGCGGAAAAACTGCACCATCAGGAAAATAAAGAACGCGTCCGTGGCAAGCCATTTCGGTACGACGAGCGGCAGGTACGTATTGATCCATTCCAGATGGTTGAACAAGATATACTGCGGGATCAGCGTCACGTGATGCGGCAGCATGATCGTCATCAGCATCAGCCCGAAGCACACCGCCTTGAAGCGGAAATCCAGTCTGGCAAAGGCATAAGCAGCCATCGAGCAGGAGATTACGTTGCCCAGCACGGCGCCCAGCGACAGTACGACGGAGTTGGTCAGGAAGCGGGAAAACGGATTGCCCTGAATTCCCGTCCAGCCGCTCACGTAATTGCTAAAGTTCCATTCCTTCGGCCAGAACCACGTTTCCGTGAATATCATGTGCCCTGGTTTAAACGAACTGCCTAACATCCATAGCACCGGGTACAGCATGACAAAGGCGATCGCCGAGATCATTACGTGCTTTGCAACGACCCATGCGGTAGAGCTGCGTTGTCCAATCATGATTTTCCACCATCCTCATAGTGCACCCACAGGCGGCTGCTGCGGAACACGAGCAAAGTAAACACGCCGATCAGAATAACGAGAATCCACGCCATGGCAGAGGCGTAACCCATTTGGAAGAACGAAAAACCCTTCTTGTACAAATACAGGGAATACATCAGCGTGGAATTGACCGGTCCTCCGCTTCCGTTACTGATGACAAAAGCCTGCGTGAACGACTGAAAGGAGGTGATCAGCTGCATGACCAGATTGAAAAAAATGACCGGGGACAAAATCGGCAAGGTGATGTTGAAAAACCGGCGTACAGGGCCTGCGCCGTCCACCGCCGATGCCTCCTCGTACTCGGGCGGAATTTGTTTCAGTCCAGCCAGAAAAATGATCATCGACGAGCCGAACTGCCACACGGACAGCAGCACGATGGAATACAGGGCATACTTCGGGTTCGCCACCCAATCGGGGGCCTTGATGCCGATCATGGCGAGCAGCCCGTTCAGCAGGCCGTCGCCGCCCAGCATTTTGCGCCACAGCATGGCAATCGCCACGCTGCCGCCAAGCAAGGTCGGAATGTAATAAACGGTTCGATAGAGGCCCAGCCCACGAATGCCCTTGTTCAGCAGGAGCGCCACCATCAGCGCAAAAATCAGTTTGATCGGCACGGAGACGGCCACATAGGTAAAGGTGACTTTCAGCGATTGACCAAACAACTTATCCGACGTAAACATCGTAACGTAGTTCTCCAGGCCGACCCATACAGGCGAGGTCAGGATGCTGTAGTCGGTAAACGAAATATATAACGAAGCAATCATCGGTCCAAGCGTCAGCAGCAGCAAACCTACCAGCCACGGGGCGAGGAACAGGAGAGCTGCCCGGTTATGGGCATATCTCCGTTTCGCGGCCCGGGCAGCCACGCGTTCGGTTGTCGCATGGCTGACCTGCGTTGTACTCATGTCATTTCCTCCCGCTCATTGGATTCCGGATACGTGCAGACTGTTATTGGCTTGAACCCAGCGCAGCCTTGGCGCCTTCGATGAATTGCGCAATGACGTCCGGCATGCTTCCCTGGTCGAATGCGATCTGTTCGCTCGCCGTTTTGAAGCTGGCATCCACTTCGGAGAACCCTTGCGGATACGGCGGGTCAATCTCGCTGGAATGCTGAGATACAACGTCGATGAATTGGAAAATGGTCTGCTCCCCTTCGGAAAGATTGGGCTTCAACTGCTCGCGAATGTTGGAGTTCACCGGCACGCCGCGCTCCGATCCCAGGATGGCGGTCGCCTCCGGATCGTTCACCATGAAGTCGATGAACATCGCCACCTCTTTGGGATGCTTCGTTTTGGCATACCCGGATATGAACTGACCCGGTTTCAGGTATTCGCCGATCTGTTTCTCGCCTTCGGAATGCGGAATGACCTGGATTCCCAGCGTATGATCCTGGTTTTTGTTCACCTGCTGGAATGTCAGCAATTGATTGGACCAGGCAAAGTCCATGGCGGCCGTTCCGAGCGAGATCGGACGCGTCTCCGTGGCGTTGGTCGTGGATGCCGTCACCTCGGCCGGCGTTGCGCCGCCATTGGCACGGAGCGCTCCCCACATGTCGAACCACTGCTGCAGCTCTTCGCTGGTTGCCGTCAGCGTGCCCCCGTCGAACAGCCCTTTGCCCGTCTGGCGAATGAACACTTCAAACATGTTCGTCGCGCCCGAAATATCCGCCGAACCGTAGAAGCCTTCGCCCTTGGCCGCGGCGATGCTGGCGGCAATTTTGCTGAAGTCGGACCATGTCCAGCTTTCCTGCGGTTCCTCGATGCCCAGCTCCTTGAACAGCGTTGCATCATAGATGACGCCAGGCGCATTCACGCCGAGCGTGATGGCGTACAATTTATCGTCAATCGTTCCGGCCTTGATCATGCTCTCGTCATGGTCTTCCGTGCGAAGCTCCTTGCTGTCTGCATACGGAGTCAAGTCCAGCAAGGCCCCTCGCCGGGCAAAATCGGTCAGGAACGCGTAGTCCATCTGCACGATGTCCGGCGCGTTGGAGCCGGCGACCTGAGTGGTCAGCTTATCCATATATCCGTCCCAGCCGGAGTACTCCGGCTTGATCGTGATGCCGGGATGTTTTTCTTCAAACAGCTTGATGACTTTGGTGGTCAGATCATGCCGCGTCTGCGACCCCCACCACGTCATGCGAAGCTCGATATTGCCGGAAGACTCCCCCTGCTTCCCGCCATCGGACGACGCCGCAGGGCTGGAGGTTCCTCCCGAACAGGCTGTAGCGAATAATAACAGGGTCAGGCAGCACAGGGTTACCCACTTTTTCATATGCAGCATTGATGAATTTCCTCCCCTTTTTTAACGTGTAATCGCTTACAAATATATTGTACCGGGAGTTCTTCAGGCGGAACATAAACAAAAGTAAGCCATCCTGTCAAAAAAGTAAGGGGTTGGGGGAATATCGATCTTTCTGATCTAAAAATCCACCGAGAGCATGCACTCCCGGCGGCGTTACGCATATGTCACCTTCTCGGCCTTTTCCTTTTGCGGTATTCAGGATGACCGGACAACTGCTGGCGATTGGCGTTGTTCCAAATGCTCCTGCATACGCGCTACCTCGGTGCCTGCCAGCATCATGATGCCGATGCCATGGTTATCATTGGTCACCGTCAACAAGTCCTTGTCATAGTATTCCGAGGTAAACGCATATCTCGATCCGCTGCATACGCCATGCACGTTTCCTTGACGGTCGATGGCCACACGGGTCAATCCCTGCCATGCCTTTCGCGAAGCTTCGGCATACACTTCCGGCTTCTTAAGCCAGCCAAAGCGCACTCCCCGGGCGAACCCGTATGCAAACATCGCCGTGCACGAGGCCTCTTCGTAGGTATCCGGGTCGTTCAGCACCTGGTGCCATAATCCGCTCTCCGCCTGAAGGGCAGCATATCCTTCGCATAATTCGTTGAAAAACGCGATCAATGCCGGTCTGTCCGCATGCTGCTCCGGCAGCGCGGCAAGCACCTCGGACAGCGAGAACAGCGTCCAGCCGTTGCCGCGTCCCCACGGAATGCGCGTGGCCTGTCCATACTTGAAGTCATAAACGTGCGACATGATCTTCTGATCGGCCATAAACAGGTATTTGCGGAAAAGCAAAAATTGTTTCGCCGCTTCGTCGAGCGCAGCCGGGTCGCCTTTCAGGCGTGCATAACGGACAAGGAACGGCGTGCTCATGTACAGGTCATCCGCCCACATCGTATTTTCCGAATATTCGCCCGGGCATTTCCGGTAAAAGGCTCCATCATCGCGCCGTTCCAGTTTGTTGAGCATAAAGTCCGCGATCGTGTCCGCGATGGGCAAAAAGGTCTGCTCCCGGCACTCGCCGTACGCTTCCAGCATGGCAGAACCGAACGAACCGCAATTATCCAGCATTTTCATCATGACGAGCTGTTGGTTGATGGCCGGAAAGCCATACTGCTTCCGGTCCCACAGCGAGTACTCGTACATGGTCGTACACGCCTGCACATGCTCTGCTGCGTAACGGATCATATCCGGCCTGTCCAGGTAACGTCCCGTCTGCAGCAAACCATATACGGTTACGCCGAGCGGATAATCCCAGCGTCCGTAATTGGTAACGGAACCGACGGTCCACTTGTTGCTCAGCATCGCGTTCTCGTAATAAGGACGCACCCATGCCTCGGGTCCATCCAGCCGCCAATACGTATGCTCCGGTTCGTGATCTGCGCCATTGCCCTGCACCGCAAAAATCCGATCCATACGGCACATTTCTGTCGCATCAGGTTCCGCATCGGCTTCGAAAGGTCCTGCATACAGCCATGTTTCGCCTTCCGCGCCATGAACCCGCCACGGGAGCACGTGGGCAGCCGGCTCCGCGCCGATGGCTGCGCCCACATGAAACTGCCATGGCTCACCGGCCGCGGGGCATTCGCTGCAAACCAGCAAATCGCCCGTTCCGGGTCCCGCTTCGATCTCCACGTCGAACGAACCCGCCTCAGGCAGTGCTGCCGCTAGTTTGCCCTCCAGCCAAATACGGAGCGGTCCCGACGCATGGCCTGACAGGCGAACGGGAATCCCCGCGGGGCTGCCCGCCTGAATTCGGGTCCAGCCGTACACCCGCCGGCCCGGGAGCCGCCCGAATAAACGCTCCGGCACAGGCAGGTTCTGCCGCTCGGGGGACCACCGCGTTTCTGGCAGCCAATTCAGACCGCAGGCCGCCTCGTCGCCAAGCAAGTCCGGACCCTCCTCGCCGAGGAGGTCGCCAATGCCTGCGGGAACGTGATCCGGGCAGATCGGTTCGGAATATACCCAGCCCGCGCTACCTTTTCTCCCCCGAAACGGAGCCAGCACGTTCAGGATGCGGACCTTGCCTTCGTCGGAGCCGAATCGGCAGCCGAATCCGGCAGCCGTATTTTTCAGTTCCAGCAGCAGCATGTTCCAGCCTGGCTTGATATCCAAGGATAGCTTCACGGTTGCATCAGGCTTGATTTCATCGATGACCGTGGAACGATAGGTTAATAGACCGTTGAACCAGAAACGAACCGGACCGTAACAGCTTACCAGCACGTCCAAATTCCGATCCTCATCCCCCCAGACCAGCGCAGCGGCATAAGAAACCTGTCCTTGCTTCGCATCGGGGAAGCGTTCCCCCAGATTCAGATCATAGAGCCCTTGATCATTCTGCAAAATACCGGATTTCTGAAACTTTCGATACACGAAATCCGCTTGCGGATTAGCCCCGATGTAACGCTCGGCCAGCACCTTCAGTACGTGTTCGGGGTCATCCCCGAATCGGTGGTACATGCTCTGCGGTTCATTGAAATAGATCGTCATAGATATACATCCCTCTCTCGCTGAAATCATGCCAACATGCAGCAAAAGCCATAATGAACTTCATATAAAGCTAGGTTTAGCGCTTAACCTCCATAAGAAATACCATTTCTCAATGCAGGACCCGCCTTTCCCTTTTTCTGATGAACGACAGATCATAGCCACAGTATACCCGACGGCCTCATGGGACGCCACAAGTTTTTTGGTTGCGTTTACATTCCGGTCGGACAGGAAAGATCGTCCATCGAGGCATGGTTGGTTGATGAAACCACCTGCCGAAAAACCATCCGTTCCCTGCTTCCCGATTCAACGTTTCGTCTAGTTCAGCCGCAGAAGGGGATGTCCGCAAAACCTTCAAACAACGGTTTAGTTTCCGACAACAACTGCCGATATAGATAGTAGGTGGAAATTTCCACGATTTAACTGGGGAATCCCCCCATTTTAATTCAAGCCATTTGCATTGGAAAGGAACGATGAACCATGAATACGCTAGAATCTTTGGTGAATGCCATGCCTTTTGTGCAGCAAATGTTTCGCGACGACGTATCGATATCCATTAATGACCATGAGAAAGTGCTCTATTTCTCCGAAGCCAAAAGCCTGGAGATCGGTGTAAAAGTCGGGGACGAGCTTCATGACGATTACAAAAACTTCAAGATGCTTGCCAACAAAGACTCTCGTACCATTGTTCGCATGCCTGGCGACCTGCAGGGAAGACCCTTCGACTCCATTCTGATTCCGATCAAGGAAAACGACGAGGTTGTCGGCATTCTGGGCGTGAACTATTCTCTGGACAATCATCTTACCTTGGAAAACCTGATCAACGAGAACGAATCCACGATCAACGCGCTGCTCGGCGGCATTCAGCAGGTTGCTGCGCATTCCGAGGAGCTGTCTGCCACATCGGAGGAGATTTTGCGCAACTCGAAACAGGCGGTGGAAAACTCGGTAAGCGTGACCAAAGTCACTTCGGTGATTCGCGAAGTATCGGAACAAACGAACCTGCTGGGACTTAACGCCATGATTGAGGCGGCACGGGTAGGCGATTTGGGAAGCGGGTTCGGCGTGGTGGCCAGCGAAGTTCGCAAGCTGTCGGATCACACGAAGCAAGCTGCTGCAGACATTGAATCCTCTTTGGGCAACGTTCGCGAGTCCATGAAACATATGGAGCAGGAGATCAGCCAGATTACGACTGCCACGGTGGATCAAGCCCAATTGGTCGCGGAGTTCATGGTAAGCATCGAACAGCTCAGCCAGACGAGCGCCGATCTGAAAAAATTCGTGCACCAGATGCTGGCCTTGGAATAGAAAGAACGCTAAGTCACCCTTAAGATCGATACATAGACAGGACATAATGATGCAAAAGGCCGCCCTGCCGTAGATTTCGAAGAAAACTACGACGGGCGGCCTTTGTTGGGCCTATCCACACGAACCTTTGAGCGATTCTAAATCTCCACCGCCACGCCATAATGATCCGATACAACCGGACCGTTCGTTCCGTTCAGCACAACCGTTGAAGATTGGGCCTGAACCGGATGCGCGGACCAAATGTAATCAATGCGCAGAGGACGGCTGTTGTCCGACCAACCGGCAATGGCTTTGACTACTGTTGCTCCCTCATCTTTGCTGAGGGCTGTCGCGTACAGGTCATTCCAGCCCTTTTCCACCATGTAATCGTAACCCTGGCCACGAACCTCCGCCACATTGTTGAAATCGCCCATAATGTATAACGGCTGTTCTTTGTAAGGGGCCAGCTTTTCCTCGGTGAGATCCCACTGCTCTTTAAACGGCTCCAGCTCGTCGTTCCACCAATTGAAGTGACCGTTCACAAACCAGGTTGCCTGTCCTTCAACGACCGTTTGCACCCCAACGATTTTGCGAGTCCGGTAATTGTAGTAATCCTGAAGATGCGAAGCATACTCTCCAAACGCCGCCTTGATCGGCGTCCGGCTCAAAATGGCCAGTCCTTCATCAAATTTGCCGAAGCTGGCATGGGTCGGAATCCATGTCCAATAGTAGGGCGTATCCAGCTGCCCAAGCAGGACGTGGGCGTAATTATCCTTTTTAATGACCGTACCGGGTTCGGCAACAACATAGCGGTCCAGCTCCTCTGCTGATAGCGGCTGCTCCTGCGCGGTTTGGTTAACCTCCTGCAAGGCGACGATATCGAACCGGTTTTCGTTAATGAACCGGGCCAGTCCGCCGATTTTGTTCATCTGGTCTTCTTCTACCCATGCGTGGGCGTTTAACGTTAACAGTTTCATAAGCTCGCTCCCGTAGTTATATTCTGGCTGCATGTCGTCGGCGCTGCATCGAAACGGAAACTATTCGCAGAATTCATGCACGAGGCAGTCCATAACTGATATGATGGTTATAGAGCATGACGTAGCCAGGAGATGGAATGATGAACATATCGAATGACATGAACATGACTGACGCGCAGTGGCAGCAGCTGATCGCCCAGGTGGCCGACCAGTATGACAGCCTGACCCTCATGCGCGGCTTCCAATATTATAAACAAAAACGCGTCGCTGCGTTGCATTATAGCGAACAAGGCAACGTCTCGGCCACCGTTCAAGGTTCGGACGAACACGAAGAAGCCACGCTGAACCCCTACGCGTTATCGGAAAGTCAATGTACCTGTCCGGCAGCTTCGGGCTGCAGGCACATCGCTGCAATCATGATGAGTTGGGCCGAACAGCTTGGCCGCCCCGTTCAGGCCATAGCCAATGCGCATACAAGCACGGTTTTGAAACGCAATCCCTCCAAACCGGTTGGCAAGGCAAGCAGCGGAAGAGCCGGACACACGGTGATTCCCCGGACGGAGACGCCTCCCGATTACGGCTATATGAAACTGAAGGAAGAAGCCGCATCGCTGGCGGAGCTGCACATCGATACATGGCATGACCTGTTCGCCAAATGTTTGGTCCGGCTTGGCACGGGAACGCCCAGCATATCCTACGTGCAGGAAGCCCAAGACGAGCTCTACGCGATCAAGCCCAAGTTATCCCCCGGAATGGACCAGTTGTTCGCACTGCACGCACACTTGCATCTGCTGCGTTTTTGCGTGCCGGAACGCGGTTCAATTCCAAGTATGCCCATCTATTTGAATGTTGCCGCACAAATGGCTGCCGATGCCCTGCTGCAGAACGCGGAAAACGAGTTGAACCGACCGCTTGAGCTGTCCAATCAAAGCGAAGCGGAGCGGGAACGAATCTGGGGCCGGGTGGAAGAGACGGTTCAATACCTGCGCAGCCAGATGTTGTCCGAAACGCAAACCCTATTGTTTTTCACGCCGATCTATCGGCAGCTCTGGTTGAACTGGATCGTTCCCCTGTCGGACAAGCGGGTATCCATGCTTGAATCCGAACTACGTACCCTCGTGGCCGTAGAACAGGAAAATCAACGTGCCTCAACGCCGGCAGGCGGAGCTCGGCCCGGAGGTGCAAACGGTTCGGGGTCTGAACAACGTGCCAAGACAGGCGCTGCAGGATCCCTCCCTCTTGCTCTGGCGCAGGGATGGATCCTGTTTCACCTGGAACGGGATGAACGGGCTTGGCAGCTGCTGGGTCGCGGACACTCCGCATTCGGTATGCCGCCGGAGCATTTGATGCATTTTCTGCATGTACTCGCAAATGATTCCCGCTGGGAACGTCTAGCCGCATGGCTCGGCGAGCTTGGGCCGCTTCTGGTCGGCCGCCGCAACGATTCGCTGCAGGCATACATGCAGCTATGGGACGACACGCTTCGACATCTGCCGGAAGAGGAAAACCGGATGTGGGATACCTTGGTCGGTATGCTTCCCCATTCCCGTCCGGCCTATGAAGAAGCGATGCATCAGCGTGGGCAATGGCGCAGATGGATCGACTTTCAATTAAGCACAGGCGCTGAGCCGCTCGATTTCCGGGTCGCTATGCTGGAACCGATCGAGAAGGAGGCGCCGGAGCTGCTGCTGCCCTTCTACCACCAGGCTGCCGAGCGCCATATCGAGCAGCGCAACCGGGACGGATACAAAGCAGCGGTCAAACTGCTCAAGCGGCTGGCCAAATTGTATAAAAAATTGAAGCAGGAAGAACGCTGGGAAGCGTTCATTACTTCACTCGCTGTTCGCAACAGCCGGCTGCGGGCCTTGCAGGAAGAGCTTCGGAAAGGGAAATTGATCTCATGAGCGCCATTCATCCATATACCGAAACCATCGTTGTCCATGTTGCTCTGACAGGTTACGGGGACGCCCTGTTCTACGGGGCGTCGAACACCTACCAATTCGTGCCCGGACAAACGCTCAAACAGCGTTTATTTGCCTGGCACGCCCCTTCGTTCTACGGTACCGAACTCGAAACCCGGCAGATCGAAGAGATTGAGCTGGTCGTGCTTCCCGCCGAAGAAGTCATTCCGTTCTTTGCCGACATGCACACCCTGCTGCACATCGAATGGCAGTGGGACGAACAGGCCGCTCACCTCATCAGGCTGGCCCCGGTTCTGGCAGCAACCATCGAAGACCGCAAATTCGTGCCCAGCTTCGACGCTTTTCGCTCGGGGCGGCTGCAATGGTCTTGGGATGGTGCCAGCCTCAAAGCGCAGGATCGCTCCGCTCTCGCCAAAGCGCTGGAGGAAACGGACGAAAGCTTCGGCGAAGGCCTTGCCGCCGCATATTCCGCCTCCGTTTTCCAGCACTGCTACGGCACGGAGGAAACCGCGACCGACCTGCGGCGCGAATTTCCGCAGCTCTTCCCTCAAGGCGGCGCCTTGCCGAAGGTTGCGCCCGGCCTGGATGCACAGGCATGGCTTGTCTCCATCGGCTGGAAAGCGGACGCGGCACCGTTCCGTCCGCTGCTGCAATTGCTGGAGCCGGATGACGACTCCCCCGCCTGGCGGCTGCGGCTCGTATTGCAGGACAAGCTGGACGCCTCCGTGCTGCTGCCGATCAGGCTGGACTCGCAAGGCCGCGCCGAAGGAGAATGGCCGCAGCTATGGGAGGCCTTCATCCTGGATCGTTCCGCCGGTTGGCTGGATCAGCTGCGCGGCCAATTAACGCGCGTCCACCGCTCGGAACGTGGCAGCCGCGACGTGTTGAGCGAACCGCTGAGCGACCAGGAGGCTTGGCAGTTCCTGACGGTGGAGAGCGGCCGATTGCTCGAAGCGGGCTGGCAAGTGCTGCTGCCGGGGTGGTGGGAAGCCGCCCGCAAGAAAAAGCCGCGTCTTCGCGCCAAAGTCAAGGAAGAAGAAGGCAAAGAACGCGGTCAGTCTTTTTTTGGACTGGACTCCATCATTCATTTCGACTGGCGCATTGCGATCGGCGATACGGACCTGAGCGAAGAGGAATTCGCCGATCTGGTCGCGCGCAACGAGCGGCTTGTCCGCTTCCGCGGTGAATGGGTACCGCTCGATCCCGCCCTCCTGGAACAGATCCGGCGGGCGATGGAAGGCGTGGACCGAAAGCAGGGATTGTCGTTCCAGGACATCCTGCATCTGCATCTGCTGCATAACGAGCAGCGCGAATATCGCAAGCTCAAGCAGCGTGAAGGACAGCAGGAAGAAGAACCTGAAGAATCGCCGGATCGCGTCCATCTGGAAGTGGAACTGAACGAACACTTGAACCGCATCATTGCCCAGCTTGGCGGCGGTCAGGGTGGCGCTCCTTCGCTGCCGGTGCCGGCCGGATTGCACGCCGAGCTTCGTTCCTACCAGAAGGAAGGCTTCTCTTGGCTGGGCTTCCTGCGCCGATTCGGGCTTGGGACCTGTCTCGCCGACGACATGGGGCTTGGGAAGACGATTCAGTTCATTACGTACCTTCTGCATCTGAAGGAAAACGAACCACGTTCCGCAGGACAGGCGCCTGCCCTGCTCGTCTGTCCCACCTCCGTGCTGGGCAACTGGCAGAAGGAGATCAGCCGTTTTGCCCCGTCCGTGAACGTCCTGCTTCATTATGGGGCGCGCAGAAGCAGCGGAGACGAATTCCGGGCCCAGACGGAGCAAGTGGATATCGTCATCACGTCCTATGCCACCGCAACGCTGGATCAGGAAATGCTGCAGTCTTATACCTGGGCTTCCATTTGCCTGGACGAAGCGCAGAATATCAAAAACGCGCAGACGAAACAGTCTCTCGCCGTACGCAGCTTTCCCGCCAAACATCGCATTGCGCTGACAGGTACGCCGATCGAGAACAGGCTCGCCGAGCTGTGGTCGATCTACGATTTCATCAACCCCGGGTATTTGGGCAGCGCCAGAGCGTTCCAGAACCGCTTTATCAGCGCGATCGAGAAGGATAAAGACGAGGACCGCATGCAGGACCTGCAGCAGCTGGTGAAACCGTTCATGCTTCGCCGCAAAAAAAAGGACCCGAACATCCAGCTCGATCTGCCTGACAAAAACGAAATGAAAACCTATATCCATCTTACCGGCGAACAAAGCGCCCTCTATGACCAATCCGTCAAGGAATTGATGGACAAAATGAAAGAGCTGGAGGGCATCAAGCGCAAAGGCGCGATCCTGTCCGCCCTGACCCAGCTCAAGCAGCTCTGCGACCATCCGCTGCTGGTTACGAAAGAACCGCCTCCCGAGGCGCTGTCCGCAGGCGAAGCCGACTCGGAGTACGACACGTACAGCCCGCAGGACATGGCTATGCTGATCAGCCGCTCGGCCAAGCTGGAACGGCTGATGGAGCTTGTGCGGGAGCTGCGGGAGGAAGGTGAGCGCTGCCTGATTTTCACGCAATATATCGGCATGGGCGAAATGCTCCAGAGGGTGTTGCGGCAAGAACTGCAGGAACCCGTGCTCTACCTGCACGGCGGCACGTCCAAAAAAGCGCGCGATCGCATGATCGAACAATTCCAATCCCGGACGCTGCCGGCGGACCAGCAGCCTTCCGTTTTCATCCTGTCGATCAAGGCAGGCGGAGTCGGCCTTAACCTGACGGCGGCCAACCATGTGTTCCATTTCGACCGCTGGTGGAACCCGGCCGTCGAGAACCAGGCCACCGACCGCGCCTATCGCATGGGCCAGACCAAGGACGTTCAGGTACACAAGTTCATCTCGCTTGGCACGCTCGAGGAGCGCATCGACGAAATGCTGGAAAGCAAACAGCAGCTTAGCGACAACATCATTACAAGCTCCGAAAACTGGATTACCGAGCTGTCGACCGATGAATTGCAGGACTTGTTCACCCGTCGGCGGGATTGGTCTTGACCTAAAAAAGAGCGAAGGCTGGAGTCAAAACTCCGCCTTCGCTCTTTGCTTACCCGCTCTTCCCTGTCTTATCGCATGTTGCCGATAATGGACGATCTGGAATCCTGCATTTTTTTGATGAAATTGGTCATGACGTCAAATGCCTCGTTGCGCTTGTTGCTCAACGACTGCAGGCGAAGCATGTCCATTTGCTGCGAGCTGCCCAGTGCATCGATCTGGCTCTTGATCGCTTGGACCGCAGCTTGGTCCCCGCGCAGTTGAGCTTGCTGCAATTGTTCATTCAATTGCGCAATCTGCTGGTTGCGCTGCTGCACCGCGTCCAATTGCGATTTAAGCTGTTGTTCCAACAATGCGGCACGCTGGGTTTGGACCATCATCAGCGCCGTCTCCAAATCCATGCTTTGCAAATCGATGCCAGTCACGGATGGGATGGACGATCCCACATATGTACTGCTTTGCGCCGACACGGCAGAACCGATGGATACGGCTGCTACCGTGGCGATCACGGTGGACGTAATGAACTTGCCCGTTTTTTTCACCGAAAACACCTCCCCCAATTTCGAAAGACGACTATACAAAAAGAGACATCTTTCGACGCCATTATATCAAAGGTCCTACAACCTTCAACCCATAATCGCAAAAATGAGACACATTTGATACTCCAGGCTCTAAATGCGGCAGTTTGCCCCCACTCACCCTGTCCAACCAAACCAAAAGCGGACCGTTCCTCTCCCACATCTGGGCAAGGCAATGGACCGCAATGGATGCTCATGTTTATTGGGTTAATGTGCCGTTTCCGTCGATGCTCCCTTTCCGGCCAGCCGTTTCACGATATAAGGTACGGTGATGGATGTCAGGATAACCGCAAAAGCGATCTGCGCAATAGCCGATTCAACATACGGAGCATAAGCCGGATTAAATCCGGCGGCCATGGCAGGCACCACCATGGACAATCCGGCGACCGAGCAGGTGGCTGCTGCCGCATACCCCGGGCGCTTTAACAAAGCACGGTCAATCATGATCAGCGGCAGTAAACAAAGGATGAATAACAGCAGCGTTACCAGCAGCCCGGACAGACTCGAACGGAAAGCAACGCCCAGGTCGATGTTTGACCCGAAGCTTGTCCCCAAGAACGGCAGCAAAATGACCGTTCCCGGAGCAAACATCTTCTGGATATTGCCATCAAGATTGCCCAGCAGGATGCCGATCAGGAAAGGAACCAGCGTGGCCAGCACGCTCAAGTAATCGATCCCCACGCCGCTGGCCGAATTCAGGATCATGACCGGAATAACCGGAACGGCGATCAGGTTCAAAATGCCGAATGCTGCCTGGTCCACATCGTCTCCATAGGAATTCATCAAGGCCAGGTAAAGGCCCGGATTGCAGCTGGTCAACACGGCGATGAACGCAACGGCGGAAATGCCGGCAAAGCCCTCCACGCCGAACCATTGCACGAATGTCCAGCCGAACAGCCAGGCGATCAGCACTCTGGCCAGACAGTGCACCCCTGCCCGCTTCAGCGTGACAGGGAGCTTCCGCAAGTTCAATTGCGTGCCCGATACGAGCAGAATCATGCCGATGAGCACCATCGTTCCTTTCGAGGTGAATAGCGCCGTTGTCGGGTCACCCATCTGAAAGAACTGCGGAAACACCGTGTTGACGACGGCTGCCAGCATCATGGGCACGATGAGCAGGCCGCCGGGAATTTTTTTAACCGATCCCAGAATGTTCATTGCGTCTATAGCTCGGCTCCGTTCGTCCGGATCACGTTCTGATACCAATAGAAGGAGTCTTTGCGGGTTCTCTTCATCGTACCGTTGCCGTAGTCATCCTGATCGACATAGATGAAACCGTAACGTTTGCTCATCTCCGACGTCGAAGAACTGATCATGTCAATCGGTCCCCACATCGTATACCCGATCACTTCCACGCCGTCCTGAATGGCCAGGCCCATCTGTTCGATATGTTTGCTTAAGAAATCGATGCGGTAAGGGTCGTTTACCGTGCCGTCTTCATTCACTTTGTCGTAGAAACCGGAGCTGTTCTCCAAAATGAATACCGGTTTGTGGTAGCGATCATATACCAGGTTCAACGTATAACGGAGACCCACAGGGTCGATTTGCCAGCCCCACTCGTTTTCGGGCAAATGCGGGTTTTTGTACACGCTGTGCACGTTGCCTGCCGTCAATTCCAACTGTTCCGTGTCGCTGCTGGAAATCATGGAGTTGTAGTAGGACATGCCCACGAAGTCGGCCGTATACGCGCGGATGCTATCCAGATCGCCATCCTCCATCTGCAGCTCGATTCCTTTTTCCTTGAAGTACGTCTTGGCGAAATACGGGTATTCGCCCAGGTTCAGCACGTCAAGGAAGAACTGGTTTTTCATTTGGTCATCCTTTTGCATCTGGAGCGCGTCCTCCGGTTTGCACGTGTAAGGGTAGGTCGTGAAATAAGCCACCATACTGCCGATTTTGTTATTCGGGTCGATCTCGTGTGCCCGTTTGGTTGCTCTGGACGCCGCCACGAACTGATGGTGCAGCCCTTGGAACAGCATTTCCTCGTAATTCGGTTTGTCGTATTCGATAATGCCGAGCGTTTTGGCGCCGGCCTTCACGCTCATGTTGATTTCGTTGAACGTTACCCAGTATTTCACTTTCCCCTTGTAACGATTGAACAACACTTCGCAGTAGTTGAGGTACAAGTCCACCAGCTTGCGGTTATACCAGCCGCCGAATTTGTCGATCAGCACGATCGGCATGTCGAAATGGCTGATCGTAATCAGCGGTTCCATGCCATGTTTCAGGCACTCGTCGATGACTTGATCATAGAATTGCAAAGCCTTTTCGTTTGGTGCTGCATCATCTCCGCCAGGGAATACACGCGCCCATGCAATGGAATAACGGAACACTTTGAAGCCCATTTCGGCAAAAAGGGCAATATCCTCGCGGAATGTATGATAAAAGTCGATGCCGCGGCGTTTCGGATATTTAACGGTATCCGGGTCGTTTTTGGCCTCTTCGATCATCTCGCGGTTAATTTTCATCTGTTTGGTAACTTTGCGGTCATTGTTGGCATTGAACTTCATCACTTCGGGAATGGTCAGGCTTTTGCCATCCACGTTGTAAGCTCCCTCTGCCTGACATGCCGAAAGTGCGCCTCCCCATAAAAATCCTTCCGGGAATAAAGATTGTGTCATGTTGTTTTCCTCCTTGAGTGTGATAAAAGGGGCAAAAAGGAGCCGCGCTCCCATTGGCCCAACGCATCCGCCACGATTGTGGTTGGATTACGATTACGGAATCAATTTGAGCAGCGCTTCGCTTTCCTTGATCGAACCGCTGTCCGACGCCGTGAGCACGTCGCCGAATTGCTGCATGTTGGTCACGACGATGGACGTAATCGTATTGTATCCATCGGCTTTGATGCCTTCCGGATCGAATTCCACCAGCAGGTCGCCCGCCTGCATGGATTGCCCTTGCTCCACATGGGATGTGAAATGTTTGCCTTTCAGGCTCACCGTATCCACGCCGATATGAATCAAAATTTCTACGCCGTTCGCTGCTTTGAGCCCGATGGCATGTTTGGTTCTGTACAACGCTTCAACAACCCCGTCAAACGGAGCATATACTTTGCCTTCGGTCGGCACGATGGCGATGCCTTTGCCCATTAACTCCTGTGCAAATGCCTGGTCCTCGACCTCGGACAACGGCTTGACCTCGCCCGTCATCGGGCTCACGATCAGCATGTCGGATGCAGCCGAAGCTGCGGAGACGGAAGAATCCGCAAGCGATTCGTTCGCCACCGCGCTCGTTGTCGCGGAAGCTGCATTTTTTTCTTTGCGTGCAGCGGTCTTCCCGTCTGCATCTTCCTTGATGCCTGCCAGCAGCGTAAACACGAAACCAAGAACAACGGCCGCAATGGAGCCGATGACGACATAAACGTAACTGTCGGCCGTGTACGTCCCCAATGCCAGCACACCTGGCAGGGCAATCGCGTTAGCACTGGCATGCACAATACTGTAGAAACCGCTCACGATTCCCGCTGCAGCGCAACCTGCGAAGAACGGTCGTTTATAA
Organism: Paenibacillus sp. FSL W8-0426; assembly: GCF_037969725.1. Taxonomy (NCBI): domain Bacteria; kingdom Bacillati; phylum Bacillota; class Bacilli; order Caryophanales; family Paenibacillaceae; genus Paenibacillus; species Paenibacillus sp. FSL W8-0426. Next base: position 291,812 of record NZ_CP150203.1, on the reverse strand, counting down.
CGGAGATTGACCCCGTAGATCGCCGGTTCGGTAATGCCGAACAAGGCGGTAAACCCGGCAGAGCCCGATGCTGATTTCATCGTTTTGTTTTTCGTAAGCACAAACACGGCGAATGCGGCACCCGCTTGGGCAAGATTCCCTGCGAGCGCTGCCGGCAGCAAAACGGTAGAACCCAGACTTGCCACCTGTTGAATTTGAATCGGCATGATCGCATAGTGCATGCCGAACATAACCATGATTGGTTTAAAGAACCCGAGAATCGCACCTGCCAGCACGCCAGCCGTTGCGTACAGATAGTTGATGCCATCCGTCAACCAGGTACCGATATAAGAACCGATCGGCCCAAGCACGATCAATTCGAGCGGGATCATGATGAACAACACAATCATCGGCGTCAGCAGGACTCGCAAAAACTTGGGAATGACTTTGTCGACAACCGGGTACACGTAACTCATGATCCATACGCCTAGAATAATGGGAATGACAGACGAAGAATACTTCATGAGCAGGATCGGCATACCGAGAAAATCAATGGTTTTCACACCGGTATCGGCAATTTTGGCCGCCGCATCAAGAATGACCGGGTGCATCAGGCCTGCGGCAAGCGCCACGGCCAGATACGGATTGGTTTTGAATTTGTGGGCCGCACTTACGGCCAGGAAGAACGGCAGGAAATAGAAGATCAGGTCGCCGATCATGTTGATGATCGACAGGAAGCCGGAGCCCTCAAACCATCCAAGGGCCGCCATAACGGTAGCCACGCACTTGATCATACCGCAGCCGATCAAGGCCGGAAGCACGGGCGTAAAGATACCCGCGATCGTTTCAAGCACCGCATTGATCGGATTTTGTTTCTTTTTCGGTGCCGCTTCCCCTTCTTCCGTTTGCAGATTGCCGGAGGTAAGATTGCGAATCTCGCCGTAAACGGCGTCAACCTTGTTCCCCACGACCACTTGAACCTGCCCTCCGGCATTTTGCGCTTTCAGTACGCCTTCGAGGCTGTCCAGCGCCTTCAGGTCTGCCTTTCCGTCTTCTTTCAATACAAATCTGAGCCGCGTGGCGCAATGCGTCAAAGAGGAAATGTTACGCTCGCCGCCGACGAGTTCCAGCACGTTTTGGGCCAATTCCTTGTTGTTCATGACCATTCTCCTTAACAAAGTAGTAGAAGATTTCAAAAAAAATGACCAAGCCAGGGAATCGTCATTCCCCTATGCTTGGTCATGCCTGATCGAATCAGTAACAGTCCATATGGTTACATTCAGTTGTCGAATGGATTGGGCTGGTCATTGGAGATCAGCCTTTGGATATGAAGAATGAGATACAATTTCTCGTCATTGGTACAGGTCCAGCCGTAATTGTTGTGCAGAAACGCCGCAATCTTCTCCACGCACTGCAGTTCACGCGGAAATTTCTCCTTCACCATCTCGTACAAGGATTCATTCTCATCTTTCAGCGACTTGCCGCTCATCTGCCGCATGATGAAGTAGCGAATATGGGTGGCAAAACGCATGAAATGAATGGACTCCTCCTGAAAGTCGATTTTCAGTGCGTATTTGATGATGGACAAAATCTCGCCGGTCACGGTCATGATTTTGGTCGTATCGCTCATTTCGCCCGAACCTACCTGGGCATTCACGAAATGCAAAGCGATCAAGGTGGTTTCGGCTGCCGGGAGCTTGACCCCCGATTTTTCTTCAATCAATCGGACTGCTGCTTCTCCTACACGGGTCTCATCCGGGTACAGGGTGCGCACTTCCCATTCCAGCGGATTTTTGATGGAGACGCCTTCACGGGTACGAACCAGGGCGAAACTGATATGGTCGGACAGGGTGAGCAGCAGATTGGGATTGAACGTTTTGCCCAAAATGTCGCTGCCCAGCTTAATGACTTCCTCCGCGAGGTAAATATCCTCGATCGGAATGCTGTTCAACAAGTCGTACATGCGGATGTTTTTGGGAGCTACGAAAATTTTTTCTACCATATCTGTTTCGGTCAACTCATATGGCGTCTTCAGAAAACCTACTCCCTTGCCAACCACAAACACTTCTTCGTTTTTGTCATTAATGGCAATCGCCACGTTGTTGTTCACTTTCTTGATCACCTTCATGCACGCTCACCCCCCTGCAAAAAATAAAAAATGACCGAAAGCGATTACAGGTTATGCAATCGAATTCGGTCATGCCTGGTTCGCCCAGTAACAGTCCGTGTTAGGAATATAACTTTATTATAGTTCGCAGCGCGGAATTGTCAACCATCCATTATCAGGAATATGGTGCCCCGGCACTAGTCGGTTTACTCTCGGGCGAGCAATTCCCCAAATCTGGCGCCCTCCGCTCAGATGAAAAATGCGCTGCACTGTGATACAATAAAAGAATTGTGCATTCACTGAGAGGCTATGAATCAGTCGGCCTTCAATTCCATATACAAAACGACAAAGCAGCCACTTTTAGGAGGTTAATGGAACGACCATGCTTATTATAGGTATCGCCGGAGGGACCGGTTCCGGCAAAACGACGGTGGCCCGCTCCGTCATTCAACGTCTGGGGTCAGGCAAAGTGACGTTTATCTCCCAGGACAATTATTACAAAGACCAGTCCCACCTCACGCCCGAGCAGCGCAGATTGACCAATTACGATCATCCCTTCGCTTTTGACAATGATCTGTTGATCGAACATCTTACCCTTTTGAAAAACGGACAGACGGCTTACGCGCCGGTGTACGACTTCACCTTGGACAATCGCTCCGCCGATGAAACGGTAGAGCTGGAGCCCAACCACATCGTCATCGTGGAAGGTCTGCATGTGTTGATCGACGAGCAGCTTCGCAGCCTGATGGATATCAAAGTATTCGTCGATACCGATTCCGATGTGCGGATTTTGCGCAGAGTGCTCCGAGACATCGAGGAACGCGGGCGCACGATCCAATCGGTGTACAAACAGTACCTCGAAACGGTCAAACCGATGCATGACGCATTTATCGAGCCATCCAAAAAGTATGCGGACATCATCATTCCCGAAGGCGGGCACAACGAAGTCGGCATTCAGATGCTGTCCATTCTCACCGAGAAATACCTGAACGGCGAAAATTGGAATATGGCATAAGGATTGGCCGGATCGAATGGATCCATCCAACTATACTTGTCCAAAGATTTACCGGGTACGCACTTTGCGTATCCGTTTTTTTGTGTATACCTCTCCTTCACGCTGCTCTAGCGGTGTCTTTCCTTACCTCCATGCCACTCTCCAATTTGTGTTTCCATCAGGGTTTCGCCCCTGAATTAGCGTCCATATTTCATGTACACCAAAATAATTGTGACCGTGTCATGCCTCACGCAGGTCTAACTAATGTATCAAAATTAAAAAAATATATATAAATCGCAAAAAAACATACACACGTTAACGGAGAGGCAGAACCAATCTGAAGAAGCGGAGCGGTCTAAGAGCTTTCTGAAAGAAAGCTGCTTCGAAAGCATAGGCTGTTCACCGGATTTTCCCTTGAAAAAGGGGAGTCAAAAAATCCGGGGATAACAGCGATCGGAAGATGGTACTGCACTCGCAGTGGCCTTGTGTGATGGATTAGTGCGGTTTATATAGCACGCTCATTCAGAAAGGAGTGATCGCTGTGGATTGGGCCCAACTTGTTCCACAAGCCATCCAAGGAAATCGAGAGGCGTTCGTCAGCCTTATCAGACATATGGAACATTCATTGTACAACACCGCCAAAAGCATGCTTCGCCAAGAAGAGGATGTCGCCGACGCGGTCCAGGAAACGATACTGAAGGCTTACAAGGCCATGCATACGCTTCGGGAGCCGAAATATTTCAAAACATGGATCTTCCGCATCCTCATCAACGAATGCAACACCCTATTGTCCCGTCGATCACGATCCATATCGTATGCAGAAGTTCCCGAGAATCCCGATCACGGTCATGATTACGATCATGTGGATTTGAGAGAAGCCGTTGACCGGCTCGATGAACAAAAGCGGATCGTCGTTGTGCTTCATTACTTTGAAGACCTTACCACCAAGCAGATCGCGGATACGCTGAACATTTCCGAAAGCGCGGTTAAAATGCGCCTGCAGCGTGCCAGAAATGAGTTGTACCGTAAATTCAAATTGTTTCGGGAGGGAAAATTAAATGTTGAAACCATCTAATATTGAACAATTACTACGTGAGACAGGCGAGAATAAACCGGAAATATCGGAGCTCGTCCGCAGCCGCATCGATGAGACCCTTGCTTCATTGCCGGCAGCGCATGCACATACTCAACCGGAGATTGAGACGCAGCCGCGTGCCCGGAAACGCTCCCGGCTGCGCCGCGCAGGGTTCATTGCCATGGCCAGCAGTTTAGCTGCCGTTACCGTATTTGCTTCAGGTTTTGTATCGCCGGCCATGGCCGACTCGATCAAAAAAATCCCTTTGGTCGGCAGCCTGTTCAGCACCATTCAGGCAGATATCGGACTGCAACAAGCTGGAAAAGACGGGCTGGTATCCCAAACAAACAGCACCGTTTCTTATCAGGATGTCAAGCTGGATGTCTTCGAAACGGTGTATGACGGAACGCGCGCAGCCTTTTTGGTACGGGTCAACGCTCCCAATCTCAAGGATGGGAAGTACGATACCGGCGAAGATATCATTCCTTTAAGCAGCGGAATCAGCAATGTCTTTTTTGAAGTCGATGGCTACCAACAAACAGGCGGTTTGTTCTACTCCTCTGCAGGAGAGACTGAGCCTGACGTACTCGTCTTCGAAAATGTGTTCGAAAAAGCAGGCCAGGGTGCCTCTCTGCCCGACCACTTTAACGCAGAAGTCTCGATTTCCTTGGAGGGTATCGACCATGAATTCAAACTGGACGTTCCTTTCACCAAGTCAACGGAAGACATTGTCGATTTCAAGCCGGATGCGGCCCACGCCTCCAACGATCAGTTTACCGCTTCCGTATCGAACATCCACATCACGCCGATTACGACCCGTATCTCCACGTCCATTCTGGTGAATGGCAAGAAGAGCTTGACTCTTAAGGAAGAGGAAAAACTCAGGAAGGTAGGCATTGCCCTATTTGACGATCAGGGGCGACAGCTTCCCGCCTTGAGCGGCGAAGGGTTGTATACCGATAACCGGCTGGACAGCGATCGCTTGTATGGCACAACTCCCGGGGGTACCCGTTACCTCGTCGTACGGCCGTTCATCATTGAAGATGACTTCAACGAAAAAGTGAAAGAACGCCAATTCATCGAGGGCATGGAGATGACCATCCAGCTCCCCACACCTGCGAGCCAGCACTAATTTGGCCTCAAAGCAGTCATCGCCTGCAGATTAACCTCCTGAAACAGATGAAACGGGTTATAACCGGCAAAACAAAAACCAAGACTCCCCGGGCAGAACATCACTCGGGAAGTCTTGGTTTTTTATATGACTTCTTTGTTTCCCCTTATTTCATTCCTGATTTTCCTGACGGACAAAACGGATGCCATCAGACTACGGGTATACGGATGCCGTGCAGCCGTGGTTAACTTAGCGCTCTCCAACACTTCCACGATCTCGCCCTTGTTCATTACCGCAACCCTGTCGCTTACTTTCTGCACTACGGCAAGGTCATGCGAAATGAACATGCAGGATACGCCGGTTTCCCGGCGGAGCTGGACGAGCAGGTCCAACATTTGCTGCTGGATCGGGGCGTCCAAAGCGGAAGTAGCTTCATCGAACAGAATGATGTCCGGCTGCACGCCGATCGCCCGGGCTATGACCGCCCGCTGCTGCTCGCCCCCGCTTAGCTCATGCGGATACTTATCCGCTGCTTCAGCGGGCAAACCGACGCGCTCAAGCAGGCGCAGCACGGCCGTTTCCGCCTCGGCACGGCGCATCATTTTGTAATTCAGGAGAGGCTCCCGCACGAATTTGCCGATGCTCGTCCGCGGATTGAAGATGGACGAAGGTTCCTGAAAGACCATCTGAACCTGTTTATACAGCTGTCGCAATGGTTCTCCTTTGAGCTGCGTTATATCCTTCCCCCGATAAAACATTTGTCCGGACGTCACTTTCTCCAAATGTGTGATACACCTGGCCAACGTGCTTTTTCCGCTGCCGCTTTCGCCTACGATCCCCAGACATTCGCCCGGATATAATTGCAGATTAACGTTGCATAGTGCCTGCACGGAACCATGTCCAGGCGCTGCGTAGCATTTGTTCAGTTCCGTAAGTTCCAAAATAGGCGCTTCATGACCACTCATCCTCTATGTTCCTCCAATTCGGGCACGGCGTTCAGCAGTTTGCGGGTGTACGGAGCCTGCGGCGACGTGATGATGTCGGCGGTCCGCCCGTATTCAACCATCTCTCCGCTCTGCATGACACCGATTCGGTCGGCCATGTGCGCTGCAACGGCAATGTTATGGGTAACCAGGATGACACCGGTTCCTCTATGGTCGCTGAGTTCGCGCAGCCGCTTCATCACCTCGGCTTGGGTCGATACGTCGAGCGCGCTGGTCGGTTCGTCCGCAAGCAGCAGCTCCGGCTCCATCGTCACGGCCATGGCAATGGCCACCCGTTGCTTCATGCCCCCGCTAAGTTGGTTTGGATAAGACTTCATGACGCGCTCAGGGTCAGCCAGTCCCATGCCGGACAACGTATCCACGGCCATACGCTGGGCCGATTTGCGCGTTACTTTTATATGCGTGCGGATCGCTTCCTCGTATTGGCTGCCAATTTTGCGGATCGGATTCAGGTGGGACCCGCTGTCCTGAAATACCATGGCGATCCTTTTGCCGCGAATCCTGCTCCAGTCTTTTGGGGCAAGGCCGATCACGGATTGGCCCTGAAACAAGATGTCGCCTCCCGCATATGTCCCTCTGCTGGGCAGCATGCCGAGCAGAGCCCGCAGCAGCGTCGATTTCCCGCTGCCGCTCTCGCCGACGATGCCCAGCACTTCGCCGGCATGCATTTCGAATGAAAGGTGCTTCAACGCAGCTTGTTCCTTCCCGTAAGCCACATGCAGATCATGTACCTGAAGCAACGGGGTCATTGCTGCTCCACCTTGATGTTGCGATCCAGCAAATAAAAGTCGATCGGATACATGGTTGCACCCTGAACGGTATTTTTGCTGACAATGTTGATCGGCGTATACGTAATGAACATATAAGCGGCATCGTCCAGAATGATTTGCTGCGCCTCTGCGGCCAGTTCATATCTTTTTTCGACGTCGAACTCGGAATGCAGGCGGTCGATGATTTCGTCCAGCTTCGGATTGCTGTATCCGCCAACGTTCCATTCCGCCCCCGTTTTGAAATAGAAATCGAGGATGTACTGGGGGTCGCCCGTAATGCCCGTATTAATGCTGGTCAGCGCCAGATCGTAGTTACCGCTCCTCTGATGGTCGGTCAAATCCTCGTAAGAGGCCAGCTCCAGGTTTACTCCGATCTCCTTGAGCTGGGACTGCATCGCAGCCGCAACGGTCGCATCCGACTCGTACGCAGAGTTGAGGATCATCTGAAGCTTCAGCTTCTGGCCGTCCTTCTCCCGAATGCCGTCGCCATCCGTGTCCTTGAATCCCGCTTCGTCCAGCAGCTGCTTGGCCTGTTCCGGTTCATAGTCGTACCCTTTGAGTTTGTCGTATCCGAACGGGAGCGCGGAAGTAAACGGTCCTTTTGCCGCCTGGCCGCCGATCAGCGTACCGGCATACATTTCGCGGTCGATGCCATACGAGATGGCACGGCGAACGTTGGCATTCTCAAGCAGCTTATGCGTTGTATTGAACCAGACAAACTGCGTGCGCAAGCTTGGAATTTCGTCGATGGCATACTGGCCCTTGTCCTCGAACAAAGAGAGGCTGCTGCGCCCAACGTTGCTCGCCACGTCGATTTCGCCCGACTGCAAGGCCAGTGCTCGCGTGCTGTCATCCTTAATGTATTTGAACGTGATCGTATCCGTTTCGGGAGCACCGTCCCAATACCCGTCATACTTTTTCACCTGAATTTCTTGATCCGGGGTATACGAGGTTACCATGAACGGACCCGTTGCAACCGGCTGGCTCTCGAATTTCGATGTATCTGCGCTGGTGTCCACGATGACAAACAGCGGTTCCGCAATGTTTCCGAGCAGGGAAGCGTAAGGTTCCGTCGTTTGGATCGTCAAATCTTGCCCTTCCGCCTTCATGGATTCGATCGGCAGTGTGGACAGCCCTCTTTCGTTCAGCTCCAAGGCACGCTCAATCGATTTTTTCACAGCATCTGCCGTGACTTTGTTGCCATTATGGAACGTAACGCCATCGCGAATCTGGAACTTCCATGTGGTGTCATCGACTTGTTCCCACGATTCGGCGATTTTGGGCACAAGCTGCATGTTCTCGTCAAACTGGACCAACGTCTCGCCGATCGCCGCACGTGTCAGCGTCCAGCCGTTCCATTCCACCGCCGGGTCCAGATTGGTGCCGAGCCAGAACAGAGCCACGTTCAAATGCGACGGCACAGCGGATGCACTCGTTGCCGAGCTTGTTTCTTTCCCACCGGTACCAGTCCTGCTGGATGAATTGGTACTTCCGCATGCCGTGAGGGCAAATACAATAAAAAATGACGCGAACGTAAGCAGTACTGCTTTTAAACGGGTTGTTTTCACTTCTATATCCTCCAGTCAAGCTGCGTTTTTTCGAGGGTCCAGCACATCCCTGAGGCTGTCGCCCAACAAATTAAAAATCATGACCGTACAAAATATCGCCAGGCCCGGATACAGCAATAGCCATGGGGCCGTCTGCAGGTATCTCCGGCCTTCGTTCAGCATGGCTCCCCACTCCGGTTCCGGCGGCTGCGCTCCAAGCCCCAGGAAGGACAAGCCGGATATGGAGAGCATCATGCCGCCCACATCCATCATGGCCATCACGATTAACGGTGACAGCATGTTCGGCAGAACGGTGCCCCAAACGATTCGGGTACGACGCGCCCCGCTGAAAGCGGCGGCGGCGACATATTCCTTTTGTCGCAGCGATATGACCAAACTTCTCGCCATGCGCGCATATTTGGCCCACCAGACCACCGACAGCGCGATGACCGTATGAAGCAGACCCGGACCCAACATGCCGACGACGGCGATGGCGAAAATGATTCCGGGAAAAGCCATCATCGTATCGGCCAGCCGCATCAACAGCGAATCCACGATGCCGCGCGCATAACCGGCAATGATGCCGATGCCTACGCCGATCCCGAACACGATGCCGATCATCATGAAGGTCAGCAGCAGCGACGTGCGTGCCCCATACAGGATACGGGACAGAATGCATCGTCCCAATTGGTCGGTCCCGAGCGGATACTCGGGGCTGGCGGGTTGCAGCACCATGCCAAAGTTGGTGGCCAGCGGATCATGCGGCGCAAACAGGGGGGCGATCATGGCGAGCACGATCCAACACGCCGTCAACGCGAGCACCACGGCGAACCAACGATGCTGCGACAACGTAAGCCGGAATGTCCTCATCATACATCCACATCCAATCGGATCCGCGGGTCTCGCAGATGGGTCCATACATCGACCAACAGATTCAACACGACATACATCGTAGCCATCCAGATCACATAACCCTGAATGAGCGGATAATCCCGTGAAAAGATCGCTTCCACCGCCATCTGGCCCACGCCCGGCCACACGAACAAGCTCTCTATGATTGCGGCCCCGCCGAGCAGAGCCCCGGTAGACATGCCCATTAGCGTGATGACTGGAAGCATCGCGTTCGGAAGAATATGCCGGATCATGATTGTTCCTTCCTTCATGCCTCTGGCTCTGGCTCCGTCTACGTAGTTCTGGGAATGTTCCTCCAGAATGACGGCGCGGATTTGCCTGCTGTACTGAGCGATCAAAGGCAGTGCCAGCGTTAATGCAGGCAATACGAGACTATGCAGACCCGAGCTGCCCGTGACGGGAAACAGCTTCAGATGCACGCCGAACCAGAGCATAAGCAGCATGCCCAGCCAGAAGCTTGGCATGGACAACCCTGCGAAGGAGAACAGGCGAATGATGAGATCCAGCACTTTATTTCTATGGATGGCCGACAGGATGCCGAGCGGAAACGAAACAACGACCACAAGAAGCATGGCACCGCCTGTCAAACGCAGCGTGGCCGGCAAACGTGACATCAGCACGTCGAACACGGGCCGTCCGTATTTGTACGACGTACCGAAATCTCCTGTCCCGACTTGTCCAAGCCATAGGCCGTACCTCACCCAAAAGGGCTTGTCCAGTCCCAATTCTGCCCGCACCTGCTCAACCAGCTCCTCGGATGGCGTCACGCCCGTAGCCATGAGCATCAGCCTGGCCGGGTCTCCCGGCGACAGGTAGGTCAGGAGAAAGGTCAGGAAGGTGATGCCGAACAGAACGGCTGCCAGCTGAAGTATTCTTTTACCGATGTATTTGCCCAAAAGCCAGCCGTCCTCTCTGCTTCGATTCACAGCAAACCCGATCTCTGCCATGCAAAAAAGGCATCCCTCTCCCGTATATTCCCGGATAAGGACGCCTCAAATAAACCGATTCCCATACAAAAATCGCGCTAATTCAAAACACCTTCCTATCTCCCGTAGGCTGTTGCTGTGTTGTCAAACCGGGCAGGTCTCCTGGCTTCAGGATCAACATCGTTGCAGCGCCTTCCCGGCTATGGCCAGTGGCTTATCGCTGCCTGATTCCCCTGTTACAGTGGCGGGACCGCGCCGGCATTTCACCGGCTTCCCTATTAAGCTTGTACCCGATCGGGTACAGCACCCAGTTCCATCTATTCGATTGGTATGTGTTCCAGTATAACTGGCAGGTAGGCAAGATCATAGCTTTTTCTTCAAATTTAAGGGACTTATTCTATCGTGCATCACTCGTTTCAGTGGACTTGGTTCTGGCTCCCTTCGGAGACATGCCGGTGACCTTTTTGAACATTTTGGAGAACAATAGCGGGTCCGTATATCCCACCGAATGTGCCACCTCGCTAATGGACAGCATCGGACTCTGCAGCAGCTCGGCGGCGCGATTCATCCGGTATTCCAGAAAAAAAGATTGCAGCGGCTTGCCGTACTTTTCCTTAAACAGCCCCGACAGGTACGTGCGATCCAGTCCTACGGCCTGCGCGATGTCGAGAACGCTCGTTTTTTGGCTATATCGGTTCTCCATGTATCTCACCGCCTGTCGTATGTACTCTTCTTTGGTAGAAGAAGGCTGCCGCTTGCCCTCCTCTTCCGGTGAAGAAGCAATCAGCTCGGCTATGAGGCGATACAACAAGCTTTGAGTAAACACGTCCGCGCCCGAGCGGCCGGACACCTGAACCATTTCCTGATACAATCCGTCCAGCGCCGCCTCGTTCCTTGCCCGAAACACCGGATGATCGGAATTCAACTGCGCGCGCTGCATGAACGCTTTGGCCTGCACGCCTTTGAAGCCAAACCACGAATACGTCCATGGGTCCGCCTCGTCGGCTTCATAATGCACGATCGTGTCGGGGAGAATGAGAAAACCTTGTCCCTTGGTTAACATATGCTGCCGATCGTTCATCAGCACCTTGCCGCGTCCCTTGTGAACGTAATGGATAATGTAGCTGTCACGGACGCCCGGCCCCCAGTAATGCAAAGGCTCACAGGCCTCCCACCCGAAAAAAAGCATGACCAGTTCCATCTGCGTCCAATCCATCGGCACCACATTCATTTCGATTCTGCTCACGTCTGTCCCTTCCTTCTGTTTGGAGAGCCGCCAACGTTTGCACCCACGACTCACTTCTTCGAGTTTTATCAAAATTATAACAGGCAAACCGGGCCATATCGCAATGTAAACGAATGCAAAAATGGGATTATGCCATGTTTACGTGAGGTTGCGCCATAGTGAAACGTGCCAAATCGCCCTATAGTGGAGGTACACCAATCCACCAGGGAGGCTGAGCCTGAAATGAACAAAATTACTTTTCTCGGTGCGGGAAGCACCGTGTTTGTAAAAAACGTCCTCGGCGACGTCATGATGACCGAAGCGCTGCAAGATTTTGAACTGGCACTGTTCGATATCGATGCCGAGCGGCTGCGCGATTCCGAACGGCTGCTGGTCAGCATGGCACGTTCGCTTGGCAGCGGCTGCAAGGTGCAAACCTATTCCGATCGCAAGGAAGCGCTGCGCGGAGCCAAATACGTCATTAATGCCATCCAGGTGGGCGGATACGATCCGTGCACGATCACCGACTTCGAAATTCCGAAAAAATACGGCCTGCGCCAGACGATTGCGGATACGCTCGGCATCGGCGGCATTTTCCGCAACTTGCGGACCATTCCGGTCATGCTGGATTTCGCCCGGGATATCCAGGAAGTCTGCCCGGATGCCTGGTTCCTGAACTACACGAATCCGATGGCGGTGCTGACCAATGTCATGAGCGTGCATGGCGGCGTGAAAACGGTCGGCCTCTGCCACAGCGTGCAAGTGTGCGTACCGCATCTCTTCGACGCCCTCGGGATCGATCAGACCGGTGTTGTCGCCAAAATTGCGGGCATCAACCATATGGCCTGGCTGCTTGAAGTCACGCGGGACGGACAGGATCTGTATCCGGAAATCAAACGCCTTGCCCGCATCAAACAACAGGAGAAGCACGACGACATGGTGCGCTTCGAGTTGATGCATCGCTTCGGCTATTATGTGACTGAATCTTCCGAACACAATGCCGAGTATCATCCGTATTTCATCAAAAAGAATTACCCCGAACTGATCGAGCGCTTCAACATTCCGCTGGACGAATATCCGCGCCGCTGCGTCAATCAGATCGAAGGCTGGAAAGAAATGCGCGAGAAGCTGTTCGCCAGCGAAAACATCGAGCATACCCGCAGCCGGGAGTACGCCTCCCATATCATGGAGGCCATGGAGACGAACCGTCCTTATAAAATCGGCGGCAATGTCATGAACACCGGACTCATCACCAACCTGCCGCGCGAAGCCTGTGTCGAGGTACCGTGTCTAGTCGACGGATCGGGCATCACGCCGACGTACATCGGCGACCTGCCACCGCAGCTGGCTGCGCTGAACCGCACCAACATCAACACCCAACTGCTCACCATCGAAGCTGCCATCACAGGCAAAAAGGATCACATCTACCATGCAGCGATGCTTGATCCGCATACGTCGGCCGAGCTTTCCATCGACGACATCGTTTCCCTGTGCGACGACTTGATCGAAGCTCACGGCGACTGGCTGCCGAAATTTACGTCTTAACATTACAATAGTGGTAACGCGATAAACGCCATTCTCGGATCGTGCCGGGAATGGCGTTTGTTCTTTTTTATTTCCAGGCATTAGTCTTGCATTAAAAATCGATATCCGATGCCTGGTTCAGTCTGGATGAATCGCGGCTGAGCAGGATCTTCGTTTAATTTTTTGCGCAAATGTCCTATATATACCCGTAAATAATGGCTGTCCGATTCGTTGTGATGACTGCCCCACACCTGCTGCAGCAATTGGCGCTGGGTCACGATTTTGCCTGCATTGGAGGCAAGCACCTTCAGCATGTCGTACTCGGTCGGGGTCAGCTTGATGGGCATGCCCTCCAACTCCACCTGCCTTTGGGCAAGGTCAATGGTCAAAGCGCCGCAGCGCAATACGGGTTCGTCGGCCGATTTGGCTGCATGGCGAAGCGCAACCCGGATGCGGGCGACCAGTTCGCCCATGCCGAAGGGTTTTGTCACGTAATCGTCGGCACCGCCATCCAATGCGGCGATTTTATCTTCCTCCCGGTCCTTGGCCGTCAGCACGATGATCGGAACCTGCGACCACTCACGAATCCGCTTCAGCACATCCATTCCAGACATGCCAGGCAAGCCTAGATCAAGCACAACCAAATCGGGATGCATGATTCCGGCTTGAGCGACGGCTTCTTCCCCGTCCATGCATTCATGGATTTCGAATTGATGCGCTTGAAGCGTCACCTTTAACAGTTTACGAATTTGCGGTTCGTCATCCACGACCAAGATGCGTGCACCTTGCGATGCCGTCATGTGCATTCCTCCTGTCCCTCTTCTTTTCCCGTCCCGAGAAATCCCGTATCTGCCGCATCCAGCGGCAAACGGATGACCATGCGCGTGCCCCCGTCCGGATTGGCTTCCGCCGCAATCGTGCCGCCATGCACCTCGACGATGCCTCTGCAAATAGCCAGCCCTAGCCCGCTTCCGGTGACGTGCTTCGTGGAATCCGAACGGTAAAATTTCTCGAACACCCGCTCGCGTTCCGCTTTCGGAATGCCTGGACCTTGATCGGCCACGGTAATGACCAGCCAACCCTCCCCGGCATCCATCGCGACCGAGATGACGATCTCGCTGGGATTCGGCGAGTATTTGATCGCATTGCTGAGTACGTTGACCAGCATCTGTTCCAGCAAAACTTCATCGCCGGAAACGAATGGCGGCTGATCGGGCAGCTCCAATCGGATTATCCGCTGCTGCTTATACTGCTGCACCTGCGCCAACACTACGCTTAACATATCGCCCACGTCGCACATGTTATGCCTGAGCTGAAGCATGCCGCTTTCCAGCTTGACCATCTCGAGCAGGTTCGTCACCAGCCGGTTCATGCGCATCGCCGCATCCCGAATGTTGGCCGTCAGTTCGCGCCGATCTTCGGCAGTAAAAAGCTCCTCATTTTCCAGCAGGCCAGTGGATGATCCCATAATGGCCGCGAGCGGCGTACGCAGCTCATGCGACACCGAATCGAGCAGGGCGGTGCGAATGCGCTCCGACTCGGCCGTCATCTGGGCCAAACGCGCTTCCTCCGCCAGCTTCACTCGGGCAATCGCGCTTGCTGCCAGATCAGCACAGGCTTCCAGCAAACGGCGTCTTTCCGGCAAACTGCCGGGATCGGGCAGTTCCATGTTCACCGCAAGCACGCCATGTACCTGTTCTTCCGTGCGCAGCGGCACATAGGTTCCGGAGGCTTCCCGCAAGCTCGAAGATCCCCTGCCAGCCATCTGCCCGTGAACATGCACCCATCTGGCGATGGCCAGCTCCGATTCACTGGTTCCCCATTCAGGTTCTCCAGGTCTTGCAGGCGAAGACGACGCCTGCAATTCCCCTTCCGCATCAGGAAGATAGAGTGCCGCCGGGGCGTTCAGCATCTGCGACACCTGCCGAGCGATGCTGGATAGCAATGTTTCCATATCCGTTATGGCAGTAATCTGACGGCTCAAGCCATAGAGAAGACCGGTGGTGGCTTCACGCTGCTTTACGGTCTCCAACTGCTGCCGGAGCTTGCCCGACAGGGTAGCCGTAAGGATGGCAACCGCCAAATATACGGCAAAGGAAAGAATGTATCTTAAATCATCCACCTTGAAGCTGAAATAAGGCGGAATAAAAAACAGGTCGAATGCAGCCGCGCCCAGGCTGGCCGCATATATTGCCGGTCCAAGTCCCCAATAGACCGCGCTGACCAATACGGGAAACAGGTAGACTAGCGCGGCGTTGACCATATCCCGGCTTAACCCGATCCAGTCGATCAGCGCGGTCAGCAACGCGATGGCGATCGTTACCCACGCATATGCCGATACGCTGCCCCATATATGGGGCAGCTTTTGTTTTTCCAGCCGTGCTTCATGCTGGTGATCCCTATTATGTTCCTGCACGATTCGCCGACACCTCACCCGCTTCATGATCGTAATCGGCCACAATGAGCACATCCATGTGTCTGGACAACCGGATAAGCCGGCTAACCAGCGATCCGGTCCCCTGATACCGGTTGAAATGCCAACCGAGCCGAGCCTGCCCAACGACCAGCTGCGTCGCCTTGGCCTCGGCAGCCTTGTTCGCCAATATCATCGGCACATCCCGCAGACGGTCTGCCGAATGCACATGAAACCGGCCTCCCAGCCTGACTGTCAGCTGCTCCAACGCTTCAAGCCGGCCCGCCTGTTCTTTCGCCGTACGGCCTACCTGTACATGATGTACGTGCCAGGCGGCCTTTAACCGATATGCCGTACGAAATCCGCGCCGAATCAGCAATTCGGCATGCGCGCCGACGCTAACGCATACAAAAACGACTTCCTGCCGCCGCCAAGGGCCCCGCAGGGCATTTCCCCGTCCTGCCGACTCCAGCCGTTCGTCTACGTCGTCGGCCAGCTCGCGCAAAGCCAATTCCCGCAGGGCAATCAGGTTGCCCACGCGAAAAAAATGATTCAGCGCCTGTTCCACCTTGGCTGCTGCATAGATTTTACCTTCCCGCATGCGCTGCCGCAAGGCCTCGGGCGCAACGTCGATCAGCTGTACCTCATCGGCCATTTGCATGATCCGATCAGGCACCGTCTCCCGCACCCGGATGCCTGTGATATGCTCCACCGCATCGTTCAGGCTTTCCAGATGCTGCACGTTGACGGTCGTAATGACAGAGATACCTGCGTTTAATAGCCGGATCACGTCCTCGTACCGCTTTTTGTTTCGGCTGCCAGGCACGTTGGTATGCGCCAGTTCATCCACGAGCACCACTTCCGGGCACAGGCGGAGGATTGCGGCCGTGTCCATTTCTTCCAGCTCGGCACCTTGATATTTGAGCTTTAAACGTGGTATGAGCGGAAGCTGGCCGATCTGCCCCAACGTCTCCGCCCGGCCATGCGTCTCCAGCAGACCGATGCGTACGTCGATGCCTTTGCGCAGCAGGTCATTGCCTTCCCGCAGCATCATGTAGGTTTTGCCTACGCCGGGAGCGGCCCCGATATACACCTTAAACTTGCCGCGACGGATTTGCCCGATCTGTGCCTTCATTTCCGTATCGGTCAATCTGCGATACGTTCGGGCATCCGCATCAGCCAGCCGGGCAGGAAGCACGCGCTCGCCATCCCTTCGGGCAGTATCGGCCAGAAGGAACAGATCGACGCCTTGCACCTTGCGCAGCAATGAGTTCACGAACGATCCCTGCCAGAGCTCCTGCATGCGGCTCTGGCGCGAGTGACCCATCACGATCCGGGTGATGCGATGCCTTGTCGCATAACGCGCCAGCACGGACGGAATATGCCTCCGATGCAGAGCGCGCAGTTCCTCGAACCGGCCTCCGAACTTTTCCACCAGCTTGACCATGTTCCGCCGAAAGGCCGCGGCCTCCTTGGTGAGCGGCTGCTTCCCCATGCGAAATGTGACGGCGTACAACTCTCCGTTCAACCGCTTGGCAATCTGCTGCCCCCGTCGGATATAGATGGAACCGTTCCAGTGATACTGGCTGGATACCAAAATGCGCTCCATGCTGCCTGTCATGACAGGGGTACCCGTCTCCTCCTGATGTTCGCGCAGCGATTCGTTCACCTCTTCGGCCATAAGACGCAGCGCTAATTCACGCAAAATGCCCAAGTTGCCGTGGTGAAATACAGCATGGTTCTCATGGCCCCTCAGATGCCCTTCGGCAAGCCTGTTTAATATCGCCTCTGGCGTCACGTCGATCAGCTTCACCTCATCGGCCAGTTCCAGCGTGTCGTCTGGCACCGTATGTTCCACGGACACCCCCGTCAATTGGCGGGCGAGCTTGGTATATCCCTCCAGCTCATATACATTGACGGTCGTAATCACGCTGATGTTATGCTGCAGCAGCCAGCGGATGTCCTCCAGCCGCGTGGCGTGGCGAGCACCGCGCCGATTGCGATGAGCGAGTCCGTCCACGAGCACCACTTCAGGATTACGCTCCAGCAAAGCTTCCAAATGGAGATCTTTCATCACTGCACCATCCCGTTCACGCAGCCAGTGAATGCTCGGGATGCGTTCCAGCGCTCCCAGCTGCTCCTCCGTCTCTGGGCGCTGCATCGTCGAAACGGCACAAATGACGACATCCACTCCCTGTTCGCGAAGCATGTTGCCTTCCCTGAGCATATGATACGTCTTCCCCGAGCCGCTGACCGGACCGATGTAAATTTTCAACGTGCCCTGCTGTAACTTGTGGATCATCCTTAGAATGTCCTCCGGAGATCGGCGCTTGAAGCTTTCGTCCAATAGGCTCACCCCCATCCTTCAAGTCTGTGACGCAATTTGGCCAAAAAACGGAGAAGCCTCCCACCGGCTCGCGCCAGGGGAAGGCATGTATATCCAGCCCGTTCAGAGACTGTGGCGGCTCTATTCCAATCCGTTTCAATTCCGGATTATTTCATCTCCGCCAAGAGGGCCAGGTTCAATTCGGTCACGTTGACCCTCGGCTCACCGAACAGACCCCACTGCCGTCCTCGAATTTGCGCGTTCACCAGTTGATTCAGCCGCTGTTCGTCCAATCCGGTAGCTTGGCTGATCCGGGGGATTTGGGCTTTGGCCGCTTCCGGAGAAAGATCGGGGTCAAGTCCTGAACCTGAACCGGTCACCAGATCGGCGGGAACCGTTTGGAGTGCCGGATTTTCTTGCTTGATCTCCGCAATCTTGGTCATCATCTCGTCCGCATACTCCTCTGATGCAACAGCCCGGTTGGAGCCAGCTGAAGCGGCAGCGTCGTATCCGGCACCGGATGCCCTTGGCTGGAACAAACCCGGCGAGGCCACTTTCTGTGCCAGCAACGAGGAACCGATCACCTTACCCTGCTGCGTAATCAGGCTGCCGTTCGCCTGAGCCGGAAATAGCAGCTGTGCAACGGCTGTCGTTGCAAGTGGGTAAATGACACCGCATAACAACATTAAAACTAAAGACAGTCGAAGGGCGATCACTGTCATTTTCATCGTGTTTCACATCCCAAACGTGTAATGGTTCCAGCTCTACTCTTATACAAAATTCAGTCCCGACAACACCAGGTCGATCAGCTTGATGCCGATGAACGGTACGATGACGCCACCGATGCCATAGAGCAAAAGGTTGCGGCCAAGCAGCCGGTCGGCCGACATGGCGCGATATTTCACGCCGCGCATGGCGATTGGAATGAGCAGCGGAATAATGACGGCGTTAAATATGAGCGCCGACAGGATTGCCGACTGCGGCGAAGCCAGGTTCATAATGTTCAGCGCCTGCAACTGAGGCATAGCGGCAATGAACATCGCCGGAATGATGGCGAAATACTTGGCAATATCATTCGAAATCGAGAACGTGGTCAGCGCCCCCCGGGTGATCAGCAGCTGCTTCCCGATGGATACGACGGACAACAGCTTTGTCGGATCGGAGTCGAGGTCGATCATGTTGGCAGCTTCCTTCGCCGCCATCGTCCCCGAATTCATCGCCAGGCCCACATCCGCTTGAGCGAGAGCAGGGGCGTCGTTGGTTCCGTCTCCTGTCATGGCGACGAGCTTGCCTTCCTGCTGTTCCTTTTGAATGGCACGGATTTTGTCCTCCGGTTTCGCTTCGGCGATAAAATCGTCAACACCGGCTTCCAGCGCAATCGTAGCAGCCGTCAGCGGGTTATCCCCCGTGCACATGATCGTTTTGATGCCCATGGAGCGCATTTCCTCGAACTTCTCCTTAAGTCCCGGCTTCACTGTATCTTTCAAATAGATGACACCGTAAATCCGGTCATCGATGGCCACGGCAAGCGGCGTGCCGCCTGCTTTGGCAATCCGGCTTGCGATATCGTCCAGATCGCCAGGCACCCGTCCGCCGTGAGCCGCGACATGGCGTTTAATAGCATCGACTGCTCCTTTGCGAATTTGCTGTCCATCAGCCATGTTGAGCCCCGACATACGCGTCTCTGCGGTGAACTCTACGCTTTCGGCCGCAGCGTACTCGGCCTCGTTCCACTGTTCGCCCTGGCGGCCCGCCAACTCAACCACAGAGCGCCCCTCCGGTGTCTCGTCCCGCACGGAAGCCCGCAGCGCCGCTCGGGTCATCTCTTGCACGGTTACGTCCTGTACGGGCACGAATTCGGATGCCATCCGGTTGCCATAGGTGATCGTTCCCGTTTTGTCCAGAATCAGCGTATCGATGTCTCCTGCGGCTTCCACCGCTTTCCCTGACATGGCAAGCACGTTGTACTGGGTGACGCGATCCATGCCCGCAATGCCGATAGACGAGAGCAGCCCTCCAATCGTCGTTGGAATCAGGCAGACCAGCAGTGCGATCAGCGTCGCTACGTCAAGATGGATGCCCAGATAGTCAGCCATCGGAAACATCGTCATAATGACGATCAGGAAAATCATCGTCAGCACCGCAAGCAGGGTAGTCAACGCGATCTCATTCGGCGTCTTCTGGCGCTGTGCGCCTTCCACCAGCGAGATCATGCGGTCGAGGAAGGATTCTCCCGGATCGGTCTGCACCCGCATGACAATATAGTCCGAAGCCACACGCGTGCCGCCCGTGACCGAAGAGAAATCGCCGCCCGCTTCCTTAATGACAGGCGCCGATTCTCCCGTGATCGCCGATTCATCAATCGACGCGAGCCCTTCAATAATCTCGCCGTCGGTCGGTATCATTTCGCCTGTTTCTACGCGAACAACATCGCCTTTTTTCAACTGGGTCGAGGAAACCTGAAGCGTCGTGCCGTCTTTCTGCACCAGTCTGGCCGTTGTATCAGACTTCGTTTTGCGCAGCGTATCTGCCTGCGCCTTGCCTCTGCCCTCGGCGAGGGCTTCGGCGAAGTTGGCAAACAACAGCGTAAACAGCAGGATCAGAAATACCGCCATGTTGTACGCCCGCCCTCCCTCGGCCGCTGCAGCAAACAAATCGGGCTTGATACATAACAGCAGCGTAATCAAGGTGCCTACTTCGACGATGAACATGACCGGGTTTTTGATCATCGCCACCGGATTCAGTTTCCTGAATGCATCAATCATTGCCCGTAGCATAATTTCCTTGTTCATTAACCGTCCCGGCTTCCCGGTGTTCCCGGGCTGAAGATGGCCGTTCTCTCCTCTCACGGCACCTGCCGCAAGCAGCTCGTTGTTCATTCCTTCCATTGTGCGCTCCCTCTTTCATGGATTCACTATCTTCGCAGGTCGTAACTTCCTATTTTGTTGTCCCATCGTAGCGTCATCTGATTAATGCAGGCGAACGCTATCCGACCGACATAGCCAAATGCTCTGCGATCGGCCCCAGCGCCAATGCCGGGAAAAACGTCAAGGCTCCAATGACCACAATGACGACCACCAGAACGGCGGCAAACATCGGTGTATTTGTGCGCAGTGTACCTGTTGTTACAGGAACAATTCGTTTGGTGGCAAGCGATCCGGCAATGGCAAGCAGCGCAATCATGGAAACGTATCTTCCCAGCAGCATCACTACGCCGATGCCGATATTATAAAAGTCCGTATTCGCATTCAGCCCGGCAAACGCGGAACCGTTATTGGCCGCTCCCGAAGCAAATGCGTACAACACCTCGCTGATTCCATGCATCCCACCGTTGGAAATGGACGCCATGGCGTCAGGGCTCAGGAAAGCCAGCGCCGTAGGAGCCAGAATGATCAGCGGATGAATCAGCAATGCAATGGATGCCAGCTTGATTTCCTTCGCTTCAATCTTTTTGCCGAGAAATTCAGGCGTCCGGCCAACCATCAAACCGCAGATGAACACGGCCAAGATCACATACAGCAGACCGTTTAGAAGCCCTACGCCTTTGCCGCCGAACACGTTGTTCAGCATCATCTGGGCCATGGGGACCATGCCTCCAAGCGGTGTCAACGATTCGTGCATATTGTTGACTGAGCCCGTCGTCGCCGCCGTCGTAACTGCGGTGAACAGCGCCGATTCGGAAATGCCGAGCCGCACTTCCTTGCCCTCCATGTTTCCTTGGATGCCCGCTGCCTCAAGTGCAGGCACGCCGCGATATTCGGATACGAATACCGTCGTCAACATAACAAGAAACAGTGCGCTCATCGCGGCGAATAAAGCCCATCCTTGCTTCTTGTTGTTCGCCATGATGCCGAAAGCGTACACCAGTGCCGTTGGCAGCAGCATCATACAGACGATGTGCACCAGATTGGCCAAAGCTGTCGGCGTCTCGAACGGGTGAGCCGCATTGGTTCCGAACCATCCTCCCCCGTTCGTACCCAGGTGTTTGATGGATTCCAGTGAAGCCACCAGTCCCCGCGTAATCGTCTGTTCGCCCCCGTCCAGCGTCGCTGCACGGACAGCTCCGGCCAACGTCTGCGGTACACCCTGAAATACGAGAAACAGCGCAACGAGCACGCTCAGCGGCAAAAACACTCTCGTAATGGCACGCACCATGTCCACATAAAAGTTTCCCAGTTCATTCTTGCGGCCTACCAAGCCGCGTATGAACGCAATCGCCACGGCAAAGCCGGTTGCAGCTGACGTGAACATCGGAAACGTCACGGCCAACATTTGCGACAGATACGATAGAGCATTTTCGCCCGTATACGACTGCCAGTTGGTGTTGGTCATAAAAGAAACTGCCGTGTTAAACGCCTGTGCCGCAGGCATGTTGTCGATCCCGTCCGGATTGAGCGGCAGCCACTTTTGCAGCCGCAACACCAGAAACATCAGGATCAGCATAACCATATTGGAAAGGAGAACGGCCGACAGGTATTTTTTCCACCCCATCGTTTCATCTTCCCGTACCCCCATCGCCTTGTATAACAAACGCTCCGGACCGCCAAAGATCCGGTCAAGCCATGTCCTTTGCCCGCCAAACACCTTTACCAGATAACTCCCCATCGGTTTCACCAGCAGGATGATGATCAGCAGCGTGACTGCCACTTGCAACCAACCTGTACTCATTCCATGTGTCCTCCCCAATTCGCACTTGCAACACCTGCCATCAGAACTTCTCCGGCTTCGCCAGCACATAGCCTAGATACACCATCAGTGCCAGCGCGATCGAACCTACAACGACCATATCCGGTCCCTCCCTTTCTTCCCCTATGCCTTCTCACAAAAATTCATAAATCCCCAAAACAGTGCAAACATCAGCACCGTCAACGCAATCATCGTGACGTCGTTCACCATCCGGATTTCCTCCTTTTTCTCCTGCTCGCATTGAAATTTTAATACGGAACCGTGTAAAAATGGGGTAAAGATTGGACCGGCAGCGCGTAAAAAAAGCGTAAAAATGCAAAAAAAGAACCCTTCACTCCAGCTGCAACCCAGCTGTAACGAACAGGTTCATGTTTAAGGTCGATTTTTCGTTGCTCAAAACGGTTCTTGCGCCCATTGCAACAGCTTCTTCTTGGTGATCTTCGAATGGGAAGCGTGATGGAGAACCTTGCCCTCGCTGAGCAGCAATACCTGCGGCGATTCATGGCGAATCTCCGTTTCTTCAGCGATCCGGCGGGACAACGGACGACTTTCGATCACATCCACCATCCGATACTCCATATTCTGTACCGGATTGGCGGCATTCGCGCTGACAAAAGCGGCAAATTCCCGATACGCACGCGCGCTGACGGGACAAGTTGTACTATGCTTAAGGATGAGCACAGGGTGGTCATCTGAACGGCGGAGTGCCTCCTCCCAATCGTCTGTTTTATATATCTCCGCAATCTGCCCGCTGAGCAGACGCTCCGAATCGGCAAGAGCACGCTTGCTCACGATTGAACCAACGAATATGCCGAGCGCTGCCCCAAAGGCGACGCCGAGCGCGATCTGATCTGTGACGACGCCAATACAGGCCCCGATGGCAACACCTATGCTGAGCCATAACGCCTGATGGTTCACCTGTTTATCCACAAAGATCATCCTTCCCCCAACGTTATCGGAGCGCCGATCTCTTAGAAGGCATCCTCCGCATTCATTCGTCCTCTTTCCAGAAATTATATCATAGGCCTATGAAAAACGGGGGTAATTACTCATCTCACCCCCTGTTTTTGTGTTACACTATTTGTAATTTGGATACGCTGAAAAGGGATAGAAATGAACGGGAAAAGGAGATTTTCTTGATGACATATGCATTCATGATTGAGCCGGATTTTTATACCCCGCTGCACACGGATGAAGAACGCATCGAAAAGTGCCAAGAATGGGGGCTGCTGTCGGACAAGGCGACTAAGCTCAAAACATTTTATTATAAAGGGAATGGTCTGAACGTCCCTTGCACCATCGTTGGTTTCGTGGATCACATGGCCGCAGTCATTCAGCTGGACAACGACCAGAAACACTGCATTCATCCCGCTTATCTCAAGGAAATGCAGGCCTCGGGCTTTAAAGGCACGCTCGCTGCAGCGCCGGACAAAAAAGCGGGCACGCCAGGCGTGGTGGACGGCAGCGAGACAAGCTCCGTCGAATCCTCATCCGATGACGGACTTGTTTCGGACGCAGAATCGTCTGATTTGGCAGACAACAATTCTTCCGCCACGGAAGAACAGCCCTCCGCCACTGACAGAGCCATCGCATCCACGGCCAGTCTGCCAGGCGATCCGGACGGGCTGGTCGAAGAATACGTGTCTCCCCAATCGGCATCCGCATCGGAGGACAAACCTAAGGCCAAAACCGCGAGCAAAGCCAAGGCAGCCAAACTCGATTTGCCGGAAGGCAAGGTCAAAATGACCGCGGTCGTGAAGGAATTTACGACGGTGCCGAACCATTTTGCCGACAATGACGACGAAGTCATCATCTATGAAGCCGTCGCGATTCTGGAACCGGATATGCTCGAAGTGGGCGAGGCCTGGTCCAGCCACAGCGCCACGATCAAAAAGCTGGACCTTGAAGTCGGTGATACGCTGACGTTTGACGCCAAAATCATCAAAAAGAAACTGGCTAAACACCCCGTGCCCTACAAGATCAACAATCCGTCCAAAATTCAGAAACAGTAGGGTCGAAAGCAGCCAACATGGGAAATAATACGTCTATCGACGTACATTCATACAAGACAAACAAGCCTCCGAAAACAGCGCCTATCAGGGCGCTGCTTTGGAGGCTTGTTTGTTTCCTCACTGTTTCCCTGCCCAGCAGCAGCGGGGACATTAAAGACCGAATTAAGCTTGGACAGGCTTTGCGCTGATCTGGAATCCCACGCCGAACTTGTCCGTAACCTGGCCGTAGGCCGGGCTCCAGAACGTTTCCTGTACCGGCATGGTGACCGTTCCGCCTTCTTTCAGTTTGTCGAAAATGCGGCGGGCTTCCTCGGCCGTATCCGTATTTACGGTGACCGTGATGTGGTTGCCCACGGTATGCTCCATGCCAGGAAGGGTATCAGAAATCATGAGCAGGGAGCTGCCGATCTGCAAGGATGCATGCATGACCCAGTCCTTCGCCTCATCGGGAATCGGATGCTCGGGATTTGGCGGCATATCGCCAAATGTTTTCAAATCCAGCACTTCGGCACCAAATGCTTCTTTATACAGTTCCACTGCTTCGCGTCCGGTTCCATTGGTTACAAGGTACACATTCAGACTGATCGACATTCGTTTCCAGCTCCTTTAAACTCACGGATTATATGGCTCAATTCACTTGCGTCAAGAGTATATACCAAGGCTTGTCCACCTGACAAGCAGTGAAATTCGAGTCGGCCACAAGGTAGGATGTTCCAAATTCCTAACGTTTATGCTCCGCGTCAAAAACGAAAAGAACTGCCCGCGCGGTTAAGCGAAGCAGTTCTGATGAAGGGTGCACGGCTGGCTAAGTGCATGCATTGCATAAAGATTATGATCTGTTACGGCGGTAGTCTACGCCTCGTTCCAGAACCGGCGCAAATTGTCCATGGCGATTTTGGACGCGGCTTTGCACTCCTCCATGCCTTCGAATTCCACGGTAACGGCTCCGTCATAGCCGGAGTCCTTGATCAGTTTGACGATTTTGCGGATGGGAAGATCGCCTTGTCCCACGATCGCCCCGCGCATGTAATTGCCATGGGATGTGGTGAACCATTCGCCTTCGCCCGGATTTTCGTCGAACGGACGCACATAGAAATCTTTGAAATGAACGAGGGAAGCATACGGAAGATTATTCATGACTCCAACAATCGGGTCCTCGTCCACGCACAGGAAGTTGCCGACGTCCAGCGTCGTTTTGAAATTGGGCCGATCCACGGCATGCAGCACCCGCTGCACCCGGTCGCTCGCCTGCACGCTGAAACCATGGTTTTCGATCGTCGTTGTAATGCCGAAGCCTGCAGCATAATCGGCAATCAACTGGCTGCCCTTCACCATGAGCGGCAAATGCTGGTCGAACCAGGCAATCGTCATGTGCTCTTTCGGCAGCTTGAACGCTGTGACGTCGTGCCGCATATGCTTCACGCCCATCCGATGAACCACGTCGACGTGACGCTTCACCCGGGCAACCTCTTCCTCGAAGGCTTCCTCCGTCTCCTGCACGAAATTGGCGGGCATCGAATAATTGGACAGCTCAATGCCTGCGGCAGCCGCACGCTCCCGAATAGCGTCAGCCAGTTCCGGATTGTCCTCCACGGTATAACCGTATGGAACCATCTCCATGTGTTCGCCGCCATTTGCGGCAATCCAGTCGATCACGTCCAGCACCGTCATGCTCCCTGCGTTCAACTCGTTCAGCAGGCTGTAGGTACTCAGGCCGATTTTCATATGCTTACGCCTCTCCTCTGTATTTTCGGATAAACTCCACCGCTTTGCGAATATCCTGCTCCGGCTGGTCGCCGACCTCGCGCTCGATGGTCAGGTAACCGGTGTACCCGATGTCCTGAAGGGCTGCAAAATAAGCGGTAAAATCAACGCTTCCCTCACCTAGCGGAACCTCGCGGAAAAAGACGCCCGATGATACCATTTCCGCGATTTTGTCATGGTCCATCGGCGCATAACCAACGGCTCCGTAAACATCCCTCGGATCAACTTCCTTCAGGCGAACGCCATCCTTTACATGCGTATGCACAATGTAATCCTTCAACAGATGCACTCCTTGGACCGGATCATCTCCTGTGACCATGACCATGTTGGCCGGGTCGAAATTGACGGATACGCCGTTGGTCGAGAGGGTGTCCAGAAATCCCTTCAAATCGGCTGCCGTCTCCGGCCCGGTCTCGATGGCGAAATAGGCCCCTACGCTTTTGGCATATTGCCCCAATTCTTCGCAAGCGGCGTGAAGCGTATGATAGACTTCCGATGCCGGATCATGGGGAACGATGCCGATGTGCGTGGTCACGATGTTGGTCCCCAGATCCAGGGCCAGATCGACGATGCGCTTCGATTTTTCGACTTTCCATGCATTGTCTTCCTTCACCTGAAAACCGTGCCCGCCCAAATCGCCGACCAATGCCGAAATCTCCAGCCCGAGGGATGCGATGTAATCCTTCAGTTCCTTGCGGGCTGCCGGCGTGAGGTTCGCCGGGTCCATCTCGCCTTTGACCGCATAAATCTGCACGCCCTCCGCTCCGGCCGACTTGGCTTTGACCAGTCCCTCGCGTACGCCTACGCCAAAGCTATCCACGATGACGCCGATGTTGTTGGTTAATTTCATGCGTTACCCTCCCTGTTATGTTCGCTTCCCAGATTGGTACTGCCCTCTTCATGACGTGTTGCTGCTGTGCGGCTTACAAGCTTACCTTTTGCCATAGCTGCCTGTTTTTCCTGCCGATACGCCCGCTTTCCATCATAAACTTTTCCCGTCGTTTTCCGGCTGCTTACCTGCTGCCTTCACGAAAAGAATATGTCATGTTCGGCCAAAAAACGCTCCCTTCGCTTAGTGCATTGGCATCAGTTTCACTGACCTCACCTCATACGGCTTGAATGCCAGTCGAAGCACTCCGTCCTGACAAAAGAGTTCTTCGCCCTCATCCTCCAGCAGATTGACTGTACACGCTCTTATCGATGTTTGGGGCAAGCGCAGCTCCACGGTTTCCCTGCCACCGGAAGATTCATAGAAACGCAAAATCGTTCCCAAGCCGTCCTCGGCCGCTTTGACCGTATCCAGAATGACGTGTTTGCTGTCAAAGCGGAAATACGCGTATACGCCGGGCATTATACCTGCATGCTGCTCCGCAGCGACCACGTGCACCGGATGGTTCAGTTCCATGGCGCGGCGCACCACGCCCGCCTCACGCCAATCTCCCGCATGTGGCAGCAAGGAGTAGGTGAACTCATGCTCCCCTTGATCGGCATGTTCGTCAGGCCATTTCGGAGCCCGCAGCAGCGACAACCGGAGCGTCTGCTTTTTAATGTCATAGCCGTATTTGCAATCATTCAGCAGGCTGACCCCGCCATTGCCTTCGGAAAGGTCTGCCCAGCGATGGCCGCATACCTCGAATTGCGCCTGTTCCCAGCTTGTATTGGCATGACTTGACCGCTCCAACGCGCCAAACGGAATTTCGTAGGTCGCCCGGGTCGCTACCAAATCTACGGAAAAAGCTACCTTCAGCAGCTTATGACTCTCCGCCCACTGCACACGCGTCCTGAAATCGACGCGGCGCTGATGGCGGCACAGCACGATATCCTGCTCGATCTTGGATGCGCCCAGCTCCCATCGGAAGCGCAGCACATCCTGCACGCCGCCCTGTCGAACGACCTCGCTGGAGATCAAACGTGCCCGATCGGCGCGCTGCGACTCGAACCGGGGATCGATGTCCCATGCATCCCAATACGTGGGCCTGTCATGGAACAGCTGCAGCTCGTTCGCCAACTCACCGGGCTTCAGCCACTCGCGCTGCAGCGATTTATCATACCAGCGGGTAATCTCGCCCGCCTCGTTGAATTCGAGCACATATTCGTCCGTTTCCCAACGCGAAGGGACGGAATTGCCGGTATCGCCGGCATGATCCGAACCGACCACACGGTCCGATTCACCGGATGCTACAGATCGGTCGGCTTGGCGCAGCCACAACGTTGTATATCCAAATGCCGGGATGCCAGTCACGTGAATCATCAGCTTATGCACGCCTTCGCTCCGAACAAGCTCGCCTTCAAGACGATGCCCCTCCTGATCATAGGCAGCCATTTCCGGAATCGATGAATCCAGCGTGATTTCAATCACTTCATTTCGTTCCCAGCCCATGCTGTTGAAAATAATATACGGCTGTCCCTCTGCACCATCGGTGGCGATTTGCCCTGCAATATTATCCAGTGCGCCCGTCAAGGCCGACGTTCCCAGTTCAAAGACCTGAGCGTATTCTTGCGCCGATGTCACATAAACCTCGGGAATCGATGTTCCCGGAATAATGTCATGGAACTGGTTCAGCATGATCAGCTTCCATCCTTCATCCAGCTTGCTTTTCAACTGTGCCGGGTCTGCTCCGTGAACGGCAGCGCTCGAGACGCGCTCTTTTGGGATGGCCATTGATGTGGCAGCGCTCGAGAGACCCGCGAGTTGGCCCCACACTTCCGCTTCCCGGTACAACACCTCCGCTTTGCGGTTGCTGCGTTTGTTCCGTGCATGCGTCGTGTACGTTCCGCGGTGCAGCTCCAAATAAAGATCGCCATGCCACTGCGGCAATTCCGGCTGCCGCTCTGTTATGCCTTCGAAGAATGAAGCGGCCGTGCTGAACCTGCTGACAGGTTGACCCACCATAAAGGCGGCTTTTTCAGCCATCTCCACCATTTCGCTCGTGACCCCGCCGCCGCCGTCGCCATGCCCGTATAGGAGCAACTGCTCGGGATGAACTCCCTTCTGCCTGTAGGACTGCCAATGCTCCGCCACATCTTTCGGGCGCGTATGCTCATTCACGCCGTGGTTCAAGTAGGAGAGCACAGACGTACCGTCAATCCCTACCCACTCGAACAAGTCATGCGGAAAAACATTCGTGTCATTCCAATTCAGCTTGGTCGTCATGAAGTAGGAAATGCCTGCCTGCTTCAGCAGCTGCGGCAGGGACGCACAATATCCGAACGTATCGGGCAGCCACTCGATCTTCGACCGCTTGCCGAACTCGGCCTCGTAGAATCGCTGTCCGTACAACATCTGGCGCACCAGCGATTCACCGCTCGGAATGTTCAGGTCCGGCTCGACCCACATGCCGCCGACAAGCTCCCATCGCCCCTCGGCAATCCGGGCCTTGACGCGTTCGTACAGCTCAGGATAATGCTCTTTCGCAAAGGCATAGAGCTGCGGCTGGCTCTGGGAGTAGACGAAGTCCGGATACTCGTCCATCAGGGCGCACATCGTCGAGAAGGTGCGGCTGGTTTTGCGCACCGTTTCGCGTACCGGCCACAGCCAAGCGACGTCGATATGCGATTGCCCGATCAGATGCATGAATCCGGAACGGGCTGGCTCCGGGTCCACCTCCTGTACGGCAAGAGCGAGCGTATGCTCGAACTCGCCGACCCAGCCTGCGTCGCTCCAGCGTTCCGGATTGTCGTACATCTCATCCATAATCCGATGCACGGCCTGGATCAAGCGGCCCCTCTTCAGGTCGGCTTCCGGCAATTCGCGCAGCGATTCGGCGAGCACTTTTACGCTGTACATCAAGCTCTGCAGCGGGCGATTGACGTGTACGAGCGCTGCGCGGATGCCGCGGATCGGCGGGTTGATCGTGGCTTGCCGGTTTAAGGGATCGTGGGGCTCCGGAATCGGATCGTAAAGCTCCACCTCAAGCAGCGGATTCATGCCGGTCCGGCTTCTTGGCAATGGCACAAAGCCATGGTTCCGGTCCAAGCCGTGATACGGCTGGCCGTTCACTCGCAGCAATCCTTCGCCTCGGGTTTCAAAAACTAAGCCAATCGCGCCATCCTCCCACTCCGGCGGAATATCCAATGTAGTGCCCAGTCGATACGTCGTGCCATGAACGCCTTGCAGCGCCGTAATGTCCTCCAAGGCAGCCGCCTCTTGCTCGTCTTCATATTCGGCTGGAACAACGTATTTGGTCCTCTGCACCTGCCACTGTGGCAGCTCAATGCAATCAAGCCAGCGGCTCTGCTCCATATCCTGAATGAAACGATGAATGCGGATCATGCTTCTCCCCCCTTGTTCCGTACACGCAGCGTGCACTCGATTCCATCCTGCGAATGACGGCCTGCCTTCAACCTGAACTCACCCGGTTCCACGATGCGGCGCAGCTGCGAGTCCACGAGCGAGAGCTGCTCAAAGCCGACCTTGAGTGTAACAGTCCGTGTCTGTCCAGGTTCAAGCTCAATCTTGGTGAATCCCCCCAGCGCCAGTTCAGGTCGCGTAACGGAGGCGGTAACGTCCGTGACATAGAGCTGAACGACCTCCATTCCGGCAACGGTGCCGCTGTTCGTCACGTCTACATGAAGCTCTGCTTCCTCGTCCGGTCCGATCACTTCGGGCGTCACCCGGATATTAGCGTAGTCAAACGTGGTGTAGCTGAGCCCGAAACCGAACGGATATTGCGGTGCAAGTTCCATCTCCAAGTACCGTTTGCCACGGGTTCGTCTGGCATGGTACACCACCGGAAGCTGGCCGACATGCTTCGGAACGGACACGCTGAGCCTGCCGGAGGGGTTGGCATCCCCGAATAAAATGTCCGCGATGGCATTTCCGCCCTCCTGTCCGGGATACCATGCTTCCAGAATCGCATGCGCGTGCTCGTCGATCCACGGCTCTGCGATCGGCCGACCGTTGATGTACACCACAATGACGGGTTTGCCGAGCTTATGTACCTCTTGCACCAGCTCCAGCTGAACGCCCGTCAGACTGAGCGAAGAGCGGTCGATGCCCTCGCCGCACTCCATGTCGTTCCAAGGGTCGTCTGTAACGACAGAGGCCCCCGTTCTCAAATCAATCGTGCCTTCGCCGAAGTCCCGGGCGCTGGAGCCGCCCATGACCATCACGATGGCATCGGCCTGCTCCGCAGCGTCAAGCGCTTGAGCGAACCCTTCGCGCGATTCGCCCTTGATGCGGCAGCCCGGCGCGTAAAGCACCTCGGCCGCATCTTCCCCGAGCGACGCCAGGTTGGCGCGAATGCCCTCCAGTACGGTAACGACCTTTCCCTTCGGCTGAGGCGAGGTGTAATCGCCGAGTTGATTATAAACGTGGTTGGCATTCGGACCGATGACGGCAAGTGTATACCCTTTTTTAGCGAGGGGAAGCGTGCCGTTTTCGTTTTTCAGCAATACTATGCCTTCCCGGGCCACCTGCCGAGCCAGCTCCTTGTGCGCTTCGCAGCCGATGACCCGTTCCGCAAAGGCGGGATCGACGAACGGCTGCTCGAACAGTCCCAATCTGAACTTCAGCTCCAGCACGCGGCTCACCGCCTGATCCAGATCGTGCTCAGCCATAAATCCCTGCTCCAACGCTTGTTTCAGATGCTTACGGAACATATATCCCGACATTTCCATGTCCACACCCGCCCTCAGCGCCTGAGCTGCGGCCTGTTCGCCATTCTCCGCCGTGTTGTGGCCGTGCACCAGCATCTGGATCGCGCCAAAGTCCGTGATAACCACACCCTCGAATCCCCATTGCTCGCGCAAAACGTCATTCAGCAGATATGTGCTTGATGTGCAAGGCACGCCGTCGATTTCGTTGTACGCCGTCATGACGGAGCAGGCGCCTGCTTCCACCGCTTTTTTGAACGGAAGCAGGTCGATCTCATGCAGCTCCCGCATGCCCATATGTACGGGTGCCGCGTTGCGCCCGCCTTCCGAACTGCCGTAGGCCGCGAAATGCTTCAGCGTCGCCGCAATGGTATGCGGAGAATCCAAACGCTCGCCCTGCAAACCTTCGACGGCAGCCACAGCCAGCTCCCCAATAAGGTAAGGATCCTCGGCAAAGCACTCCTCGGTACGGCCCCAGCGTGGATCACGTACCACGTCAAGCACCGGCGAATAAGTCACCGCCCCTCCCTGGCTGCGCGTCTCCAGTGCGATGGCTTCGCTCATTTGCCGATACAGCGCAGGATTCCATGTACTCCCGACCAGCAAGGGTACGGGAAACACGGTTGCGCAGATCGCCATGTGACCATGCGAGCATTCTTCGCCGAAGAGAACGGGAATGCCGAGCCGGGAATGCTCAATCGCGTATCGCTGAATCTCGTTCATCGCCTCCGCACCCTGGCGCGGCGAAAGTCCGGTCTCCAGCGTCACCTCGGTCCACGGATCGGCACGAAGCGCGCCATAGAGCGACCCGACTCCTCCATCCGCCACGTCCTGCTTGAATGCTTCCGTCACCTGCACGGTGCCGTCCGCCTCTTTGGCGTACGCTTTCCAGCCCATCGGCTGGATCAACTGCCCAATCTTCTCCTCGGTCGTCATGCGCCCGAGCAGATCCTGCACCCGCTCGGGTACCGGACGTGAAGCATCTCTGTAGTCCATGTGCGTTCTCCTTTTGTACATCAAAATAGTATGCGAGAAGTACGAGCGCATCGGCGCCAACTTTTCATTCCCTGCCAAACGTCAAATGAACAATTCAAAAGGGTTCCTCAGTTTCTAACGAATCGTATACACGTTACTTCTAATAAACAGCAGCCTTCTCAGCTCTAACGAATCTCAGCAGCGTTATTTGCTGAAAATCGAGGGTCGATGCAGCATTTAAGGCGAAATTAACGTGTCTCATGTTCGTTAGAGCGACAGATCGGCCGATTTCGACGATATAAGGTGTCTGAGATTCGTTAAACTGTTCACGAGATGCACCGTCTTATCAAATAGCTTTACGGTAATCGCTCGGCGCCATGCCGACCACGTTTTTGAATGCCCGGTTAAAGGAGTTGTAGTTGGTATACCCTACTTCCTCGCTGATTTCCTGAATAGCTTTGTCGGTTTCCTGCATCAGCTGTTTGGCCTTCTCGATCCGCTGGCTGATCAGCAGGTCGACGAACTTCTCCCCGATTTCGTCTTTGAAAAGCTTGCTCAGGTACTTCGGATTGATATCGAACAGATCGCTCAAATAATTCAGAGAAAGGTCCGGATTGCTATAATTCTCCTCGATATACTTTCGAATCTCCAAAATGTTCGTCCCGTGTTTCTTGGAACAGCGCAGCTCGTTCATCCGCCGTGCAAGCTCCCGGAATCCTTCCAGGCACAGCAGGCGCAAATCCTCCTCCGTCTCCCATTCCTCCAGCCGCGGCAGCAGACCTCCGAACACTTCGGCCCAAAGCTCATGGTACTCGCGGGGAAGCTCAGCGAATTCCCGGTTGTAGTGCTGGAACAGCAGCTGGACCGTGTTCATGATCTCCTGCCTGGACAGAACCGAAGCGCGGATCTGCTCGAACAACCGATCGAAATGCTTCTCCCAATCGCCATCGGACAGCCGCATGGCCTGCACCAGCGAAGAGATGGTTTTCAGGAACTCGTAGACGTCGTTGGTCGAGTCCGGAACGTCCGAACAAGGGATAATCCGGTTAAGACCAAGCACAGCTTTGTAATCGAGTGTACGGACCGCCTCCTTGAAGGAGGCGCGCAAGCCGCGCAGATCAACAGCCACCCGCCCGACGCCGATCGTGACCGTAAAGTTCAGATATTGGCCCACCTGCTCCATGTACCCTGAGAGAAGCCGCTGTTCCGCATCCTCCAGCAGCACCCCTTCCGGCAGCCATGCAATGGCGTACAGCCTATGCCCCGCAATCCACTCTGCCCATACTTCCATGCCTTCCTTGCGGGCGTTCTCCTGCAGCATGCTCGACAGGACGAACTTCAGGAGCGACTGATCCTGAAGATGGTACTCGGCAGTAAAGCGGGCATAGCGGTCAATCTCCACCGCCATGACGGACCACCGCGTTCCCGGCTCGGGCAGGTTGAACCTGCGCATGCCTGCGGCCAATTCCTCTGCGGAAAATTCGGAAGTGCCTTCGAGCAGCTCCTGGAACAGGTACTTTTTATGCAAAATGAGGTTCTCCTCATGTTCCTCCTGATAATGCCTGGATTGCTCGATCATGCGCTCCAGCGTGGCATGGATGAAACGGAATTCGTTTTCCTTCGCCTGGTTGACCCCCGGCGCAGGCTGCTTCTGCGAGGCCACCGTCTCGATCAGCGTAACGATCTGCTGAAGCGGCTTGTAATTTCTACGGGTGACGTAAATCACCCAGATCACGCCGGTCAACACCACGGCCAGCGCAAACACAAACCAGATATCGTAAAACTTCAGGGCAAATTTGACGATTTTGCCGTTATTCAGCCCGGTTTGGACCTTCCATCCGCTGTAGCTGGACGTAAACTCCGAGAATACTTCGCCGGATGCTGCTTTGACGGCAGATCGCTCACCCATTGCTCCATCCCACAGATTGCCTCCCTGGTTGTTATAGATATGAACGAACGTGAACTCCGGATCATACATCTGCATGATCGATTTGCGCAGGGTGGCCAAGTCCACATTGACCACGATGAGTCCGGCACCATTGCTGGCTCCCCGGATCAAGGTGACGACCTGTTTGGCCGCCTGGGACGGAAACGCCTTGAACGCTCTGGCACCGACCCATTTTTGAATGTCCGCTTCGCGGCTGTCCCGGATAAAACCGGCATCGGGAAAATCGGCGACCGCAACCCGCTTTCCATTGCTAAACACCGTATCGTCCGTATTTCGAACGAGATAGATGGAATCGATTAGCGGGTATTCGATTTTCAGCTCGTCAATGGCCTCCATCGCCTGAATGTCCGCATAGACATCCCCGCCGCCGTAGCCGGCGTAATAATTTTTGAGGGTGCTGTTGGTCAACATTTCGCGCAATACCTTGAAATCGATCGACCGCAGCGAATTGTCCAGGTATTGGGTCACCTGCGAGGCCAGAAATTCATTGGCTTTGAGGGCTTCCCTCCGATTCTGTTCATTGAACACCTGGAAAAAGATAAAAAACAAAATGGTGGTCACGATAAAAAACACGGGCAAATACGACAACAGCAAACGTCTGAACCAATTGCTCCTCATCTCCGGAACCCCCCGCCACTGATATATGAATGAAATACATCACCCGCCCTTGCCTGGAGCGGCAAATATCCCCTCCGCTTATGAAACCTTCATTCAAATTCAACTCACATGAGCCCCAATGCAAGGAGTATAGGAGAAGACCGTCCCGGTCGCGATTCATCGGACCGGGACAGCCTCTTTTATAGATCCGTCTGGATTATTGGTTTTTCTCGATCGCGCGCTGGTAGATCTCCAGGTACTGACTCAGACCCAGCCCGTCAAATCCTTTCACGTACGCGTCCCACTCCTTGTCGATGCTCTTGCTGCCGATAATGAACTGGGCCATGTTGGTTTGCACGTAATCCTTGATGGCTGTGGTCAGCTGAGCGGCCGTTTCCGTATCCTCGGGACGGATGAAGACATTGGCAGGATAGACCTCTTTCGGGGCGTACGGCGCATACACATTGGTAGCCTGGGCAAGGCGCGTGCCGTAACCTTCGGCTTCAAGCGGGTTCTGCCCTTCAGCGAACAGGTTGCGGAACGTATTGGACAAATCGTGAGCACCGATTTGCGACCAGCTCTCGTTCACGACGATATTCGGATCGC
Source organism: Paenibacillus sp. FSL W8-0426 (assembly GCF_037969725.1). Taxonomy (NCBI): domain Bacteria; kingdom Bacillati; phylum Bacillota; class Bacilli; order Caryophanales; family Paenibacillaceae; genus Paenibacillus; species Paenibacillus sp. FSL W8-0426. The sequence continues at coordinate 255,716 of NZ_CP150203.1, read as the reverse complement.
GTTCAGGCAGGTTGTAGTAACTATACTTGGCAGGTTCGCCATTGATGTTTTTTTCGTCCGCCTCGGCCTTCTTCCATCCCTTTCCTTCCGTTGGACCGTACTCTGCATAGAGAGCACCCTCTTCGCTGAACATGTAATCGACGATCTGAATGGCCGCAATCTGTTGGGCTTCCGTCGCTTTGTTCGTGATGGCGAATTCGAATTCGCCTACGCTCTGCGTTGCTCCAGTCGTCTGCACGCCATCCGGCCCTTTCAGCGGAGGCACGATATCCCAGTGCTGATGGCGCGTAATCGTTTTGTCGTACGTATTCACCAGGTAACTGAGCAGCGCCGTCGTGACCGAGCCGACCGTTTCATCGCCTTCCTTATTGCCGAGCTGTCCGATTGCCTGATCGTTCTGCGTGAACGCCGCCGGATCGATCAAACCTTCGGAATACAGCTTGTTCATGTACTCCAGTCCCTTTTTCCAGCCTTCTTTGTTGGCGGCAAAGTCGACTTTTCCATTTTCCAGAATCAAATACTTATCATTGTCGTTATATATGAAACTGTTCATCAAGTAGGCATCGATATTGCCGTTCCATACATATTTGTTTGGGGCACCTGTCAGCGGAATCTCATCCGCTTTGCCGTTGCCGTTCGGGTCCTTCTCCTTGAACGCCTTCAGCACGGTGTACAATTCATCCGTCGTGGTTGGCATCTCCAGTCCGAGATTATCCAGCCATTCGGTATTGATCCAGTACTTTTGCGCATACGTGCAGTGGTAGCATTCATTGAAAATAGGAAGTGCATAGATATTGCCGTCCGGTGCCGTGATGGCTTCCTTGAAATACGGCTTCTCTTCCATGATTTTGGTCAGGTTCGGACCGTATTGCTGAATGAGGTCGTTCAGCGGAATGAATACCCCTTGCTTGCCGTAGTTCTGAAGGTCGGACGTCGTGAACTTGCCGTGCAGGAAAACTTCGGGATAGTCTCCGCTCGCCAGAAGCAGCTGCCTGCGGTCTTGAAGCGCGTCCGTCGGTGCCAGGTCCCATTTCAGCTTCACGTTGAACTTGTTCTCGATAAACCGGGTGAACTCGTTCTCCTCCATCGGCGCTTTGCCCTGCGGAGCGAAGAACGTCATCGTCACGGGCCCGCCGCTCTCGCCGCTATCCCCGCTCCCCGTGTCCGCCCCGTCCGATGAACCGCACGCCGACAGCAGCATCACCGAAGCTATGATCAGAAACAACATCGACAACCATGATTTTTTCAACCTGACTCCTCCTTTTGAATGAGAACGATAGTTATGCCCCTTCACGTCTTCCATGTTGATTTGGGTTTCCGGGTTCCATTCGGCTGCTCGCTTCTCTAAACGCGAATCCGGATGCCGGAGCGCTCCCTCACCTCCCTTCAAGATGCGCGAACGAAAGAATCGCTTCGTCCGTTATCCTTTCAGGGACCCGATCATGACCCCTTTGACGAAATGCTTCTGCACGAACGGGTACAGGATGAGGATCGGCACGCTCGCGACAACGATCAGCGCGTATTTCAGCACCTGCTCGAAGCCCTGATCGCGCAATTGCTGGCTTGTTCCGGCAAGCATGGCGGGATCGGCGGCGTTCAGAATCAGCAAATTGCGCAGCACGTATTGCAGCGGGAACAGATTTTCCGAGCGCAGGTAGATCAATGCATCGAAGTAAGCGTTCCAGTGCCCGACCGCGTACATCAGGGTCATGACGGCCAGAATCGGCTTGGATAAAGGAAGCACCACGCTGATGAGATAGCGGATGTCCCGGCAGCCGTCCATTTCTGCCGCTTCGGCCAATTCCTCCGGAATCGAAGACTGGAAGAACGTCCGTGCCACGATGACCTGGAACACCGCGAGCGCTCCCGGCAGCCACATCGCCCAGCGCGTATCCAGCAGATGGAGGTCTTTCATCAACAGATACGTCGGAATGAGTCCCCCATCAAAAAACATCGTGATCATCATGAAAATGATGAGAATGCCGCGGCCATAGAACGATTTGCGCGATAGCGGGTAGGCCAGCATGACGGTAAGCGTGACGTTGATCAGCGTACCGACCACGGTATAGATGATCGTGTTCCAGAAGCCGAGCATCAGCTGCTGGCTTTTGAAGATCGAAATGTATGCTTTGATGTTGAAATCGACCGGGAACAGCCATACCTGGCCTGACGTCACGGCCCGGGAGGAACTGAAGGAGGAGCTGATAATGTAAAGCAGCGGGTAGAACACGATGAGCAGCACCAGCGTCAGGAACAGGTAGTTGAAAAACATGAACACACGGTCTCCGAGCGGGTCCTTGATCCGGTTGCGATTAAACAGGTTGAGCATATGCATCGTCCTCCTTTACCACAGGCTGTTTTGGGATACTTTGCGCGAGATCGCGTTGACGACGACCAGCAGGATCAGGTTGATGATCGAGTTGAACAATCCCACTGCCGAGGAAAAGCTGAAGTTGGCTCCGATGAGCCCCACCTTGTACACGTAAGTCGAAATGACCTCCGAAGCGCTCGTATTGAGCGGATTCTGCATCAGAAATATTTTTTCGAAGCCTACGCCCATAATGCTGCCCAGGCTCAGAATCAGCATGATGACCGTGACCGGCACCAATGCGGGAATGTCGATATGCCATATTTTTCGCAGTCTCGACGCCCCGTCCATTCGGGCCGCTTCATACAGCGAAGGATCGACTGACGCCAGCGCCGCGATGTAGATGATGGAGGAGTACCCCATGCCCTGCCACACGCCGGACCAGACATAGATTGATTTGAAATATTCAGGGATGCCCATGAAGTTGGTCATCGGAAAACCGAGGAATGAGAATAGCCGGTCCACCACGCCCACATGCGGCGAGAGCATCAGAATGATGATCGATACCATGACAACGGTCGAGATGAAATGCGGAGCATAGGTTACCATCTGTACCGACTTTTTGAAGAAGCCCGTCCGGATTTCGTTTAGCGCCAGCGCCAGCAAGATCGGAATCGGGAAACCGGCAAGGAGAGAGTAGAAGCTGATGCCGATCGTATTTTTAATAAGCAGCCAGAAGTTGGGGGACTCGAAGAACGCCTCAAAGTGTTTCAGCCCAACCCATGGACTGTCCCAAATGCCCTTGACCACGCTAAAATCCTTAAAAGCGATCTGCACACCCACCATGGGAATGTATTTGAAGATCAGCAGGTACAATACCGGAGGCAGCACCAGCAGGTAGAGCTCCCAATGCTTTTTGAGGCTTTTGATAAACGGATGCTGCCGTTTCGGCTCAGCGTCGTTTCTGCGTTGCTGTAGTTCCAGCTTGGTGGGTAGGGTTTCCGTAGCTCGACTCATTCGCGTCACTCCTTCTATACTTCAATTGTAATGATACATTACATTTACATCCCTCAAACAGCCTCTAATTTTGCGACATCTCTTGTCTGGACATTAATGATGTGAACAATCATGTCAGGTAGCGCTTTCTTGAATTTGATCGTACTCTGTTGCACCCTCAACGATCAATTCACACTTTTCTCCCACCTCTCCAAATTCGAAAACCCCTTGTACCATCAAGGAAAAACGGCACTTTATCCTCCACGTTCCGTGAATCTGCGAAAAAAAGCATGCACCAAAAAATCCCCAAAAACCGTCGTGGTCTTCAAGGATTTTTCGGGTGAAATAGTAAAAGTTAGTCATCGGGCAACTCGTTAAAATTACTCCGCTCCGATCAAACGGAAGGTATAGGTAATCGGCACTCCTTCATCTGTGCTTTCCGTTCGTGGAAGCTCCACGGCAAATCCATCATGCGTACGCTGATATGCCAGTGCTCCGTCGATGCCAATCATTTCGATCTGCTTGACCTCGCCTTGGTAAGGGATGATTAGCCGACCGCCTGGTTGCTCCGGGACTTCGTCTTTTTGGTATAAACGGAAAGCATACACCACGTTTTCCTTGCGGGTAAACGCCCACTCTCCCGTATAAAAAGGCTCGCAGATTCGGGTGCCGTATACGCCTTCGCCGTGAACGCCAAGCCATTCGCCAAGGCCCTGAATGCTTCTCACAGCGCCTTTGGGCAGTCGCCCATCCGGCTGCGGACCGATGTTGAGTGCCAGATTGCCTCCTTTGGACACCACTTCAAGCAAAAGGTGAACCAATTGCCTTGGCGACTTGTACTGGTCATCGAAGCCAAAGGCGAACGAATGCCCCACCGTAATGCAGCTTTCCCACGGAATGTTCATGGGCCGGTCGGGGATCGTCTGCTCCGGCGTCACGATGTTTTCGTAAGGGCCCCCCACGGTACGATCCGCTGCCAGCAGCCATGGCTGCGTGCTCCGTCTGGCCCGCTCAACCACTTCGCCCAGGCGTATATCCTGACCGTGCCGTCCGGGACGGACCCAACCGGCATCCAGCCACAAGCATTCAATCCGTCCATACTTGGTCAGCAGCTCCATGATCTGCTCATGCGTGAATTCCACGAACTTTTCCCATAGCCACGGGTACTGCTTCGGATCGTAGGAAGGGCCGCGCCACATATGGCGTCCCCGTTCCATTCCCGGTGCCCAGTAATAAGGGGTATGCCAGTCCGCTTTGGAGAAATACGCCGAAATGCCGAGCCCGCGGGCACGAAACGCATCAAACAGCACGCGGCAGATGTCCGCGTATTTATGACGATGGAACGGCGTATCCGGGCCGGTAATGCGGTAATCGGTCGTATGCGTGTCCCACATGCAGAAGCCGTCATGGTGCTTGGTGGTGAACAGCAGGTATTTGAAGCCGTTGTCTGCCGCCAATTGCGCCCATTCATCGGGCTGAAAACGAATGGGGTTGAACGTTTTGTTCAGATCGAAATACTCCCGCTTGAACTGCTCCATGTCGTCCGTCCAGTCCACGTCGTTGCGCGACCAGTCGCCATCCTCATCGCTCAGCGCCCACGATTCGACCAATCCAAGCTGCGAGTAAGGGCCCCAGTGCATCATGAATCCCAGCTTCTGGTCTTTGAACCACTCCAAGCGCTCCAAGAGCAGCGGGTCTTCAGGCTTGACCCACTCGTCCTCCTTGCTGAAATTGTGCACTCCCGCCTCGACCACCTGTTCTTCCTGCTCCAATACGGTATCCTGCGTTTCGCTCATGGCGTTCATCTCCTCGTTCGGCATGATCCGAGGGTCCAACTATAGCGCAGCAATGGTGGCGTGCGATAGTTCGGTTGGATCCCCGTATTATATTCGTCGCTCGATGATGGAGCGGCGGTATGTCGGTCAACGATGGTTCAATCAAGCTCGCGTAATCTCGTTTTACCGTGTTACCTTGCTCGATGGCATGGCTATATGCGCGTGACTCAGCCTTCTTTTACAATTCGATCTCGCGCCCCTGGCGCGCCGACTCATAAATGCCGCACAAAATCTTCATGATCTCGACGCCGTCCTCGACCGGACTGAGCGTTTCCTTGCGGCCTCGCGTGCTATCGATGAAATGATTGATTTCGTTGCGGAAGGAACCCATGAAATCAAAGGACTTGGAATCGACCTGGGGCGTCATGTTCAAAATGGTGTTGAACTTCTCGCCAATGACCATAATCTCCGGCTCCAGCTCGGCTCCTCCTTTGTCGCCGTAAAGCTTGATCGACATTTCGTCCGATTTGGCATGCAGGGTGAAGCTGACGTCAATCAGCAGGCTTGCCCCGTTCTCAAAGCGAATCATCGCATTGGCCATGTCCTCCACGTTATTTTTGGAGGCATCGTAATCGGCCGCCTTGTAGAACGACAGGTTGCGAATATGCGCCCGATTGCCCAAAATGTTCGAAACGTTGGCAGAAACGGACTTCACCTTCGGCTTGCCCATCAGGTACCAACAGATGTCGATGATATGTACCCCGATATCGATCAGCGGACCCCCGCCCGAGCGTTCCCGGTCGGAAAACCATCCGCCCGGATTGCCCAGCCGCCGCAGGCAGGAAGCCTTGGCATAATAAATGTCGCCAAGCTCGCCCGCTTCGATGAACTGCTTCAAAATCTGGGCGTTGTCGCTATAGCGGCGGACAAAGCCGACCTGCAGCAGCTTGCCGCTGCGTTTGACGGCCTGCTCGACCGCGAGCGCCTCTTCCACGGTCTGGCAGAGCGGCTTTTCGCACAGCACGTTTTTGCCCGCATCCAGCGCGGCGATGCTGATCTCGGCATGCGAGTTGTTCCAGGTACAGATGCTCACGGAATCGATTTCCGGCATAGCGAGCAGGTCGCGATAATCGGTAAACACGCGGGAAGCGCCGTATTTCTTCGCCATGTCTTTGGCACGCTCTTCGTTAAGATCGCATATGGCATAGATTTCAACGTCAGGATTGTCGGCATATGCCTGCAAATGGCAGTCGGAGATTGAACCTGCGCCGATGACGGCAACTTTCAGTTTGGACATGGGTTTTCCCCTCCATGATTGTGGTATTGGTGTTGGTGTTGTTATCGCTTTCGATTTTTCATTTAGGATGAAATGCATAATGGCAACGCACGGCTACCCGCTGACGAACCTCAGACACCTTATTTATCGGAAATCCAGGTTGTCGGTGCTGTAACGAACCTCAGGCACGTTATTCCACCAGATTCGGGCATATTACTTGTGTTTCGACCCAAATAGCGCTGCTGAGGTTCGTTAGAATTTAAAAGGAAGCTAATCAGACAGTATAAGGTGTTTAATGTTCGTTAGAACTCTTCAGGTGTCGGCCTCTTCAACTACTTTTCCTCGGAACACCTTACACAGAGCATCATTCTTGAACTATTCCTTCCGGTCATTATCTGGGCATTTGCCCAGACACTAAGCTTTGCCCATGCATCTGTGGCTGCTTTCCCTACCGTGTTACACTAAAGCTCTTCCGGCCGTCTAACCTCCATCAGGCCCCTAAGCTTCCTCCCACAGCCTGCGCACGTTATCCATGGCAATGCACGAGGCGGTGCGGCAATCCTCCATGCCTTCAAACTCGACCGAGATATATCCGTCATACCCGGACTGTTTCAATACGCGGAACACACCGTACATGTCGATGTCGCCATGACCTACGATCGCCCCGCGCAAATAATTGCCATGGGCGGTTTGGAACCAGCCTTCCCCCGGATTCCGGGATTCCGGCCTCAAGTAAAAATCCTTCGCGTGAACCATCGAAGCATACGGGATGTTGTTTTTCACCGCACTGATCGGATCTTCATCCACGCACAGGAAGTTGCCAACGTCGAGCGTTGTCTTAAAGTTGTCCCGCGCCGTTTCATGCAGCACCCGGCGAACGCGTTCGCTCGATTGCACGTAATAGCCGTGGTTCTCCAGGCTCGTCGTAATGCCGCGCTCTGCCGCATAATCCGCAATACGCCGGCACGCCTGCACAATGATCGGCAGATCGGTCTCGAATTGGGCCACCGTTCCCTCATGCGCAGGGCGGAAAGCCACGTCATGGCGCATTCGCGTCACGCCGAGCGCGGCGGCAATGTCCACATGATTCATCACATTCCGAATTTCCTGCTCCAATGCCTCTTCGCTCTCCAAAGCAACGAAATTCGCCCCGATGGCATAGTTGGAAATGTCGATCCCGACTTCGGCGGCCGTGTCCCGAATCTGGCCAATCAAATCCGGCTGATCCACGAGACTGTAACCCATCGGCACGATCTCCACATGCTCGCCCCCTTGCTCGGCGATGAAACGAATGGCATCCAGAACCGTCATGTCCCCGCGATTTAACGCTTGCTGCAAACTATAGGTGCTAAGGCCAACTTTCATTCTTCCCATCCTCTCTCCCGTTTCGTGTAGTTGAACCACTCACTTATTTGCTTATATCCAACGTATACCGTGTTTCATTCCATCGCACAATTGCCGATAATCGCGCGGTATTCTATTTTCCATTTTCCACGTCCAGCACCGCCCGATCCACAAAGGTGACGGCCCTCTCCGCCGGAGCGTGAAGCTCAAACACGATCAGTTCGTTCCCACCCGGACGAAGCAAGGGAGCTGGCACGTACAACGTCTGCTGCGGCCCTTTGTTCCAGTAACGCCCCAGATTAAATCCGTTGATAAACGCAACCCCCTTCGTCCAACCATCCAGCCGCAAAAACGTATCCTTGGCTTCATTCACGTCAAACTGCCCCCGATAAAAACACGGTCCCTCGGCGCTCTCAACCCGTTCGAATTGCAATCCGGACAGTTCGGACAACGGCAGGCAATGGATCGTCCAATCGTACAAAAATTGAAACCCATGCCGCACGCCTTCCGTGATGCCTTTAGGGTCCTTCAGATACGGCCCGTAATTGATGCGTCCCATGTTTTCCACCAGAATGGCGATGTCGGCACCTTCCTCCGGCACGGCAAAGGAAACCGACAATTCGGCATTGCCCCGTTCCAATACTCCCCGGTATGTCCCGTTCACAAAAATGAGCGCCCTGTCCCGCACCTCCTGCACCACCAGCTCCTGCTCCTCCCTTGGGCCAGTGATCCGTGTACGGTACAAAATAAAGCCAACATCCTGGCCCAGCTTCTCCATCGGCTCCGGGCAATTGCGCCGCACCGCTGACGAAAGCGCATCCAGCCGCGTAAACAGCGGCGCCTGTTCCGGCAGTTCCACCTTCCCGTACGCCATCGTGCCGACCGGTTCGGGAAGCTCCAGCTCTCCGAGCTCGATATGCCGCCCGATGACCTCTCTTACCGCATAGAATTTGGCGGTCGGTTCCCCCGATTCGCTCAGCGGCGAATCGTAATCGTAGCTGGTGACGGTCGGTTCGTACCGTTCTTTCTCCTGGCAGTTGGCTCCATTATAAAACCCAAAATTCGTGCCGCCATGGAACATGTAGACATTCACCGAAGCTCCGGCAGACAGCATGTCATCCAGAACCTGCGCCACATCCGCCGCATCCCTGACATGGTGCCGCTCACCCCAATGATCGAACCAGCCGTTCCAAAATTCCATACACATCAGCGGTTGGTCCGGCTGATATACACGCAGCTTGGAGAATGCGCCTTCGCTGCCCGAACCGAAATTAACCGTTGCCAGTTGGCCCGGTACCGAACCTGCCTGCAGCATGGCATCCGTCGGTCCGTCCGAGGTGAACAGCGGCACGTCCATCCCATGCCTCAGCATGCTGTCCCGCAAATGGGACAAATAACGGGCATCGTTCCCGTAGCTGCCGTATTCGTTCTCGATCTGCAGCGCAATGATTGGTCCGCCTTGCGTGCTGAGCAGCGGCTTCAACTTGGGCAGCAGCATATCATAATACCGGTCCACTCTCTCCAGGAACCGGCTGTCCGCGCACCGCAGCGGCATGCCCTCTTCCGCGAGCAGCCAGGCGGGCAAACCGCCGAATTCCCATTCCGCACAAATATACGGGCTGGGCCGAACGATGACGTGCAGCCCCATGCTGCCGGCCAACCGGACAAATCGCTCGATATCGGCCAGCCCATCGAAACGAAGCTTGCCAGGTTCCGGCTCATGCAGGTTCCACGGCACATACGTTTCGACCGTGTTGAAACCGCAAGCCTTCAGCTTCAGCAGGCGATCCTCCCAATATTCGGGGACCACCCGGAAATAATGGATCGCGCCGGAAATGATCCGGAAGGGGCGATCCTCCCAGAGGAATTGCCCGTTTTCAATCTGCAGGACCGTCATGCCCTCGCCTCCTTCGCGGTGCTTCTATATATGCCAAACCCGGATAATGTCGGGCACCACCGGGATTGCTCTATAGTCAGACGAACAGCGTCAGCCTCAACTGGATCAAAACAGCAAATTCGTTTGTAACCCACCACGGTTCCGCAGTAGATCTCCTGCCATGATCCATCGCAAGTACGCGCGTCCAGTCTGAATCGTTCGATCCGCTGGCCGGATCGGATATGTTCCATCAGCACGATTCGGTCAAAGATCGCCCTTCCCGGCAGTTCCAGCTGCAACCATGCCTGCTCCGTGCCCTCGCGAGGGGACCAGTATGTCTGCTTGTCGCCGTCCAGCACCATGGCGGGTGTATGCTTCCCACCCCGGGCTTCCGATGCTTCGGCACGTGCTCGTAACGCCAGATTGTCCCTGAACGTCTCCCTCAGATGATTGCCCAGCTCGTTCAACCGCTCCAGATCGCGTTCATGGATCAACCCCCGCTTGTCAGGCGGCAGGTTCAGCAAAAAGGTGGCATTGCCGCCAACCGCCCCATAATAGACGGCAAGCAATTCCTTCAGCGACTTGACCTGGTCATCCTCGCTGGCATGATAGAACCAGCCGGGACGGATCGACGTGTTCACTTCGGCCGGATACCAGATTAACCGCGAATGGCGCCGGATCACCTCCCGGCTGCCAAGATCGTCATCCTGCGTGCCGATGCGGCTGGCGAATTGTCCGTCATCCACCTGCTGCGATTCGGCCTGAATCTTCTCATTATCCTGCATATGCGCAGGGACGACGCTCCATTCCGAAGAACGCACACATCCGGCTTCATTGCCGCACCAGCGCACGTCCGGACCGCAAACCGAAATGACCGCCCCCGGTTGAAGCTCGCGAATAAGCGCGTAGTACGCTGGCCAGTCGTATTCCTGCCGTTTGCCGTTTGGTCCTTCCCCGCAAGCACCGTCAAACCATACGCAGAACAGCTCGCCGTAACCGGTCAACAGTTCACGCAGCTGGTTCAGGAAAAACGCGTTGTAACGCGCCGAATCGCCGTATGAAGGCTCATGCCGATCCCATGGGGAAAGGTATATGCCGAAACGCAGCCCGCCTTCGCGGCACGCCTCCGCGACCTCGCGAACGAGGTCGCCTCTCCCTTCGCGCCACGGGCTCGCGGACACGGTATGATCCGTGTGCTTGCTTGGCCATAAGCAGAATCCGTCATGGTGCTTGCAGGTCAGGATCAGCCCGGTCATGCCGGCCGACTTGCACGCTCGCACCCACTGGCGCGCATCCAGTTCCGTGGGAGCAAATAACGCCGGATCCTCGTCTCCCGTTCCCCATTCGCGATCCGTGAACGTGTTTACCGTAAAATGTATGAACGCGTAGAATTCCATCTCCTGCCAAGCCAGCTGCCGTTCGGATGGAACGATCCGTGCCGCCGCTTTGATCCAATCGCTCGCAGGTGTTCCCGAATGTACCATGCATGCCCTCCTCCTTTTCCGTACCGCAATGGTGGGCTAACCCCTTGTATCTATCATAAAAGCCGAGATTGCCAACCACCATTCACAAAACGTCCGGCTTTTTGACCTTTTGTGCCATTTCATCCTCAGCGGACTACCTTTTCTGCGACATGCGCCAAGCGTCAAGTTCATCTTTTACAGCCTACATCCGAGTGATATAATCTTGGCAACATGACCGTTGGGGGCGACGAAATGTACACTGACGTGATTTTTCCGAATATGACCAACACGCTGCACATTACGGGCTGCCATTTCGGCGCCAAACCGCCCGGTTGGCGATATCCCAGACATCACCATCATTTGTATGAAATCATGTATTGCCAGGCCGGAACAGCTAGGCTGAAGCTGCAGCATCTCGAGATCCGGCTTCGGCCCGGAGATTGGCTGTTCATTCGTTCGGGTACCCGGCACGAAATGGAGAATATGGCCGAAAGCGAGGATTGCTTTCGTTTCTTCGACATACACTTCGATATGGACGATTACTCCATACGCAAGACGCTGAGCCAACGCGAATACCATCTTCTTCCCGCCTCCATGGCGGAAATGGCTGGGTTGACGGAATACGTCGCACACATCGAACGGGAGATGCAGCCCAGTTTGGCGTCTGCAGGCGAGATGCCCGCCGCGGAGACGGAACGACGCCTGACGCTGAACCCTGTCCAGAAAATCGCGCTCCAGGCCTACATTCTGCTCATTATTCAGGAAATTCTCCGACTGGCCGTGAAGGTAGAAGAGGAGTCGATGGCCGCCGAACCGCTGCATTCGACCATTCATAAAGCCGACACGGCCCATCTCATTGAAGAGAAGCTGCAGCACCTCATCTCGGGCGAAGGCTCCATAAGCCAGGCAGCGGACGAACTGAATCTGAGCCGCAGCCAATTCACCAAAGTGTTCAAAGAAATATACGGCATATCACCACGCCAGTACCTCACTGAAACCAAACTCAACCGAGCCAAGCAAATGCTGGTAAGCACAAGCAAAACGGTCGAGGACATCGCCGATGAGCTCGGCTATCATTCCGTCAGTCATTTCTCCAGGCAGTTCAGGCGGGGCACGGGATTATCGCCCAACCAGTTTCGCCCGCGGCCTCGGGCCTGAGGGGATTGTACGGAAGAAAGGAATGAAAGGAATGAAAGTCTCTCCCTGCATTCGCCGTAGGAGGCGTCGACGGGGATGCCCCCTCCTAGAAATAACGAAAAAAAGACACCTCAAGGGTGTCTGAATGGCAGGCCTTTGCTAAAATGCAGGGGCCTTTGTGTGAACTGTTTTATTATTTTTTGCGCCGTGCCTTCGTCATGCGGGTATACATAATAAGTGCAGCGATGATCATGGCAATCATGGCGAGATTGCTGGCTGCCTCATGCGACAGGCCAAAGAGCAGGGCCAAGTTGGTCACCAGGCTTCTCGTAATCAGCGCCACCGCAATCAACAGGATCGGACTCCAGAAATTGTACCTTCTCACGTTTCGCGACCTCCCGGAACAGTTTGTTCAGCGTTCAGCCCTCTCACGGATTCCTCCATAGCAGCATTTATATGATCATGTTTCGCGTCACAGGCGACAAGCTGCTTTAAACCAGTTTAAATTCAATCCAATCGATCTGCAAACCTGGCTTGGTGAAGTCCAGCGTCAATTCGTACACGCCTTCCTCCAGCTGCACTTTCACCAGGCGCTGCCGGATCCATTTGCCTTCCGTTCCGTTCGTCTGGATGGTCGTCATCAATTGGCCGCCCAGCAGCACGTTGCAGGCGCTTTGGGCCAGCTCCGGTTCCGGTGACATGATTTGCACGATGATCCGGTATTCGCCGGCCTGAGTCACGTTCATGCGCACAGGCTCGCCTACTGCCGGCTTCACTTGAGGATCGTTCGCCAATGCCTGCGCACCTTCGGCAGACAGGGCTGAATCAGCTTTGAACGCGGCAACCGTCTCGTTCAATTCCAGTTTTCTGGAGATGACCGGAGCGTTCAGAATAAACGTCAAAATGTTTTTGGCCGAGCGCTGAAGCTCACCACGCGTCAACGTGCCGTTCTCCAACGACTCCAGCGTGTTGTCGTCCCATCCGTTGATCTCCGCGCCATAGTTCGGCACAACCATGTACAGATCGTTCTGGGCGCGGATCATCCAGTTGGTGTATTTACGGTCGGCTGCTCCGCCTTGAACGACATCATTCATGATCGCCCACCAGTCGGTCATGACAATACCCTCAAAGCCCCATTCTCCACGCAAAATGGTTGTGTTCAGATCGTAGTTCGAAGCTGCCCAGTGTCCGTTAACCGGATTGTAAGACGTCATCACGGAGTTGGCTCCGCCTTCCTTGACGGCAATTTCGAAGCCTTTCAAGTAAATCTCGCGGAGCGCACGCTCGGATACGACGGCATCCACTTTGCTGCGGTGTTTCTCCTGGTTGTTGCAGGCAAAGTGTTTCAGCGTGGCGTTCGATCCGCCCTTCATAATGCCACGCGTACAAGCCGCCGCGAATTGTCCCGAAATGAGCGGATCTTCCGAGAAATATTCGAAGTTGCGGCCGTTCAGCGGGCTGCGGCGAATGTTGAGGCCAGGGCCGAGCAGCGTGTCGATCTGGTTTCGGAGCAGCTCTTGACCTTCCATCACGTACAATTCTTCCACCAGCTGTGTATTCCATGTGGCTGCCAGCAGTGTTCCGATGGACACCTGCGTGGCCTTCTCGCCGCTGTCCATACGGATGCCGGACGGGCCGTCGGCTGTACAAGCCACCGGGATCCCAAGCTTGAACAAGCTATCGCTCACGCCGCCGAATGCCGAGGCCGTTCCCGACGTAACGAGCGGACTGCTCATGCCTTCACCGCGGATCAAGGTTGCAAGATCCTGATCGCTCAATTGGGCGACGAAGGCTTCCAGGCTCACTTTGCCATCCTTCACATCCTGAAGCTTGTACCCTTGGTCCCCGGTCTGCTCCAACGTCGCCGGCAGACGCTGTTCGATCCGCTGAGCCATGTCGACCTTGCGTTTCGGAGCCTCCACATAGGTCAGCTCATATGACCCGTCTTCCTTGCGCGCTCCCGGTTTCATGCGTGTGAACGACTCGACGGGTGCCATCGCTTCTTCAAGCTGCTCGACAACCCGTACGGACTCCACGACGTAGCCTTCCTGCCCATCGACCTTCACATGTTCCGTTTGTTTGACGCTGGTTCCGACATGCAAACGGTATGTTCCTTCTTCCATTACATAAGCGGAAGCATGTCCGGTCACCCCGGCGTCATCGTAAGAAGCCATGGAATCTACCGGGAAGCTGATCGTCAGCGTCTGCGATTCTCCCGGCTGCAGCAAGCTTGTTTTGCCAAAGGCAACCAACGCTTTGACAGGCTGTCCCAATTTACCCTGAGGAGCTTCGTAGTACACCTGCACAACTTCTTTGCCAGCATGGACAGAACCCGTGTTGGTTACCACAGCTTTGATCTCAATGCAAGTTTTGTCGTTCTTGGCTACGACTTGGGCTTCTTCGGTCTCTACTGCAAATGTGGTGTAAGAGAGGCCGTACCCGAATTCAAACTGGACCTTTTCCGGTCGAAACGTTTCGAAATATCGGTACCCTACATAAATATCTTCCTGGTACAAGTTCTTGAATTCATTTCCGTAATTGCTGGTCGAAGGGTAGTCATGGATCGAATAAGCAATCGTATCCGTCAGTTTACCGCTTGGCGTCACTTCGCCGACCAGAACGTCCGCAATCGCGTTTCCGCCTTCCATGCCGCCGTGCCACGAGTAGATCACGCTTTGAATCGGGTTGACGTAACTCTCGTCATCCAGCCAGCTCATGTCGATGATATTGGATACGTTCAGAACTACGATCGTTTGTTCAAAGTGGTTGGTAACCAGCTTCAGCATCGCTTTCTCGTCTTCCGTCAATTGATAGCTTCCCGGCGCGTCAGCGTTATCCTGGTCTTCTCCCGCCGTACGGCCGATGACGATGATTGCTTTATCCGACTTCGCTCTTGCCTGAGCCACCAATTCATCCGTCAGCGGCATTTCCTTCTGGTTCCACGGCTCTGCCGCCCAGACTTTGCCACCATCATCGAACGGATTCTGCTCAATCCATTTTTCGTAAACGGCCGCGAGTTCCTCATTGACGCTGATCTGTTTTTTGCTGCGCAGCCCATCCAACAAGTTGGTTGTATAGGCGACATGCACACTACCGCCGGAACCCGTTCCGCTGCGATAATAATTCACTTGAATTCGGCCAAAAACTGAAACGTTTTCGGATTTTCGAATAGGAAGTGAATCTCCGTTATTTCTAAGCAAAACGGCCCCTTCGGCAGCAACCGTCCGGCTAAATTCTGCAAACCCTTCCAAAGGAACACCAATCTGATTTGTGCTCACCCGTTTCCCCTCCTGATTATCATCTCCATACCCATGAATCTCGATCTCGTTGACTGAAGCCGAGTAATTCACCTGTATCTAGTCTCATATTACCAGATTCCATGGCGGAAAATAAATACGAAAACGTTTTTCTTAGAAACTTCATTAATATTGTTCATAAATCGGACGTTCTCCGGCTGACAATTAGGACTTGCATGGCTATTCAAAACACGAGATTATATTAAGAAACTTGAGAAAAAAACCGATTTACTATGGAGATGTTTCAATGTTTGATATGATGGTTAGGTTTAGTAGTCTGTTTTGATTTGCATGATTTCTTTGTTTGGTGCAGCATCACACCTAGCACGAAAGCAAGTCATTATTTATGGGGGCCGCGGCCCATACATAAAAAAGGCATCATTCGATGCGCGTTCAAGGGAAATGGTCCTTGTTAAAATGGGCTTTTCCTCTCATTACGGGAATTTTACGGCTTCACTGGAACGTATATATACTTATTTTTATAATGTTGGGGAAGAAGGTTGTATATCTCATGATCAGAGCATTGTTGGTGGACGACGAGAAACTTGCTATTTTAGTTCTGACCAAACAACTTTTAAACATTTTGCCCGATGTCGAAATCGTGGACAGCTGCACCAATCCGCTACAAGCCATCGAACAGGCGAAAATACACAAACCTGACGTGATTTTCCTGGATATCGTCATGCCGGAGGTGAACGGGATGCAAGCAGCGGAGATGATGCAAGCGGCGAGCCCGCAATCCGATATTGTTTTCGTAACCGGCTATGACCGTTATGCGATTGATGCTTTTGAAATGAATGCCCTCGATTACGTGCTCAAACCAGTTCAAGCCGAGCGCCTGGCCAAATCGATGAAACGTGTGATGGAACGTATGACGCTGACGAAATCGCTGCCCAATGAGCCTGCAGGCCAGATGATCTGCTGTTTCAAGACGCTGCGTCCAGCCTACGTCCCAAACGGACCGAACCGCGAAGCGGGTCAGGCCCAATTTCGCTGGCGCACAACCAAAGCTCAGGAGCTGTTCGCCTACTTGCTGCATAATCGCAACCAGTTTGTCAGCAAGGACCTGCTCATTCAGGAGTTTTGGCCCGACCAGGATTTCAAAAAAGCATCGACTTATCTGTACACTACCATATACCATATCCGCAAATGTCTTGAACAAGCGGGCATGCCTGTGGAAATTGTAAATGCAAGCGGCGGCGAAGGGTATACGCTTCATACGCTGCAAGTAATCATTGACGTGGATCGATTCGAACAGGGAATCCGCAATTTGGGCGAGATCACGGAAGAAAACTACGAAGAGCACTACCAGCTGAACCAGCTGTATGTCAACGACTATCTGGCAGACCATGATTACCACTGGGCAGAAGGAGAACGTCAGCGGCTGCGGCTGCTCTGGCTCCATCACTCCATGAATCTCGTCCAGTTCTACATCCAGGCAGGCAAGGTTCACGAGGCGATCAATGAGTATAAACGAATCCTCGGCGTCCACCCTTATAGTGAAAAAACGCATCTGGGACTCATCGGACTCTATGTGGATCTGGGCGAGCATGATGCAGCGACGGCTCATTATCAGGAAATGAAAGACTTGTACTGGGAAGAGCTTGGCATTACGCTGCCCGCTACTTTTGAGGAATGGTCTGTCGAGCAGGCCGGTATCGAACCCCAGAAGCGCTCTCTAAAGCAGGCATAAATTGCATTGTTGAGTTTTTGTAGATGTTCATTCCTTACACTAAAGAATGAATCGTCATTCTTGAATCAAAGGAGCATTGCAATTCCATGAAAAAACTCTCCATGCTGTTCATATTGGTTGGAGCATTGGTGATTAGCTTTCCATATTTGCAGGAAAAATGGAACGACTGGCAGCAGGCAAGGGTCATGAGTCGGCTGGAACAGGAGCTCGCAGCCCCTAAAAAGACTGCCGCTTCTCCGCAAAACCTGCAAAGCGGGCTGTCCAAATTGAACTCCTCCTTTACAGAAGGAGCAGAGGAAGCAAATCTCTCGGGGTCGGAAGTGAATCAGCTATTGGACTCCACCCAAGACGCAATCGGTTTGATTTCCATCGACAAAATCGACGTCCGTCTGCCGATCCTGGAGGATGCCACCGTGCAAAACATGAAGGTCGCGGCGACTCATCTGGTAGAGACCTCCCCGATTGGGTCTGAAGGGAACGCTGCCATCGCAGCCCATCGCGCGCACAAGAAAGGCCGTCTGTTCAATCGGCTCGGAGAGCTTGAGATCGGCGACGATATTCAGGTCACCCTGGCTGGCGGAACAACGATCAACTACAAGGTTGACCGAATCACCGTCGTTGAGCCTACCGATTTATCGGTGTTGGAAGATCCCAAACTGGGCCAAGTGCTTACATTGATCACTTGTGATCCGCTCATTAACCCGACTCACCGTCTGATTGTCAGAGCGGTTGCAACTCCATCTTCCGCTTCCCATACGTAGATATCGATTCTTATCCGTTGGTTTCCATATGTTCTTGCTGAAAAAGAGGCTCCCGTTCCGGCGGGAGTTTTTTGGCGCTATTCAATCACCCGTTTACAATGGAAAATCCCAACGATGCTGCGAAAAAATTAAAGAAAAGCCGCGAACAATGTTCGCAGCTTTTCTCAAAACTCTAGATTACTTCAAATCAAGTCGTCAGCTTCGCATAAGCCAGGAAGAAAATCATATTCTCCCCCATCACGACATAATTAGGCACATGGTAGACAAGATCCACGACGATGCTGACTCCCACGATTGCAAGCAGTATCGCCAATTGCAGTGGGCGCATGCGCAGATGTGCGTGTTTGTACTGGTGGAACACCAGCGCGGTGGAAGCGAAGTACAGCAGCAACGAACCGAATGCAAAGGCAAGCATGAAGCCGTAGTTCAGTTTGTTCAAGTACAGCAGCTGGATCGAGGCTGCGATCATGCTCATCGAGATATAGATGAACAGGTGGCCGTAAATCATCGCCTGCCCGGAGGTGCGAATTTCTTTGCTCACGTTTTTCTCCACATTATCGAAGTACTGCCACCACATCGCGATCACGAATACTGCCGTAAAGGCAATGAACAGGATCGACTCCAGGTTCCAGCGGTCCAGCTGCAGCACTGCAATCATGCTAACGACGGATTCCCCAAGCAAGATGATGGTGAACAAGGCAAAGCGTTCCATCAAATGGTGCGTATGGATCGGCACTTTCACCAAGCGTCTGCGGCCGATCAGCGGAAGAATGATATCGACCGCAATGCCGGCGTACAGGATGAGGTATCGAACCCAAGAATCGAAGAACAGGGAGAACGACGAGATCGCAATGCCGATCAGGAAGCTTAGGCCCAAGAAACGCGCCGCATTGAGGTGATGGTCGCTTTTGGACCCATGGAGCAAGAAATACTGGATCGCCGTGAAGGCTCTTGAACCGATGTAGCCGATGAAAAAGGGAAGATAATACTGGTCAAAATCAACCGATAGGCTCGCCGTCATGACCAACACGGACAGGAGCTGCAGGATAAGGAACACGCGATGTGCGAGAATATCCTGTCCATAGCGGTTGATAAACATCGTCTGGCCGACCCAGGCCCACCAGACAGGAATGAAAATCAACACAAATTTCAGCAGATAATCATAGGGGATAATGCCATGCTCGGCGTGGAGCAGGACATGGCCTGCCTTGGACACGGCTGCGACAAAGAGCAGATCATAGAACAGCTCCAGCCAGGTTACCTTTTTTTCCATCATCCTCTTCCCTTTCTCTTAAGCAAAATAAATGTTAATTAGCCTTGCTCCAAAGTCGTGCCCGCAGGTTCCAATACCCGTACTTCAATCGGCTGCAGATTCGCCTCGATCTGATCGCGGTGCGGTTCGAACCAATCCGGCAGCATCAATTTTTCTCCCATGGTCTCGGCGGGTTCGTCTCTTGCAAAGCCCGGAGGATCCGTCGCGATTTCGAACAAGATTCCGCCCGCTTCACGGAAGTAGATGGCATTGAAGTATTGACGATCCCGGATCGGTGTAGGCTGGTATCCGTATTGATACACGGCATCCCTCCATTGATCATGCTCCTCGAAATCTTTGGCACGCCATGCAATGTGGTGCACCGTACCTGCCCCGCCCGTTCCAAGCGGAATACGCTCTACAGGCACATCGATCACGTTGCCCAGGTCACCGATGGAGCGGAAGCGGGCATACTCTGCGTTCTCATCCACTTTGACGAAGCCCAGAATGCGTACCAGCGCATCCATCGTTCTCAACGGATTGACGCTGAACAACACGGCGCCGCCGAATCCTTTGATCGCTTTATCAGCCGGGATGCTTCCTTGCGTCCAAGTGCTGTTTGCTCCTTCCTCACGTTCAACGAGTTCCAAACGCAGCCCCTCGGTGTCCTCGAATTGTAGGAATGTTTCGGAGAAGCGGGTTGTTCTCGTCACGTTAAGACCGAAACCCTCCAAACGCTCTTGCCAGAAATCGAGCGCACCGACCGGAATGGCATACGTCGTTACGCCGACTTGGCCGCCGCCAATCTGGCCGCGACGTGCACCAGCTGACGGGAAGAACGTGATGATGGTGCCTGGACTGCCGTGTTCATCCCCGAAATACAGATGGTACACGTCTGGTGCGTCAAAATTAACGGTTCTTTTCACCAGTCTCAGTCCGAGAACCCCGGCATAGAAGTCAACGTTAGCCTGTGGGTCTCCAGCGAATGCGGTAATGTGGTGGATGCCTGTCGTTTGAATAGTCATTGTAATTCCTCCTAAGTGTATACCATTTTTATTTGTTTTGTTTATTTATTTTGAATTATATAATCTTTATTTTAAGATATATGAGTAAAAAAATTTATTCTTTGTCTTTCGCGATTTCTTCCTGTCTTGCTTTCAGTTTGTCAGGAGTGACGTCATCGCCATTCGGATCATAGATGGTTGCGTTCAGCAGAATGTCGTTGACCGAGCCGCGGAAGACCTGAAGATATTCCCGGCGCAGGCGGGCCTGCTCCATTTTCTCCATTTCCGTCAAACCATTCTCTTTCGCCTGTCTCGACAACTCGTTGATTCTGTCCAGCATTGGAATAATCATCTTGATCTCTCCTTTATTGTGGTGTTTGTTTTGTTTTATATTAAATATCTTGATTTAAAGATAATATATCTCGTTCACTTTGTCAACACTTTTCAACTAAAAATAAATCATTGTTTTCCACCCGGCGGGTAATGCCTTGCCGTACAACTACAGGGAGAGAAAAAAAGCCGGCCACCGGGTGCAAGTTCACCCGTCCGCCAGCTTATACCGCCTCCCCGGCGGGAGACATTCGTGTTACCCCAGTTTATGACCACAGTTCGGACAAAATTTGGAGCCTTCGTTTTTGGTTCCGCAATTCGGACAAAAATTCGGTGCATTGGAAGAAGGGGCGCTTCCTCCCTGCGCATTGGACTGACCGGCTTCTTGCTGCTGGTTCGGGTTCTGATGTTGACCTGCATTGCCCTGATTCATGTTCTTCAGCATTTCGTTCGCCATGTTCATGCCCATCATCATGCTTGCCATGTCCGAAGCTGCTCCCCCACCCTTCACCTTGCCCGAAGCGATGCCGTCCGTCATGCTGACCTGCTGGTATTTCTGAAGGTTGCCGATCATTTCGTGGGAGGCTGTTTTCGTAATCATGTCCTGGATTTCTTGCGGATAATTAAAGCTCATAACTTGGAAACCGGTAATGCCAATGCCGATGTCCATCATTTCCATGTCCAGATCCTCGCGGATTCCGCGCGCAATTTCGGCGGCATTGGCCTGCAGGTTGAACATGTCCTTGCCTTCCCGGCTGATCCACTTCATAAGCAATTGATCCAATACGGCGGTCATGCGGATTTTGACATCCTCGACGAGATAGCTCTGTTTGATGCCCGCAATTTTATCGATCAGTGTGACATAGTCGCTCACTTTGAAATTAAACGTGCCGTTCGCTCGGATCGGCATGCCCCCGGGAAGCTGCGGCGTCGGGATCAGAATCGGGCTCTGCGTGCCCCACCGTACGGTGAACTCTTTGGTGTTGACGAACAGCACCTCAACCCGCATGCCGCTGTTGAAGCCGAATTTGAATCCTTTTAATGTAGACAGAAACGGAATGATGTCCGATTCGATACTGAACGAACCTTCATCCTCGAATATGCCTTCGATTTTGCCGTTGTTGAGGAAAATGGCATCCTGCCCCGAACGGATCACCAGCTTGCTGCCTTTTTTGATTTCCCGGTTGCTCCATTTCCAAAAAATCATGTCATCCCTGAATTCTTCCCATTCCACCACGTTTGCAAATTGGTTCCTGAAAAAACCCATCCTTATCCCTTCCTTTCCTGAAATCAATAAGCCGCCATCATCCTAAAAAGATCCCCGGCTGCCGCTGTGCGAGTGCCCGCCACTGGTCGTACCCCCGCCGCCTCCGCCGCCGCTTGAACTGTCGCTGCTGCTTTCAATTCTGCGTTTGGTCACGGTAGTGTGAGTATACTCGTCTCGCCGATCTACTACGCTGGAAGTTGCCGAATCCTGGTATGTTGTTCGATCGACGGTCACCTTGCCTCCTGAACGCGAGACCATCACAGCTACGATGATCCAAGCTATCACAATGGAAACACCAAGCTGAAACCACAACTTAAATACAATATTTTCTGGGTTTACACCAGGCTCATATCCCATGTATTTGTACGATAATCGAATGTATTTTTCAAAGGCCATCTCATAATTTCCGTCAGTCAGATCAGGCGTGATCTTGTCCCTGATCTTATCCAGCCTGCTGTCATCGAGATACTCCTTCGCTTTATAAAAGCCGGCCAAGTATATTTCTCGATTGTGCATATCCATGGCCAAGATGACGGCATTGCCGTGAGCCTTATCGTAACCGGGACCCTTTTTATCATAGAAATCCTCTGTCATTAGCTGTACATCCTTATTTGCCTCATTGTTGGACGTATAGATAATAAAGTCCGTTTCCCGTTCGGCACCGTACTCATTGGCAAGCCGATTCAACTCGTCCTTCTCCTGTTTGGAGAGCAGTCCAGCCTTATCGTAAATCAAATTTTTGTTTCCGGCTGCCGCCACCTTATCCACTGCGAATAATGGAAACAACCAACAGGCCGCCAACAAGACAAGAGCAATCAATGAAAATCCTCTCGCCCTATTTTTCAAAGGAATCCCCCTCCCATTATCCATGAAACCGTCTTGAGGGCCACGAAAGAAATTCCTGCGATCCCCGTAAACCAAGCGGTAACCTTAACTTTGCTTATAGGAGGCTTGCCTACAATCTTGCCCGTATGACCATTCATAGCGAAGGTATATTCCTTCCCCTTATAGTCGTACTGCACCATCCACACCGGGAGCAATGCATAATCCGCCTTTTTCATCGCAGTATCGATGTGTTCATCCGTGAAGCTGACGCTGTTGTACTGTGATACCGTTGAAGACACATACTCGTCGATATATGGCATCATCTTGTCCTTCGCCCTAGGAAGCAGCTCTTCATCAGTATAGCTGTACTTCTCTGCAATGTATCCGGCTAAGTAAGGGGTTTTGAACTCCTTCATCTTGTTCTGAGGAAACGGCTCCAGTTTATCCATCAATGCATCGTTCATCTTGGCGGAAGCATCAATAGGAAGATTTACGAAATTTAGCCGTATTCTTCGATAAATGTTGAAGTACCTGGTTTCCGTATAATCAAAATCTCCTTGGGTATAGGTCCTTATCTTGGTCCCCGTACCGCTTACAACAACCTTATTATGTAGCTCATACAACCAAAACGGCACGTATATTCCGGTGATTCCCTTGATCCGGTCCGCTGTCATGAAAAAGCTGGGTGTCAGTAAACCTTTTTTGCACCATTTTTTAAACGCTCGCTTCGCCTCTTCCTTTCCAATCGAAAACGGAATGACCTTGGCAGGCGCCAACTCCCCGCTCAATCGGTCCGCCAGCACCACCGCCGATCCGCAGAAGCTGCATGTCGTGGCGCTTGTCTCCGGTTCGGTTACGATAACGGCTCCACAGCTGGTGCAATGGTACTCCTTCACCTCTCCTGCCTCGAAGACCTGCCGCTTCAAAGGGTCTGGAAGCTGCTCAATGTCGTCCTTCCGTCCGCAGCTCGGACAGGACAATGCTCCTGTAACGCTGTCAAACATCATGCCGCTGCCGCAATTGGGGCATTTATATTCAATGACAGGCATTTGCCCACCCCCATGTCTGTAATATCGGTCGTTTGCTCCTTCCATACAAGTCAAGTTACGCAGAGCTGACGATTACTTCCTTTGCTGTTCTTGCAGGGCCCGGAGCTCCTCCTCGGTTGTGAGTGCCTCGTTTCCACCGCGTGGCTCAGCATTCATCTCGCGCTCCAGCTGCGCAATCAATTCATCCAAATCGTCGCCTTGTGCTTCTGCACGCAACTCGGCAAGCGCCGTTGCTTCATTTAGCGCCTGATTTGCCTTCTCCTCCATCGCTTTAAAGGCAGCATCCGCACTCCGCAGCGCGGCATTCCGTTCATTTGCCTGCTGCTGCGCCCGGGCATCGGCCATTTTTCCCTTGAGCTCCGCATGCCTGGATTCAAGCCGATTCAGATCGGATACCAGCTTATCCTGCATGTGTTTCATCATTTTCGCCTTGGCCGACGCCCGTTCATGGGCCGCCTGAAGCTCGCCCATTTTACCCGCCAGCTTTGCTTTCTTCTCCAGAAATCCTCTTGCCCTGTCCTCATCGCCGTCCTGAACCGATTTTTCGGCATACCGCTGGAGTTTCCGGATTTCTGCTGCGCACTCATCCACCGCCCGCTTCGCCCGGCTCTCTTCAGCCAATACGCCTGCAGTTTCTGCCTTAACCTGGCCCAGATCGCTGTTCATGCTTCGCATGCATGCATCCACAACCTTCTCCGGATCATCCGCCCGTTCCAGCAGATGGTTTACATTTGCCTTCATGACATCCCTGAATCTCGTCCACACGCCCATGTCCGTACCTCCTACAGTAAGTAACCATTTTTACTATAATACATGAATTTACATCAGAGGTTTCATTTTTCTATGACGATTCAAACATATAACAACTTTCAATATTAAATCATTTATTTAAAAATCATCCACTTTCTACCTGTTCCATAATGTCCCATATTCCGATATATCCATATAGATATCACGATTCGTGGCAAGTGCACGATGCTTGAGCAGGATAGCATTACATCCGGCCCAATCACGGCACGGATCGATACAACAAGGGGGATTCTATATGTTTCGCAAATCCGATTCGGAACCATCTTCTTCAGGCAGGTTCGCTTGGCTAAACCGCCTGAAGCTGACGACAACCTTCATTTTGATGGTCAGTTTCAACGTGATCGCCTTGTTCGTCGTATTTCTCGTCGGCATGGACGGCATGAAAGGCGCGCAAGACGGTCAGGAAACGTTATACAAGGACCGGTTCCAGCATCAAGCCATCATTCTCGGCATCAAAGCCGACTTCTACAACATGCGTGCCAACTATACCAAGGTGCTTGATAAATCGGAATACACGGACAAGCAATATCAACAGGTTCAAAAAGGAAAAGGGCTCGTGTCCGAAGGCTTGAACAGCTATTCCTCACAACATCTTAACGAGCAAGAACAGGGCATGTACGGCGACTTGAAGCAAAAGCTGGATACATACTATGCAGATATCGAAAAGATTATGGAGGCCAAGAAAAATACCAGCACCTACGACCAGGAGGAACGCAATCGCATCAACTCGAACAGCACCGCGATCGTTGAATCGTTAACCGCTCTGGCCGAGTACAATGAAGCACAATCGGCCGCCCTGTTCGAACAAACCGAAACCAACATACAAAACCATGCCAGCATACTCGGCTTCCTTCAAATCATTCTTCTGGTTCTTATGGTCGGCGGGACCTGGATCACCGTTCGCAACCTTCACCGCCGAATGAAAGGCATCACCCAGTATTGCCAGGAAATCACGGCAGGGCGCATGTATGCGACATTGAATCCCGAGCTATTACAGGGGAAAAACGAGATCAGCGTCATCGCCCGCTCCATTGACCAAATGACGGCAAGCACGGTGAATATCATTACGGGCGTAGCGGAAGAATCCCGCTCCATTCATGCGATGAGCGAAAACACCAATGCCAGCATGCAGGAGCTGAACAAAAGCGTCCTGGACGTCTCCGCTACCGTAGAGCAGCTGTCAGCCACGATGCAGGAGACGTCCGCGTATACGGAAACGATGAACTCATCGGCGGATAACATCCGTGAATCGGCCCATTTCATCGGCAGCAAAGCCCAGGAGAGCGTGGTCCAAGCCGAAGAAAGCATTGAACAAGCTCATCAGTTGGTAGCCCGTGCAGAGGAATCCGGCAAGGCCGCGGAACAAGTGTATCAACAAACCGAGACCCGGTTGAGCAATGCTTTAGTGCGTGCGCAGGCGGTGGATCAAATCAGCCTGCTCTCCCAGTCCATCCTGAACATCTCGGCACAAACCAATTTGCTTGCCCTCAACGCTTCGATTGAAGCCGCACGAGCCGGAGACGCCGGCAGAGGTTTTGCGGTCGTGGCCGATGAGATCCGCAAGCTTGCGGACGGCTCCCGCCAGGCTGCCGATCAAATCCAGCAGGTGACCGTTGAGGTCGTCGATTCCGTTACCAACTTGTCCTCCCATGTTCGGGAACTGCTCGCCTGGGTGTCCCAACAAGTCAATGAAAATGCGATGCTGCTTCAAGAAACGGCAGAACAGTACGCACAGCATGCAAACCAGAACAAAAATGCATCGGCTAGTTTGTTCCACATCATACAGGAGACGAATGAATCCATTGAAACGATGGTTCGCTCCATTCAGGAAATTGCCGCAGCCAGCGAACAATCGGCCGTGTCCACGCAGCATATTGCCGAACAGATGGTATCGGCAACAGAACAATCCGGCGACGTATCCGACCAGTCCGAACAGGTCAAGGCCAGCGTCATCCGGATGGGCGAGCTGATCAGCCGCTTCAAATTGCAGGCATAGGACATCCTGTCTTCCCGACCGCATCACCTGCGCATGAAGGCAGGATTAAAAAACTCACGAGATGCCAGGCCTTGCGGCCATCTGTCTCGTGAGTTTTTCTATTGCGTTTGTGTTGATTATTTGGGCTCCTGTTACATGTAGTCATCAGTTCATCACGGTTCAAGCGGAAGACTCTCCACGGCGGTGAAAAAGACGTCCAGCAGCTCGACTCCAAAGTGCTCTCGAACATATTCCGCAATCTGCACCAGATCGCCTTCCCGTTGATACTCCAGACAAGGGCGGCCTTCGCTCCACAGTGCCCTGCACGGGAACCGGTCGACGACTTGTTCGATAATGTAATCAGGTTGAACCATTTCGCGGCTTCCTGCCATCTATGATCGTGCCTCCTTTTCCCTAAACACAGCATCACTTCACTATGGTTATTTTGGAAAACGGCAGGCTCTGTTTCCGTGATCAATATCACACGCCTAATCCAAAGGGAACTGGCATCGCCGATCGCAGATGATCCTATTTGGAACCAAAGATGGATTGGTTGTTGGAACCGATCAGTGAGAATGTCATCACTTCGTTATGGCCGGACAGCTCATTTTTTTGTTTGAAGAATACGCCTTTGTACGTCACCCCGTTAATGACCATGGTGCAGTAATACGTACCGGCGGTGTTCGACCATGTGCCTGTCACGTCGCCGGTAATCGTCCCGTTGGCGTTCAGCGTCACGCTTCGGGTCGGAAGCATGCCCACGCCGCTAATGGAAGCATCCAGCCCCATATTGACGAATTGGTACGTTCCCGTCATGTCGCTCGCGCTATATCCGGTGGAAGAGATGCTGCTGCCCAAAAATTCGTATACGGCCGTCACCGGCCATTTGTCGGCGTTCAAAAATTGCTGATGCGCCCGAACCTCATGGTACTCGGTCCCATTATTGAAGCGGGTATGGTAAATCAAGTACCTCGCACCGTCCGTATCGACGAAGGCAGAATTATGCCCGCCCGATTTGTACCCGAGCGGTATGCCGGCCAACGCATAGTTGCCGAAGAGCTTCACTCCCCGGGTCGACTGATCGACGGAAGCGGATGCATAGACTGCCTGATTGCCGGCAGCATCGGTATATGTTCCGTCGATCGTTGTGGAACGATACACGCGAATATGATACCCGCCTTCATTGGCCAAACCGCCGTACGTCACGTAAAGGTAGTAGTAGCCTGCATCCTTGTCATAAATGATGTACGGCGCTTCTCCGGTTTTGCCGTAACCGCCCGCAATGCGTTTCCCGAAATAACGGTCCGTATTGCCGCTATCCGATCCCGGATAAATCGGCTGCCCTGTATCGGGATTGATCTGAAGAATGTAAATTCCCCCTGACCAAGAGCCGTAACTCATCCACAGTTTTCCGGAACTATCGTAAGTCAATGTAGGATCGATGGCATTCGGGAATAGCGTGTTGTTGTAACCGCCATTGCCCAGGAACCAGCCGCTCCGCGTGCCGGAAAGCGTGCCTTTGTCGATCAGCTCGGGAATGTTGGTATTCTGGTACCACGTGTTTACCGTTTTGGAGCCGAGGGATGACGTGGTGGTTATTGGATTGCTTCCGCTGGTGAAGCCCGAGTAAATGATGGTATCAATGTACTCGTATGGCCCCTTTACGGACTTGGATACGCCAAAACCGATGGCTGAGCGAATATAGGTCGAAGACGTGGAGTAATACAACATGTAGGCGCCCTTGGAACCGTCTGCCCACGTATAGGAAGGATTGTAGATCGGCGAAGCCGGTGCCCATACCGCATGGCCGCCGGAGCTGTCCTGATCGTTATATCCGGCCCAAGCATACGATACCGCCAGAGCGGACGTCAGCGCCGCCCCGGCGCTGCGGGACGCATTGCCGGTGCCGCCTGCTTTGACCAGCTCCCATTTCTGCATATCTCCTCCCCAGTAGTTCCATTGCTGTATGCTTGCTCCGGCAGTCGTGCTGCCGCCAGCCACATCCAACGCCCCGGTATACCCGGATGCCTTGGTCAGGAATGCGACCGTGCCGTCCGCATTTTGCTGAATCCGGAACAGCTGCATCGCACCGCCCCAATATGCCCACTGCTCAATCGGAGCACCATCCGTAGCCGATCCGCCATTGACGTCAATAGCGCTTTTGTAGGCCGAATTGGCCGTAAGCAGGTAGTAGTCCCCGTTCCCGTAATGCATGATTCTGAATTTCTGCGCATCGGAACCGTTATAAGACCATTGACGAAGGCTTGTTCCGTCCGCGGCCGAGCCGTCGGCCACGTCCAGGTACAAGCCGCTGTTTTTATTTTTGAGGTAGTAATATCCTTCAAACGTGGACGGTGCGTACAGGGTGCTGTTGGCGTATCCCTGCGTTCCTTCATACGACCAGTTCCTAAGATCCGTGCTGCTGGCCTGAGCCAGATGCGAACCGTAAATATAGTATTTGTTCGTAGCCGAATCGTAATAGATCGACGGGTCGTGCACGGAAACCCGGGTTGTGTTCGAAGTGGTCGACGAGCTTGCGGCGCCCAACGCGTTCCCGCTTCCCAAAGTAACGGCCAACAGCACGAAAACCAACAACATCGAACCCAGCTTGTTCCATCGTTTATGAATATGCTGCATGATCGGGCCAATCTCCCTTCATTTTGGATGATATATTGCAGAATCGATATCTCCGTAATTTAACGAGTCACTCTTATATGAAGCGCTTACAAAACAAAAAAAGCCAATCATTCCGAATGCCCCAATTCCATTCATTTCAAAAAGAATGCGTTTTCACTAATTTATGAATATATACATTAACACCCTCCTTCTCTAGAATTAAGTATAGCGACTTGGTGCTCCAAACCCTACACTAAACCTCATATTAAAGGGTCCTCCTTGTCGAAGTAAGGCATTTTTTGTCACATTGCAAAATATATATATTCGTTAATAGATTAGTGAAAATGTGAATCATTCGAGATCCCCTTTCCATTCCCCCTGCACATATCGGGTCGCATTCGCACGGGCCAGCTCATCGTCAATATACACAAAAGGTGCCTTCCTCTTGTAAGTTGGCTATAATAAGGGAAGCGCTCATTCATTGGGATCACCGATCCTCTTGATGAATGGCGATATTGATTAAAAGGCAGGATCATTATGCGTACACGAGTTCACATTGTCGCTCCTTACGAAGCGATGATTCCTATCATACAAGATTGCATTCCCCAATTCCCCCAATTGGCCGTCAAGCTGAACGTGGGCGACTTGGCCAAAGGCGTGGAACACGCCGTCGAAGCGGAAAAAAACGGAGCGCAGATCATCATCAGCCGCGGAGGAACGGCCAAATTGATCAAACATGCCGTGTCCATCCCCGTCATTGACGTGCAGCTGTCGGGATACGACATGATTCGTTCCTTGACATTGGCCAGCCAATTCAACGGCCTTACCGCCATTGTCGGTTTTTCCAACATCACGTCCGGCGCGCAGGCAATCATTGATCTGATGGACCTGCCTTTGAAAGTGTATACGATCAACAGCTCCGAGGAAGTGGCTCCGCTGCTGCTGGAGCTGAAGGCATCCGGTTACCGACAGATTGTCGGCGACGTCATCACCGTCAATACGGCAAAGACCTATGGATTGGAAGGTTTCCTGATCCAGTCCGGCAAAGAATCGATTATGCGGGCGTTGGAAGACGCACAGCTCGTATACCGTTATCTGAGCCAAAATCAAACGGCTTCCGTGATCCTGAACAATTTGGCAACACAGGAACATCCGAACCTGCTCATTTTGAACGATCATAATAAGGTGATCTTCGAGAGTCTTGCCGACTTTGAGCGCAATCCGCTCACCGAAAACCAGATTCATATCATTAACACCAACCTGGAGTTCCACCAATCGAAAGTACAAAACGTTTTTATGGTGGACGACTACCAACTGACAGTCACGGCGCATGAAACGACCCTGGATAACCAAAACTATAAGATATATTACATGGAAAAAGGAAATCCTTATTCATTTGCACAATTCGGTATCAAGTCATATACCGAGGCTTCGATCGAACCGATCGTGGCCGAATCGCCGGCCATGCAGGCCGTCCTGAAGAACACCAAGGCGCTCCATGAAAAGCATGAAGCGATACATCTGCTTGGCGAGCCGGATTCCGGCAAGTCATTCCTGATCAAACATCTCCATCAAATGTACTCGGACGGCGGATTGCTCCTGCAGATAGACATGTCGCAGCTTCCTCCCGGCCATTTGCACAATATTCCGCTAGCGAAAGTGCGCAACGTTGAAATTAACCATGTGGAACACCGAATTCAGGATCAGGAATTGCTCTCTTTTGTCGAGACCTGCCTGGACATGAAAATCGGCGTGTTTATTCTGAGCGAGCAAGCGCTGGACGATCACTGGCCCCTCCATATGAAACTGAATACGATTATCATGCCAAGCCTGGCCGACAGGCAGGAGGACTTGCCGGCTCTAATCCAGCAGTTCTTGAGCCGTTATCATCAGCAATATGGAACGAATGCCGTAAAAATCAAAGAAGACGCGCTGCGCTTCATTCGGGAACAATCGGCACAAATGACGGTGAGCGAATTGAAACATCTCGTCAAACAGGCGGCGCTGAACGAACGGGATTTCGTCATTTCGACCGAAACATTATCCCGGCTGCTTCGTCAACGTCCGGTCTCGAATACGATCCGATTGGATGGCACGCTGAAAGAAATCGAAAAAGAAATCATCGAATATGTGCTGCGCGAGGAAAACAACAATCAATCCAAAGCAGCCGAACGCTTGGGTATCAACCGAGCCACCTTATGGCGAAAACTTAAAGAGTGACTTTAAGTTTTCGCCCTTTTTTCACGCTATAGTGTTGCATTTTTAAACATTATTGATGGGATATTTAAATTTACAGTAATTATGTGTTGCCAAAATAAACACCATGAGATAAGATAGTCCCTGCAAACGCTTTTATAAAACGATTACTAAGGAGCTATCACTTATGAAAATCAAAGCGACATTAGATCGTATCCCTGGCGGCATGATGGTTGTTCCCTTGCTCATCGGCGCATGCATCAATACGTTTGCTCCAAACGCACTCCGCATCGGCGGATTCACCGAAGCGCTGTTCGTGAATAGTTCAAGCACGCTGATCGCATTGTTCCTGTTGATCGCCGGAACGCAAATCACGTTCAAAACGGCAGGTTCTTCTGTAGGTAAAGGTCTCACGCTGCTTGCGTTCAAGTGGGGGATTGGTGCGATAATAGGTTTGATCGCCATTTTCTTCGCTGATTCGAACGGATTGTTTCTTGGCCTTGCGCCACTTGCCATCATTGCTGCAATGACGAACTCCAACGGCGGTCTGTACATTGCCTTGGCCGGCCAGTACGGCAAGGAAGACGACAAAGCCGCTTATCCTTTTCTTGCATTGAGCGACGGCCCGTTCCTGACGATGGTTGCACTCTCCATCTTCGGTGCCATGGGCTTTGCCAACGGCATGTTCTCCCCGATGTCTTTCGTGGCGGTACTTTTGCCGTTGATCGTAGGTGTCATTCTTGGTAACCTGGACCGCAATCTGGCGGAATGGCTGCATAAAGGCAGCGACAAGCTGGTTCCGTTCTTTGCCTTTTCGCTCGGTATGGGCATCAACTTCTCGGCCATCATTCAAGGCGGACTGAGCGGTATTCTGCTTGGCGTGCTGACCGTATTGCTTACGGGCGGGATTGGATTTCTGCTCTTCAAAGCGATTGGATGGAACCCGATCGTTGGGGCTTCGGAAGGTTCCACTGCCGGTAACGCAGTAGGTACGCCTGCCGCGATCGTAGCTGCAAACGCATCCTTTGCTCCAATCGCCGAAATCGCTACTGTACAGATTGCCGCAAGCGTAGTGACCACGGCCATCCTGCTGCCGATCTTCATCGGTTTCCTGTCCAAACGGCTGGAGAAATCAGGCGGCGTGGCGAAATACAATCAACCGAAAACGACTTCATAAACCGAGCTTCATCATTTTGATGCAACTTCGTATTCATTTAGCTTACAGGGAGGCGATAGCCGCATGAAATTAGCCATTATTGCTGACGATTTGACCGGTGCCAATGACAGCGGTGTACAGCTGGCCCGTCATGGTTTGAAAACAAGCGTATTATTTGACATGGACGAGGATCACATCACCAAGTACGATGCCGTCGTCTTTGATACCGACAGCCGTTCCATCGCGGCGGAGAAAGCTTATGAACGCGTCGCTGGCGCAGCCCAGCTGCTGAAGCGAAGCGGATATGAGTCCATTTTCAAAAAAATGGACTCGACCATGCGCGGAAATATCGGCATCGAGATCGATGCCGTCTACGACGTCGTGAAACCTGATTTCATGATGATCGCTCCGGGTTATCCCAAAAACAACCGCACGATCCTGAACGGCACACATTATTTGAACGGCATTCCGCTGGCGGAAACCGAAATTGCGAACGACCCGAAAACGCCGGTGACCCTCTCCTATCTTCCGGATCTGCTGAAACAGCAAACGAAGTATGAGATCGGTGAAATCACGGTCAACGACCTTGCGGCAGGAAAAGATCGCATTCAGGAGCAATTGCGAGGCTTCAAGGAGCAGGGCATTCCTTATGTGCTCGTAGATTCGACGGAAGAGAGCCATTTGGAACAAATTCTGAGCATTACCAGCGAGCTGGACTACACGTTTGCTTGGGCAGGATCGGCAGGGATTGCCAATTACCTTCCCGATCATTACGATCTGGGGGCCAACTCCTCCGAGCTGACCATCCCGGAAAATGGCGGACCGATTCTTACCGTCGTCGGCAGCGTGAACAAAAACTCACGCGCACAACTCAAGCTGCTGCTGGAACAAACGGACGTCACATCGATCCCGTTCCATTCTTTCAAAGCAGTGGGGGGAGCCGAAGATCGGACGGTGGAAATTGACCGCGTGTACGAGGAAGTCAAAGCGAAAGCGCTGGAAGGCAAAGACGTCGTGATCTACTCTACCGCAGAGCCGGTAGATATCGAATTGGCTCGCGCCACTGGAGAAGCAAATGGTCTCGACCACACGGAGGTCAGCAACGAAATCGTGCGGGCCATTGGCGAAGTGTGCGCCAAGCTGCTGGAAGAGGGCTGGTTCAAAGGGGTATCGATGACCGGCGGAGATACGGCTAAGCAGATTTGCATCAAATGGAACATTAGCGGATTCGAATTGTTGGACGAGCTCGAAATCGGCGTGCCGATCTCCAAATTCATCGGCATCGACAACCTGCATGTGATCACCAAAGCAGGTGGATTCGGCAAACCGGACGTGTTCATTCATGCCATTCAAAAATTAAAAGGAGGCGTTCCAGCATGAAACCGATTATTGGAATAACTATGGGCGATGCCGCCGGCATCGGACCCGAGATCATTATGAAAGCACTGGGCCATCAGGAGATTTACGACAATTGCAAACCGCTTGTTATCGGTGACGCCAAAATTTTGGCACGCGTGCTGCCTATTATCGGCTCGAACCTGAATATCCATGCGATTCAAGACCCGGCTGACGCCAAATACGAATTCGGCACCGTGGACGTTATCGACCTCGACCTCGTTCCTGCCGATCTCGAGTACGGAAAAGAATCTGGCATTGCCGGAGATGCCGCCTTCCAGTTCCTGGCCAAAGCCGTTGACCTGGCCAAAAAACAGCAGATTAACTCCATTTGCACAGCGCCATTAAACAAAGCCGCTCTGCACAAAGGCGGCCATCTCTACCCAGGGCACACTGAAATTTTGGCCGACCTGACGGATACCAAAGATTTCTCCATGATGCTGACGACGCCTAATCTGCGCGTCATTCACCTGACCACCCACATGGGACTGATTGAAGCGATCCAAAGTATCAATCCGGAAAGAACATACACTGTCGTCAAACTGGCTCACGATACACTGAAAAAAGCCGGCTTCGACAACCCCCGCGTTGCGGTATGCGGCATTAATCCGCATGCGGGCGAAAACGGCCTGTTCGGCAACGGCGAAGAAGAAGAGAAGCTGCAGCCAGGCATCGAGCGCGCGCAGCAAGAAGGCATCAACGTCGTTGGACCTCTGCCTGCCGATACGCTCTTTTTCCGTGCGGGCCGCGGCGATTTCGACATCGTCGTTGCCTGCTACCATGACCAGGGGCACGCCCCGATCAAAGTCATGGGCATCGAGGAAGGCGTGAACATCACGGTTGGCCTCAAAGGCGGCATCATCCGCACATCGGTTGACCACGGCACGGCTTTCGACATCGCCGGTAAAAATATTGCTGACGACAAAAGCATGCTGGCCGCCATCCGTTCGGCGATTGAGCTGGCACCGAAAACGCAGGCTTAATAAGCTTGTGCTAGAAGCATAAATAAAGCAGCGATTCTCTTTGGGATGGAGAATCGCTGCTTTTTGGTTCATGCGCATATCTTGCCGTCTCGTTTTCGGTGATACTCATCATTGCATCATATGTTCATTTAAAACTCTTCGTATTCGCTCGGATCTTGTCCCCACAACCGTCCGTCCTCACGGCTGAACGAAGAGATGACTCCCATCTCTTCCGCGGTCAGCTCAAAATCGAAAATATCGATGTTCTCTTTCTGATGCTGGAGAGAACTTGCTTTCGGAATCGGAATGGCACCGAGCTGGGTATGCCAGCGCAAAATGACCTGCGTCCCCGTTTTGCCATACGTTTCTGCAATCTGGAGGATCTTTTCATCGTTCACGATGTCCTGCACGATATCGTTGCCGCGTCCGAGCGGGCTCCAGGATTCCGCAATGATGCCGTACTCGGCATCCTTTTGCCGCTGATCGCCCTGGTTAAAGAACGGATGGAGCTCGATTTGGTTCAAGCTCGGTGCTACGCCGGTTTCCTTCACCAGACGATCATTATGCTCAGGCAGGAAGTTGCTAACCCCGATCGAACGGATATAACCACGGTTTTTAGCCTCGATCAGAGCCTGCCACGCCTCCACGTACAGATCCTGTTTGGGGTTCGGCCAGTGGATCAAATACAGATCGTAGTAATCGAGCCCTGCCCGATACAACGATTCTTCTACAGCCACGATGGCTTTATCATAGCTATGGTAACGTCCTGGCAGCTTGGAGCAAATGATGAGCTCTTCCCTGGATACGGAACTCTGCCGGATGGCCTTGCCGACCGTTCCCTCATTCTCGTAGTTATACGCCGTATCGATCAGGCGATAACCCGCATCTATTGCGCCCGCGATTGATTTGACGCCGGCTTCCCCTTTCAGGCTGTAGGTACCAAGCCCGATTGCGGGCACCTTTAAGCCATCATTCAACGTATGCTCCGGAATGCGATGGTACATCTGAAATCTCTCCTTTGCTGGGGGGATAATGGAAAAATTTACTTGCCTACTTGTCTATTCTACCCCTGTACGCGGGAGTGAATCAATTCGGCATGGGTCAGAAGCGATTCCGGAGTACTTTTATCGAAAAAAAGCCATCAACCAAAAGTTGGTCAACGGCTTATCGCTTCGTTCAACAGTTCACGCCATATGCGATGGTATGAATTGAATGATTTATGAGTACCCTCGCGAAAATTCCCTGCTGTCCTTAAGCTGCGCAATATCGTGCCCCGTTGGGTTTTGGAACGCACGCAGCCCGAACGTCGGCGCAACGGCGAAAATATGGTCAAAGATATCGGCTTGAATCGATTCATATACTCCCCAGTTGGTATCATTGCTAAATGCGTATACTTCAAGCGGTAGCCCCGTGTCTCCCGGCGCCAACTGTCTGACGATCATCGTCATGTTCTGATTGATTTTGGGATGATTCCGAAGATACTGATGGATGTACTCTCTGAATACGCCCACATTCGTAAGTTGCCTGCCGTTCACATTGCTTTCCGTATTGATTTCATGTTCAAGGTTGTACGCTTGGATCTCATTTAATTTTGTCGTTATATAATCCGTAAGGTAGTGGATCTTCTGAAATTCGCTGATCATTTCCTCGGTGCAGAAACGGATGCTGCTGATATCGATATAAAAGCTTCGCTTAATCCTTCGTCCGCCGGATACCTGCATGCCTCTCCAGTTCCTGAACGAATCCGAAATCAAAGCGTAGCTCGGAATCATCGTAATCGTTTTATCGAAATTCATCACCTTTACCGTGTTTAGGGTAATATCGATTACGTCGCCGTCCGCATTATATTTCGGCATCTCAATCCAATCGCCTACGCGCACCATATCATTCGACGATAGCTGAACGCCAGCCACAAGGCCTAGGATGGAGTCTTTAAAGACCAGCATCAATACGGCCGATAACGCGCCAAGCCCGCTGAGAATGATTAATGGATTCTGACCGATCAGGCTCGAAATGACGATAATGCCTCCGATGATGAAAAGAATAATCTTGGCAACCTGGATATATCCTTTGATCGGGCGAATTTTGGAAACCTCAAACGAGCGATAGATCGCCTCAAACGCATTAAGAAATGCATTCAGCACGGTGATGGTCACGACGATCAGGTAAGTCATCGCAGCCTTTTCAATCAACGCTTGATAAGTCGGAAAAAGACTCGCGGAATAATAGATAATGATGGCCGGAACGAGATGCGACAGCTTGTGGAACAATTTTTTCTCCACGATGATGTGGCCCCATTTGAATCGATGGTTATTGACGATATGAAGGATCGTCCGCAGCACGATTCTCTTTGCGATAAAATTAGCCAGTACCGAGACCACGGCGATAAAAACGACCATGATCATATTCGAGAGATATCCAATGGCAGGTTCGTTGATGCCAAATCCGTCTAGTTGATTTCTGATAAAGTCCATTGTCTCCTCCTAATGCAGTTTGTATCAGCTTATCATCTGAGAGCGGTGCCGGGCAAAGTTTGCGAGTAAATACCATGGACGATATTCGCAAATACAAAAACGGACACCTAAGATGGTGTCCATTCGTCGCTTGTTCGCCGCTTCACGTACAAGCTGCCATGTCCAGCAGTTCACTGACCGTGACAAAGCGATACCCCTCTGCGGCCAGTTCCTTGACCAATGTCCGGACAGCCTCCACCGTCTGGGAGCGCTCCCCGTATCCGTCATGGAAGATCAAGATGCTGCCCGGCCTGACGGTTGGCCTTGTGTGCTCGACAATATACTCGATGCCAGGATTCTCCCAATCCTTTGCCCCGCCATTGACCGCTCCGATCGTCTGGTATCCACGCTCCGCAGCCAGGGACAGAATGTCATCATTCACCCCGAAA
The DNA here is from genome assembly GCF_037969725.1 of Paenibacillus sp. FSL W8-0426. Taxonomy (NCBI): domain Bacteria; kingdom Bacillati; phylum Bacillota; class Bacilli; order Caryophanales; family Paenibacillaceae; genus Paenibacillus; species Paenibacillus sp. FSL W8-0426. Next base: position 218,052 of record NZ_CP150203.1, on the reverse strand, counting down.
TAAGGCGGCCTGAAGATCCGTGCCGTTTCCCCCGTGACCTCTCGGATGAGCTCCTCTGTCCGCAATAGCTCCTCTCTGGCTGTCTCCAGCGTCAGTTTGGTCAGATCGGGATGCGAATAGGTGTGGTTGGCGATCTCGTGCCCTTCACGGTGCACAGCCGCCGCAAGATCTGGATGCGCTTCCATTTCCTGACCAATCATAAAAAAGGTCGCCCGTCCACCCGCGCCGCGGAAGATCTCAAGCAACTGATACGTATATACCGGGTGCGGTCCATCGTCAAATGTGAAGGCAACTACCTTTTCCCCAACGTTAACCTGTTCTACCAACGATAATTTCCCCATTTATGAGTGTCTCCTCTCTTATACATCCTGCCAACGCTCTTTTACTTCTCCAAATTACGCTAAAGAGAAAAGTCGGCAACCCCTTTTTTATAGCCATATTTCAGCGTATAGGTCTCTTCTTCTCCATAGGGCATGGTGGCTATTTGAATTCGTGTATGGTCGAGCCTGCTCTCTCTTAAAACTCTCTTCACCAAAGCTATGCTCTGTTCCTCCTCTGTAACTACACAAAATATATTAAGCGCATACTTTTTGGGGTCGGAAACGCACCTCCCCATATCTGAACCATCGACATATCCCAGGTCAGCATTGGCGAGGGAGCTCTCCAAACATTCCGTTACCTTCTCTTTTAACCATTGGTCACGCTGGTTGCCTTTTGCACTTTTCAATGGATATTGCACCACTAGCCAGGATTTTCCACCCATTGAGATTCACCAGCCAATCTACAATTATATACTTCACTAGAATTGCGTGAGGAGAAGATCTGGCCTTCAAGAAAAATGCCATAATCGAACATAGGTATGAGCAGAAAGCCGCCAGACGTAGCACAACGGAGTAATCACCAAGATTCATGTCATGGTGGAAGTACTTTGCTACCCGCTGCGTTTTATAATTTCGTCAGGCCAGGATCAGTCGTCAAACTATTTCGATAGAACTTCCTCCCACTGACCGTTTTCCGTTTGTTTGAAGGTAAGCTGATTACCCTCATACTCTCCCCTAATAAAGTTGAGACCAGCTTCTGTCCATTCGTCAGTAACGGAAAGACTAACTTTAGACTCGGCCGAATACATCAAACTATGTTTTCCATTCATTATGGTAATATCACGCGCAACTGGATAAAAATCGTACCAAAGTAGCACATCCGATTTCTCCCCCAAAAAACCTGCATCCCCACCTCTTGAATAATGAGAACTAATAATTTCAAACCTGAACTTTAACCATTCGCTGGGGTTTAACGGAAACTCATAATGACTATCAGGCTCTACTGTTATATATGACTTTTCGGAAACAGGATACTGAACTTGCACTTTATGTTCGATTATCTCTTTTGCCATTACTCGGAAAATTAAATATATCACTACGAATATTATTGAGGTTATTACAGGTAATCTAGGCTTGTTTTTTAAGAAAAAGCTCCATCCAAGACCGACAACTAACGGAAACCATATCCATGGGTCTCCCAATGTAATAGCCCCCATAATATAGGACTTGTCGTTAACTGGATAAAATGCTGGTAGATCATGTCCCATATAGTCAAGAAGCAAGTGTCCAAACCAAACAGACAAAGTAGATGATCCCCAAATTAACTTGAAAGATGTCTTTTTATAGAACAGTTTTGTCAAAAATGCTACACCTAAAGCTAAAAATGGGGCAATCAATACAGAATGCGACCATGGGGCTATACTTCTGTCCCCAAAAATATCAGGAATTACACCACACAATGCACCTGAACATAGGCCGATCATACGGTCCTTCCAACTATTCTTTGGCAAAAAGCAGCATGCAATTGCTGCCCCAAGAACGGCATGTGATAAGACATGAAAAAACAAATATAGATAAGGATCCAATGGAACTACTCCTTTTTAGTCTGTTCGTGAGTCAATTCTCTATCCGGATATACAGGACACATGGCTTGGGTTCACTCACGGTACTAAAATTCCTGAGAGCATACTAAAGATTTGCTTTCTTTGGAATTTCTTAAAGCAGTCATTATTTAAAAGTATCTTCGCCCTCTAATTAGTAATTTACGGATATTATATCACAAAGCGGAAAATGGGCACCTAATGTTCTAGTCGAAATGTTCAGGAAGAAGCTGAGCCTTGTATAGTCGTGTTGAAATTCCCATATATGTATCAATGATATGCCGGGATAGACTCATGGGATTCTTCCGATTCAACAAATGCAATTTTATACCTTGTGCTCCGTATACAGAGTGAGCATTCATCTGCTCCTTGATTTTTGAATGCTAGTCCTAATGCATTGTTTCCACATCCCCAGAATCCTTTTCAAGCTGCGAGAACTCAACGAACTCGTTTATTTTTACATATATATACAAATAAAACGCTGAATGCTATTATATTCCTGTAACAACTATCCACACTCTTGTTGTCCTCATTCTCTTTACCGGCTTTTACTAGCGCTCATGTTAGGCGGATGTTACTACCCAAGGTTGGAAAACCAAGTTGTCAATCTTCAAGGGGGACTAAACATGTACCTACTCGCACTGGTGATACTTATAATTACAGGTTTGGTATCCTTAATTAATATTCTCTTCGGTATAAAGGACCTAGGTGAGGGTTATAGATTATTGGTTACAACCTCACATGCTCTGTTTGCCTTATCGATCTTATTCTTTGTAATAAAAATGCCTACCAAAAAGCAATGAATCGTAAAAAAGGAGGACTGCAATGACAGTTCTCCTTTTTCTTTGCTTTAACATACAAATTCTCGGCTTAGCTCAGTACCTTCTGCGACTTCCAATCCTAACGCATTGGCTGTATATCAACCTCTCTTATATGAGAGTATTCGCCGATACACCCTTCTATCCTTTAGCTTACGGAAATGTGACATGGCCGGATAAAGGTTGGCTTCAATAATGGATACATGCCCTCGCTGATCTGTTGCAATGTCGAGGCCATAAATACGGTGCCCGGGAAAAAAGGCTCCTAATCTCCTAGCGGAAAGAATTGAAACTCCATCGATTTTGGATTCCAAACCGGAGACAGACAAACGCCTAATGGATGACCTCCGAATACCCGACCTAAACCTAAGCAATTTCCCCTTACTCCGGGTATTATTGGACACAATATAACCTTTGCCCGCAACCTTGATCACCTTTCCCGTAACTACCCATCGGGATGAGTGGTGTTTCCGTTGAACGATGACTCTCATATCAAAGGGACGTTTGTTGATGGTCGGGCGATTAATTCTCCGTTGAACCATGTAATCGGCAGACCCTATTTTTTTTCGGATATAACGATAAATATTCTTTTTTCCTTGAATCACTTTTCTCACGTTCTCGTAGTGTATGGCAAACTTGTCATTACCCAAATACGAGACTTGAATGACTCCCCGACCGCGACTCCCCCATACCGGTTTAACAATGACATGCCGGTATTTTCGCAGAAGAGCCCAGAAGGAATGTCGGCTCATCCTTTTCGTTGTGGGTACGTAAGGAGCAAGGGGGCCATACTTCTTCAAAAGCAAATATTTCAACCATTTATTTTTTGTCACCGATCCCATGGGACTCCGCCTTTCTCATGTTCACTTAAATGCTGCCTAAATAATTTTCAAGCAATTCCAAAAACACCTCGATATCCTTGGACGTAATATCCCCGATATTGGCAATCCGGAACGTCTTCAGTTCATCTAGTTTGCCGGGATAAATCATAATGCCTTTGCTGTAGAAATAATCATGCATGGATTGAAAATCATAACCTGCATAAGGTTCATGAATGGAGGTTATGATCTTGGAATGATGCTCTTCTGGAACGAGATAGGTTAATCCCAGCCTGGTCAGACCAGTGATTAAGGTTTTCCAGGATGCCTTGTATCGATCGTAACGCTGTGCCACGCCTTCCTGCTTTAATTCCTGAATGGCTTGCCTGAGCGCGTACAAAGTCTGTACCGGCGGTGTAAACCGCATTTGCGCATTTTCAGCGAAATATTGATATTGGGCGTACAAATTCAAATAATAATTTCGTGGTTTCCTGCCTTTCAAATGATCCAATTTGCTTTTTTCTGCAATCACGAACGAAACCCCGGGCATTCCCTGCAAATTCTTATTGGAACTTGATGCGAGAAACGAAATGTTCATTTCTTTCATTTGAATCGGGATCGCAGCAAATGAACTCATCGCGTCCACCATCATGTTGATATGATACTTTTGGCATAACAAGCCAATATCCTTCACCTTGTTCAGAAGGCCGGTTGTGGTCTCATGATGGACTACAGCGAGATGAGAAATCATGCGGTCGGAGGAGCGGATGCACTCCTCTAATGCATCTATATTAATAGCATCATCAAAGGGACTCCTGAATTCTAAATAATCGATTCCATAGACCTTGGCGATCTCGCACATCCGTTTCCCATAAGCGCCATTATTGACAATGATCATGGCTTCGTTATCCGGGACGGAGCTGATCATGGATTCAACGGCTGCCGTGCCCGACCCGCCAAACAATACGGTTTGATAATGGTCCGGATCCGCAACCAAGCGGGTGAGCTCTGTGGAAATATGCTCCATCACCTCGCCAAATTCAGCCTCGCGAGGGCATATGTCCGGAACGACCTGTGACCATTTCACACTTTCTGTAGTCGTTGCCGGACCGGGGGTCAGCAAAATGTTTCTCTTTACGGCAGAACTCATGAGCCATCCACTTCCTTGATCTTTACGGAATCGTTCTGGATAAATCGCTGTAGGCGTTCTCTTACTTCGTGAGGCTTTATGCTCGGGCGAGCGAGCTGTGCCTTGGACTGCTTGGATATTTTTAAATACAGGAAAGTAAGTCCTTTAGACTCTTTCCATTGTTGCAAACAAGCTTTCAGTTCTTCGAGGTTGTGGACATGGATCGACTTCGTATAACCGCAGGAAGCAGCAATGTTTACGAAATCAACATTATGGGATACCGTGCTCTGTCCGCCTGTCGATTCGTGAGCGTTATTATCGAGAAGAACATGAATCATATTGCTCGGGTTGTAGTACCCATTTGTCGCCAAGCTTCCCATACGCATCAATAAAGAACCGTCTCCGTCAATCACGACGATATTTTTGCCAGGCTGACTCAGGGCGAGCCCAAGTCCAAAAGAACCGATACACCCCATAGAGCCCACCATATACAAATTGTTGCCTGCATCTTCAATTTCATATAATTCCCGTCCTGTCTTGCCTGTGGTAGCAAGCTGTACCGTGTCCCTGTCTTTCACCGCATTGATTACGGCTAATGCCTCATATCGTGCCGGCATCTGATTGTCTTTATGGGCATGCCGTATGATCTGGTTGGAATGAGTGGAGTTTTGTAGCTTTTTCAAAGGCTCAGCGTCAAAGGTCCCTTTCTTGACTACAAAGAAGAACGGTCGATTCCGGGCAATTTGCTCATTGGCGTGAATCAGCTGCTTCCGGGCCTCCTCCAAATCTTTGGAGAGATACTGCCACTCCACCTCCATCAATTCCAGCAGCTGTGTCGTGATCCTGCCCATAAGTTCATGTTGAGGCTCGTCGGGAACACCCGGCTCTCCGCGAAGGCTGACAAACCCAAGCAGTGGAATTCGAAAGGGGTGGATCAGGGAAGATAGCGGCGAAACAGCGTTGGTTAACCCTGAGTTTTGCATAAGTACAACGGATTTCTGCCCTCCTAGAGAAGCAGCGGATGCGATGGCAACCGCATCCCCTTCATTGGCCGCTGCAACGTAATCGGTTTCGTTGATGGCATAATTGATTAAATTTTTCAGGTAGGAGCAGGGTACACCGCTGAAAAAGGTAAATCCTAAATTACGGAGCTCTTCTCCAAAAATTCTCGTGTCCATCATATTCCCTCATTCGAGCCGGAGTTCGGCGCCGGGAGATATTTTTGTTCCGCGGCCTGCAGTTCCTCTGCCCCTTGAAGCCCGAATACTTCGTCCAGTGTCGCAACATCTTTTTCGATATGGGCAAGGCTCTCTTCCTGATAAATTTTGCGGGATACTTGTTTCATGACTTTGATGGATGATCTCAAATTATGGTTGGCCCAAATGACAAGGCTAATCCCCAGTTCCCGAAACTTGTCGGTTGGAGTCAGATAATACTTCGTAGGCACGATGACTACGGGTAATCTTCCCGCCCATTCCTTCATGAACGCCTCAATCTCCATAATATCCGGCCGTTTGCTGTGGATGAGCACCGCATCGGCACCTGCCTTCCGGTATGCTTCAGCCCGCCGCAGCGCCTCGTCAAGCCCTCTGCCCGTAATAAATGCCTCTACTCTGGCTACAACCAAAAAATCATCGTCCATTTGCGTATCTTTCATCGCCTTGATTTTGCCGCAAAATTCATCGATATCGGCCATTGGCTGCAATTGGCCGTTTATGAAAGAGTTCATTTTCGGAAATTGCTTATCTTCAATACATACCCCTGCAATATCCCGCTGCTCCAGCTTTTTGACCAGGCGTCTTGCATTATTGAAGTTGCCGTATCCTGTATCCCCATCCATTAGAATCGGAATGGACGTTGCGTCGCTCATGAATTCCAGAACATCCAGCACCTGAGTCCAGGAGGCTTCGTTATTATCCCTTACTCCCATCGCTGCAGAGATCGATAAACCGCTGGCCCAAATCCCTTTAAAACCTGCCTCCTCAACAATTTTGGCAGACAGGCCATTATGAGCCTCCATAATAAACCCCAGCTTATCGGAGTTGATCAGGTTTCTAAGCTCCTTTGTTTTTTTCATTTGAAACTTTTCCCCTTCCCATTGCAATCATCAATATGGAGCTTATATTCCGATGGATCGTTTGTTTGCCATAATCGTCCTGATCATTGTGCGATCGGAGAGCTGAGTAAACAGCATATGACCCGGATGCGAATTAGCTTCAATGATCCAAATCCGGCCTTTCTTGTCTATGGCAAGATCAACCCCTAGTTCATGAATGGAATGCCACTTATTCACTGTTTTGGCGATGGAAATGGATAGTTTTTTTATTTTGCGCTCATAGGCATTCACTTTGGCATGGTTATGCTTGAAAATACTAAAGAGGACCCTTCGCAAAGATTTGGCATGCCCCCCTTTATGATAATTGGTCACAAACTTATGAGGTGCGGCAACACGGGCGACCATACCCGCAATCATCCAATGATTCTTTGGCTTCTGCAGGTATACACGGATATCAAAGATCACCCCATGATACTTCGCTAATCGCAGGCCTTTCTGCACCAAATACCGATGCTTTGATTTCCGGTAAGAATGAATCACTTTGAGGACTGAGGAACGTCGAACCATTTTCCGACTTGAGCCGCACCGTACCTCAAATCCCCTTCTTAGTCTCTTGACTCGGATGATTCCGCTACCGCCGCTCCCGTGATTAGGTTTTATAAAGAGGGATGAATGGGTTTTCAGCATCCTTAAGGTCCTTGATTTCGTCATCCGATGAGTTTCAGGCAAATATGGACGCAGGACAGGGTTCCTCAACATCTCCTTGTACTTCCTCATTTTCCCAATCGACATTGATATTCATCTCTCCCCTTGGGTCTCAGATACAAGAGCATATTCATCAAACTTCACTGCTGTATAGACGAATACCAGTGGGGGAAAAAATTAAATGGGTGTTCGCAGAGGTGATCGCTATCACCGGAACTCCATTCCGTATGAATTTTCCATACATACAAATTTGCTCTCGAATCAGGTTACGAAACTTCCGAATCGTTCAGCAAAGCGTTCAAGCGACCATACAGTCTTACTTCGACAGATGCCAGGAAGCTTCCAAGTTGGGAAGGACCGTTCTTTCTATGCTTACCGATCTGAAGATACATGTACATAAATAGTTGATTTCATGGAATTCCTCGCTCCTTTTTGCGATTTTGGGCATAAAAAGAGCAGGTCCACCGTTTAGGTGCCTGCAACGAACTGCGAGTTATTGTGTTTGGCTGATCGACAATACGCTGGATGTGCATTCTCCATGATCTCCTGCATTTTTCCCCAGAAAATCTCATACACAGATTCGTCACTCCCTATAGGCTTCTGCATACAATGGAGAAATGAATGAATCTAAGCTGGAGATCAAAACCATGAGCTTACAACTGCAGGGACAACAAGAACAAACACTGTTTCGAATGGATCCAACTACTATGCATAACTTAAAATCCTTTCACGATCATATAGCAAACATATGTAAAAGCCATGCTAATGCACTTGTTCGAGTGGAAACAGTAGATGGCGATGTTTTTGAAGGGTTACTTATCCACTGCGAACGGTTCTACGTGTAGTCACAGTTTTACTGGCAACTAATTAATCATCTGTACCTTACAAGCACAGTTCTGGACCAATCAGGTATTGACTCCACACAATAAAGCAAATTACCGTTTATGATTTCAGCAACAATCGAAGGCTCGTATGTATTATCGATGATGGTAACCTGTTCTGCGATGGCTAAAGCAGGTTTAAGATTTTGTAACGACTGACCATACCGAAAACGAATATCCTCTTCAGCAATCCAATGTCCACCTTGCTCGGCACGAGAAGCCACACGATCTATATGCATTTGGACATCTTGGAGGCCGATATAATACATGACAATCTTATATCCGGCATCTTTGGCAATTTGCATATGCTTCAAAACAAATGTACCTGATAATGTCGTTTCAATAGCAAAGGGGTGTCTTCCCTTGATAAGGGAACGAATTCTTTTTACTGCTTCCCGTCCTGCTGACAAATCGGCACCTCTTGGATCATCAGGGTTTAATTCTCGTGCAATCTGGTCTGGGTCAACTAGCTCACCTAGCCATTCTCTCATCTGCAAGCTAATTGTGCTTTTGCCAGCCCCATTGGTACCTGCAAAAACCGTCATAATGGGTCGGGTATCATTCATTATACTCTAACTCCCGCCGGTTGCCGGTTGCATCAAAAACGATCTCGAATTTATTACCTTCTGCATCTTCTCGTATACGTTTATTATTTTTTATATAATATATTGATGCACCTGATTCTTTGGCTTGCTTGCGTGCATGTTGGTTAGCTTTTTTAAGAATTTCTTGGAGCTGTTCTCGATTTGAAAGCATCTTGAATCCCTCCATCTTTATAATTACGCTTATTATATCATAAAGAGCCACCAACCAGATGACTGGTCGATGGCTCTTTGACTTACTACATATGGAAGCGAGGGGAGTCGAACCCCTGTCCGAAGATAACGCAACATAGGCTTCTACGGGTGTGTAGTAGTGTGACATTTTTGATGTCACTGGTCCTCACTATTAGTGCTTCGTCTGATTAGGGCTTGTATTAGCTAAAATAGACAGCATTTTCTCACTCTTCTCCATGAAGGAATTACACTGGCCACAAACGGGTTGAATCGAAAAGACAAAGTTATCCCTCATCCATCCGTTGCACTTTTCATTGGTGCATGACCATATCGTTGTCATTTCCTCTGGAAGATCAATCATCAGTCTTTTCCTTGAATAGTACAAACAGCATCCCTCTTTCTCTTCTGGAATAATGGCGAAAAAAAAGTCCCAACACTAAGTGCCGGGACCTTCTACTACAGCTTTACAGTTTAACAACATTCTCGGCCTGTGGGCCTCGATTGCCTTGTACTACACTAAATTCAACTCTTTGACCTTCATCCAAAGATTTGAAGCCGTCACTAACAATTGCACTGAAGTGTACAAATACGTCGTCTCCGCCTTCAACCTCGATAAAACCAAAGCCTTTGTCTGCATTAAACCACTTTACTGTTCCTTGTGCCATGATCCATTACCTCCATATTTTTATTTTTACATGATCTTCGAATTCAAAAAAAAATCACATATTGTACAAGGCTACATAATCAAAATCTAACCCTCTACAATATGTGATCTTAGGTCGAAATTCCAATGAACTAACTCTAACACAACTGGAGCTGATTTACAAGTTTGTTTTGTCTTTGCTTTCGTTTAATTGCTCCTCACCTATCTTGCAGTACGACACTGACTACATATGGAGGCGAACCGCGGCTATGTAAAACCACAATTCGCCGGAGTGTATGGATTAGGTTACGGTATGCTAAGTTGCGGTCCTAAAAAAGGAGAGCTTCTAAAGCTCTCTATGGGCTGGCAACATCATCCCTTGAGTAGGCGATCCGCTTACCTCCATACCTCGCAGTTCTCCTCAATCCAGCCATCCCTTGCTGCGCGCGATATCTATTGCCTCGATCCGTGTATTTGCCCCGAGCTTCCCAATCGCGTCGGACATGTAGTTCCGTACCGTTCCATAGGATAGAAACAGCTGTGCTCCAATATCTTGAAGAACTAAGCCTTGGGCAGCCAACTTCATGACTTCACGCTCCCTGGGTGATAATGGACATGGATCATCCCATGCCGCGAGGGATAATTCCGAATTGATGACACGTTTCCCATCATGGACCCGACGAATCGCATCAGCCAGTTCATCGCTGCCCGTATCTTTAAGTAGATATCCATAAACTCCTGCCTGCATCGCCCGCTGGAAATATCCGGGACGCGCGAATGTCGTCAAGATGATGACACGACAAGCGGACTTATTTTTTTGAATCAATTCCGCAATATCTAACCCGGTTTTCAGTGGCATCTCAATATCCAGAACAGCTACATCTGGTTCATATTGCTGGATCATGGACATCACTTCTTCCCCATTTTCAGCTTGACCGACTACTTCAATATCATCTTCTAACGAGAGTAACGTTGCCAGCGCTCCCCTTAATAACTTTTGATCTTCTGCCAAAACAATACGAATCATCTAAGCTCTACCTACCTTTTCATTTCGTATTACCCTAGGTATATGTAAGGTGACTTCCGTCCCCTTGCCTGGGGACGAAGACAGCGACATACGTCCGTCGATCATAACCAACCGTTGCCGTAATCCGGCGAGGCCATTACTGCTAGTATAGAATTGTTCCGTATCTGCCCCAATACCGTCATCACGTACAGATACACGAACCTCCCCTTCCTGAATGTCGAGAAGAACGTTGCAACTTGTTGCTCGGCTATGTCGAACCACATTTGTAATCGTCTCGCGAAAACACATCGCCAAAATCGTCTCCTGCAAGGGTGTTAAAGGAAGCTGACTGTTTACTAAAGCGTCCTCCGTCCCTACATTAGAAGGTCTGGGATCTGAAATCGATTGATATTGAAATAAAAGCGGTATGCCTGCAGCTGAACATAACGATACAGCATGCTTATATTCATCAGCGAAGTAAGTAACTTTCATCTCCGTAACCAATTCACGCATTTGTTTCAAGGCTGCGCGTGCCGTTTCTCGTATTTCACGAGCCTCTTCGATCGCTCTCTCGGGGTTACGATTGACCAATTTCTCAACGACCTCCCCTTTTAGTGCAATTAATGACAGCGTATGTCCCAACGTATCATGTAATTCACGCGCGATCCGCTGGCGCTCCTCCTGCTGTGCCATTCGTTCAGCCGTTTCTGCCCGCAGCCGCGCAGACTTCTGTTGAAAGCGAGTCGAAGTTCGAATAATATACGGCAGAATACAGATGCCAAACATAGGCACCAGCCCTATCCATACTAGGCTGCCCATCCGTTCCAAGTAAGGAACAGCGATAAATCCCATAGCCACAGTGAAAATGATCGTTATGGAGAGTAATATCGGCAGCTTTTGTTTGCTCAGCGGAGCAGCTATCATAAAACCTATAAACGTATACATAGGGTGAAATACACCTGCTAAAATTAGAAGTATTCCCACCTGAACGATCAATATTGGCGTGGCCCACTTTGTATAAAAGTAGGATTGTCGAAACGATAGAACGAATATGCCTAACAGAACAAAGCCAAGCCACTGTATACTTGATGGCTCATAAAGTAAAAAGTACATGGGTATCATTAAATTTGTTAACAAAATATAAGGAGCGACCCCTTCCGATTTTGGAAAGAGACGCCACTTTTCTCTATTCAATTAGACCGCATCCCGTCGATTATATATATAGATTGATAGTAGCATAAAGAAGAGACCGCATCCTGTCAAGATTATGAAATCAATACTTGCTGGATTTTTCCCGGCGATCATATTCCATGCCCCATTGGCATAACGGTGAGATGGAAGCCATTCCCCGACCGAGCCCATCCAACTTGGCAAAGTACTAAGCGGCATCCAAAGCCCTCCCACAATGGCAAGTCCCATCTGTAATACATTTCCGATGGCAACGGAGGTATTCGCATTTTTAAGCGTTCCTAACAATGCACCAAGCGCCAGAAAAGATATGCTCCCGATCCATAACCATAATCCGCATGAAATCCATTGCCCGGCTGTCAATTGTATATCATGAACAAGGCCAGCAGATAAAAATATAACCACAATGACGATCAAGTGAACAGCCATTTGCGATACAATTTTGCTCCCAATCCAGACTGCAGGAGATAGTGGAGTCAGCTTCAACAGGCGTACCCACCCGTCTTGATGCTCGAACGATAGACGGATACCGAATTGAGATACGGCTGTACCAATCAAACTGAATGCAGTCATTGACATTAATGAAAAGACGCCCCAAGTTGTGGATTGAATCGATTTATCTACCCCATTCATACTCGCAAATAAAAAGTAGAAAGCAAGCGGCATCGCAATGGAGAAAAGTAAGAAAAATGGACTGCGGATAATTCGCAAACTTTCTGCTTTGGTCTGGGCAACAAACATATGTAACATAGCTGTCTCCTCCTAAAAATGTTTTTTTATCGTATAATCGCTTGTTTATTTGAGCCTGTAAGACTTCGGAATGTATCTTCTAAGCTGGCCGATTGTATATCAATATCGGAAATTCCCCATTCAGACTGCATCAGTTTAAGTAACAATACATCGGTCTCTTGAGCATATAGGCGAATTCGCTCGCCGTTGCATTCTGCCTTTTCTACACCAGGTAATGTGAGCCATTCCTGCTCAGCTGGCGCGTTCGCCGCTCGAAATGAAACGGTTCTAAGTGCTGTTTGAGCCTTTAAACGTGCTGGAGTCCCTTCCGCAACAACCTGTCCACTGGTGATGACTGCGATGTGATCTGCGACAGCATCCGCTTCATCTAAATGATGTGTAGTTAAGAGCACCGTACGTCCGTCACTTGCTAGCGCTTGGATGGTGTCCCAAAAGCGGCCACGAGCCTCGATATCCATTCCGACGGTTGGTTCATCAAGCAGGAGAAGCTCTGGATTTCCCGCCAAGCTTTGGGCGAAAGCTAATCTACGGCGTTGTCCTCCAGACAGCGAGGATGCGCGTCGTTTCTGATCCGCGTGGAGACCCGAAATATCTAACAATCGCTCGAGCGACATCGGATTACGATAATAACTGCGGAACAATTGAAGCACTTCTTTCACCGTAAGTCCATCTGCTGCTTTAACATCCTGCATAAGCGCTCCGACGCGCTGCCGTAATTCCTTTGTTCCAGACGGAACCCCCAAGACCCTGACTTCTCCTGATGTTGGCTTGATCATTCCGAGGATCATAGAAATGGTTGTTGTCTTACCCGCCCCATTCGGTCCGAGCAATGCTGTTATTTGACCTTTCTCAAACGACAGATTCATATGATCAACAGCGCAGTAATCGCCGAATTTCTTTACTAGATTTATACATTCAATGGCTTTTGTCATTTTGTCCTGACCTCCGCTAATTTTTTCTTTCGTTACCTGATGTCCTCATTATATTGAAAAAGCGCGAGATTCAATTAGTGTGGGTTGTCACAAGCCGGTTATGACAAATGTCAGAAAATAAAGAGCGACAGCAAAAAAGAAGGACCTCTAGAGGTCCTTCTTCAGCAAAACGTGCATTTGACACTCTTTGAGTGAGGTGTCTTGCTTTGCAAACTTATAGCTACGGATTTTACACTTTTAATCGAACACAGCAAAAAACCACCTACCAGATTACTGGTTGATGGTTTCTTGACTCTAATGGAGGCGAACCACGGCTTTGCAAAAATACGATTGACGTCATCATATAAACAAGGATTTACCTAATATGCAAAAGGACTTTGTGAATAGTCCTTAGAAATATCCTCCGCATTACGGTTAATATGATCGATGATATCTAAAATTCCTCGAGCCTTTGGAAGCTGGTCCTTGAACACAACCATGATCCCACCTACTGAACTAAACGGATCTTGCTGCAATGCTTGGCGTTCTAATGTGCCATTCTTAACGATATAATCAATAATCAACTCAACGAATTTCGTTTGTTGTAAGTTCAAATTCTGTTCAGAAATAAACGTTGAAAATGCTTCAACAGCGGCTTGGCGGTCAAGACCTACGATTTTACGAACGAGCATTGTTACCGGGGTATCGCCATAATCTTTTTCGTACTGTTCTTTGGAACCAAGTTCACTCCACAAAATTTGCTCTAAGTATTCCACATCTTGCTTCGTTAATGGTTTGTTGTTACGCAGCTTATAAATCGCTAATGTATCCTCATGTTGATGCTCTTTTAAGTAATGCTCTACCTTTTTTCGATAGCTTTGTAAGTCATTCACATTATAAATCGACGCATTTTCTGCAACAGTTAACACTTCATCTTGGAAATCCGTGTAGTAGATTTTCTGATTCGAACGCTCAATATAGCGAATTAGATCACGTAGTGCAATACGTACCCTTTCTAGGTCAGCAAGCGAAGCCTCTTCCCAGAATTCCATCGTTCGTACATCATCAATCACATCTTTTTGTGCTAATACTTGTGGAATTGTCCCTAGTTTTGAAAGTGCTTCGGCAGTATCAATCACTCGGCGAATTGGCTTTGTGGCATTATTTGACTGCAAACTTGCTAATTCAATCGTCAGCATTAACAGATCAAAGCGTTTGGCTAACTCATCATCTTCAATCGGTGTAATTAACGGTGAAATGTTTTCTTTCACTTCATTGGTCTGCACGACCGATAACGCTTGCCAGGTCTCCTCATTTTGATACCTGTGCACATATTGTAAGTATTGGCGCACTCGGAAATTCTCATCATTTAATGCTCGAACGTCCGATACGATTTCCTTCAACAGCTGTTCTCGATAAGATATAAACGGTGCTTCTTGATATTGAAGCGATTGTAATTCACGTACAATGTCAACCTTTGTGTTAAATAGCCTTTCCGTTAATGTTTGAGTTATTTTGACCTCTTCACCTTTTTCATTCACACGGAAATATTCAAAATTTCTTAAATAATCAAATATTAAGAAGTAGCCCTTATCCAATCCTGGTCCAAATAAGTCTTTACGGAGACGTGTTCCGCGACCGACCATCTGCCAGAACTTCGTTTTCGAGCGCACCTTTTTGAAGAAGACTAAGTTTAATACATCAGGCACATCAATTCCAGTATCTAGCATATCAACCGAAATTGCAATTTGTGGCATCTTGTCCGGAGTTGAGAAGTCATCAATAAGCGTCTGATAATATTCCACACTATAGTCGATTACTTCAGCAAAATTACCATCGTATTCAGGGAATTTCAAATCGAAGCGTTCTTTAATGGCCATCGCATGCTTGTGGTTTTTGACGAAAATAATAGTCTTCCCTAACTTGTCCCCACCTTCGACCTTCAAGCCATATTCCATTAAGTCATTTAACACGTGATCAATTGTGTTCTTGTTAAATACAAAATGATTAATGGCTGAGCTATCAATATCCCTTACTTGCGGTTCATCTTCAAAAATCTCTTCAAATTCTTCTTTTTCGTCCTCGGATAAATCATCATAACGAATACCATCATCTAGAATTTTCAACGTTGTTTCTCGCGTGCGATAATCAACTAAGTAGCCATCCTCTACAGCCGTCGCTAATTCATAGGCAAAGGTCGGTACGCCGTTTTCTAAATCAAAAATCGTGTACGTATTCTTATCAAGTTCATCCTTTGGCGTTGCAGTTAAACCGACAAGCATCCCATCGAAATAATCGAAAATGCTTTTATACTTCTGATAGATTGAACGGTGTGATTCGTCAATAATAATTAAATCGAAATGCCCTATCGTAAATAAACGATTGCCGTCCTTACGCTTCACTTCATCAATCGCGTTCATCATCGTTGGATATGTCGAGAACACCATACGAGCAGCTTCTGGATTCGAATTCTTCTCAAGCATATTGCTTAATGATAAATTCGGAAGAAGTGTGTTGAAATTACGGAATGCTTGCTTCACTAATGATGTGCGATCCGCAAGAAACAGGACATTTTTCACCCAATAATACTTCGTTAACACATCGACTAATGAGATCACTGTACGTGTTTTACCACTGCCAGTGGCCATTACGAGCAGGCCCTTTCGTTGGTTGTTACTGAACGTATCACAAAGCGCTAGAATTGCCTCTTTTTGATAGTAACGGTTTGTAATATCATCGTTGATTTCAATATTCTTTAAAGGCTGCTTCATGTGGCGACGGTCGATTAACAATTGCAGCTCATCTTGTGTATAAAAGCCTGATACTTTACGTGCTGCATAGCGGTCATACCAAATATGCGTTTCAAAGCCGTTGGTATAAAAGATGACTGGCCGTAAACCCTGCATCTGCTCCATACAATCCGCATACAGTTTTGCTTGGTTACGTCCTTCTTTGGGGTCACGTGAAGTGCGTTTCGCTTCAACAATAGCCAAAACTTTACCGTTCGTAGCGCGTAACACATAATCTATGTAACCTTCGCCTTTTGCATTCGGCATGCCTGTTACCGGATATTCCACCTCAACATTTTTGCCAATTTCCCAGCCAGCTAACTTTAAGTCTAAATCGATATAACGTTTACGCGTTTCAAACTCTGAAATCGTATCGACATCAAAATCGTAATCTCGTTGTGACTCTACACGATTAGCCGTTAGTTGTGCACGGAGCTCTTCATTTTGCTTACGAAGCTCTTCAAGTGACTGATCCTTAGCACTTAGCTTGTCATATAAGTCGCTTAATTCCTCTGGACGCTCTCGCTTGTACACTGCATTATACAGTAACGCCTCATCAAACGTGGAAGCGGTATATTCCTCTGCGTAACAATAATCAATCCATGCTACAAACTGATGTAAATTATGTAAAGACAACACCGCTTCATCACGAGTAATTGCCACATTCGTATGTACAGCTGCATTACCAAGCTTCACCACATATTTCATCATTGGCAACAGTTCTTCATCAATGATGCCCAAAAAGTGACGATTATGAATCAAGCTTGAGAGGTTATCCTGATAGGGTATTCTCACATCATTATCAAACTGATATACCCACTTCACCGCAAGTTCGAGCGCACGGCGCGATAAAATCGCAACCGTGGCTGGGCTAACCTGCATCGCCTTTTCCGCTTCAAAACAGGCATTGGCAAAGCTAGTGAATGACTGTTTCTCCTTTAAAAAGTCGAAATTCAACATATACTCATCTCCTAGCGAGATAGTTATTGTTCTTGGAAGAGTTCGCCTTTGAAGGCTTTTTGGAGTAGGGAATTGTATAGATTCTCCATTTCTTTATGAGCATTTAATAAAATTTTCTTCTTTTCCAATATAGCACGCTTTTTATGTCCAAACTCATCTTGTAATTCTTTAGGTGGTAGATAAATTGGAATAGTTTTTAATTCTTGTGCATTGATATTAGCCATACCAACAATACTTTTTGCTTTATTTAATAAAATGCTTTTACCATACTTAGAATTTAAGTAATTTGAAACAAATTCAGGGTTTGCTCTTTCATTAACCCTTAATCGAATAAGATATCCTGCGTAAGCATAAGTTTCTTCTTCATTAAAAACTGCCGTTTTCCCTACCAGTTCTTTACTATTTGTTCTGTTAAATAAAATATCTCCTGGTCTAACTGTATACTTCTCTAGCTCTCCTTCACTTAAATCAATAAATTTCAAACTAGTAAAATCCCAATTTCCACTATAATCAATATTATTCATCCTTAAAATCGGATATTTACCTTCACTTTCACTTGCTTTTTGGCTTGAACCATATTGAGTACTTTCTGTTAAATCATTAATTGTACCTATTTCCCAATTCAAATCGTTTGCTCTTGGATCTCCAAACATCTCTAAAAACAAACTTTGTGTTAATTCATCTAATGCTGTTATTTGGGATTCGCGTTTTTGTATTATATCTTTTACTTTTTGTAACAAGGAAACTATTTCAATTTGTTTTGTATATGAAGGTAATGGAATTTGGATCATTTCTAAAGCACTCTTAGTTAACTTACCTCTTGTTGTCCCAGTAATAAATTTATTTAAATCAATAAAATTTAAATATATAGATAAGTATTCGAGACTCACTTTGTCTTTAGCTGTCAAAACATGAGCATGGTTATTAACCCAACAAGGTTCGTTCATAATATAAGTGCACTTTTGATTATATCCCCATTCCCCTCCATCTTCTGCGATACAAAGAATTTTTTCATCAAAAATAAATTCATCTACATATTCTAATACACCATTAGCTCCACAATATGGATAGGTTTTATATTTTCGAATTAACTCCCTTTCTTGAGCATTTAATGGTTTTCTCAAATTATCTAAGTTATTCGTAATATCCGACAAATATTCCATCTTAAACATTTAAATCACGTTCCTTCAATAGATCCATTAAATTTCCTAGCTCTTTTTGAATTTCATCTTCTAAATTATAAATGTTCTTTAGAAGTACAATTGGACTTTCATATTTAACTTCCTCATACTCAACCTCTTTATATTTATTAATCGACAAATCATACCCTTGCTCACGAATCTCATCCACTGGCACAAAGAATGATTGCTCTGTATGTTTCCGCTCTGCTTCGCCTTGTAAGTTACTGAAACGTGCAATAACATCTTCAATATCATTCGCTTCAATTGGAACGCGTTTATCATCTAATGAATACCCATCAGCCTTCATATCATAGAACCATACGTGATCCGTTCCACCTGTACCTGTTTTCGTGAAAATCATAATCCCTGTTGAAACTCCTGCGTACGGCTTAAATACGCCACTTGGCATTGAAATGATCGCTTCTAATTTATTGTTATCAATAATTTCTTTACGAATAGCCTTATGCGCATTGGAGCTACCGAACAATACACCATCCGGTACGATCACAGCAGCACGTCCACCAGCCTTTAACACTCGTAAAATTAGTGATAAGAATAGTAGCTCTGTTTTCTTCGTTTTCGCTACTTTTAATAAGTCATTCGATACCGCATCATAGTCTAAAGATCCTTTAAATGGTGGATTCGCTAGTACTAATGTGTACTTCTCCTCATCTTTATTTTCCTCAGATAGTGAATCACGATAATCAATATTTGGAGCGTCTACCCCGTGCAACATCATGTTCATAGCCCCAATACGTAACATCGTTGTATCCATATCGTTACCATAGAACATGTGGTTGTGGAAATGCTCATTTAACCCTTGTACTAAAAATAAGTCTTGATGGTTCTTTCGTAAATATTCACTTGCTGAAACAAGGAAACCCGCTGAACCCATTGCCGGATCAATAATGATATCTTCTGGTGACGGCTTCATGAGTTCTACCATCATATTGATGATATGACGTGGTGTACGGAATTGACCATTTGTACCCGCTTGTTGTAGCTTCGATAATAAGTACTCGTAAATGTCCCCTTTTGTATCACGCTCTTCCATCGGGATGCTGTCAAGTGCTGTTACTACTTTTTGTAATGTAGCAGGCTTATTAATTTGGAACATTGCATCTTTCATGTACTTTGAGAATGCAGATTCTTCTTTACCACCTAACGTTTTGATGAATGGGAAAATCGTACTCACCATTACTTCATACATCTCTTGGGCTGGTAAGTTCTTAAACTGTGTCCAACGCATCATTGGCCAGTGTTTCTTTTGCACTTCATTGAAGTCTGCTGGCATTTCCGAGAAAATCCCTTTATATTCAAGCCCTAAAAATTCCGCTTCGTTTTCTTTCTTAAGTTCGCCTTCATCTAGGCCTTTAATGAAGAGTAAGTATGTTAATTGCTCAATATTTGTTAAAGGGTTTGTATTTCCCTCTGTCCATAATGTTGTCCATATAATATCGATCTTGTTTTTGATCTCACCTGTAATCAAGTTGTAACCCCCATTATAGTAAGGTACCTATTGCGGACACCTTCTCTTACGATCTATTTTAAACTAAATGTGTGACCAGTGCCATTTGATCATAATCAATCATCTTGTACTATGTAAAAATCTGTTATAGTCCATTTTCAGCTTTAGTTCTTCTTGGAACAAGTCCTTGACGAATCCTTGTTGTTTCTACATCCAAATTACATTTCTTCACTCAATAATAATAAATAAAACCCGCTCACAGAGCGGGTTTTGAGAATGGAGGCGAGGGGAGTCGAACCCCTGTCCGAAGATAACGCCACATAAGCTTCTACGGGTGTAGTCACAGTTTTGATGTCACCTAAGCCGACGCCCCGTAACCGGCTTCGTCAAAGGTCAGCCTGATTGTCTTCTTCAGCACACCCCAGGCGGAGATGTGACAGCGTATCCCACTAAAGTTGAGCCCTCATCCCGGTACATGGGCGATACAGAGCGAGAGCACGCTCACAGGTTATTAAGCTGCGAAAGCGTAGTTGTTTTGTTGTTTGCCAGTTAATTGGCTTTAGCGTTGATGAAGCGGACGCGTCCCCACTACCCGCTACCCATGCTCGAACTATCCCCGTCGAATCCATAAACGCCCCCTCAATTAAGAAGGGCTCCTGGATTAATCCGTGAATACGGAGCAAAGGTGCTGCATGTCTTTTCCCTCCAAGGTGAAAAGCATGCTCTTTGAATCTCGGCATTCCTGCTGGCTACATTTATTATGTTACCACAGCAGTGAGCACCGCTCTAGTGCAGATTGCTGGAAAGCGATCCATTTGGCCGCCGCACCATGTGCAGGCTTATCCAATCTCACCAGTGCAAGAAACTCGTTTCATCATTATACCGCTTCCGAAAAAAGAAGTAAAGTTTGCCAGAGGCGCGGCACGCTTAACCTGTTAACGAGCCACCTTCTGCTTCTCGCGCAATGCCCGTTGAATATCGCGTTGAGCATCCCGTTTCGCAGCCGATTCGCGTTTGTCGTATTGCTTCTTCCCTTTACCCAATCCAAGCAGCAGCTTCGCATAGCCGTTACGGATGTAAATCTTCAAAGGCACGATGCTGTATCCTTCCTGTTTGGACAAACCGAGCAGCTTATGAATCTGCGATTTGTGCAGCAGCAGCTTGCGCGTGCGTGTCGGATCGGACGGGTTATGCCGATTGCCTTGTTCAAATGGGCTGATGTGCATGTTATGAATGTGGATTTCGCCGTTACGGATTGTGGCAAATGCATCGCTAATGTTGGAACGTCCGTTGCGAATAGATTTGATCTCCGTTCCGGTGAGCACCATGCCCGCTTCATACGTATCTTCAATGAAGTAGTCATGGGAAGCCTTCTTGTTCTGTGCAAGCACTTTGTTCTGTCCATCATTCTTGCCCATGTACTCACTCCTTCTTCATAAAAATACCCCGGTATCCAACCAGGATCAATGCGTCCAATTACGCCTAAAAAACCACGGGTCAGACCTTAATTTTAGCAAGTATGACGGTTAAAATCAAGAAAGAGGAGGCTTTCATCGCCTCCCCTTAACCTGATCCTTCACGATTGGACAGCCGTTTCTCTCTATCCAACAACAAGCTGTCAACAACCGCGTCGATCTCTAAGTCTTACCAAGCATTCTAAAGCATTACCGCCCACTTAAAGCAGAATCTGCCCGGCTCACTTATCACTTTTTATTTTTGCGTACAAACGCAGCCGTCCCGTTGTTCGCTGCCCCTTTGTTTTTCTTGCGCTTGCGCCGCGGCGCATCACCTTCCTGCACGCTTCCCGGCGTTGCCGCTTCACCGATGAAGATGCCGCTCGGCGACGTTTTCTTCTTGCGGCCGCCGCTTGCTTTGCCGTTCTTGCCGCCGGCTTTGCCGGATTTCTTGAAGCTGCGTTCGCTTGAACCGCTGCCACCTTCCGTCGTCAGCGAAGGTGAGCTGTATCCGCCTTTACCCGAACCAAAACTGAAACTTACCGCTCCGGCATTCGCGCTCCGGGCTGCTCCACCGTTCGTTTCCGCTGTAGAATGACGCTCTCCTCTCGGCTTACCGCCGCCTTTGCCGGAAACACCGCCAGCCTCTACGCCGCCACCCTTCCGGCCAGACTCTGCCGATTTGGAGCCGCCACGCCGTTTGCCGCCGTTTTTACCCGAGAAGTCGCCTTTGCCTCCTCGCGATCCGCCGGATCCAAAGGAACCTCCCTTGCCTCCGCCGCGTCCGCCTTTGCCGCCAGCGCCACGTCCGCCAAAGGAGCTGTCACGTTCGCGCCGTGGTTTCATGTCCACCATCTCGAAGTCGATCGTATACTCATCCATGTTGACGCGCGCAACGCGGATTTTAGCTTCATCCCCGATGCGGAATACCTTGGAAGTGCGCTCTCCGATCAAGGCCATATGCTGGTCGTCAAAATGGTAATAATCGTCCGTCAGGGCACTGAGGCGAATGAGACCTTCCACTGTGTTTTCCAGTTCAATGAACATGCCAAAGCTGGTTACGCTGCTGATGATGCCGTCGAATTCCTCGCCGACTTTGTCGAGCATGTATTCGGCTTTCTTCATTTTCTCCGTATCCCGCTCGGCCTCGACCGCTACGCGTTCGCGTTCGGATGACTGTTGGGCAATGTCCGGCATGCGTGCAGCCAGATGCTCTTGACGGTTTTCCGGCAGCATCCCCCCGTTTTCGATGACCTCGCGAATGACCCGGTGAATGACCAGATCGGGATAACGCCGAATCGGAGACGTGAAATGGCTGTAGTATTCGGCCGCGAGACCGAAATGTCCCGACATTTCCGCATCGTACTTCGCCTGTTTCATTGAACGAAGCATCATCGTGCTGATGACCGTTTGCTCCTTCGTGCCCTGGATGTCCTCGAGCAGCGACTGGAGCGCGCGAGGATGAATCGAATTGCCGCGGCCTTTGACATGATGTCCGAAATTGGCCGCAAAAGCCAGAAAGTTCTGCAGCTTCTCCTGATCCGGATCTTCGTGCACGCGATAGATAAACGGTACCTTCAGCCAGTGGAAATGCTCTGCCACCGTTTCATTGGCAGCCAGCATGAATTCCTCGATGATTTGCTCGGCAATGGAGCGTTCGCGTTTCACGATATCAACCGGCTTGCCCTCTTCGTTGACGATGATTTTGGATTCCTCAAAGTCGAAATCCACCGCGCCGCGTTTCATGCGCATTCCGCGCAGCTTCAGTGCGAGTTCCTTCATCAAATGAAAATCGTCCACCAAATCCTTGTAGCGTTCAAGCAGCTCGGGATCTTCCCCCTCCAGGATTTTGCGCACGTTCTTATATGTCATGCGTTCCTTCGTCTTGATGACGCTCGTGAATATGTCATGCTTCACAACCTTCATCTGGTCGTTGAATTCCATTTCGCACGAAAGCGTCAAGCGATCTACCTGCGGGTTCAAGCTGCAAATCCCGTTGGACAGGCGATGCGGCAGCATCGGAATGACCCGGTCCACCAAATACACGCTGCATCCGCGGTTGTAGGCTTCCTGATCCAGCTTGGAATTTTCGCGCACGTAATATCCGACATCGGCGATATGAACACCTAAGCGGTAATTGCCGTTAGGAAGTCTTTCCACGTTGACTGCATCATCCAAATCTTTGGCATCCTCGCCGTCGATCGTCACGATGTTGAGACCACGCAAATCGCGGCGTCCCTGCTGCAAAATCTCTTCGTCCGTAATGGTTTCCGGCGCGTTCTCCGCTTCCTCCATCACTTCGTCTGGAAAAGCCTCCGGCAGCTGATGTTTGCGAATGACCGACAAAATGTCGATGCCCGGATCGTCTTTATGGCCAAGAACTTCGATAATCTCGCCCTCTGCCGCAGCACGGCCTTCCGGGTAGCTTACAATTTTGGCGACAACCTTCTGCCCATCAACGGCTCCGCCGAAATTGGTGCGGGGAATGAAAATGTCGCGATTGATTCTTTTATCATCCGGAATAACAAATCCATATACTTCTTGGCTTTGGAACACGCCAACCACCTGTGTAATCGCACGTGTCACGATCCGGATGATCTCGCCCTCCAAACGTCCCCCAGCCGGTCCCTGAGACGTTACTTTGACCAATACGATATCTCCGTTCATTGCACTTTTCATATCGTTGGCATGAATGTATACATCCGGGTGATCTTTATCTTCCGGAATCAGGAACGCAAACCCTTTGGCATGGGCCTGCAGACGTCCCCGCACCAAATTCATGCGTTCCGGCACGCCATATCGGTTACTGCGCGTAAGCAAAATTTGCCCGGAATCCTCCAGCTTGTTCAGCATAACCAGAAAATCCTTGAAATCAGCCGCGTCCTCGATCTGAAAGTGCTGTTCCAGCTCCTGATAAGTCATCGGTTTATAAGCGGTTTCCCGCATGAAGTCGAGCAGTTGTTGTTCAGTAATCATTAATTTTCACCTCGGGAAACATAAGAGTGTAATCTGTTTTGCTTTATTGTATGTATCGGAATCCTCGCGGATTTTATGCAATTCGAGCAGTTGTCCTCACTTATCACATACCCTAGTATACACGAATTTAATCCGGCCCATCCGTGCTCCGCAAAATTAACCCCGTCCTGCCGTTGTGCATTCAAAGCGGTTACATCCTGCATAGCTGACTGCAAACTATCATGGTCACCAAAATATTCACAAACGATGGTACATCAACGAAAAACCATGATCAACATAAATTCGGTCGATACATGTTAAGCGGGGAATACGATAAGAGCGTGCGGAGGGAAATAAAAGGAGCGCTCACCCAACACAGGGGATCGGATCTTTTGAAAAGTTCAGCATTAATAACACTAAACCACTGTATAGACGCAGGTTCAAGAAAAAAATTCCACTAACGATGGTTACAAAAAAACCTCCGTTCCTGTCGAAACGAAGGTTTTGTCATTCAATCGTCCATTGCCTAACTTACAGCAAGTCTACTTCTTATTTCAAAATAAACGTTACCGCAACAGCAAGAATCATGAATCCTGCACCAAATACAATCGTTGCACGTTGCAAGAAAAGATCGAGTCCGCGCGCTTTCGTTTTACCGAAAAGATGTTCCGCACCACCGGAGATGGCACCCGCCAGACCTGCGCTTTTCCCGTGCTGCAGCAATACAACAGTGATCAGACCGATCGAAAACACAACGAGCAGCAATTTCAAAGCTATATCCATTCTTTCCACCTCCTACTCCTGTGGGCATAACATCTCAACATAAAAACAGTTAGTTTAATTGTAGCATAGCTAATCGCGCGACACAAGTGGATAAGCCCAAGCGATCCTGCTGCTGAGCACTGTTCGGTGAACAAAAACAGGCAAGCCGGTGACCCGGCTTGCCCTGGAGTTGTCGCAAGACAACTTATTTTTTGAGGTTGTAGAAACCTTTGAGACCATTGTATTGAGCCAATTCGCCCAGTTGGTCTTCGATGCGGAGCAATTGGTTGTACTTCGCGATACGGTCTGTACGGGAAGGTGCACCTGTTTTGATTTGTCCAGCGTTAGTAGCAACCGCGATGTCAGCGATTGTGCTATCTTCGGACTCACCGGAACGGTGGGAGATAACCGCTGTGTATCCTGCACGTTTAGCCATTTCGATCGCATCG
This sequence comes from Paenibacillus sp. FSL W8-0426, assembly GCF_037969725.1. Classification (NCBI taxonomy): domain Bacteria; kingdom Bacillati; phylum Bacillota; class Bacilli; order Caryophanales; family Paenibacillaceae; genus Paenibacillus; species Paenibacillus sp. FSL W8-0426. The sequence goes on along the minus strand of NZ_CP150203.1, from coordinate 192,432 downwards.
AACGTTTCAGTCAATGTACCGATTTGGTTCACTTTGATCAGGATGGAGTTACCGATTCCTTTTTCGATACCTTGAGCCAGACGCTCAGTGTTCGTTACGAACAAGTCGTCACCAACGAGTTGTACTTTGTCACCCAATTTCTCAGTGAGCAATTTCCAACCTTCCCAGTCGTCTTCGGACATACCGTCTTCGATCGTGATGATTGGGTATTTATCAACCCAAGAAGCCAGAAGGTCAACATACTCAGCGGAAGTGTAGGATTTGCCTTCGCCAGCCAATGTGTATTTACCATCTTTGTAGAACTCAGTGGAAGCTACGTCCATACCCAGGAATACGTCAACGCCTGGTTTGTAACCTGCTTTTTCAATAGCTTCGATGATTGTCGTGATTGCTTCTTCGTTGGACTTCAGGTTCGGTGCGAAGCCGCCTTCGTCACCTACAGCTGTGTTCAGGCCTTTGGAGCTCAGTACGGATTTCAGGTTGTGGAAGATTTCTGCGCCTACGCGAAGAGCTTCTTTGAAGCTTGGTGCTCCAACAGGAAGAACCATGAACTCTTGAACGTCGATGTTGTTGTCAGCATGCTCACCACCGTTGATGATGTTCATCATTGGTACTGGAAGTGCTTTAGCGTTGAATCCGCCCAGGTATACGTACAATGGCAGGTCCAGAGCATCGGCAGCCGCGCGAGCTACAGCCATGGATACAGCCAGGATTGCGTTAGCACCCAATTTTCCTTTGTTTGGCGTACCATCCAAAGTGATCATCAATTTGTCGATACCCAGTTGATCCAGAGCGTCCATGCCGATTACTTCTGGAGCAATGATTTCGTTTACGTTCTTAACAGCTTGCAGAACGCCTTTACCCATGTAACGGGATTTGTCGCCATCGCGAAGCTCAACAGCTTCGTGGGCACCAGTGGAAGCACCGGATGGAACGATAGCGCGTCCGATTGCGCCGGACTCCAGATATACTTCAACCTCAACAGTAGGGTTACCGCGGGAATCGAGGACCTCGCGAGCGTACACGTCAGAAATGATAGTCATGAGTGATAATCTCCTTTGTAGTTGGAATTTTTATTTGGGACCCACTTACGTTTGCACTGATTCACTACGTCCGCAGAATCGCCTTCCGATCGCTAATTATCCCCTGATTTCTTTGAACTTATTTTCATAAGTTGAAATCATGTGATAAAGGCGACCGCTTCGCTTCTCCAGGCTATTTCTGCTTCCTCCGTTCATTGTGCAAACTTCACACGTCTCATAGAAAAATTACTTGCGGGCAGCGATGACGGATGTTCCCGTCATTTCTTCCGGTTTTGGCAGCTGCATCAGGTCGAGAATCGTTGGCGCGATATCCGCCAAAATTCCGCCTTCGCGCAGCGTTACGTTTTCGTCCGTTACGATGAACGGAACCGGATTGGTTGTATGTGCAGTGAACGGACGTCCCTGCTCGTCAAATACCATATCCGCGTTACCATGGTCAGCCGTGATCAGCACAACGCCGCCTTTGGCAAGAACAGCTTCAACGACGCGGCCCATGCATTCATCTGTCGCTTCAACCGCCTTGATGGTAGGCTCCAGCAAACCGGAGTGTCCGACCATGTCAGGGTTGGCAAAGTTCAGGATGATCGCATCGTGTTTATCCGATTCAATCTCACGCACCGCTGCGTCAGCCACTTCATAAGCGCTCATCTCCGGCTTCAGGTCGTATGTTGCGACCTTCGGCGAGTTGATCAGCACGCGAGTTTCGCCTGGAAGCTCCACATCGCGGCCGCCGCTGAAGAAGAACGTTACGTGAGGATATTTTTCGGTTTCTGCAATGCGCAGCTGTTTTTTGCCTTGCTGTACGAGAACTTCGCCCAGCGTGTTGTCCAAGTTTTTCGGCTCGTAAGCCACAAAACCATCCACTGTCTCGCTGAACAATGTCAAGCACACAAAGTGCAGGCCTTCAGGGAATTTCGGTCCACGATCGAAACCGCGGAAATCCTTGTTGGTGAATACCTGCGACAACTGGATCGCGCGGTCAGGACGGAAGTTGAGGAATACGACGGAGTCGCCGCTTTCCACGAGACCTACCGGTTGACCGTCCGCTTTGACGATGACCGTTGGTTCAACGAATTCGTCGAACACGGATTTTTCGTACGATTCTTCGACCGCTTTGAGCGGGTCAGTATACTGCGGACCTTCGCCATAAACGATGGCACGATAGGATTTCTCCACGCGCTCCCAACGTTTGTCGCGGTCCATCGCATAATAACGGCCTTGGACCGTTGCGATCTGTCCGATACCAACCTCTTCGATTTTGGCGATCAGTTTTTTCATGAAGTCTTTACCGCTATCCGGCATAACGTCGCGACCATCCATGAAAGCATGAATGTACACGTCATTCATTCCTTCTTTTTTGGCCAGGTCCAGCATGGCAAACAGGTGATCGATGTGGCTATGTACGCCGCCATCGGACAACAGGCCATACAGGTGCAGTTTTTTGCCGTTTTGCTTTGCTTCGCGCACTGCTTTGACGAGCGTTTCGTTTTCGAAAAACTCGCCTTCGCGAATGGACTTCGAAATCCGGGTCAAGTCTTGATATACGATGCGGCCTGCACCGATATTCAAATGGCCTACCTCGGAGTTACCCATTTGCCCTTCAGGCAAACCAACAGCTTCGCCGCAAGCGGTAAGCGTGGTGTGAGGGTATTTGCTCATGTATTTGTCATAGTTCGGTTTGTTAGCTTGTGCCACGGCATTACCTTCCACCGTGTTACGGAGTCCGAAACCGTCCATGATGATCAATGCTACCGGTTTTGGTGCTGTCATCTTACTTCGCCCCCTCAACAAGCGCGATAAACGAAGCTGGCTGCAGGCTGGCACCGCCAACGAGCGCACCATCGATGTCGCTTTGTCCGAGGTATTCTGTTACGTTCTCAGGTTTAACGCTGCCGCCGTATTGAATGCGGACTGCATCAGCAACCGTCTCGTTGTACAGATCCTTCACGAGGCTGCGGATGTAAGCAATAACTTCATTCGCATCTTGGGAAGTGGAGGATTTGCCCGTACCGATCGCCCAGATTGGCTCATAAGCGATAACCACTTGAGCTGCTTGCTCAGCGGAAAGACCTGCAAAAGCAGCTTCGGTTTGCACTTTGCAAACGTCTTTCGTTTGATCCGCTTCGCGCTCTTCAAGCGTCTCACCAAGGCAGAAGATTGGAGTCAATCCGTGACGGAATGCTGCATGCATCTTTTTGTTAACAGTTTCATCAGTTTCCGCGAAATATTGACGACGCTCCGAGTGGCCGATGATCACATAGTCCACGCCGAGGTCTTTCAGCATAACGCCGCTGATTTCGCCTGTGAATGCGCCGTTGTCTTCGAAGTGAAGGTTTTGGGCACCGATTTTGATGTTTGTTCCTTTAACGGCTTCGACGAGGGCTGGCAGATTGGTAAAAGGCGCACAAATGACCGTTTCAACGCCATCAACCTCTGCTTTGCCTTTGACTTCCTGAATGAAGTCAGTAGACTCGGAAACCGTTTTGAACATTTTCCAGTTACCTGCGATAATTGGTGTTCTCATCTGTTTCAACTCCTTCATGCTATAGCTTAAAGCTTACTTGTCGTTTAATGCAACTACGCCTGGAAGCTGTTTGCCTTCCATGAATTCGAGGGAGGCACCGCCACCTGTGGAGATGTGGTCCATTTTGTCAGCCAGCTTGAATTTCTCAGCCGCTGCAGCAGAGTCTCCGCCACCGATTACAGTGTAAGCGTCTGTTGTTGCGCATGCTTCCGCTACCGCACGAGTACCGTGGGAGAATGGCTCGATTTCAAATACGCCCATTGGTCCGTTCCAAACAACGAGTTTGGAGTTTTTGATTACGTCAGCGTAAATCTCGCGCGTTTTAGGACCGATGTCGATTCCTTCCCAATCCGCAGGGATGTCGCCTACTTCAACGATCTTAGTGTTAGCATTTGCGCTGAAGTCATCGGAGATCACGATATCCACCGGCAGGTAGAAGTTTTTGCCCAGTTTTTTTGCTTTTTCGATGAAGCCCAGAGCAACGTCCAGTTTGGACTCGTCGAGCAGGGATTGACCCACTTCAAAGCCTTGTGCCTTCATGAATGTGTAGGACAGGCCGCCACCGATGATTACGTTGTCTGCGATGTTAAGCAGGTTGTCGATGACATCGATTTTGTCTTTTACTTTGGAACCGCCGATAATCGCCGTGAAAGGACGGTCAGGGTTGGACAATGCTTTACCCAAAACCTCCAGTTCTTTCTCCATCAGCAAGCCGGATACGGCTGGCAGCAGGTGAGCGATGCCTTCTGTGGAAGCGTGTGCTCTGTGCGCCGCGCCAAATGCATCGTTGACGAATACGTCAGCCAGCTCGGCAAACGCTTTTGCCAATTCCGGATCGTTTTTCTCTTCGCCAGCGTGGAAACGCACGTTTTCAAGCAGCAGAACGTCGCCGTTTTTCAGTTCGGCAACTTGCGCTTTTACAGCTTCACCGATCGAATCGTCAGCTTTGACTACCGGTTTGCCCAGCAGTTCGGACAAGCGCTCGGCAGCCGGAGTCAGACGCATGGACTCGACAACTTCGCCTTTTGGACGTCCCAGGTGGCTCGCCAAAATAACCTTTGCGCCTTTTTCGATCAAGTAGTTGATCGTAGGCAGGGTTTCGCGAATACGTTTGTCATCTGTAATTTTACCATCTTCGAGCGGCACATTGAAATCTACACGTACAAATACCTTTTTACCGTTCAATTCGATATCGCGTACACTTTTTTTGTTCATTGGTCGTTCCTCCGCACCCATGTATTTTGTGCATGATCATGGGGCCAGAATAGCCCTGTTCATGCCGGTGTTTTTGAGAAATTTGCAAAAGGTTGATAGATAAAGAGCGGAAACAACAATAGCTCTGTTTCCGCTCTATGATGATGCAGATATTACTTGATCATTTTTGCAAAGTGCTCCAATGTGCGAACCAATTGAGCTGTGTAGGACATTTCGTTGTCGTACCAAGCTACAGTTTTAACCAGTTGTTGGTCGCCCACAGTCAGAACTTTAGTTTGAGTTGCATCGAACAGGGAACCGAAAGTAATGCCCACGATGTCGGAAGATACGATTTCGTCTTCTGTGTATCCGAAAGTTTGCGGATCGGAAGCTTCTTTCATTGCTGCGTTAACTTCTTCAGCCGTTACTTTTTTCTCCAGAACCGTTACCAGCTCAGTCAGGGAACCTGTTGGTGTTGGTACGCGTTGAGCTGCACCATCCAATTTGCCTTGCAGTTCAGGGATAACCAGACCGATTGCTTTAGCAGCACCAGTTGTGTTAGGAATGATGTTTTCAGCCGCTGCGCGAGCACGACGGAAGTCACCTTTAGGGTGCGGAGCATCCAGCGTGTTTTGGTCGCCAGTGTAAGCGTGGATTGTAGTCATCAAACCTTGAACGATTCCGAATTTGTCTTGCAGTGTTTTTGCCATAGGAGCCAGGCAGTTTGTTGTGCAAGATGCGCCGGAGATTACAGTTTCAGTACCGTCGAGGATGTCATGGTTTACGTTGTAAACGATGGTTTTCATGTCGCCAGTAGCTGGTGCGGAGATAACCACTTTTTTAGCGCCGCCTTTAAGGTGTTTCTCAGCAGCTTCTTTTGTTGTGAAGAAACCAGTACATTCCAGAACGATGTCTACGCCCAGGTCGCCCCAAGGCAGTTCTTCTGGGTTACGGTTAGCGATAACTTTAACTTCTTTGCCGTTCACTTTGAAGAAACCGTCGTGTACTTCAACTTCGCCGTCGAAACGACCTTGAGTTGTATCATATTTAAGCAAATGCGCGAGCATTTTAGCGTCAGTCAAGTCGTTGATTGCTACAACTTCGATGCCTTCTACATTTTGAATGCGGCGGAATGCCAAACGACCGATACGTCCAAAACCGTTAATACCTACTTTAATCATGAGTAAGTTCCTCCCAAGTTTTGATTAGTTTTGTATGAAGCTTTATATATTCAAGACAGACGGTGAGGTCCGTCAAGACAACTGAATTACGATACGACTAGGAAAAGCAATCAGTCCAACTCGGCGACGATGACTTTCGCCGCGGCCTCGTCGATGATCAGAATATCTTCCTGGCCGAACCGGAGCACCGAATGAATGGCAGCTGCCTTGCTGGCGCCGCCCGCAATGCCGATGACCACGTCCGTCCTTTCGATATCCTGCAGCCGCATGCCCAGAGTGAGCATGGTATGTACCACTTCACCCTGATCGTTGAAGTAATAACCGTAAGATTCGGATACTGCCCCTTGCTCCTTGAGCTCTTCCAAGATCTCCGGTGCAAGCTTGCGCCTCCGCGCCATCTCCACGGCATCGCCGATTCCGTGAATGACTATCCGCGATTTGCGGATCAGCTGCAGAATCTCTTGCACGCTCGGGTCCTGAATCAGCGATTCATAGGCGTGATCACTTAGCAAATCCGGTACATGCAGGAGTTTGTATTGCGCTCCCGCCCGCTTTGCCATCGTGGATGCAATCGTATTGGCCTGAATTTCAAGGCTTTCTCCCAGCCCGCCCCGCGCAGGCACGAACCAGACGCCTTTGAGTGAGGTCGGCAGCGTCAATTGCTCCGCAACTTCGGCCGTCGTTGAGCCGCCCGTGACAGCTACAACATCATTATCGTTCATAACACTGCTCAGCGCTTTCGCTCCGGCCTTGCCCAATTCCCGCTTGGCCAGCGGTGAGGCATCCGAATCGCCGGGAACGACGACTACCTTTTGCAGACCGTAGGCTTGCATGATGCGTTCTTCCAGTTCGGACAATCCGAACAGCTCTTTGGCTACCGGCTCCAATTGCTGCAGCAACTCAAGCCCCGCCTCGCTGATCTTCATCCCCGCGCTGTCGATTTCAATTAGTCCCTGAGCCTTCAACAGATCGGTCTCAGCTCTCAGAACCCGCTCGGTCATCTGCATGGAATTGGCTAACGTTCTTCGTCCGATCACATCCGATAACATGATCTGGTGGAGAATCGTATACCTCTTCTTCAAGACATCCATGAGATCAGGCAGAAGCTGCTTTTGCACTTCTAAAATCTTTCGCATGCTTTCCACTCCCGCAAGCTTCTCGTTCCAAGCTCATATCATGGCCCTAAAATGTCCCGGGTTAACTTTTTAAGTCCCACGTATATTCTACCTAAAACTGACGCGACATGCAAGTGTTTCAAAGGCCCATTTCATCCCGTTTCAGGGCATTTTCACGCGCAATTTTTCACAATCCTGCCACGGCAACTTGTAGTCCGCATTCGGCATACTATATATAGAAGATCGGCTGCTTTCCCATCTATATATCGCCCCTGCAAACCAGGAGACCGCACATCAACAAACCTCTTATAGCATGTACCGAAAGCAGTTCTTTATCCGCATATTTTCAGCATGATCATTTTCGGCACATTCCAAACGATTTCTTTCGAATCATCTGCTTGCAATTGATTGGGTCATGAGCTATAATCATTATTGCTGTCACATATTTGATTGATTGTGCGCCCGTGGTCCAATGGATATGACGTAGGCCTCCGAAGCCTGAGATCCAAGTTCGATTCTTGGCGGGCGCGCCATTTTTACTTTGCTTTCATAAGTTGTTTAACCAGTGAAACCGGAGAGGTTTCTTTTTTTTCAAAGTTAGTTTGACTTTCTTTGACTTTTTGATTGAAATTGTTTATGATGTGGTTAATACGGTAACAGTTTAAATATAACCACCAAATTTAACATCACATTTCCGAGGAGGTTTTTCACGTGAGTTACATTCCTATGGTCGTTGAACAAAGCAATCGCGGCGAACGCGCTTATGACATTTATTCCAGATTGCTGAAGGATCGCATTATCTTCCTTGGTAGCGACGTCAATGACGTTGTCGCAAACTCTATCATTGCACAGATGCTGTTCCTGACTGCGGAAGATCCGGAGAAAGACATTCACTTATACATCAACAGCCCTGGCGGATCCATTACAGCCGGTATGGCGATCTATGACACGATGCAGTTTATTAAACCAGATGTATCGACCATCTGTGTGGGTATGGCGGCATCCATGGGCGCGTTCCTGCTCAACGCTGGCGCCAAAGGCAAACGTTTCGCGCTGCCGAACAGCGAAATCATGATCCACCAACCGCTGGGCGGAGCACAAGGCCAAGCCTCCGACATCGAGATTCGCGCACGCCGCATCCTGAAAATGCGCGATACCTTGAACCGCATCATTGCCGAGCGCACAGGCCAACCGCTGGAGCGCATCGAGAAAGACACCGACCGCGACTACTTCATGACTGCTGCCGAAGCTGCAGAATACGGTATCGTAGATAAAGTTATCGAAAACGTAGGTGCACAAGGCGTATAAGCCGCAGTGCCACATCTATAATCGTTAAAGATCGACTTGTCGCATTTTGCTGACAGACGATCCAACAAAAGGGCGCCCCGCACGTGAACAACGTGACGGAGACGCCCTTTTCGCATAGTTGATGCGTTTTTACAAAGGTGATATCTTACGAACCTCACACACGTTATTCGCCGATATTTCGCCCTTACAGAACTTTAATGAACCTGAGGCACGTTATTCACCCAGTAAATCACCTTTAAAGTACAATTTCACCCCAATAGTGATCCTGATGTTCATTAGAATTTTAATCAGCTGTTTTTGGAACCGATAAGGTGTATGAAGTTCCTCAAAAAGAGAGCACTGGCCACCAAACATCACTGTTCGGCAACCAATGCCCTTCTCCTTATCTCACATTCGATTCAACTCACTCACGCATGACCGAATCGCATCATACGATCTGCCTACTTATTTATCCGCACTTACATTGCTGAATGGCTCGCTGCCCTTCGGCAGGATTTCTTTGTACGTAAACGGGAATTCCGGGAATCCTTGCGCATACGCCGTGTACTCATACAGTTGGAAGAAGACCACGATGCCCGTAGGCGTTACATAGAAATCCTGATCCTTGTTCAATCCTTTGTAGCCATCGAGGTAACCACCCAGCGCTTCCAGTTGTTCTCCTACCTTTTTGCCAATCGTCTGACGCATGGAAGCATTGTTTTGCAGCACGTCATCGAGGCTCAATGCCTTGCCCGTGTCTAACGCAAACGTATGACCGGTGCGAGTCGTCATGCCATGTGCGCCCGCATAATCTTCATAACGTTCGGTAATCAGCCCAAGCACGCCGTTTTCATTATAAGTAACCACATACGAGCTTTGGAAGCCGTATGGGCGGTTGGCTTCAGGCGCCCCGATTTCTTTAATCTGATTTTTGAAGCTTGCCACAAACGCGTCGGATTCGTCCTTCAGCACTTTGTTGATCGCCTTTTCGGCGTTCGCATTGGCCAGCCCGCTCACCTGAGGGTACTTAATATCCACCGTGGCGTTTTTCAACGTTACTTTCGTTGTTGCCGATTTAACAACGATGTTGTTTTGCTTCACTTTGCTCAGGGTCAGTGTTTTGGTTTTGACATCCCAATCGCCCTGTACGCCCAAATAATCTCTCATGGCAGAGAACGGAATGTACAAACGACCTTGAATCAGCTTCGCTTCCACCGGCGTATAGTAGTCATTGACATAAACGATGTTCTCGCCATCCGATTTAACGATTCTCATTGTATTATTAGCTGCCGAGAGGGCATACTCTTTCTTCTTTGCATCATATTTAAGCGTGCCGCCCGCTACATCCTTCACGGCTGTAAGGGATACCCACGTCGAACCGTTTTGCAGAAGCCCTTTTTGCGAGAGTGTTTTTCCGCCGGATTTCAACGTTACTTCAGCAGGAGCTGATACCTTCGAGGTCACCGATGCCGCCTGAACGGAATGGTCCAGCCATACCGAGCTGCCTCCCAACATTACGCCTGCCGCCAACAACGCACTTGTCCATTTTTTCAAAGATGTCATATATAAAAACTCCTCTCCCATGATCCCATCGAGTTATATTGCGTATGTAATGATGAACCGTATATCTCATACGCTCACCTCTTCATTATAATTAACCCTATTCAGGAAAGGTTTACATCCCCAGTTACAATATTGTTCGATCCGGACGCCGTTCATGAATATTTTGTCACGAACAAACGCACAAAAACGATACCAATGGACCGGATTACTTTCCACAACGTCCAGCAGCTTCTCACAACTATCCCTTCTAGGATAACCCTCACTGTTATTTTTCGAAGGATAACGGTCCGACCACCTCCGAACAACATAAATGGACCATAACTTCCGGAATTCTGCTTCCGAAGCGATGGTCCATAAAATGGCCTACCTAGTGTGAAATTCCTATTTCATTTCATACGTAATGCTCAGTGTCGTATTCACTTTTACCAGACCTGTTTCAACAGCCGTGCCTGCTGCACCATCCGCGCTTGATTTGGAAAAGGAGCTTTCCGTCGCATACAATACTGGAGCTACCGCATCGCCTTGCGTTACGGACAATACCGAGCCCAGTTGGCGTTTGACTGCTTTTGCGATCGCCGCAGCTTTTACGTCGGCATTGGCCACAGCTTTTTCAATGACTTGAGCTTCGTATTTCTCCGGGCTCTCTACCGTGAAACGGATGTTGTCGATGCTGTTCGCGCCTGCTTGGGAAGCATCATCCAGCAGTTCACCCACCTTGTCCAGTTCACGATACGTTACGGAGAGCGTGTGGTATGCCGTATATCCTTTAACTTTTTGCCCGTCTTTCTCCGAATACGTGTAGTTTGGTTGTACATAGAATTGATCGGTTTGAATGTCGTCCGCACTGATTTTCCACGTGTTTTTCAACAGGTTGATCACTTTGTTGATTTTGGCAGCCGTCGCTTTCTGCGCCGATGCAGCCGTCTCTGCCGTGCTGCTCACGCCGATCGACAAATACGCCACGTCAGGTTTCACCTGAATTTCGCCTTTACCCACAACGTTAATGGTGTTTTGCTGTATTCCTTGTACCTCGGCTGCGTAAGCATAACTTCCAGGCGCTACCCAAGCCGTTCCTCCTACCATCAACGTCCCTGCCACCATTACCGCAGCCAGCGGTTTCAACCACGTTTTACCCATCACAATAGCCTCCTCGAAGTATACTATTTCATTTCAGAATCGGTTTGATACTTCTACAGACGAAGCGACTGCCAAAATGTTGCAGGACAATCCCCTTAAACGCAAAAAAAAGCCCCTTTCGGGGCTTCTTCCTACGTTCAGGCTATCTTATTGGTTCTCAAGCTCTTCCTTGCTTACCAGGCTAACTAAAGCGTTTACAGCCTGTTCGGCGTCCGCGCCTTCGGCACTAATTTGGATTTCCGTACCAGTGCTGATCGCAAGGCTCATGATCCCCATAATGCTTTTCGCGTTAACTTTCTTGTCTTCTTTCTCAACAAACACTTCAGAAGAATACTTATTCGCTTCTTGAACGAACAATGCAGCAGGTCTGGCATGGAGACCCGTTTTCAAACGGACTACTACCGGGTGCTTTGTCATATAAACTTACCCCCCTATAGGAAATCTGGACATTAAATACACAATTATATTTATAGCAATTATACCATTAACCCGTGAAGGAAACTACAAAAAAAACATTGGACAATCCCAAAAGATTCCGCAGCTTCCCTCCACGCGTTAACCATGGCGTTCACTTCGTACTTTCTCAGCCAGTTCATCGATCTTGCGCAGCCGGTGATTCACTCCGGATTTGCTTACCGTTCCTTTGAGCAGCTCGCCCACTTCCTTCAGGTTGATGTCGGGATGCGCAAGCCTAACTTCAGCCACCTCCCGAAGTTTCTCGGGCAGCGCTTCAAGGCCGATCTCCTTCTGCAGCAGCTTGATGTTATCGATTTGCCTTACCGCGGCGCCGATCGTTTTGTTCAGGTTGGCCGTTTCGCAATTGACGATCCGGTTTACGGAGTTGCGCATATCGCGCATGATGCGTACGTCCTCGAACTTGAACAACGCCTGATGCGCCCCGATGATGCTGAGCAGTTCAATGATTTTCTCGCCTTCCTTGATGTATAGGATGAATCCTTTTTTCCTTTCTATACACCGGGCGTTCAGATGAAACTCATTCGCCAAATCCACCAAGGCCTGGCAGTGCTCTTCGTACATGGATGCAATCTCCAAGTGATAGGAGGAGCCTTCCGGATTGTTGACCGATCCCCCGGCCAAGAATGCTCCGCGAAGGTATGCGCGTTTACAGCAATTTTTTTTCAGCAATTCCCGATTAATGCCTGGCGTGAACAGGAAACCTTCCGACACGATGTACAGTTCCTTCAAAATCTCCTGAACCATGGACGGAATCCGAACAATATACACATTGTTCTTTTTCAGCCTCATTTTTTTGCGAACGAGCAGTTCCGTATGCACCGGAAAGTGCTTTTTGAGCAAAGAGTATGCACGGCGCGCAATGGCGGCATTCTCCGTCGAAATATCCAATATGACTTTTCTATTCGATAGCTGCACCGCACCAAGCATACGGATAAGGGCTGAAAGTTCCGCCTTTTCGCAGCACGGCTCGCTTTCGATCAGCGTTAATTCTTTTTTGGTCTGTGCTGCAAACGACATGAGACTTCACCTCTTCCGTAACATCCAATTTTGTACCAGCTGGAAAATATGATGGCTGAGTTTCTCAGCATCGTGGCGCAGATAAGTCCGGAACAGAACCAGCGTATCCGCAACTACCTGATAGCCTGCGCTTTTCAGGACATTCATATCCAGAACGACCGGTTTTGATCCCTTTTCTGCATATCTATTCTGAACTTGCAGCGGAATATCACCATTATTTACGATGACATAGTCAAAAAGCTGGTGCCCGACATGATCATATACGGCTTTAAGGTGATCGCTCACCGTATAATCGTCGGTTTCCCCAGGCTGCGTCATCACATTGCATATAAACAATTTTACCGCATTGGCCTCAACGACCGCTTCGGCCAGTTTCGGGACAAGCAGATTAGGCAAAATGCTCGTATACAAACTCCCTGGTCCGATCAGAATGGCGTCGGCTTGACGGATGGCCTCGACGGCCTCTGGCAACGGCTCCACGTGATCCGGTTCAAGGAAAACACGTTTGATCCGTCCCCCGGCCTCGGGGATTTTCGATTCGCCCGTAATGATCGTACCATCTTCCATCTCGGCATGCAGCACAACGGCCTGCCCGGCAGCAGGAAGAACCTGCCCGCGAACGGCAAACACGCGGCTAAGTTCCCGCACTGCGGTTACGAAGTCGCCCGAAATATCCGTCATGGCAGCCAAAATCAGGTTGCCCAGGCTGTGGCCTGCAAGCCCCGAGCCTGTATTGAAACGATAGCTGAGCATATCCGAAAGCAATGGCTCCACATCGGCCAGCGCAGTGAGCACATTGCGAATGTCGCCCGGAGGCGGCATTTGCAGCTCATTGCGCAGGATGCCGGAGCTTCCGCCGTCATCGGCAACCGTGACGATGGCCGTGATGTCCATCGGTTTTTCCTTCAAGCCGCGCAGCATCACAGACAATCCCGTTCCGCCGCCCATGACGACAATTCTCGGACGTTCTCTTCGTGGTCCGGCCTCTTTCATCCCTTCACCCTCTTCAATGACGATCCCGATCAGCGTCGCGGTGACTCACCGTCACAGCCTCGGTTTCGCTGGTACCCAGCATTTTGCCCAAATATTCCGAGATCGCGACAGAACGGTGTTTCCCGCCCGTGCAGCCGATTCCGATTATGACTTGGCTCTTGCCTTCCTTTTTGTACTGCGGAATCAAAAAGTGCAGCATATCGAGCAATTTGGTCAGGAACGACTGCGTTTCGGGCCATTTCATGACGTATTCATACACTTCGCTGTTCTGACCCGTGTTTGGACGCAAATGATCAATGTAATGCGGATTTGGCAGGAAACGAACATCGAATACAAGGTCTGCGTCAATTGGAATGCCGTATTTGAATCCGAATGACGTGATGTTTACTGACAGCATATTGCTTTCCAGATGGGAAAAACGGGAAATGATCCGCTCTTTCAACTGAGCCGGTTTCAACGTGCTTGTATTCAGTACCTGTGTCGCCGAAGTTTTGAGTTCCTCCAGCATTTTTCGTTCAAGCCGTATGCCGTCCAGCGGCATGCCTTCAGGCGCAAGCGGGTGTCTGCGCCGGCTCTCTTTATAGCGCTGTACAAGCACGGAATCGGTCGCATCCAGGAACAGAATTTCGCAGTGGATCGTAAAATGATCCTTAATGTAACTTAAGGACTCGGACAGCGCCGTAAAGAACTCCCGTCCCCTCAGATCGATCACCAGCGCCACTTTGCCGATTTTGCCGTTCGATTGCTCGATCAGCTCCGCGAATTTCGGAATCAGCACGGGCGGCAGGTTGTCGACGCAGAAAAAGCCGAGATCCTCCAAACTTTGCACCGCAATGGTTTTACCCGCTCCGGACATGCCCGTAATGATAATGAGCGTGGCGCTTTTGCCCGATGAAACTTCACTCTCAAGCATAATGTTCCCCTCCTTATCATATTGCCGCCCTACCGTCTAGTTGCACGTACACTACGAACGAAGATGAAGACCTGCCGCACCTACGATACCCGCATCATTGCCCAGCGTAGCTTCCAGAATGCGTACGCCTTCCTGCAGCGGTTCCGGCGTCAATTGGGAAAATACCGAACGCACTTCGTCAAACAGGAAATCCCCAGCTTTGGATACGCCGCCACCGATAATGAACAGTTCCGGGTTGATGACCGCCGCAACGGCTGCCATGGACTTGCCCAGGTAAAATGCCGCACGGTTCACGATGCGCAGAGCAACTTCATCGCCTGCCTTGGCAGCGTCGAACACTTCTTTTGCCGCAATCTTGTCAACCAGTGCCAGCGACGTATGATCGCCGCGCTCCACCGCATCTTTCGCCATGCGAATGATTCCCGTCGCGGAGGAAACGGTTTCCACGCACCCCATCTTGCCGCATCCGCACTGGATCGCTTCCAGATCAGGCACCACGCTGATGTGTCCCAGCTCCCCTGCCATGCCGGAGAAGCCTTGATAGATTTTGCCGTTCAGGATCAAACCACCGCCTACGCCCGTGCCGAGCGTATAGCAGACGCAATTGTCCACGCCTTTACCGGCCCCGGCCCATGCCTCGCCAAGTGCAGCCACGTTTGCATCGTTATCTATTTTGACCGGCTTGCCCAAACGTTCCTCCAAAATGGAACGAATGGCCACATTCCGAAATCCGATGTTAGGGGCCAGAACGATAATGCCCTCGCGTACATTGGTGAAACCGGCCACGCCGGCTCCTACACCCTGAAGCTGATCCCAGCCGTATGGGGACTCGGCAACGATATGACGGACATATTTCTCAATGTTGTCGACAACGCGGTCCACGCCCTGACTCACTTCTGTCGGCCCTTCGTACGTATGCAAAAGCTGACCTTGATCATCGCATATACCGACCTTGATTGCTGTTCCGCCGAGATCGACCCCAACGTAGATTTTCTCAGACATGCTGCAAGCCACCTTTATCTATCTAAAATAGTTTATCCTACCTACCAACTATAATTGAAGGATACCCCGGGGTCAAGACGATAGAAACTGTGATAGAACGCGTTCCGAGCCCTCTTGTGAGCCGCATCACAGCTCTGCCGAAACACCCCTTTTCACCCTCCTTCTTTTATTCAAACGCAAGCTTGCCCTTCCGGCACCATGCTGCCGGCAGCCTCAACTCATGATATTGCCCAATCATTCGTTCCATGCCCAAAACATGACAGTTGTCATCCGAATGTCATGACAACCCTTACTAATGTCACGTCCTCTCATTTCGTATGATGAAATCAGCCATTAGAACTGAACAAAAGGACGTGAATCCATAATGAAACCGGCAGTGATCCAGCTTGATCATGTGAGTAAACGATTTGGAAGCAAACATGCCGTGGGCGATATATCTCTCCACGTGGAACAAGGAACGGTTGTGGCCATCCTGGGCCCCAACGGAGCAGGCAAAACGACGACGATCCGAATGATGCTTGGCCTCTCCACCCCTACCTCGGGCCGCATCACGGTGCTCGGCAAAGCGCCCGAAGACAAGGCCGTCCGCCAAAAAATCGGCGTCATGCTCCAGGACGTCAGCGTTATGGACGGTATTACCGTCCGCGAAATGATCAACCTGGTGCGCGGCTACTATCCCTCCCCGCTCGATGCGGAACAGATCATGCAGCTTACCGGCTTGCAGCCGAAAGACATGAACAAACGCGCAGAGAAGCTGTCCGGCGGCCAAAAGCGCAGCCTGGGTTTTGCTTTGGCGATGGCGGGAGATCCGGAAGTGCTCTTCTTCGACGAACCGACCGTCGGCCTGGATGCGGAAGCCCGCAGACATTTCTGGAACCATGTACGCGAACTGGCGGGAAGGGGAAAGACCGTTATTTTCACCACCCACTATCTTCAGGAGGCGGACGAAGCTGCCGATCGTATTATCTTGTTCCATAATGGCAAGGTTGCAGCGGACGGAACGCCTGACAGCATCAAAGCGGGAATGTCCCGGCGCACGCTGTCTTTCGCCATCTCGGATCCATTAAAGCCCGAAAGCAGCCCGAGCAGCTCACCTGAGCCTTCGCCGAATATGCGCAAACTCGTGGAGGATCTGCCCGGCGTGGACCAAATCGAATACAAGAAAGGTCGCTGCGTTCTGTACGCCGGCGATACCGATGCACTGATTCGCCAAATTGTGGAGCGTCAGCTTCCGGTGCGGGACATCCGCATCGAAGCCGGACAGCTCGATGAAGCTTATGCCCAATTCGTCGAAACCCTGAAGGAGGACGTTTAACATGTCGATGTCGATGCTGATTGCCCAATCCAAAGTCGAAATGCTCCGCATGTCGCGCAACGTTTATTTTGTATTCTGGTCCCTGATGATCCCGGTTGCGTTCTATGTGCTGTACACCCGAATCTTCGCTACGGGCACCAGCGATGCGGAAGCGTGGAACGCGCATTACCTGATGTCCATGACCTGTTTCAGCATCATGGGTTCCTCCATCATGACGCTGGGCATCCGGCTCGTACAGGAACGCGCACACGGCTGGTCAACCTTCCTGCAGGTCACTCCGCTGCCAGGCTCCATCTACTTCGCCGGTAAAATGGTCGGCCAGACCGCCATTCATCTTTGCTCCATCGTCATCATTTTTACCGCCGGCTACCTCATCAACGGCGTAGAACTGACTGCCTCTCAATGGATCGGCTCCGCGCTGTGGATTCTCGCCGGATCGCTGCCGTTTCTGGCGCTTGGCACCTGCATCGGCACATTCCGCCGGGTTGACACGGCGAGCGGCTTGAGCAACATGCTGTACTTGGCGCTTGCCCTGCTCGGAGGCATGTGGATGCCGCTGGACGTTATGCCTGAATGGCTGGCACGCATCGGCAGCTGGCTGCCATCCAACAGCTTTGGCAACGGGGCATGGAATATCGCAGCTGGCCAAGCGCCCGCTTTACGCGATATCCTGATTTTGGCGGCATACTTGGCGGGTTTTATGTTACTATCCACATATATCCGCAGAAAGCAAAAGGAGGCGTAACACACACGCATGCTTCGGCGCTTTGAACTTTTCCCGAACCGGTACGGCTTCTATCCTTATATATGGTTGATTTATCTCGCCATGCCGGTCTACTACTTGTGGAATTCGCGGGGAACCGTGCTCTACGTCGGCTTGACCGCTTTTATCGTGTTTATCGTAACTTACAGGCAGCTGTACATGACGGCTGGAACCGCCAAATTTTCGTACTGGCTTTGCCTGCAAATGTTGACCGTTCTGGTGCTGTCGCTGATCATCGACCCCAATATGTTCTTCCTGGGGTTCTTCTCGGCCAATTTTATCGGATGGTACGCAGACAAACGTTTGTTTCGACTGTTTCTGCTGATCTTTGCCATCGTACAGACGGTTCCCGTCGCGCTGCGCATCACCGAACTGACCGCGGACCAGCTGATGTTCTTTACCCCGTTTTACCTGATCATGCTCGTGTCCCCCTATGGCATACGCACCATGATCGACCGGCAGAACCTGGAGGTACGATTGGATGAGGCGCAGCAGCACATCAAAGAGCTGGTTAAGCGCGAAGAGCGGATGCGCATCGCCAGGGATCTGCACGACACGATGGGACATACGCTATCCCTGATCACGCTCAAGAGCGAACTGGTCGCCAAACTGATCCCCAAAAATCCCGAGCGGGCACTGCAGGAAGCCCGCGAAATCGAACGCACGTCCCGCGCGGCGCTCCGGGAAGTCCGGCAGCTGGTGTCGGACATGAGGGCCATCAGCATTCCCGAGGCTCTCGCCGATGCCAAAGAAATGCTGCGCAGCGCCGAAATCGAGCTTCACATGGCCGGGGAACAGGAATCTTGGAGCGACGTGCCCGAGTTGACGCAAAACATGATCGGTCTATGCTTGCTCGAAGCGGTAACCAACATCGTCAAGCACAGCCAGGCTACACGCAGCATGATCCGCATGGAACGGACCCGTTACGGGATCGGCATCACCGTGAAGGACAACGGCATTGGATTGGAGAACCCGGAGGAAACAGCCGGGAACGGATTAAAAGGCATGGGTGAACGGCTCGGCCTCATTGACGGTTCACTGAGAATCTCCTCCGACCAAACCGGAACGGAGCTTGTCCTTTCCTTTCCGCTGATCGCCAGTAAAATGCAAGGAGGAGTGTCATCATGATTCGAATACTGATCGCCGAAGATCAACGCATGCTGCGGGGAGCGCTCGCTTCCCTGCTTGATCTGGAGGATGATTTGCAGGTGGTCGGCGAGGCCGGCAATGGCGAAGAAGCATTGCAGCTTATTGCTTCCCTCCAACCCGACCTTTGCCTGATGGACATTGAAATGCCCGTCATGACCGGGCTGGACGTGGCTGAACGCATTCAGCAGCAGGGCTTGTCCTGCAAGGTCATCATTCTTACGACCTTTGCCCGGCCCGGCTTCCTGGAACGGGCCATCCAAGCGGGCGTGAAAGGCTACCTGCTCAAGGACGAGCCGAGCGACAGGCTCGCCGAAGCCATCCGCCGCGTCATGAACGGCGGGCGCGAAGTGTCCCCGGAGCTTGTGTTCGGTGCATCTAAGGAAGCCAACCCCTTGACCGAACGCGAGAAAGAGGTGCTGCGGCTGGCCGCTACAGGCTTGAATGCCAACCATATTGCCGCTTCCTTGCACCTCTCGTACGGTACGGTACGAAATTACTTGTCCGAGGCATTCAATAAGCTGGAGGCCAAAAATCGCATGGAGGCCGTCAGCATTGCCGAGAAAAAGGGCTGGCTGTAGCCGGAATGCCACGGAAGCCGATACGATACCATGGATGGGCCATGCCGTCTGCTGCAGGCCGATCCGGCTTTGGTTTCCGGCGCATATGGTCCGCAGGCATGCATGCGAAAAAACGCCTTCCCGACATGGGAGGCGTTTTTCCTTTTTTCCAAATTTCAACCATTGCTGCAATGTCAGCGTACTGAGATCCAAGCTTTATGGCTTCGATTCCACCCGCACCGGTTCGTCCGTTTTCTCCATGCGGTTCACATCCAGAATGTCCAGCAGGAAGACAAAAATCGGAATCCCGATGATCAAGCCCCAGATGCCGAGGAAATGCTGGGACAGGATCAGCACGATAAAGGTGTAGAACATCGGCAATTTTGTTTTGTGCGCCATCAGCTTCGGATTCAGGAAATACGTTTCGAGCGCGTGAATGACGATGATCATGAGAACGACGATAATGACCATTTGCAGTCCGCCGATTTGATATCCGATCAAGCACAATGGCACCAGGGAGATGATCACCCCCGCCACAGGAACCAGACTGAGTGCAAACACCAGAATGGTCAATGCGAACAGGTACGGAAATCCGAGAATCCATAACCCCAGAATAGTCAAAATCGTATTGAATACGGCAATCATCAACTGGGCCTCGATCACTTTGCCAAAGGAAGATACGAATTTATCCCCCAGGTATGCGACCTCTTTATAAAACCAGCCAATTTTGCTCTCTTTGAACTTGGATGTAAATTTGAAGATTTCTTGCTTTTGGAGCAGGAAGAACAAGCTTAGAATGATGACGAGCAGAATGAATTCCAGCCATTTGCTCAGCGCCAGAATGTATTTCAATGCTCCGTTCGTGTAGTTCTTGATATCAAACGATTGCAGGTAACCTGCGATTTTGGACGTAAAATTGTCCCCGTCGGCGCTGTCCAGAAACTTGATGATCTCGTTGGTCAACTGGATGACCTGATCCACGATCCTCGGAGAATACCTCGAAATTCCCAATACAATGGCCGCAATCACGATCAGGTATAACAGAATGACGACCACTTTATAATTTATCGGAAACAATTTGTTCAGCTTTGCGGTAATGAATTGTTGCAGCCGGTTCATGACATACGTCACCAAAAACAGCAGCAAAATCATGTGCAGCATGCTTCCCATGCTAAATAGGATCAAACAGAACAGCAGGAGGATTAGAAACCGTCTCACTGTTGCGTTCTGAAGCCACTCCCTTACCATTTCCCCCAATTTCTTCACCTCACACCTAGTATGCGCCCTATGTATACGATCTCCAGCTTATTTGGTTTCAAAAAAGAGAAGCCTTCCGGCTTCTCTCGTCAATCCATGAGACTTCCCGACGTCTCTTCCCTATAGTTTATGCAAAAAAACACCCTCGCCATGCTTAGAGATCCAACGTCTCGCTCCAGTCGTGAACCATTTCGCCCTCAAGGAACTTTTCGCAATCCATGGCCGCCATGCAGCCTGAGCCCGCAGCCGTAACGGCCTGGCGATATCTCGTGTCCTGCACGTCTCCGCAAGCGAACACGCCTGGAACGTTGGTTTCCGTCGTTCCCGGTTTGACGAGAACATACCCATGGTCATCCAGCGTGATCTGGTTGCCCAGGAAGCCTGTATTCGGCGTATGTCCAATCGCCACAAAGACGCCATCCGCCTCCAAAAACTCTTCCTGCCCGGTCTCGTTGTTCCGTACCTTAAGGCCTTTGACGCCCAGCCCTTCCGCTTGGACCTCAAGCGGTGTACGGTTCAATGCCCACTTCACCTTTTCGTTGCTGCGCGCCCGATCCTGCATGATTTTCGAAGCTCGCAGCTCGTCGCGGCGATGCACCAGCGTCACTTCGGTTGCGAAGCGGGTCAAGAAACTCGCCTCCTCCATGGCGGAATCGCCTCCGCCAACGACAATCAGTTTTTTCCCGCGGAAAAAGAAACCGTCGCACGTCGCGCATGTGCTGACGCCACGCCCAACATTTTCCTGCTCGCCCGGTATGCCGAGATAACGCGCAGAAGCACCGGTCGAGATGATCACGGCATCGGCTTCCAGCTCGCCAACGCCTTCTACTTTGATCTTAAAGGGACGTTGGCTGAAATCGACTTCCTCCACCCATCCGTTTCGGAACTCTGCTCCAAAACGCTCAGCTTGTTTGCGCATGTTATCCATGAGTTCAGGCCCCATGATTCCCTGAGGGAACCCCGGGAAGTTTTCCACTTCGGTTGTCGTCGTCAATTGACCTCCAGGTTGAAGGCCTTCGATCACCAGCGGGTTCAGATTGGCCCGTGCCAGATAGATCGCGGCTGTCAGCCCTGAAGGGCCTGTTCCGATCACGATTGCTCTGTGCTTAGACATATAGAATCAGCCTCCTTGGTAAGGTTGAGAATGGATTGACCCGTGAACTTCAATAATGACCCTGTTAAGCCCATCAGTTAAGTTTACCCGTTTTCCAACCCGTTATATCCTTCCACAACGGATCGAATCTTTCCACAAACCTTCTTTACCCAGGCACTCGATCTTCCGTTGTTCAACCGAGCAAAGCCATTTCGATGTTCTAAACGGTTGGCAGCGTTTCATTGCAGACCTGGCTAATCTGGCGGGCATATTTGCTCACGGTTGCGGCTGAGATGCCATAACGTTCCGCAATGCTCTGATAAGTTACGGAACGATGATACGCTTTGGCGGCAACATATTCCAGGCCGGCTGCCCAGCACTCAATCTGCTTTGCATTCGGCTTCTCGGAAGGCATCCGGGACACAAAGTCGTTCCACACCCGCTCCGCCTCCTGCCGCAGCTCTGCGGCAGATCCGGTCATTTGCACCACGCGTTCCACTACGGCCTGCCATGATGGAGAAGATCCAGCCGGATCCTCCTTCTTTGCGGCAAGCTGTTCCTTTGAAGCCGATTGGCCCCTTACCATGGTGACGAGCACCGGAGAAGACGTTTTCTTCCCCTTGGTCTCTGCCTCGGATTGGCGAAGCTGGTTCAGAACCGAGCTGGCAACGTGAAGCAGTTCACCATCTTCATCGGCAGCTTCATCCACAAATGTCTGAAGTGCCTGCTGCACTTCATAATCGCCGATCATGGCCAGCGCTTGGATAACCTGAAGCTTCGTTGCGCGATCCCCGTGGCGCAGTGCCCAGAAGAATGACGAGCGGATGAGCGGATCGTTTCTCATTTCCTCCGGAATGCCGTCGCCGGCATGCTCCCATTGCCGAAACTGCTCATCAAAAGGCAAATGGTAATGGTAGCTCAGCATTTGGGGCTCCGCCTCTCCTTGCCGCACCTGCTCCAGGCCGGACAGATAGAATCCGGAAACCTCGGAAGTCGGGTCAAGCCTGCCCGCATGCCGCCACAACCGTTCTGCCGCATCATATCGTCCGGTATTGAAAGCCGCAACCGCCGCATAATGCACAAGCGCAGGATCCGCAGCGGTCTCTTCGTTCTTCAGCAAACGTCGGAAATGGCCGTATGCCGGTTCGTGCTGTCCAAGAATACCCATCGTGGTCGCCAGTTTGTATACCTGCTCTTCCTGGAACGGAACCATGACGCGCAGCTTGTGGATGAGCTGCAACACCTGATCCGGACGGTTTTCGTTCTGGTAGAAAATCGCCAGGTTGCACAAGGCGTGCAAATTGCCCGGTTCCTGTTTCAGCACCTCGGCAATCGTTTCCCGCGCTTTATCGAACAGCCCCATATAATAGTAAGATAACGCCAAATTATTGCGGGCAGCCAAATAATCGGGGTAGTCCGGCTGCATGCTCTCCAGCAGCTCGGCAGCCTGGGCAAACTTCCCTTGCTCCAGAAACTCGCGTGCCTGATCGTGCTCAACCACGCCTTTGCGCGATTTGATCTGATTCAGCTTCGCCGGACGATCGAGCTCATAATAGAGCAGCTCCATCATCTCCTCTGCTTCGGCCATGAACTGACCCTGCGGGTCCTCCTCCAGATAGGTTACCAACGCCTGCTCCGCCTCTTCGAAACGGTTCATGTTGGCATAATTGTTCGCCATGTAAAAATAACATTCCGTCATCGACGGATCGACAATGTCAAGTACGTGTGCAAGCACGGCATTGGAGCCCTCGTAATCTCCCTTCTCCGATAAAATGCCTGCCATATTGCAATGATTGACCGGATTGTCCGGCTCGTATTCTACCGCTTTGCGAAAATATTTCAATGCCTTGTCGACATGATTTCGGTCCAGCGAGCGGACCGCTCTTTCGAAAAAGAAAGACGCATCCAAATGAATCGGTATAATATTGGCAAGGTGTCCCTTAGCCCGCAGTAGCTTGCCCTTCATCCACCAAGGCACCTCCTCTTAGCTTTTCATTCATACTCTCCAGTATACCACATCTTGAGGGCCTCATCTCAATATGCAGTTTCATGGGGTTTATGCAAAAATTGCAAAAAAAATGACGGCTCCTTCCTGATTGTTGAAGGGCACGTCATCTTTTGGGTCTGCCTCAGCGCTTTTCGTCTAATATCGTGTTTAGGGTATTTGCCGCCATGGACGGCGATAGCGAAATATGAATGGTTTTGCGAAACGGCGTCATGAAATTGACCAGCACAACCTGGCAGCCGTCCGGCAGCTTGGCTTCACGCACCGTTGCCGCCAGATGGCCCAGCTCGCCACCGGTCAATTCGATCCAGTCCCCGCCGCAGGCATAGCGCAATGTGCCGCCTTCCCAGAAATAAGGGCCGCCTTTCTTCGTTTCCACCAGCCCGTTTGAGGACAGCTCGCCTTCGCTGCCAAACACGAAGGACAGCTGCATCATGATCTCCTGCGGGTTCTCGCCTGCCAGGTCCAGCGTCCAACCGTCTTTCGTTTGCGCCACCTCGGCATGCACGCTAAATGTCTGCTCATGGGTAAGTTCCCTCTCCTGATGGGGAAGCAAGTACCACGGGCTGGTTGGTGTGTTGGCCGACAATGGCAACCGGTTTGTGGGCACGGGGCCATAATATCCTTTTTTCTGTTCGCCGATCAGACTGTAACCGGACTCCGTTTGCCTCATTTGCTGCATGGGTACATAACCGGGGTTAAAGTAGGAGGCCAGCTGCACGGCCAACAAACGGACGGCTCCGTGCCGCAGCGCAAAGAACGAAGGCACCTCCGTCATTACGGTCACGCTCGTTTTTCCATCGCGAATGCGGGCCACCGGCGCGCCAAAGTCCGTATGCATGCGACTGTGGCTGATGCGGCCATGATGGCCTGCTTCATCCATCCGTCCCAAATATTGCTCCCGATCAAAATTTCCGTTCAACATGACCTCATACTGATCGAGCAGATCAAGTCGGCCGCCTTGCGTTTCCTGCAAATCGGGCTCCAGCATCAGCCTGACGAGTGCGTTGACCGAGCAAACGCCCGGATCCGTCAGCGACTCTGCCGCCCATTCGGCCATGCCGGCAAACAGCGGATCGCCGTCCAGTTTGGCCATGATCGCATAGGACAGATAATAAGGCGACAGATCATGAACTTGCCCCAGATCCTGCCGTCCCGAGTAGTCCGTCACAATTTCGCCGGAAGGATGCACAAGATATGCCATCATGCGCAGATTGAGCCTCACCGGTTCAAGCAATTCCGGCCGGGACAGCAATCGCGCGGCATGAATGAGCATAATATCGCTCACTGCGCTGTATATGCCGTTGCTGCGCTCGGTCCACTCCCCGGCAGGCGTAATGTCCATGCCTTCTGCCAGCCATTGCCCGGCGCGCTGCAGCGCCTCTTCCCGCCCGAATATCCGGTACAGAAAACCGAGCGCCGCGCATAGAACCCAGCGATGATTGGGCGTATGGCACCCACCGGTCAACATGACCGGCATGGTTCGTTCCAGAAACAGGCGCATGTTGTGCAGTACCGGCTGCAGCGGCGGCCATGCCTGCTGCTGCAATACCAGATATAACTGGGCATACCCTACAACGACAAACGCCGTATCCGGCGGAGAGTGATAATTCGTCCAGCCCGGGGAGATGGAACCGTCCTCGTGCTGGTGGCGAAGCACAAACTCCGTCGCCAGCAACAACCGTTCCAAAAGCGCCTCGTCCCGGTAATAGGCCGATGCCGGATTCACGAGCGCGGTGCCCCAGTAACACATATCCGTCGGCGTGCCTGTGGTGTGGTTTACCCAGGCCACTCCCGTGTACGGATCGATCGTTCCTCCGTAATAACGGCTGTCCGGATCAAGCACCTGCCGGGATAATCCCTTTTCTACAGCCTTGTCATTGCGCTCCACCAGTTGTTTGTACATGCGTCTTTTCCTCCGTACCCAGGCATTTATCGTTTTACCAAAGCTCTGCATTTACCCTTGGCCCACATGCGCGATGTTTTATGAATACGCCGCTTCCGCCAATTTGGACATTAACAACGCGTGACTTTCATGGATTTCTTCGGGCTTACAGGCGGCTTTCAGCTCGTATACCTTGACCTGCGCTCGCCGGATCATCGGCAAGTATGCGTCGTAAAAGTTCATGTCCTTGCTGTGCACATACGGGCACCAGTGGTCGGAAAGGCCCAGCGTCTCGTGGATGTGGACTCCTACGATATCATCCATCAATCCATCCATCTCCCCTACGCTGTCATACAGGCCGAGGCGATCCATCATGATGGCATGGCCCGAATCATACCAGATGCCGACAGGGGCGCCGCGGAGCGCCTGAATAATCGTTTTCGCTTCTGCAAGAGTGGGGATCTGCTGTGGCCTGGAACGGGTCTCGATGCCGAATCGAACCTTTATGCCCTTGGATATCGCCTTGTTGCAGACCTCATCGAGACTGGCGATAATCTTTTGCACGTAGCCTGCAGCAAGCGCCTCGCGCCGCTCCATCAATTCTTCCCATTTGCTTCGATAGGCCAGGGAATCTTTACCTTCATCGTGGTACAATCGGGACAGTTCTTTGCTGATGTCCGGCTCGAACGGCACTTCCCCCGGGTGTACCACGACGGCTTCCGCACCATAACGATGGGCATATTCGGCCGACCCGACGAGCAGCTCGATCGCCCTTTTCCTTTTTTCCTCATCCTCAAATCCGAGCAGCACGGAATCCGTGCCGTAATCGGGATCCGGTACGTGGGGGAACGTGTTATGCACGCTGGATATGCCGATCTCCCCACGTTCAATCATCGGCTCAATGGTTGCGAGCATATCTTTCGTCACATTATAGTTCAGCTCCACCCGGCGGAATCCCAGATCGGCGATTTCCTGCACCATATCGGCTCCGGACGTATGACGCTTGATATTCCAGCAGGTCGAGAACGAATACTCGCCCTTGTCCGTCCCGTTCATCATCAGCTTGCACTCCTTTCGAATACATGGATATCTCTTCTCGCCAACTTAGCCTTTAACGGCCCCAAGCATCGCACCGCTGACGAAGTACTTTTGCAGCCAAGGATAAACGAGCAGGATGGGCACCGTAGCGAAGATCACCGTAGCCGCCTTGAGGCTCTCCGGCGTCAGCGCCGTGCGGTTGGCCCCTTCCATTTGCGTCAGCTCGCTCACCATGTTGTTTTGCACCATCTGGAACAGCTTCAGTTGAAGCGGGTACAGCTGCGGGTCGTTGATATACATCAAGGAATCCTGGAATCCGTTCCAGCGTCCGACCGCATAGAAGAGAGCAAGGGTCGCCATCACCGGCATCGATAAAGGCAATACAATTTTCAACAACGTATGCAGATGCGAACTGCCGTCGATTTCGGCCGATTCTTCGAGCGACTCCGGAATGCTGTAGAAGAAAGAAATCATAATGATCAAGTTAAACGGGCTGACCAAGCCCGGGAGAATTAGCGACCATGCCGAGTTCAACAGGTGCAGATCGCGAATCAGCAGGTATTCGGGAATGATGCCGCCGCTGAAAAACATCGTGATAATGATGACGTACATGAACAGCTTGCGCCCCTTCAGTTTTTTCTTGGTGAGGGGATACGCAGCAGCAATCGTGAAGACCATGCACAGCACCGTAGTCACGATAGTCAGAATGATCGTGTACCCAAGCGAATAGAGCATCGAATGATCGGAGAACACTTTGACATAGGCATCCCAATTGAACTCTTTAGGGAAAATGGTTACTTCCCCGGACGTAATCGCGCGGTTGGAGCTAAGCGAGATTGCGATCGTGTGCAAGAACGGTGCCAGGCAGAACAGCACAAACAAAGCAACAAATGAGATATTAACGATATCGAAAATCCGGTTTGAGGTGCGTTCACTCATAGGCTCCACAACTCCTTTATACAGTTCTTCCAAACAGACATATGCGATATTGCCCGCCAGGGGCTATAGAATGCCGTCTCCGGTCACTTTTTTCGAAATGTAGTTGGAACCAAGCACGAACACAAGCCCGACCACGGCCTGAAATAAGCCAACGACGGTCGCAATGGTATATTGGCCCGATTCTAGACCAACCCGGTATACGAAGGTACTGAGAACATCCGAGTACTCGCGTACGGCCGTGTTCCCGATGATGTAGGGGCGGTCAAAGCCGATGCTGACCATTTTCCCCAAATTGAGGATGAGCAGCGTGACAATGGTGGTGCGGATTCCCGGCAGCGTAATGTGCCATATTTTTCTCAGACGCGAAGCGCCATCGACTTCGGCTGCCTCGAACAATTCTTTATTCACGCCGGTAAGCGCAGCCAGATAAAGAATCGTGCCCCAACCCGCGCTTTGCCACACGCCAGTGAAGAGATAAGTGACAAGCCATGGATTTTTTTCGGTCAGGAACGGAATGGTGTTCAGTCCCATGCTTTCCAGCACGCCGTTTACCATACCGGACTGATTGCCGAACAATTGGTACACGATCCCCCCGATAATGACCCAGGAGATGAAATGCGGAATATACAGAATCGTTTGCGATACTTTCTTGAACCATTTGAAGCGGATTTCATACAGCATGATGGCCAGAATAATCGGTGCCGGAAACGAGACAACCAGATCCAGAAAATTCAACATAAACGTGTTGCGAAGAGTCGTATAGAAATCCCTCATGGCAAACACTTCGCGGAAGGCATCAAAACCGATCCATTCGCTGCCGTTAATGCCCTGGAACAGGTTGAAATCTTTGAAGGCGATTTGCACGCCGTACATCGGGCCATAACGGAAAATGAGGAAATAGAGCAAGGGCAGCGAAAGCAGTGCATACAATTGCCAATACCGTTTAAAGTATGATGTGGTCAAGTCGTTCTCCTCCTATCTACGGAGAAACTGCGTGCCGCCGGCAGCGGCGGCACACGTCTCTTTTTTTAATAGCCACAGGCAAAGGCAGCCTAAACCGTTCAGCGGTGCATTACACCACGCATTATTTAGCTGCAGTTCCCTGTAATGCCTCCTCAAGCTCCTTCTTCAAATCCGCGCCGCCCAAGGACATGTAATCATTCATTTCCTGCTCGTATACCGCTTCGAATTCAGATGGTTTGGCCATTGCCGTTTTGACGATAATGACGTTGAGCTTATCTTTCAGTGCGGTGCTGTATTTCATCTCGGCCTGAATCGGCTTGTCAAAGATGATCGGACCCACGGTATCGGTATTGGCGATGTCGATGGACTGTCTCAACAATCCCTGATTTCGTTCAGGGAAGCCCATGATCCATGCCTTTTCGTTGGTAGCCTGGTCGCCGATGTTTTTACCGTTCGAGATGATTGCCATGTCTCCCGCGTTGAACAGGCGATCCCTGGCTTCTTGAGAAGCGTCTTCTTTAACGACCGGAATTCCGTCAACCAGCTCATAGTTCTCGCCTTCAACGCCGCTGTAGATGTCTCTCAAGTTATTGTCGGACGCCATCCAATCCAAGTATTTGACGGCCTCTACGGCACGTTTGCTGCTCTTCGGAATCATGATGTACATCCCGTTCGTTCCGTACCGTGATTTGATATGCTTATTGTCCGCATTGGGGTTCGTATATACGTCTACCGGCAGCACTTTGCTATCAGGCACGTTCTTCTTCAAGTTGTCGATGGTACCGTCGGCATAAAACATCGCGTCGACGTCTTCGGACCAGTACCCCGTATTTCCGTTTTGGATATCTTTGGCCAACTGGGCCTTGTCCTCGTCCAAACTGAAATCCTTGCTGATCAGTCCCTCGTTGTACAGCTTGTTCAGGAACTGCATCGCATCCTTGAATCCGTCATGAAGCGGCAGCTCGTAACGCTGTCCGTAAGTCAGGTCTCCGCTCACCGGTTTAATGAAAGAATAGATTAACGTTTCGAATTGAGCCGGTGCCAGCGCCATGCCCATCGGAATGTTTTTGCTTCCGAGCTGTCCCGGATCTTTCTCTTTAAACGCTTTCAACGTGGTATAAAGCTCATCGGTTGTCTTCGGTACAGGCAAGCCCAGTTTATCCAGCCAGTCTTGACGGATGTAGGAACTGTAGCGGCCCGTAATGGCGCGTTTGCCCGGGATCGCGAATTGCTGGCCCTCCACCTGGCCGAACTTCAATGTATCTTCGCCGAGGAATTTTTTAAGATTCGGTCCATACTGGTCCAGCAGCTCGCCGACGTCAGTCAGACCGCCCTGCTGGGCATAACGGTAAAACACGCTGGAGTCATACACAAATACGATATCAGGAACATCGGTGTTGCTGGCCATCAGCACGTTGAGCTTCGTTACTTCTTCGGAACGTTGGATCGGCACGAACTGTACGTCAATGTTATTCGGATCCCCAAAACGTTCCTGCACCAGCTTTTGCAAGTAGTTGCTGGTAATCGTTTGCGGAGCAGGGCTGTTTCCGCGATCAAAAATCTCGACCTTTAATGTTACGCGATCGCCCGACGAGCCGTTATCTGCTGTGCCTTGTTCCGATGAAGACGAACAGCCTGCAAGCAGGGATACGGCCATAACCATCGTAAGCGCCATCCCAACCCATTTCTTTAGACTCCCCTTGGGTGCTCTTCCTGTCATTTGTGTCATCTCCTTTGACTTTGCGTGATTGATTGAAGCCTGCACCGAGTATTTCATATGGCATCGCACTTCAGCAATAAACCAGTTTCGGAAACGCTTACATACGGATTATGGTTTATGCCTGCTGCCTATTTTCGCAGATGTTCCCGTTTCATAACCATGACCGCTCTGACCGCACATACCGCTCTCTGCGTCCTACCGGATGTTATTCCCGTGGTTTGAACGAATAAACCATTTTCATGCACTGCCTATTTTCGTAAAGACACGAGATGAGAGCCATGATAACAAGGTACGCCCTCACACAATAAGCGGACAAAACCATGTGACGCCTTGAAAGAGCGATTACGCCGGTAAACCAAAAAGGCGGTCCGGCAGAACGAATCTCCTGACGGAGAGCGCCTGCACGGATTCCGCCCCTCTGGTTCAATAATCATGATCCGAAATTAGCAGAGTTCCTTCGAGAATATGACGAAACAAAGTACGTCTGATTTCCCCGCAGCTTTTTAGTGATTCGCATCGGCTGCTGCCGGGGGCTCACGCTTTAAACGGCGATAGTCTCCCGGCGTAATGCCGACGATCCGTTTGAACACGCGCCCAAAGGAGATCGCATTGGCATATCCCACTTTCAGGGCGATATCCTGTTGCGACAGATCCGAATTCAGCAGAAGCCGCTCGGCCTCCTTCATGCGGAGCTCGGTGACAAAATCAACGAATTTCATGTTGAACTCGGTCTTGAACAAATAACTCGCATGTTTGCCGGAGATCTGGAAGCGCTCGCTCAAATGCTTCAGCGAAAGGTCCGGATTGGCAAACTGCTCTTCGATGTAATTTTTCATTTCGTTGACCATGGCCCGGTAACTCTTCGTTTCGCTGGCGGAGACATACGTTCGGAATAAGTCGGTCAGATCATCAAGCAGCAGCGCTTTGACCTCTTCGAATGTTTCGGCCTCATCCATTCGTTTCAAACGTTCGCCGATCCGTTCTTCGGACAATTGCTCCTGCAGTTGCTCCGACATGACCGCTACTTCGCGGCTCAACATCTGCAGCATCGCCTGGATCAAGGAACGAATCTGGTCATCCTGCAGCTGGTTCTGCTCGAACGCCTCGAACATTTCCTCCAGTTGATCCCGCCACTGACTGCTCGACATGCGGAACCGTTTCACGAACTCGGAGATCATTTGCAAACAGGAATAGGTCACCAATAAACGCTGGGGCGTCTCGCCGCTTTCGGCGGCCAGCGCTACGTCTCCGTTCATCAGCAATTTGCGGTGCAGGACCGCTTCTGCCGCTGCATAAGAATGACGGATATGTTCCGCCCCTTCCGCAATGGGTCCAATGCCGAAGCTCAGCGGGATGCGCAAATTCTGCTCGACCCAATCCCGACACTCCTCGGCAACCGCTTTAATCTGCTCCGTCGTTTCTGCTTCGTTCCCCGTTGACAAGAACAGAATGGCGGCCCGGTCGGCGCCGATCCACTCTGTCCAGCATTGCAGCCCTTGATCGCGGGACAACTCCTGCAATACGTTCATTAACGCAAATCGAAGCGTGTTCTGCTCGCTTCGCGTGTATTTCTGTTGGAATACTTTTTCAAACCGGTTGATCTCCCCGACAACGACGGCAAACCGCGCCGAATTCGAATCATCGAAGCCCGATAGCGGGGAGAGCTCCTGCAGACGCTCCATAATGCCGTCCAGATTTTCGCCGTGCAGCAGGTCGTTGAAAAGCTTGCTGCGCTGCAGCAGCATATTTTCCCTGCTTTTTTTGTCGTAGTCCATCATGTGGTTAATCAGGTTCTCCAGAACGCCGTCGATCAGCTTCATCTCATCCGTGCGGGAGCCCGATTGTTCCATCGTTCGAATCTGATGGGCCTCGATCCGGTTCATGATGACCTGGATCGGTTTGTAGTTGCGACGCGTGATATAAACGATATAAATGATGGAGCACACGACGGTGACAAAGGCAATGCCCACCCACACATAGGAAATGACGGATACCCATCCAAAAAGATTGCCTGCCTTAATGCCGCTGGTGAATGTCCATCCCAGCCTTTCCAGCGTCAGGGTGTTCAGTTTTCTTCCGTTCGCCACGCCCTCGTGGTCTGAATGCGCGTCGTATACGACCTGACCGTTATGGTCAAGGATCGTCATAAACGATAGTTGTCCGTTCACCATGCTATCAATGCTCTGTTCGATGCTGCTCATCTTTACGTTGATGACAAGCACGCCTTCCGAGCCGAACGGCAGAGGCATCTCCTTGTTGACGGTCAGTACGCGAACCGGCGTCCGCTGGACCAACCCGGCATTGTATTGCCTGACAGGCTGCCAGCCCGGTCCTACAGCCCCTGAGGCGATCTCGTCAATCCAGGCTTTGTCGGAAAAACCCTCAACCTCTTTGGACCCGCTAACTGTTAAAACGCTTTCATTAATCTTGTCATATAAGTAGATGGATTGAATGTTGGAAGACGAATTGGTCAATTCCCGCAAATTCTGCGCAATGGCATACACCGCATCTCGGCTGACCTGGCCTTGGTTGTTGAAATAGAGTTTATATGCAGGGTTAGCTTCCACCGAGTTTAAGACGGATAACTCAATATCCCGAATAATCCGGTCCACGTTGTCCACGAGATAGCTGGACGATATCCGGTCCGCCTTCCGGGTCTCCTCCCTGGAAATGTCGTTTACAAATACAAAGGCAATAAAGATGATGATCGTCACGGTAAGCAGAAAAATGGGAAAATACGAAAACAGTAAGCGATAATACCATGTACGTGACAATGGAACCCACTCCTCATTTCTCGCTGCCACTTCGCCCGGCTGCGGTTCTGCTGTATTCGAAAGATCTGGTGCAACACCACAAAAATGGGTAACCAGCAGGTGATTCCGTACCAATTTTCTGTATTATAACACATCGCATGGAGAGACAAAGCAGAGATTCTGGCGGATGTGATCCGGATACCTTAACCACGCATGACAAAAAACCGTGCAGAGCGGCGACCGCCCCGACACGGAGATTGAAAACAAGGCGCTGCCGCCTTCACTAAATTCCGGAATCCCTGAACAGCGTCGCCATCGAGCCGCCATCGACGATGATGCGTATCGCTCTGGCCAGCATAGGTGCGACCGGTAGTACGGTGACGCAATTCGGATGCGATTCCGGCAGAGCAATCGAGTCCGTAACGACCACTTCGGCGATCGAAGGGTGATCCAGCTTGCTTAATGCGCCGTCGGAAAAAAGACCGTGCGTTGCGCACACGTACACATTTTTCGATCCGCGTTCCTTCAATCCTTCAACCACGTTCAGAATCGTCGTGCCCGTGTCGATCAAATCTTCAATGATGATCGGCGTCCGGCCTTCCACATCCCCGATGACATGCGTAATCACCGATTCGTTATGGCTTGGACGCTTTTTGATCATGATCGCGAACGGGGAATCCAGGCGATTCGCCAGCTTCTCGGCCATGGAGGCCCGGCCGGCATCCGGCGATACGACGACCGGATTCTCGATCCCTTTGCTGAGCAAATAATCGCTGATCAAATCAAGGGAAGTCATGTGATCGACCGGAATGTTAAAGAAGCCTTGAATGGCCGCGGCATGCAGGTCAATGGTAACCACGCGGCTTGCTCCGGCCGTGGTCAGCACATCGGCGACCATCTTGGCGGAGATCGGTTCGCGCGGGGCAGACTTGCGTTCCTGCCGGGCATATCCATAATAAGGAACGATGATGTTGATTGTACGGGCAGAAGCCCGCTTGGCTGCATCGATCATGACGAGCAGCTCCACAAACAGTTCATTGATCGGATGAGACAACGACTGCACAAGAAACACATCGCAATTGCGAATGGTTTCCTCGTAGTGAACGTAGATTTCCCCGCTCTTGAACCGAGACAGCTTGATTTTGCCCAGCTCAACGCCCAGCTTGTCGCATACCTCTTCCGCCAGCTTCGGGTTCGAAGAACCGGAAAAAATACGTAATGATTGTTGCATAATGCCCCTCCCGAGCGTTAACGCCCCTTAATTGTCCTTTGATGCATCAGGACTTTCAAGCTTATTATACTCCAGTGCCCTATACATTTAAAGGAACGAAAGAACGGCGCCGGCCTTCGAACACGGCAACCTCCGTACAACCAAGTTCTGCGAGCAGGGCTTCGGCATGCTCCAGATTCTCGCCAAGCTTCTTCGGATCGTGAGAATCCGATCCAAGCGTCAGCGGAATGCCCAGCCGGAGGGCTTCCTCCAGCATGCGCCGGCTTGGAAACATCTCGGCACAGGGTTTGGTTAAGCCGGATGCGTTCAGCTCCATTGCGCAGCCGCTGCGGGCAATAGCTTGAAGCGCTGCATTTTCCAGCGCAATGCGTTCTCCGGTCTGCTCCTCCGCCGGTACATGTCCGAAACGTTTGATCACGTCCGTATGTCCCATGATGTCATACATGCCGGTAGCTGCGGCTTTGCCGACGGCATCATAATATTGACGGTATACCTCCAGCACGTCGCGTCCTTCCCAGCCATGCGTCTGCCTGAAGTCGGTGATGTCCCATTCGCCGAGAAAATGGACCGAACCGATCACATAATCCCATGGATATCGTTCGATGATGGCGCGGATTTCATTTTCCCAGCCTTCAATGTAGTCGCCTTCAAGCCCGACACGAACTTCGATTTGTCCGCGGTACCGCTCCTTCAAGGAGAAGCATTCCTCCACATAACGCGGGAGTTCGTCCATCGGCATGGCCATCTCCGGATAATACTGAGCCGGGTCGACGTGCAGCAGCGGCATATGATCAGACAACCCGATGTGGGAAAAGCCCATCTCTACCGCACGCTGTACATACTCTTCCAGCTTGCCGACGGCATGACCGCAGCGTTCATGGTGCGTATGATAATCGATCCGCATAAGTGGCTGCCCCCTAATCGCGGCGTGGCCGCTCATGGCGACGGCTCAATTCGGACATGATGTCGTCCAGCGGCAGCTTTCGCTCCTGCAGCAAGACGAGCAAGTGGTACAGCAGATCGCTAACCTCTAGGCGGAGCTCTTCATTATCCTTATT
The DNA here is from genome assembly GCF_037969725.1 of Paenibacillus sp. FSL W8-0426. Classification (NCBI taxonomy): domain Bacteria; kingdom Bacillati; phylum Bacillota; class Bacilli; order Caryophanales; family Paenibacillaceae; genus Paenibacillus; species Paenibacillus sp. FSL W8-0426. The sequence goes on along the minus strand of NZ_CP150203.1, from coordinate 157,260 downwards.
TTTGGCGGCGATGATCGTCTCGGACGCTTCCTCGCCGATTTTTTTCAAAATTTTATCGACGCCCTTATCGAAGAGATATGTGGTGTACGCTCCTTCCGGACGCTCGCGTTCACGTTCCGCAATGACCGACTCCAGCTCGGCGAGCACATCAAACCGTCCCGAGGCCGGGGAAGCTGCCGCGTTTTCGCCGTCAGTTTGCTGCGGCAAACCCACGATTTCGTTGTGGAAGCACGTTACCTCGCCGGTATGGCAAGCAGGACCATCCGGTTTGACCGCTACCAGCAGCGTATCTCCGTCACAATCGTATTTGATCGAAGTAATCTTTTGCACGTTTCCGGACGTTGCGCCTTTATGCCACAACTCTTGTCGGGAACGCGACCAGAACCAGGTCTCTCCCGATTCGAGCGACAATTTCAGCGATTCTCGATTCATGTATGCCATCATCAACACTTCGTTGGTAGTTGCATCCTGCACGATGGCGGGCACTAGCCCGTCCTGCCAACGGATATGCTCGACCACTTGCTCCAGGGACAACTGTTCCCTGATTTCTCTGCTTACGTTACTCACGGATTTCCACCCCTTGTTCTTTCAAATGTTTCTTCAACTCCGGCACAGCGATTTCCTTGTAATGGAAAATCGTAGCCGCAAGGCCCGCATCGGCTTTGCCTGCCGTGAACACGTCATAGAAGTCGGACTCCTTGCCTGCGCCGCCGGAAGCGATGACCGGAATCCGTACCGATTCGGATACCGCGGCCGTCAGTTTCAGGTCAAACCCGTCCTTGGTTCCGTCCGCGTCCATACTGGTCAACAGGATTTCTCCGGCGCCCAGCGCTTCGGCCTGTTTCACCCACTCCAGCGCCTTGATTCCGGATGGCTTGCGTCCGCCGTGGGTGTACACTTCCCATTCTCCCCATGCTTCGTTATACTTGGCATCCACCGCCACCACGATGCATTGGGAGCCAAAACGCCGTGCTCCGTCCGCAATCAATTGCGGGTTCAGCACGGCAGCCGTATTCACCGCGATTTTGTCTGCGCCTGCGCGCAAAATGCGTTTCATGTCATCCACCTTCGAGATGCCTCCGCCTACCGTAAACGGAATAGCGATCTCTCCCGCCGTCTGCCGCACGACCTCTTCCATCGTTTCGCGGCCTTCCACGGAAGCGGAGATATCGAGAAACACGAGTTCGTCCGCGCCTTCGCGGTCGTACAGCGCCGCCAGTTCCACCGGATCTCCCGCATCGCGGAGATTGACGAAATTAACGCCTTTGACAACCCGGCCGTCCTTGACGTCCAGACACGGAATGATTCTTTTTGCCAGCATGCCCCTCTTCCTCTCTCCCCAATGATTGATGCGCTACTTGATCGTACGAATGGCCTCGGACAGGTCGATGCTGCCCGTATACAGCGCTTTGCCCACGATCGCTCCTCCAACGCCGTCTTGCGTGTATTTGCTCAGTTTGACGAGATCGTCCATCACGCTCACGCCGCCGGAAGCGATAACCGTGCGGCCGCTCGCCTTGGCCAGGGATACGATCGCATCCACATTAGGCCCCTGCATCATACCGTCGCGCGAGATATCGGTGAAAATGAACGTCTCTGCGCCGAAGGCTGCCAGTTCCTTGGCAAGCACTTCTGCCTGAACTTCCGATGTTTCCAACCAGCCACGTGTTGCCACATAACCGTTGCGGGCATCGATACCGATAGCCACCTTGTCGCCATAACGCCCCAGCACTTCTTCGGTAAATGCACGATCCTCGATCGCCGCCGTTCCGATGATTACCCGGCTCACACCTAGTCCTAGCAAACGTTCCACGTCAGCCACTGTCCGCAGACCACCGCCCACTTGAACGGGCACCTGCACCGCTGAAGCGATGCGTCCGATCAAAGCGTCGTTGACCGGATGACCGGCCTTGGCGCCGTCCAGATCGACGAGATGCACAAACGTGCCGCCCTGCTTCTCCCAAGAAAGAGCGACTTGCACCGGATCATCGTTATATACCGTTTCCTGGTTGTAATCTCCTTGTACCAATCGTACGCATTTGCCGTCCCGGATATCAATCGCCGGATATATGATAAAAGATGACATACAAGGCCTCCCGAATCTATGTTTGAAATTGAAATGCAATGAAATGAATGTTCTGATCCCGTCCGAACCCGCTGAACCCGCGATTTACTGCTCCGGCCGCTCTCCTCAGCGCCCGCACCATGGCAGCGATAACGCCGTACCTTGTGGTGTTCCTGCTATTAACGAGAGATAACGTTCGGCCCACCCGTGAGCGCGAGGAAATTGCGCAGCAATTGCATGCCGAGTTCGCCGCTCTTCTCGGGATGGAACTGCATACCGAAGTTCGAGCCTCTGCCGACGATGGCCGTAACCGGATGTCCGTAATCCGTCACTGCAAGCAGGTCGCTTGCCACTTCAGGCTGGGCATAATAGGAATGGACGAAATAAACATGCCCTTCCTCCAGCCCCGTAAACAGCGGGTTTTCAGGCTGGCGAAACTCCAGACGGTTCCAACCCATATGCGGCACCTTCAGCTCGCCCGGGGCAAACCGAACAACTTTGCCTGGCAGTATATCCAGTCCTTCATGTTCACCATGCTCCTCGCTGGAACTGAACAGCAGCTGCATGCCCAAACAAATGCCCAGCAGCGGCTTCGGGCCGGCTGCAGCCTCTTTCACGACGGCATCCAGATTGTTTTCACGGAGATGCACCATCGCATCGCCAAACGCGCCTACGCCCGGCAAAATCACTCCGTCAGCACCCAGGATCGCCTCACGATCCCCGGTGATCAACGCTTCGTAGCCAAGGCGCTCGACCGCTTTGCCGACGCTGTGCAGGTTCCCCATACCGTAATCGACAATCGCAATCGCCATCGCCTACAGCACTCCCTTCGTGGAAGGAACGCCCGTTACGCGTGGATCGATGGAAGTCGCCTCATCCAACGCACGGCCGAGCGCCTTGAACACTGCCTCGATCATGTGGTGCGTATTCTGTCCATAGTGAACGATGACGTGCAGCGTAATGCGCGCTTCGAGCGCCAGCTTCCACAGGAATTCATGCACCAGCTCCGTGGAGAAGCTGCCCACCTGCTGGGACGGGTATTGTGCGCGATATTCGAAGTGAGGACGGTTGCTCACGTCGATGACGACTTGAGCGAGCGCCTCGTCCATAGGAATGAACACGTTCGCGTACCGCTTGATGCCGCGTTTGTCGCCGAGCGCCTCGCGCAGCGTCTGTCCGAGGCAAATGCCGATGTCTTCGACCGTGTGATGGTCGTCAATCTCGATATCCCCGCGAGCCTGAACGTCCAGGTCGAACTGTCCGTGCTTGGTGAACAGGTCCAACATATGGTTCAGAAAAGGTACGTCTGTTTCGATGTTCGCCTTCCCGGTTCCGTCTACTGCAAACGCAAGCTGAATGTTTGTTTCATTCGTTTTGCGGTCCACTTGAGCGCGGCGAACCGCGCTTGCGTTTTCTACCCCTTGGTTTGGATTACTCATGATCCGATTCCGCCTTTCCTTCCTGTTCTAGACGCACGGCAATCGCGCGCGCGTGTCCTTCCAGCCCTTCGTGCCGGGCCAATTCTATGATTGCAGCGCCGTTTTGGAGCAGCGCCTCCTTGCTGTAATAGATCAGACTTGATTTCTTGATAAAATCGTCCACGTCGACCGGCGAACTGAACCTTGCCGTGCCGTTCGTCGGAATGATATGGTTCGGGCCGGCAAAATAATCGCCTACCGGCTCGGAGCTGTACGGCCCGAGGAACATCGCGCCGGCATTTTCGATCCGGCCGGCAACGGCCATCGGCTCCTGCACCATGATCTCCAGGTGCTCCGGCGCGAGCCGGTTCACTACGTCGATGCCTTCATCGATCGAATCGACCACGATGATCGCGCCGTACTGCTCCACCGAAGCAGCGGCGATCGCTTGCCTTGGCAGCGCCTCAAGCTGGCGCTGCACCTCGGCCCGCACGGCTTCCGCCAGCGGGGCCGACGTGGTGACGAGAATGGCCGACGCCATCTCGTCATGCTCCGCCTGCGAGAGCAGGTCGGCGGCGACGTACACCGGGTTCGCGGTGTCGTCGGCCAGGACCGCGATCTCGCTCGGCCCGGCGATGCTGTCGATGTCGACCGCGCCGTACACTTCACGCTTCGCGAGCGCCACGTAGATGTTGCCCGGTCCACAGATCTTGTCGACCGGGGCGATGCTCTCCGTGCCGTAAGCGAGCGCGGCGATCGCCTGCGCGCCGCCTACCCGGTACATCTCGTTAACGCCTGCTTCCGCAGCGGCAACGAGAATGTACGGGTCGATGCCCTCGCCGCCGTTCGTGGCCGGCGGCGTCACCAACACGATTTCCGGCACCCCGGCCACCTGTGCCGGAATCACGTTCATCAGCACCGAGGACGGATACGCTGCTTTACCACCAGGGACATATACGCCCACCCGTTTCAACGGGCGTATCACCTGGCCCAGCAGACTGCCGTCCGGCTGCCAGTCCATCCAGGAATTGCGTTTCTGCTTCTCATGAAACGCGCGAATGTTGGCAGCGGCCTGCCGGATCGCTTCCACGAAAGAAGGCTCGACGGCTGCGTAAGCGGCCTGCAATTCCTCCTGCGGCACCCGCAGGTCCGCAGCCGTCAGCCTGGTGCGGTCAAGCTGCTCGGTGTACCGCAGCAGCGCCGCATCGCCCTCCCGGCGAATGTCGCCGACGATTCGCCGTACCTTTTCGTTTTGCTCCGGGGTGCCGTAGTCCACTTCCCGTTTCAGATTGAATTCACGCGCAGATACCACTTTCATGCCCGTAACCTCCTTCTCTCGATTCCTGATTACTGCGATAATTCAGCCGGTGCTTCGGAAGAAGCAGGGATGACCTTCTGCAGTGCATCGCACAGTGCTTGGATGCGTCCGTTTTTCATGCGGTAGCTTACCCGGTTGGCGATTAATCGGCTGGTGATATCGAGGATGCCGTTCATTTCGACCAGCCCGTTCTCGCGCAGCGTTTGCCCGGTTTCCACCAAATCGACGATGCGGTCCGCAAGTCCGATCAGCGGCGCCAGCTCAATGGACCCGTTCAGCTTGATGACCTCGACCTGCTGACCCTGTTCCAGGAAGTACCGGGAAGCAATTCGCGGATACTTCGTCGCTACCCGCTGCTGGATGCCGGGGGTCCAATCGGGAAGACCGATAACCGACATGCGGCAACGTGCAATGCCCAGATTAAGCAGTTCGTACACGTCCCGGTTTTCCTCCAGCAATACGTCTTTGCCGACGATGCCGATGTCCGCTACCCCGTACTCTACGTATGTCGGCACGTCCACCGGTTTTGCCATGATGAATTCCATGCCCGCTTCCGGCACTTCAATGACAAGCTTGCGGGTATCGTCCACATCCACTGGAATATCCAGTCCGGCTTCGCGGAACAGTTTGGAAGCTTTTTTGTAGATTCGGCCCTTCGGCATCGCAACCTTCAATATATCCGACATCTCAACGAGCTCCTTTCCCGGATGGATATGTGATGACTTGCTCGTATTGAGCGTGTTCCGCTTCGTTTGTTCCCGTCTTTCCAGACTCGATCAAACGGGTAACTACATTTTGGCCGAATCCCCGGAGCCTTCCAGCTTCCGCCAACGCCTGTGCCCGGTGCTCGGTGCCGTATTCGATCAGCACCGCTTTCTTCTCATCCACTGCGATGCCGTGCACGCCATCAATGATCCGGTTCGTTTTCAGCGCAAACCCCGTCGCCGGAAGCGAGCGTCCGAACTGCTGCAGTAAATTGTCGTAACGTCCGCCGCTGCATACCGGCGAGCCCAACTCCGCAGCATAACCTTCGAACGTCATGCCTGTATAATAGGAGAAATCGCCAATCATCGTCAGGTCGATCAGGACATGCTCAGAGACGCCGTACGCCTCCAATACTTCAAATACCGCACACAAGTGGGCAATCGACTGTGCCGCCTCATTGCTGCGGCTTAACCCTGCCGCGTGATCGCACACTTCCTTGCCCCCGCGTAGACGAAGAATGGCCTCCAGCTGCTCCTGCAGCTCCGGTGCAAGCTTCAATGCACGAATGGATTCGCGATAGCCGACGTAATCCCGCCCGAGCAAATACTCCTTCAATTCCTCCTGCTGCTGCGTCTGTCCCGGGATGACCTCTTCCAACAAGCCGTTCAGGAAACCCATATGACCCATCGCGATCTTGAAGGACGTTACGCCGGCAGCCTGCAGCGAAGCAATGGCAAGCGCAACGACTTCCGCATCGGCTTCCGGCGAATCGTCGCCGACCAGCTCGACGCCTGTCTGAAAGAACTCGGCCTCTCTTCCGGCTTCTTCCTCGATGGAACGAAATACGTTCGCATGGTAGGAAAGCCGCAGCGGCAATGGCTCATCCTTCAGCAAAGAAGAAACAACACGCGCAATCGGTGCCGTGAGGTCTGATCTCAACACCAGCGTCGTTCCCCGGCTGCTTAACAGCTTGAACAGCTTGCGGTCCGATGTGGAGCTGGCCACTCCTACCGTGTCGTAAAATTCGATCGTTGGCGTGATGATCTGGCGATACCCCCAGCGCTCCATGCATTCCAGCACGCTCCGTTCAATGGTTTTCAGCTTGCTCACCACGCGTGGCGTATAGTCGCGAAAACCGATCGGTTTTTCAAAGCCTTTTGGTTTGGACATTGTTACGATTCACCCCGTGTCGATAATTTGAGTTGGTCCGCGTACCGCTTTCCAACAGGATTTGTTTATGTAAATCCCCGTTCGGTCTAACTCATTTCATTCTTCATGGCTCGGTATAGACGCCACATTCTCGATGTATTTTCATTAAGTTACTTTCGTATGGTAAAGTGCTAACAAACTAAAGAATATGGCATATGATAACATGAATCCGGCTTAACCGTCAATAAGGCGAACATTGGTCCAGCCATTGAATCATGCTGCATTCAATATAAACAAAAACGTCGGTATGCTCTCCTATCTAACGTTCCGCATCACATTCCTGCTTATATGAAAAAAAGCTGCCTAAGCAGCTTGTTCCCTTCAACGTTTATAACCGTTCTTGCAGGTTGCATTGGTTTATATTCGCTGGTCCGGCATCGCAGCAGGTTCGTCCTGAGCCACCGTGGACCGGGTCAGTTCGCGCAGCGGGTTCCCCCCTACAAATGCCCCTGGCGCCACATCCTTGTGAACGACCGAGCCTGCGGCCACAACCGCCCCGTCGCCGATCGTCACACCAGGCAAAATGGTTGAATTTGCGCCAATCAACACATTTTCACCGATGATCACTTCACCCAGCCTGTACTCTTTGATGAGATACTCATGAGCCAAAATGGTGGTGTTATAACCGATGACCGAATTTTCGCCCACTGTAATCTTCTCCGGAAAAAATACGTCCACCATGACCATCAGCCCAAAGGCCGTATGTTCCCCTACCTTCATGCCCAGCATGCGACGATAGATCCAGTTCTTGACCGGAAGGATCGGACAGTAGCGTGACAACTGGACCCAGATGAAATTGCGCACACCCTTCCAAGGACTTACAGTCCGATAAATGTGCCACAACGCATTGTGTCCCTCAATGGGGTAGCGGGTCACCTTTCTCATGAACGTTCCGACTTGATACCGACCAGATCGAGCAGATCTCTCATGTCATGCAGCATATAATCAGGGCCGTACTGGTTTAACACGGCCTCGCCCTTGAGAGACCACGCAACCCCCGCCGCGAGCGCTCCTGCATTTTTAGCGGATTGAATATCAACCGGACTGTCGCCAATCATCAGCGTTTTGGCCGGATCAGCTCCCAGCTCATTTATCGCTTTTAATACCGGTTCGGCATGTGGTTTGGGATGGGTTACATCCGTTACCGTGACGATCGATTTCATGTACTTGGTAAGATCGAACCGTTCCAAGGTTTTCAGGGTCGATGGACGAATCTTCGTCGTTACGACGCCCATTACGATGCCTGCCTGGTGCAAGGCTTCCACAACCTCATTCACATAAGGAAAAGGATTGACCATTGCCTCATGATGAATATCATTGTATGCCCGGTAGCCTTTTATATATTCAGCCACGTCTTCTTGACCCGAAAACGTCCGGAACTGCTGCTCCAGCGTGCCGCCCATATGGGGGATAATCTGTTCCCGCGTCCAGGGGGCAGAGTTCTCCCACCCCTCCATGACGTGAAGGAACGAATTGATAATCAAATCATTCGTATCGATAATCGTACCGTCAAGATCAAACAATACCGTTTCAATCATGCTTGCATTACTCCTTTTTGTCATCGGCAGATTCGCGTTCCTCTTCGGCTTCATGGTTCGTTGCCGCCGAGTCCGGCTTGCGTGCCGTTCCGGCACTGTGCGGGAGCTCATCCGAAGGTTCGGTTACCGCCTTGGTCGACACAATCGGGTCGCTGTAACGTACTTCAGCTTTGCCAGTCACCCTTCTTACGATGATGAACGCCGCCGCAGCGATAATAATGGCGATCGCCAACAGCTGCGAAATTCTAACATTGCCATAAGCAGGATCCAGGTATCCTTGTTCGAAACCAAACGCCGTCATCGGTGACCATAGTCCATTCACCAGGGAAGCAAGCCACTGTGGCGCCTGGAAGCCCAGACTGTCCGTACGCAGCGCCTCGATGAAGAATCGCCCGATCGAATACCAAATGAAATACGACATAAACAGCTCGCCCGCACGCAAAAACTTTTGTCTGCGCAGGATCAGCAGCAGAATCAGGCCAACCAGGCTCCACATGGATTCGTACAGGAATGCGGGATGATGAAATACCCCTTCCACATTCATCTGATTGACGATAAAGTCCGGCAAATGCAGCTTATCTCGCAAAAAAGATTCTTCCACAGGCCCGCCATACGCCTCTTGGTTGACGAAGTTCCCCCAGCGGCCGATCATTTGGCCCACAATCAACCCGGGTGCGCAAATATCTGCCATGCGCCAGAAATTGTATCCTTTGCGGCGGAAGAAAATGACCGCGCAAATAATTGCGCCAATCAGTGCACCATAGATGGCAATACCGCCATTCCATATCTTGAAGACATCCCAGAAGTTGTCCTTATAGTCTTCCCATTTGAACGCGACATAATAGATACGTGCGCCGATAATGGCGGACGGTACGCCCAGCAGGATCATGTCCATGAACACTTCCTGAGGAATGCCGAACCGCTTGCCCTCCCGAATCGCGAGCAGCAAGCCTACCAATGCCGCCGTGCCGAGGATCAGGCCATACCAGTGAACCTTCAATGCACCAATGGAGAAGGCGATTGGGTTCAACAGCAGATACATGTCCATTGCTTCACACTCCCATAAATTGCTTCACACTTTTCCGTACCAATCAGCTTCTCATGCATGCAGAAACAGAGCATTGAATCGCTCTGTCAGTTCTGCACGCTATCCACTTCTTGAAGACATCCCAGATGGCCTAGTCCATATCTTCCATATCTTCCGAAATCGTTGCTGTCAGTTTATTCGTAAACTGCAGTGCCGCATTGAGTCCCATCTGTTTGAGGCGATAATTCATCGCAGCCACCTCAATGATGACGGCCAAGTTTCGTCCAGGGCGTACCGGAATCGTTACGAGCGGTACGTCCGTATCAATGATCCGGGTAGTCTCCTCATCCAAACCAAGACGATCGTATTGTTTGTCTTGCTGCCATGCTTCAAGGCGGACGACGAGCGTAATTCGTTTGTTGTTACGCACGGCACCGGCACCAAACAAGGTCATCACGTTAATGATGCCCACCCCGCGAATCTCTAGAAGATGACGGATTAATTCAGGAGCGGTCCCGTGCAGTTGGAAGTCGGAAGTCTGACGGATTTCTACTGCATCGTCCGCAATCAAACGGTGTCCACGCTTCACGAGCTCCAATGCCGTTTCACTTTTGCCGATACCGCTGCTTCCCGTAATCAGCATACCGACGCCATAAACGTCGCAGAGCACGCCATGTATCGTAGCGGTTGGCGCCAGCTTCCGTTCCAGGAAACCGGTAATGCGGCTGGAAAGAATCGTCGTTGCCATATTGCTGCGCAGCACCGCCAAATTTTGCTCTTCGCTGATCTCGATCAGTTCCGTCGGCACTTCAAGTCCACGCGTAACGACAATGCATGGCGTCTCCTCCGTGCAAAGTTTCTGCATCCGGTCACGGCGTTCGTCTTCCGGCAGCATTGCAAAAAAGGCCAGCTCTGTTCTTCCTAACAGCTGAACCCGTTCTTGTGGGTGGTATTCAAAATAGCCGGCCATCTCCAGGCCTGGACGGTTCAAATCGTCTACGGTAATGAAGCGCTTAAGTCCTTGAGATCCAGAGACGACCTCAAGCTGAAACTGCTGCACCAATTCAGATACCTTCACTTTTTTCGCCATTTGTCTCTTCCTTTCAGCATTGGCTGTTTATCTATGTATATCTGGTCATATTTGTCCTTCGAATTCAAACGGGGAATCCCCTGATCAATTAAGAATGGTTACACCGAAAATGAAGGCGCAAGCTTTCTATAAATCTTAAATGAATTCGGGAACGAATGCAATCTGAACCATGGACTCCTGATGTAAAAAGCCCCTTCCAGCAACAACGGAAGGGGCTCGAATTTCATTATATAATTACGTATCAAACACAGGATCCGACCATACGGGGAACCCCGGGATATTAGTCTTGAAGGAGAACGTTCGCTTCAGTCTCTTTATCAAAGATATGAACTTTGTTCATGTCGATCGCCATTTTAACGGTAGAACCTTCACGCGTGTTGGAACGTCCGTCTACGCGGGCAATCGTAGTGTCGCTACCTACACCGCTCAAGTAGAGGAGCATTTCGTGACCAAGGTTCTCGGTTACGTCTACATGCGTAGAGAACACGGAGTTCGGGGAAGCTTCCAAGAATACCGGCTCTTCGTGGATGTCTTCAGGACGAACGCCCAGAATGACTTCCTTGTTAGCGTATCCTCTGGATTTCAGCAATTGCGCTTTCCCTTGTGGAATTTCAACGTCCACGCCAGGAGCTACGAAATGCAGGTTGGAACCTTGCTCCGCAATTTTACCCGAGATAAAGTTCATTGTAGGAGAACCGATGAAACCGGCCACGAACAGGTTCGCTGGGTGGTTGTACAGTTCTTCCGGAGAAGCCGCTTGTTGAATGATACCGTCTTTCATAACAACGATCCGGTCACCCATCGTCATCGCTTCGATCTGGTCATGCGTTACGTAGATAACAGTCGTTTCCAGACGTTTCGCGAGCTTGGTGATTTCCGCACGCATCTGACCGCGCAATTTCGCGTCCAAGTTGGAGAGCGGCTCATCCATCAAGAATACTTGCGGGTCACGGACGATCGCACGACCGAGTGCGACACGCTGACGTTGACCACCGGACAACGCTTTTGGTTTACGATCCAGCAAATGCTCGATATCGAGGATTTTGGCTGCTTCGCGAACGCGTTTGTCGATTTCATCTTTTTTCACTTTACGCAATTTCAAACCAAATGCCATGTTTTGATACACGCTCATATGCGGGTACAAGGCGTAGGATTGGAAAACCATCGCGATATCGCGATCTTTAGGAGCAACATCGTTCACGACGCGGTCACCGATATAGAGTTTACCTTCAGAAATTTCCTCAAGGCCTGCGATCATGCGCAACGTTGTGGATTTACCACAACCGGACGGACCAACCAGCACCAGAAATTCTTTATCTTTAATGTCCAGGTTAACGTCAATAACTGTCGCTTTGTCAGCACCAGGGTATTTTTTGAAAATATGCTCTAAACGTACACCAGCCATGATTATTGCCTCCTTAGAGATCGTTTTGTAATCGAATACATTTTGTAAATTCAGTGTAACCTACGGAAGGGATGTTTGACTATTCGCAAACTGCACAAAAATATCACGGCTTTTTCGTCACTTTGTACATCAGCAGTAAAAGTCGGACCAGCACCGCATTTTCAAAGCTCCTTACATCGTATCCGATCTCATGTTTGATCTTGTCCAGACGGTAAACCAGCGTATTGCGATGAATAAACATCCTTTTTGCGGTCTCGCTTACATTGCAATCCAGACTGAAAAACGTCTCCAATGTGCCCATCGTCTCACTGTCGCTGAAGAGCGATGTGTTCTTGCCGATCTCTTCTATAAAGCGCAGCCGTTCCGGTTCGGATATGCTCGCCACCAATCGTTCAAGATGCAAATTCCATGGTAAATGTATGTGCTCAGTGACATGAAACGATCTGCCCAGCTTTACACTCTCCCGAAGTGTAGAGGTTACAGATATCAATTGCTGGTAAGGAACACAAGGCAAGGCTGCCGACAAATGGAATCCGCCTGCCCATTCACTGGCAATCAGCTCATACAATCCAAGACAAAACGCATTCAAGAGCTCTTTCCTTGCCTCAGTGGTATCGTCATCGGCCTCTGCCGTAACGGTCTGAACCGAACCAAAAAATACCCACTCCTGATCTCCTAAGGGAATCAGAACGATGTCCTCACCAAAATAGCTCTCGAGCAGCTTGTTCAGTTCGCTTGAATGAACGCGCCGATCATCCGGCGTCTCGCCCTGTAACAGGAAAGGAATCTTTTCTTGTTCCAGATGCTCGCCCAGCCCTGCAGCCAGAAAACGTTCTGGGATACTGAACCCTTCGTTAGACAGATTGATTTGCTCCCGAAGCCAGGTGCCCAACTCAATCAAAAGCTGCGCCTGGCCGTTCCCCTCGCCTACAGTTTGTTCATGAAGAGCTTCATCTGAATGGCTGCTAATCAACAGCTCTATTAATCTGCGCGATTCTATCGTCAGATGATCGGAAGAACACCCCCAGCAAATTACATGTTCACGATCAGCACTTCGGCCAATTTTAAAATATATTTGTTGATCTATGGTTAGGCTGCCTGCACGGTCTGCTGACCGTTCTACACCCAGCATGACTGTACTATTATTTGCTCTATCATTTGAGCTGAGAAGGAGATTCTCGTATTGACTCCACTCATCCAAAGTAAATTGAAATGTGTTCATTGAAGTGTCTAAAATTTCCTCGATCCGCTGCTTAAGATCCGAAACATGCTTCATCTTATGAACGCCACCACTCTGCTTTATTTTCTGATATAAAAACCGCAATATAAAACACACAATCTTATAATTGTCTAACCCTTTATTGGGATCACGCCTATGGCTCTTTAGATAGCCGTTTACATTTATCTTATCATATCTTAAACGTTCTCGCCTTCGTGGTCGCAGCAACACGCTGATATGCAAAAAAAGAGCGACTAATCAATTTAATGATTAATCACTCTTTTGTGAGATGAGCCATGAAGGACTCGAACCTTCGACACCCTGATTAAAAGTCAGGTGCTCTACCAACTGAGCTAATGGCTCAAAAACTGGTGGAGGCTGATGGATTCGAACCACCGAACCCGTAAGGGAGCAGATTTACAGTCTGATGCGTTTGGCCACTTCGCTAAGCCTCCACGTTTTGAAAGGTGGCTCGGGACGGAATCGAACCGCCGACACGAGGATTTTCAGTCCTCTGCTCTACCGACTGAGCTACCGAGCCATATTTAATTGTAAGGATTAATGGCGGAACCGACGGGATTCGAACCCGCGATCTCCTGCGTGACAGGCAGGCATGTTAGGCCAACTACACCACGGTTCCAGACATTAATGGTGCCGGCGAGAGGACTTGAACCCCCAACCTACTGATTACAAGTCAGTTGCTCTACCAATTGAGCTACACCGGCATATATGGTGGAGGCTGAGGGGATCGAACCCCCGACCCTCTGCTTGTAAGGCAGATGCTCTCCCAGCTGAGCTAAGCCTCCTGGGTAATATGGTAGCGGCGGAGGGGATCGAACCCCCGACCTCACGGGTATGAACCGTACGCTCTAGCCAGCTGAGCTACGCCGCCATATTAAGTATCGTATTATAAGCTTGTCCATCCAGTTGAAAGATGGCGGAGAGAGAGGGATTCGAACCCTCGCACCGCTTACGCAGTCTAACCCCTTAGCAGAGGGTCCCCTTATAGCCACTTGGGTATCTCTCCAAAGCTAATTAACGATCGTTCAGAGATTGCTCTCTGAAAACTGGATTCGAAACGAAACTTGCGATCTTAGAACCTGCATTTCTTGGATAAGCCCTCGACCGATTAGTACTGGTCAGCTCCATGCATTGCTGCACTTCCACCCCCAGCCTATCTACCTCGTCGTCTTCAAGGGGTCTTACTAATTGGGAAATCTCATCTTGAGGGGGGCTTCACGCTTAGATGCTTTCAGCGCTTATCCCGTCCGTACATAGCTACCCAGCGGTGCTCCTGGCGGAACAACTGGTACACCAGCGGTACGTCCATCCCGGTCCTCTCGTACTAAGGACAGCTCCTCTCAAATTTCCTACGCCCACGACAGATAGGGACCGAACTGTCTCACGACGTTCTGAACCCAGCTCGCGTACCGCTTTAATGGGCGAACAGCCCAACCCTTGGGACCTACTTCAGCCCCAGGATGCGATGAGCCGACATCGAGGTGCCAAACCTCCCCGTCGATGTGGACTCTTGGGGGAGATAAGCCTGTTATCCCCAGGGTAGCTTTTATCCGTTGAGCGATGGCCCTTCCATGCGGTACCACCGGATCACTAAGCCCGACTTTCGTCCCTGCTCGACTTGTAGGTCTCGCAGTCAAGCTCCCTTATGCCTTTGCACTCTTCGAATGATTTCCAACCATTCTGAGGGAACCTTTGGGCGCCTCCGTTACTCTTTAGGAGGCGACCGCCCCAGTCAAACTGCCCACCTGACACTGTCCCCGTACCCGATCAGGGCACCAGGTTAGAACCTAGATACGATCAGGGTGGTATCCCAACGGTGCCTCCACACAAGCTGGCGCTCATGCTTCTCAGGCTCCCACCTATCCTGTACAGATCGTACCCAAATTCAATATCAAGCTGCAGTAAAGCTCCATGGGGTCTTTCCGTCTTGTCGCGGGTAACCTGCATCTTCACAGGTATTAAAATTTCACCGGATCTCTCGTTGAGACAGCGCCCAAGTCGTTACGCCATTCGTGCGGGTCAGAATTTACCTGACAAGGAATTTCGCTACCTTAGGACCGTTATAGTTACGGCCGCCGTTTACTGGGGCTTCGGTTCACAGCTTCGGGATTACTCCCTAACCGCTCCCCTTAACCTTCCAGCACCGGGCAGGCGTCAGCCCGTATACTTCGCCTTACGGCTTCGCACAGACCTGTGTTTTTGCTAAACAGTCGCTTGGGCCTTTTCACTGCGGCCCCCTCGTGCTATTCACACTACCGGGGCACCCCTTCTCCCGAAGTTACGGGGTCATTTTGCCGAGTTCCTTAACGAGAGTTCTTCCGCGCGCCTTAGAATTCTCTTCTCGCCTACCTGTGTCGGTTTGCGGTACGGGCACCTTCATCTGGCTAGAGGCTTTTCTTGGCAGTGTGAGATCATGACCTTCGCTACTGTAATTTTCACTCCCCATCACAGCTCAGCCTTGCGGTTAGCGGATTTGCCTACTAACCAGCCTCACTGCTTGGACAGGCATCCATCAGCCTGCGTCACTACCCTACTGCGTCCCCCCATCGCTCGTAACGATTTACGGTGGTACAGGAATTTCGACCTGTTGTCCTTCGACTACGCCTTTCGGCCTCGCCTTAGGTCCCGACTTACCCTGAGCGGACGAACCTTCCTCAGGAACCCTTAGGCTTTCGGCGGATCAGATTCTCACTGATCTTTTCGTTACTCATACCGGCATTCTCACTTGTATGCTCTCCAGCGCTCCTTACGGTACACCTTCAACGTACATACAACGCTCCCCTACCCCTGATCATAAGATCAAGCCATAGCTTCGGTGGTGTGTTTAGCCCCGTTACATTTTCGGCGCAGAGTCACTCGACCAGTGAGCTATTACGCACTCTTTCAATGATGGCTGCTTCTAAGCCAACATCCTGGTTGTCTGTGCAACTCCACATCCTTTCCCACTTAACACACACTTGGGGACCTTAGCTGATGGTCTGGGCTGTTTCCCTTTTGACAATGGATCTTAGCACTCACTGTCTGACTCCCGGAAGTAAGTCTATGGCATTCGGAGTTTGACTGAGCTTGGTAACCCTTGCGGGCCCCGCACCCAATCAGTGCTCTACCTCCACGACTCTGTTTTCCGAGGCTAGCCCTAAAGCTATTTCGGGGAGAACCAGCTATCTCCGAGTTCGATTGGAATTTCTCCGCTACCCCCACCTCATCCCCGCACTTTTCAACGTGCGTGGGTTCGGGCCTCCAGTGCGTGTTACCGCACCTTCACCCTGGACAGGGGTAGATCACCCGGTTTCGGGTCTACGTCCACGTACTATGTCGCCCTATTCAGACTCGCTTTCGCTGCGGCTCCGGCTTCTCACCTTAACCTTGCACGGGAACGTAACTCGCCGGTTCATTCTACAAAAGGCACGCCATCACCCCTAAAATGGGCTCTGACTTCTTGTAAGCACACGGTTTCAGGTTCTATTTCACTCCCCTTCCGGGGTGCTTTTCACCTTTCCCTCACGGTACTGCTTCACTATCGGTCGCTAGGAAGTATTTAGCCTTGGCAGATGGTCCTGCCGGATTCATACGGGGTTTCACGTGCCCCGCACTACTCGGGATCCGTCTCGGAGGGAGCAGACTTTCAATTACAGGGCTTTTACCTTCTATGGCGGGCCTTTCCAGACCTCTTCGTTTAACCGGCTCCTTTGTAACTCCATGTGAGACGTCCCACAACCCCAGAGAGCAAGCTCCCTGGTTTGGGCTGTTCCGCGTTCGCTCGCCGCTACTGACGGAATCACTATTGTTTTCTCTTCCTCAGGGTACTTAGATGTTTCAGTTCCCCTGGTATGCCTCTCCTGCCCTATGTATTCAGACAAGAGTAACTGGGTATTACGCCAGCTGGGTTTCCCCATTCGGACATCCCCGGATCAAAGCTTGCTTACAGCTCCCCGAGGCAGTATCGTTGTTCGCCACGTCCTTCATCGGCTCCTAGCGCCTAGGCATCCTCCGTGTGCTCTTAGTAGCTTAACCAATTGCTCGGATGAGCAATGCAGTTTTCGCTAATATATAAACTTGTTCTGACACAAGTTCAGCTAAAAGGAATGTTCTAATTCGCATTTTTCGTTTCGATATCCAGTTTTCAAAGAACAAGCTTAGAAAATCATTGTTGGTGGAGCCAAGCGGGATCGAACCGCTGACCTCCTGCTTGCAAGGCAGGCGCTCTCCCAGCTGAGCTATGGCCCCAAACCTTACTCCAAAAAG